>JBGSPU010000154.1:0-91539 GCA_041738415.1 Bythopirellula sp.
CTTGCCCAATTCACTGAAATGGGGATCGACGTGGAGCAGATCAAGTCATGTCTACCCGACACCGGATAGCCAACTCAAAACCCCTTGATGTCAAGGCACTTACGACTAACAATGAGGTCAAAGTGGCGCTGTCCAACTACCATACTAGCGGCTAATTCCGCGCGTTCTCGCAGCAGTTTATGATTTTTCAAAGCCATAATTGTTGGAGATTCTGGGTTAGTGCCATATACCATATCAACGGACATTACATAACAACACTGCTCTGACGATCTTTCACTATTGTTATTCGACCATCTGTCGCGTGATACTAAATCAAGGCAACAAACCGCCGGTTCATTTATCGGCAAACACCGTAAGAGCCCTATCTCCCAAAGACTGGATATTCCTTTAGACTCAAGACCGATGAATGCATCAGACGGCAACTCTTCCTGCAGTTGTGCAAGGTATCGCAGATCCTGCCCCCAATCGACGGCGCTCCCTAAAAGGTGCTCCGGCCCGTTGAGCGGCCCGCCGATCGATTCGTTGAAGTAGCTCAGGCTGTGGGGGTAGATCCAGAGGCTGCTGGTGACGAACCAGCAGAACGAGCCGGCGGAGGCGAGGGTGAAGAAGGGCTGGAGCATGCGAACATTCCCCTGCGATGTGTTACATCGCGGCTAGCGCTGCTGAATCAGCCATTTAACGCAATCTAACTCTGCGGGAAAGGGCTGTCAAGCAAATTTTTGAAAACAGAGGAACTAGTTTCGAGTTACGAGTTTCGAGGCGCGAGTCGGTGGAAAGACGCTAGGCGAAAGTTGTTAGGCGCTAGTCAGAAAAGAGAAGCCCGTTCTGACTCGCGCCTTCCTAAACCTCGTCCCCACGTCGCAGATTCGACGCGGCAAACTCTGCGTGGGGACGGACTGTCTGCGAGGCTCCGCCTCATTCCGGCTCGCGCCTCGAAAATCGCAGCTTACAACTCTTCTGGCTCTTGGCCCTTGACTCTCGGCTCTTGACTTTCTTGCCGGAACTCGTGCTACTCGTTCCGGCCTACCTGTTTCGGCGTACGGCTACTTTTACTCCAGCTTGAGTTCGACCATCAGGTCGGCCGCCACTTGTTCGAGTGCAGCGCGGAGAGTCGAGACCTCCAGTCCCTCGGGCAGGCGCAAGGTCGCCGTGGCGTGGAAGAGGCTTTGACCCGTGTTGGGTGCGGCCAGGCACTCGGTCGCCAGTTGTTCCACATTCACTCCGCGCTCGGCGAGCACCTGACTCACCTTGCGTACAATGCCGGGTTGGTCGAGACCTATCAGATCAAGCTCTACGACTGAGCTACCTTCGACGTGGGGTGAAGTTGGGTCCGCGCAGACCATCGACTCCAGACCGCTGGAGGTAAGTTTCTTGATGGCGGCGGTGAGTGACTCAGCCTGCTGCGGTTCTACTTCGACGCGCAAGATGCCGGCGAACTGCCCCGCGAGATGCGCCATGCGGCTCTCGACCCAGTTGCCCCCATGCTCGGCCACAATTGCGGCGAGGGAATCAACCAAACCGGGGTGATCTTGGCCGAGGATTGTTAGGACGAGTGATGTTTTTTGCATGATGGCCTCTTTAGAATTTCGAATTTAGAGGATCGTCAGGTTTTGGAAGCGTATTCAACGTAGAATATAGTGGCTGCCGACAGGCTTGCGGAGTGGGCCAGAACTAATTGGGCGTTAAATCCTTAGCCGGTCTGCCACGCGATCCGGGTCCCGGTGGGCGTGGCCCACCGGCTAAGACGATTCAGGAGTCAGGGCTCGGAAAATAAAAAAACCGAGACTAGCAAAAATGCCAGTCTCGGCTCGATTCTTTTTGCCGGTTGTGAAACAGTTTTAGCGTGCTGCTCCGGCGGCTTGCATTTGTTGGGCCTGGATGCCGACGGCGATGGCGCGCATGACCCCTTCTTCGATCTCGAAGCGGGAGCGAACTCCGTTCTCGATGGGTTGAGCGACGATGCGTACATGGTCGCGTCCCGCGGTCTCATTTTCTAAAGCGTCGGAGATCATCTGGACGGTTTCATCTTTGGGGTCCAAGGCGGCTACCGTCTTAAGAATCTGACCTATTGAAACGCTCAGTTCCATAGGAGCGATTGCCTTACCGGGGTTGGCGGCTGAATCGTCGATGACCTTTTTTGCAGCCGCGATGCAATCGCGACCCAGTGAGAAGTAGACCGACTGCTTGCCGATCCCCACGGCCATGTCGACCGTTTCGCCGAAGAGTTGGCGAGGCTCTTCCTCGTCTGGCGTGGGTACGCTCAAGGTATGGAAACTCACGCCTTCGTGGCTTTCGGCATTCCATTTGACGGTGGGCATCTTGGGATTATTCTTACCCAACTCGGCGAGTTTCTTCAGGCCGCTTTCCACCTTGGTGGGGTCGGCAATGAAGCCGCCTGCTACCAGCGAGAGCGATTGGGGAGTGAGATTGAGCACCGCTCCGCCATCCATGACACCTGCCTTGACGGTGGCCAGCAGGGCATCCATGAAGTCGTTGGCTGCGCTCTTGGCGGTTTCTTTGGCTTCGTCGCTGGGAAGGTTAGATTTTTCATCGATCATGGTCTCGAACTGTTTGCGGAGAGCACCAGACATTTGCTCCATCTGAGCAATATCGCTCTCCTGCATTTTGGAAGCCATCATCAACATCCCTGCCGAATTAGGCTGGAAGAAACCGGCGAAATTCGTTTTCGTGTCGGCCATGGCAGCAAGCTGCTGAGCTAATTGCGAACCCCTCACGGCAGTGTAGGCAAAGTCCAGAAAGGTGCGCTGCTGTTTGCTGTCTACTGCAAGGCCCACGGTGAACTCATCGATCTCGTTGATGGCGCGTTCGAGTTGTTCTACCTGAACGTTGGTCATCGCCTGACGAGCTTGAAATTGCTCGTCGCTTTCGTCTTTCATGGGCTTCATGCCAGCTTCCATGCCAGCTTTGATCTGCTGGATCAGCATCTGACGATAGGCCTCGGGGACGTTCTGAATATGGGCTCGCAGCCCCAGGTCGTACTCCTCGGTTAGTTGGGAAAAAATCTTATCGGGATCCTCCGGCAATCTTTCCAACATCTGGGGCATCATCGAGAGATAGGCCCAATCCTCGCCTTGTTTGCCGAAAAGAGTTTGACCATTGGCCGAGATTTGGGTGACCCCATCGCCGGCGTCCGAGGATTCGATCCCGAACGCTTTGAGGTTCTTCAAGAAGGTGGCAAAATCTTTGATCGGCAGGCAGACAGCACCGGCGAAGTTCATGCCATCGGTTTGTACCACGACGCCGAGTGACTGTGCTTTGTTGAGTCCTTGCACAAACCCCATGATGAAGGGCTCGAACTGTGCCGCTAGCTGAGGTTGTCCTGCCAGAGAACCGAGAAAGTTGATGTCTTCCTTGAGTTCGTCGTAGCCAGAGATGGTCAAGAGTGCCAAAGGTTTCATTTCCCCGGCAGGCTGAGTCTGGGCTTGTACAAGACTGCCGCAGCAAACGGCAAATAACATGGCCAACGGCCAGAGGGAACGTATCATTCGATTGTTCACAGTGATTCTCCGTAGGTTAAAATAGGGACCTTGAGGGTTCCCCAGCATTACGCGACTCGCTGGGATGAGGTTCCCGACGGGCCGCAAATTTGGTGTACTGGGAGACAGTTATACTGTTATACGCCCTGTGCGACGAGGTTCTTGCCAGAATTTGGGAGAAATTCTCGCCAGATAAGAAAATCCATTGCCAGCAGACGGGAGCCGTCGATTTGCTAGGGGAAGGAATGCGGATGAATGCTGAAAGGGCGGATTTGCGCGGATTGGAAGAATTGATTCGATGCGAATCAGAGTTCATTCGCTAAATACGCATTTACCCGCGGTAAAGTTTCCCCGCAGAGCGATTTATCGCTCGCGGAAGGTAATGCGGCCCTTGGTGAGATCGTAGGGCGAGAGTTCTACCCGGACTTTGTCCCCAGGGACGATGCGGATAAAGTGTTTGCGCATTTTGCCAGCGACATGGGCCGTAACAACGTGCCCCCCCTCGATTTCGACGCGAAATCGAGTATTCGCCAGGGCTTGAGTCACAACCCCTTCAACTTCCAGGGCTTCTTCCTTCTGTTTCGACATACAATCTCCGAGTGAGGCAACCGTTTAGAAAACTAGTGCAGATTTCGTAGCATGGGGTCCCCGACCCGTGGAGTACATTTGAAATACACGCGCCCGGGGGCGGCCCATGCTACGGCTCTGCGTCTGGCACTATAATATTACCATTATTAATACCACAAACCAAGCCGGGAGTCAGCAACTGGGTCGGTTATGTAGTGGGCACTGCCGCTCCCAGTGGTTGACTGGAAGGGTTCAGGAGACTGCTTTTGACACAAATTCACCTGGATTTAGGGGTAATTACGAGGCTTATAACGGTAATTGGGGAGGCGAAAACTTTCAAACGACTTCACCTAGTTTGACGTAACTCTAATGGGCCAGAGATTATAGAATTAGACTTGAAGGAATCGGTGCGACCGAGTGTCCTTCAAGAGCAAATTTGACGAAAAAACTTTCCTAGCCACCGACGGCAGGTGCGTGGTAGATCCCTTGCCCGACCGCGCGCATTCCGACTGCGGCTGTAAGAATTGGCACCCGACTGACAATCATCCTTCATTAAATCCCGAACAACTTATATTGGTTGCTTAATGCCTGTGTCGACATCTTCCTCCTCTTCTTCGGATCCTTCCCAAGCCTCTGCGGCCCAGGGGACTGGCGCGTCGCTTGATGATGAAGCTATCCAACGCGCTAAGTTTGAGATCCAGAGCCTGGTCCAAGAAGTAGTCCAACTAAGTAAGTCCGATATCGAGCCGGGTGAGTTTTTCTCGGCCACGATGGACAAGACGGTGTCGGCTTTGGCTGCCGTGGGCGGGGTCGTCTGGATGCTCGACGAGGGAGGACCTCTGAAGCTCGAGTATCAGGTAAACCTGCGCGAGACAGGATTAGCAGGAAGCGAGGAGGCTCAGCTCCAACATGGTCGGCTGCTCACCCAGGTGATCAGCAAAGGGGAGGAGGCAATAATTCCACCTTTTTCGGGTGGGGATGTCGACGATCCCGAAGCTGCCGCGAATCCGACGGAATTTCTCTTGGTGCTCGCACCGATCACCAGCGATCGAGGTATCGAAGGGGTGATTGAGATTTTTCAGCGTGCCGGGGGTCGGCCTACTACTCAACGGGGCTACTTGCGGTTCCTTGTGCAGATCAGCGATTTGGCAGGAGAGTATGTCAAGAATCGTCGTTTGTTACAATTCGCTACCAAGCAAACCTTGTGGGAGCAACTCGAGGCATTCACGACGCTCGTCCACAGGGCACTCGACTCTCGAGAGACGGCCTACACGATTGCCAATGAAGGACGCCGCCTGATCGGTTGCGACCGCGTCACGGTGGTTTTGCGCAAAGGGACCAAGTACCAGGTCTCAGCGATCAGCGGCCAAGATACGTTTGACAAACGCTCGAATGTGGTGCGACTGTTAAAAAATCTGGCGACCACGGTCTCGCGTACGGGGGAAGACCTGTGGTTTACGGGTGACACAACCGATTTGGCTCCCCAAGTAGAAAAGGCAGTCAACGCTTATGTCGATGAGTCGCATACCAAGCAGTTAGCTGTGCTGCCGTTGCGGGAGTCGGACAAGGACCTGGAGGAAAATACCCCAGAGGAAAAGGATAAACGCCGCGAGAATATCCTGGGTGCCATTGTGATCGAGCAGCTTGTCGATAGCCGACCTCCTGAAGGGATGCTGCAGCGGATCGACGTCGTGCGGCGTCATAGTGTGACTTCGCTAGGTAATGCCCAGGATTTCGAGGGGCTATTTTTGCTGCCGTTGTGGAGGACCCTGGGCAAGACCAAGGTTTTGCTCTCCGCGCGAAACTTACCTAAAACACTGCTGGCTGCGCTTGCCATTGGAGGAGCGATCTTCGCGCTCTGCACAATTCCCTATGATTTTACGATGGTCGCCGACGGGAAATTGCTCCCCGAAGTGCGCCGCAATATTTTTGCAGACATCGACGGGCTGGTAACCAAGGTGCCAGTCAATCATGGAGAGTCCGTCCACAAGGGAGATGTGCTGGCAAAAATGCAGAGCTTGGATCTGGAAGGGCAGTTCACGCAATTGGAAGGAGAGATGGCGAGCAACTTAGAGGAAACGATTACAACGGACCGCCAACGGCAGATACTCAGTGATAATTCCCAGAAGGATCCAGCCGAAGTCGAACAGTTGACAGGCAGACTGGCGCAGCTTGAAGCGACGCGTATTAGTTTGGAGAAACAATACGAGCTCTTAGAGGAGAAGAAAGAGCGACTTACGATCAAGAGCCCGATTGACGGAAAAGTGGTCACCTTTCGGGTGCGCGAATTGCTGGAAAATCGCCCCGTTCGACTTGGCAACCGGTTGATGGAGATTGCTGATCCCTCGGGCGACTGGGAGCTGGAGATTTACCTGCCCGAAGCCAAGATGGGGCATGTCCTCGAATATCAGCAGAAACTTCGTGAAACCGATTCCGATGCCAAGTTGCAGGTCTCGTTCATTTTAGCCACGCACTCCGCCGAACATCTGACGGGGACGGTGGAAGAAATCGACACCAGCGCCGAGGTGATGGGAGAAGAGGGAAATACGGTTCGCATCCGGGTGTCGTTCCCACAGGAGGATCTGAAGCGATTGGTCGACGATCCGGCGAACCAATTGAAAGTGGGAGCCGACGCCAAGGCAAAAATCATGTGCGGGAAGCAACCCGTGGGATACGTCCTGTTGCACGATCTGTTTGAATTTGTGCAGTCGAGGATCTTGTTTAGGTTGTGAGTTGGGGACGTTGTCCATTCAGAAACTGTCGCATCGATTCAAGTGATAGCCGTCGCCGGAAGGGGGTGGTTCTTGACTGGAAAACCCCCACCTTCCGGCGAGGGCTATAATGAATCAAGCGAGAATTGTTTCCAGGAGGTGTGTGATGAGAGCGTTAATGTTGGTTCTTTTTTCCCTTGTTCTCGCGGCCCCGTTGTCACGCGCAGAGGAGTCTACAGGGGACCCAGTGTTTGGACCATGCCAGGTCAAGGCGAAAGACGAAGTGCAAATCCCCGCCCAAAAAGATGGGGTTCTCATGGAGTTGCCTGTGATCGAAGGGTCGCGAGTTGAGGCGAAGGAAAAGCTGGCTGTGATTGATGATCGTGAATCAAGGGCGGCGTTGAAAGCTGCGGAGGCTGGGCTTCGAGCTGCCGAAGAGCGGGTCAAGGACGACATTGAAGAACGCTATGCCGTAGCTGCAACGGAGGTTGCTAAGATCGATTTGAAAAAAAGCCAAGAAGCGAACATGCGTACCGTTGGTTCGGTGCCTGATATCGAGATCACACAGAAAGCACTGGTTGTCAAGAAGTCGGATCTCCAAATCGAGAAAGCGAAAAAAGATCGGATGATGGCCAGTCTGGAGGCCGACACGAAGCGGGCGGAACTCGAAGCGGCCCAAGTCGCGTTGGACAAACGTGTCATCCTGGCCCCGTTCGCGGGGGAAGTGGTCGAGCTCTATCGCGAGAAATCGGAGTGGGTCAACCCGGGCGATCCCATTCTCTCTCTCATGCGTTTTGACGTGTTGCATGTTGAAGTGTTTGTACCCGCCAGTAAATTCGATCGCAGCGAGTTGTTAGGCAAGCAAGTGACGGTGACGGTTCCTCGCGCTCATGGTCGGGAGATCGCGCTCCCCGGCAAGATAGTCCATGTAAGTCAAATGCTAAAAAGCGGTGGGCTCTTTTTGGTCCGCGCTGAAGTTGAAAATACCAAAGAAGGAACGAGCTGGGCCATTCAACCAAGCGTAAGTTCACTCGGTAAAATGACTATCCATTTGAGGTGAGTGGCAAGTGGTAAGTGGCAAGTGGTTAGTAGTTGAGAGTATTTTGATTTCGCCTGCTACCAATGACGAATGTCCAATGACCAACCACCAATCACAAGCCACTAACCACTGAACTCCCATGGCAACTTTAGCTCAAAGCATCGTTTCGAGTTCCTCGCGGAAGCTGGCGATCCGGGTGCGGCCCGATCTCAAGGCGCGGCGACAGCGTTACCAGGGGCGGGTTTACTGGGTGGTGAAGGACCCGGTGGGGTTGCAGTATTTTCGATTTGAGGAGGAAGAGTTTGCTATCTTGCAGATGCTCGATGGGGAATCGAGCCTCGAAGAGATCGCCGAGCGATTTGAACATGATTTCCCTCCGCAAACGATTCGTGTAGAAGAGCTACAAAACTTCATTGGCATGTTGCACCGCAGCGGGCTAGTGCTGTCTGACTCAGTAGGCCAGGGGGTGCAACTCAAGAAGCGGCGCGATGAACGCCGCAAAAAGGAGTTGATCCAAAACTTCAGCAATATCTTGTCGTTTCGCATGCGAGGGATCGATCCCGAGCGGATTCTCGACGCGATCTATCCGTGGGTCCGTTGGTTTTTCTCCGTGCCTGCCACGATTTGTGCGATCATTCTGGCGCTTGGTGCCTTGTCGTTGGTCATCGTGCAGTTCGACGTATTTCAATCGAAGCTCCCCTCGTTTCATTCCTTCTTCGCCGCGCAGAACTGGCTCGTGATTGCTGGTGTATTGGCGATCACGAAGATCATTCACGAGTTTGGGCACGGCCTCTCCTGCAAACATTTTGGCGGTGAATGTCATGAGATGGGCATCATGCTGTTGGTGCTCACGCCGTGTCTGTATTGCAACGTGTCCGACTCCTGGATGCTCCCCAACCGCTGGCATCGGGCGGCAATCGGGGCGGCAGGAATGTATGTCGAGGTGGTGATCGCCTCGATCGCCACGTTCATTTGGTGGTTCAGCGAGCCGGGATTTTTGAATTACTTATGCTTGAATATCATGTTTGTCAGCTCCGTGAGCACGATCATATTCAATGCGAATCCACTGCTGCGCTATGACGGGTATTACATTTTGAGCGACGTCATGGAGATCCCCAATTTGCGGCAGAAGGCGAGCGCGATTCTCAATCGAAAATTGGGGTGGTGGTGCCTGGGGCTGGAGGAGCAGGACGATCCCTTTTTGCCGCATCGCCATCAGAGCCTTTTCGCACTCTACACGGTCGCCTCGTTTTTCTATCGTTGGGTAGTGCTGCTCTCGATTTTGTATTTTCTCAATAAGGTGTTCGAGCCATACGGTCTCAAAATCTTGGGGCAAATGATTGCGGTGGCATCGCTGTATGGCATGATTGTGATGCCGTTTTGGAAAGTATTCAAGTTTTTTCGCGTACCGGGAAGGGTGAGTAAAGTGAAAAAGGTCCGCATGTTTGCTTCGCTGGCGTTGTTGGCCGCTCTAGTGGCGGGGATTCTGTTCATCCCGCTCCCTTCGAGCGTGACCTGCGAATTTGAACTTCAGCCGCGTGGGTCGGAGTCGGTCTACATCGACGTGGCGGGGACGCTCGAAGAGGTGATGGTCGAACCGGGCCAGCACGTGGAAGAGGGGCAGTTGCTTGCCCGATTGAGGAACATTGATTTGGAACTCGAAATCGAAAAGTTACAAGGACAGCGCGAGGCGAACCAGGCCCAACTCGAAAGCTTGTATCAGATGCAGTTCTATGATCAAAATGCTGGCTTGCAGATTGACGTGATCCGCAAACGGTTGGCCTCGCTCAACGAGCAACTCGCGCAAAAACAACGCGACGTTGATCGGCTGACACTCATTGCGCCGCGTTCCGGTACAGTGATTCCGCCTCCGTATCGGCCTGACTCACGGGCCAATCCCGAGGTGGAACTCGCCAGTTGGACCGGCTGGCCCATGGAAAAGAAAAATCTGGGAGCCACTTTCTCGCCAGACGGATCAGAGAATCTGTTTTGTCAGATCGGCGATCCCAATGCGTGGGACGCCGTGCTGGTGATCGATCAGCGCGATCTGGACCTCTTGCGCGAGGGGCAAGAGGTGCGACTGATGTTCAATGAATCGGCGTACTATGTTTTTGTCAGCTCACTTCAGTCAGTGGCTGACGATGAAATGAAAAACATCAGTCCCCGACTGGCCAGCACCTCGGGGGGCGCTGTCCCTGCACAGCACGATCCGGGGGGCGAGGTCAAACCGCTCACCACTTCCTACCAGGCTGAGGTGCAGTTGGACAATTCCCTCGGGATGTTTCGCAACGGCCTCACGGGTACGGCCCGCATCAAGACGGAGCCCCGTACCCTGGCGAGCCGCCTCTCTCGCTATCTGAAGCGGACGTTTAATTTTGATCTGTAGGACGCCGCTCGATAGGTTAGCTGGCACCGCTTAATCGGCGCCGCGGGTGGTGTTCACTAACGGGTTTGCTAGCAGCGCCAGCGCGGGACTCGGTCTAGGCTCGATCTCGTAAGCGTCCTAGAATGGGCCGTCGGAAAAATTGGATTTTCTTGATCGATCTGTGCGCGGCCTGCGCTGCGTACCTTGTCAGCGATGGACTACGCTATGGCGCGGCGACGGAAAACAGAGCAGCGGAAACCGCGTCCCAAGAGTCGGTTCAAGCAGCGACTGTTTGTTTTTTTGCTTTTGGTCGTGGGGACTGTCGCGGCCCTGCCGACGATCATCGCTCATTCGCCATTACGTGATACGCTCCTCAATTGGCAGATGCCACCGGGTGGGTGGCGCATCCAAAGCGAACAGGGCTCTCTTTCCTGGACTGGTTCGCAAACGCTTTCGATTGTGGCCATCATTGCCCCCGATGGGAATCCGTTGCTGACGGTCGAGTCGCTTGCCCTCGAACGCTCGCTAGTAGGACTAGCGCTGCAGCCGGGTAACTTGGGCATAGCGCGGTTCATGCGGCCGGTCGCTTATGTGACTACCCGCAGTGAGGGTAGCAACGTGGAAGATTTTCTGCTTGCAGTCGGCAAACGAAAGTCTCCGCTCTCAGCGGAGGCAGGTGACAAAAGAGAACTGACAGCGGGGATTGCGCTGCAATTGGAAATTGAAGAAGGAAGCGTACAAGGATTTGATACGGCAACGGAGTCGAAGTGGCAAGTCGAACAAGCCAATCTCAATGCCACGCTCTCGGCCGTGCAAGGCATCACCGCGGCAGACGGTTCGGCGCTTGTGCGTTATGCAGAAGATCAAAGCGGGAGAGTGAAATTCCGCGTCCAAGAGGCTCCCGAAAACCAGCAGCAGTTTGATCTGTTGGCCGAGGGTTTGTTGCTGGAACCACTGCGGCCCTTGCTCAAACGTATTGTGGGGGATTGTCAATTGGCCGGCATCACGGCGCTTGATGCCCATGTCCTTTGGAACCCGCAGAACGAGGGACCACTTGCGCTGACGACATGGGGACATGCTGAGTGCGATCAACTTTTATTCTCGGGGGAGATTCTCCATGGAGATCGGCTGGAATGTGTGCGGCTGGAGATCCCCTGGAAAGCTAGTTTATCCAAGGGCGAACTTGGCGTTAGCGAATTAAAGCTCAAGTGTGATTGGGCCGAATTTGCTGCCCAGGGGACGCTTTCCCTGGGAGAAATCAGCAAACTAAGTCTTGCGAATCTGCCGCAGCGCGACTTGAAACTCTCCGGCAAGGTATCGCTGGCGAGACTCGCGCAGATGCTCCCCAGCGTAATGCAGATTCGCGAAGGAGTTCGCATTGATGCTGGGGAAGTCGATTTCAATGCCAACAGCGGCCTTCGTGATGGCGCGTTCGCCTGGTCTGCCGAGGCTTCGCTCACGAATCTCGCCGGTCAGGATGGGAAACGCGCGATTCGCTGGGAAGAGCCGGTCAAGGTGGCTGCCCTGTGGAAGAACTCGGAGAGGGGGCCTCGTCTGGATCGTTTCGAGTTGACGGCCCCGTCTGCCGCAGCCACGGTCGTGACGGCTGAAGACCGTATGCATGGCGATTTTCAAGTCGACCTCGCCGAGTTGGCAGAGCAGGTTGGTCAATTCGTCGACATGCACGGTTTAGAGGGCCGAGGTTTTGCCAGAGGGAACTTCCAATACACGACCACTGTCGAGTCAGAATTCGAAGCCCTTGCCGATATCAAGTTGAGCGAACTGGTTGTCACCCAGGGAGAACGACTTTTGTGGGAGGAACCTCAGTTGGTGGTGGACTGGCGGGCTGCAGGTCGCGCGGAACATCTGCTGCCGAAGACACTTGTGACCAGCTCGATGACTCTGCACGGGGATCGGGACGAGTTGGCAGTGACGTTGCTCGAACGGGTTGATCTTTCCTCCGCTGGCAACTGGCTGGTGAAAGTCGAAGGGAACGGCCCCGTCGATTCCTGGGCGGGGCGTCTGCGTCCCTGGATGCAGGGCATCCCCAACGAAATCGCTGGTCAGGCCAAACTGCAAGCCAGACTCGCGATCGCCGCCGAGGAAATCGCGGTAAGCGAACTGAAAGGGAGTATCGATGGGTTGCACGTTCGCAAGGGGCGGATGGCAGTGGACGATCCCCATGTTGATTTCTCGGGGGACTGCCGCTGGAACACCGGCGCGAATCGTTTGCACTCGCAAGAATTCCAATTGGCAGGGAGTATCGTAGCGTTCCGCTCGCGTGATTTGCGAATTGATCTTACGGCAAATGAATTACCCGTCGTGACAGGCGAAATTGCTTACCGCACCGATCTGGAAAGATTTGCCGCGGCAGCAGGGTTAATCGGGGGACGTGATGCGACCTGGCCGCGCGGTTCGGCAGCGGGCATTCTGAGGCTAGCAACCAACTCCGAGCAGATCCTCGCGGAATTTTCCATGGACGGCGAGGCATTGCAATTGGTTCGCGCTGCGACCAGCAAGAGTTCAACCAAGCAGCCACCCACGGTTCTATGGTCCGAGCCTAAGCTCCGCACAGCGGGTAAGGCAGTTTACGACATTGCCCAAGAGCGAGTAGTTTTGGAGAAATACAGCATCGATGGTCGGACTGTGCAAGTCACCGGCAAGGCCACCTGGGACAAGCCCACAGGCGGGGGAGAGATCGCAGTCCAGGGAAATGCGCAGTACGATCCTGCTTCGCTTGACTTGCTAATCGCCAACTATGCAGGTCCTGCGGTACGCGTCGAGGGAGATCGTATCGTAAGATTCGAGGCTCGGGGACGATTACCTCAGGGGGAAGCAGCCCACTGGTCGCGATTGTGGCAGGCGACTGCGGAAGGGGGTTGGTCGAACGCATCGGTGTTTGGCTTGCCGATTATGGCGGGCAAACTGCAAGCTTCGCTGGGAGCGGGACAACTTGTGATCGCGCCGCTCGATGTTGTGATCGGTGCCGGGAGATTCACAGCGAGTCCGCGCGTGGTGCTCGATCCTAAGCCACAGCAATTATTACTCCCAGCAGGCCCGATGATTACGGACGTGCAGATTTCGCCAGCAGTGAGCGAACAGATGCTCAAATACGTGGCACCAATCCTGGCAGGGGCAACACGCGTCGACGGCAAGTTCTCGGTGGACCTGGCCGATACCCAGGTTCCACTCAACGACCCACGGCTCGCACATACTGCGGGGAGATTGGCCGTGCATGAGTTGACGGTACTACCGGGCCCGATGGTGGCCGACCTGGCGACCACGATCCAGCAACTCCAAGCCCTCAAGAAGGGCAAAGATTTGCTCGCAGGGGCCGTTGCGCCCAAACCCGCCCGGCTGCTTTCGATGCACGATCAGAAGATCGAGTTTCAGGTTGTTGAAGGGCGGGTGTATCATCGCAACCTGGTATTCACAATCGATGACGTGCCAGTCCGTTCGCAGGGTTCGGTGGGTTTCGATCAGAGTTTGGCGCTCGTGATCGACATCCCGATCCAAGACCGCTGGATCGACGGCGAAGACGCACTCAAGGGGCTCGCTGGTCAGAGTCTCCAAGTTCCGATCTACGGCACCTTTGAAAAACCCCGCGTCGACCAACAAGCCCTCGCAAATCTCACCCGCGAGCTCCTGCGCGATACAGCCCGCCAGGCCATTGGGGGCGAGATTAATCGGCAGCTTGAGAAATTGTTCAAGCAGCGTTGAGAGAAAAGAACCAATTGACAGGATAGGATTACCACTTTAGCTGGGGTCAGAGGGTCTGCAGGAGACTCAAGCAAGGATTCCTGATTATGACACGTAGCGATCGAAGAAGTTTTCAGGCAGCTCTTTTTTTAGCGAATCGATTTCTGTCGATTCAGTACTGAATTGTCTGGGATGATGAGATCACCGTTTTGGTCATACTCAAGCTTAAGCGGCCCTGATATAAGTTCTCCTTTCTCATCGAAGGAGCCCTCTTTTCCTTCAAGGAGGTTGAGGATACTTTGGCCGTGTCGATCTATTAAGTTGGCTATCTTGCGGAGAGAATTGGAGGCAAGCATTGGCGTGATGCCTCGGCGTACAGTTAACCAAAGGATGGCATCGCCACCCATGGGGACCATTTCAAAATGGACGTGATCCCCGTCGGCGTCCATTTCTGGATAGATAAGGTTACCCTCCGCATCGCGTGAATCCGGTATGCGGTCGACTTCCAGTTTTGGCGGCCTCTGAAGTGAGAATTCCAAGCCAAGTTTTTCGGAATCTTGTTTCGATTGCATCAAATCGCTACCTCCAATCAAGCCGCTTCTGTTAGAGAAAAGTATGACAAGTTGGTATTAGGAAAGAACTGACGTATCTGATGTGTTAGATATTATATTCACGATTTGCAACAAGAGGCACCTTGGTCAACACGTTAATTTTTCACGGTCATTTTAGCAAAGTTGCGGTTGGGGAAGAAGGTAAAATTTGGATAGAGTAAGCTTTAATTATGCCATTCAAGTTCAACTTATCGTTGCTCATAGCTTTTTCACTCTCGGCAATCCGAGGATTCGCCCAGTCACCCATCGATTGGCCCGCGCCGCGCGCGATTGATCCAGCCCAGATCCCGGCTGAGGGTATTCGCGAGATCCGTGGGAAACATTTGCGGTTGTGGACGGATGTGCCTGCAAACCCCGCAGTTGACGAGCTTCCTCAGGTGTTTG
Source organism: Bythopirellula sp. (assembly GCA_041738415.1). Taxonomy (GTDB): domain Bacteria; phylum Planctomycetota; class Planctomycetia; order Pirellulales; family Lacipirellulaceae; genus Bythopirellula. Next base: position 14,874 of record JBGSPU010000154.1, read on the forward strand.
ATGCTGCCGTCGCGCAGTGGGCCGAGTATTTTGGTGTTCCGCTCAAGCAAACTGCAGATTGGCAGGTGCAGGGATTTTTGATTCGCGAGCGAGCGAAATTCGAGGCACTGGGGTTGTTGCCCGAGGGGCATCATAATTATCTCAACGGTTACGCCCTAGGGAATGAACTGTGGTTCGACGAGCAACAGAGCGATTACTATCGTCGGCACTTGCTGCTGCATGAGGGGACGCACAGTTTCATGCTCTCATTTTTGGGCAGTGCGGGGCCGGGGTGGTATATGGAGGGAACGGCGGAACTGTTGGGGACGCATCGGTGGCGGGGGAATCAGCTTGAGTTGAATGTGTTTCCAGAGAGTCGCGAGGAAGTGCCATTTTGGGGGCGGATCAAGCTCCTTCGCGATGAGCATGCACGGGGATCGGCTTTGTCGCTGGGGCAAGTGCTCGCAATCGACAATCGGCAAGTACTCACGACGGATGCCTATGCGTGGTGTTGGGGGTTGTGCAAGTTTCTCGACTCGCATCCAGAGTACGGAGAGAAGTTTCGTAAGCTCCCGCGGCAGGTGCAGGCTGCGAATTTCAACGCGCGGTTTCGCAGAATGTTTCACCAGGAGTGGGCCGACTTGAATGTCGAATGGCAGGCATTCGTGGTCGCACTGGAATATGGGTATGACACCAAGCGGATGGCCATGCAGCACACAGCGGCCAAATCGGTCGATGAACCTGTGAAAACAACGATTGCCGCCGATCGTGGCTGGCAGGCCACCCCCTGGCTGTTGCGAGGTGGAACTGAGTACCGAGTGTCCGCATCGGGAAGGTATCAAATTGCGAATGATGGCCAGCCGTGGCCGTGCGAGCCGGGGGGTATCACGATCCGCTATCACGATGGCAAACCGCTGGGTATGTTGCTCGGGGCACTCAGACCAGTGAATTCGCAGGTCGAGGAGAGATACGACTTTGCCCACCCATTGGCGATTGGATTGGGGGAGACGATCAAGCCCACCTACGATGCAGTTCTTTATTTGCGAGTGAACGATTCCCCCGCTGAATTGTCTGATAACCAAGGGGCAGTGCAGGTGAGGATTGAACCTGTTAAGTCAAGGGCCGGCGATTGACACTTCTGGGGGGTGTCTCGACAATAAGAGTTCAGCGCAATGACGCAAGCTTAAGGCACGTATTTCCCCAGTCCCCAGTCCCCAGCTCCCCTATAATCTACAATGACTAACTTTCTTGCTGAGAATGATCCCGAGGTGTGGGCCGCCGTTGCCGATGAGATGACGCGTCAAGAGGACGGCCTGGAGTTGATTGCCAGCGAGAATTACACCAGCCCGGCCGTGATGCAGGCGTCGGGGAGCGTACTCACCAATAAGTATGCCGAGGGGTATCCGGGCCGGCGTTATTACGGCGGCTGCGAGTATGTCGATGTGGTCGAGAACCTGGCGATCGACCGGGCCAAGGAATTGTTCGGGGCCGAGTTTGCCAATGTGCAGCCCCATTCGGGTTCGCAGGCCAACACGGCGATCTATTTGGCTGCCCTGGAACCGGGCGACACAGTGCTGGGATTGGATCTCGCCCATGGCGGGCATCTCACACACGGGATGAAGCTGAATATCTCGGGAATGCTTTACAACTTTATCAGTTACGGCGTGCGGAAAGAGGATCACCGGATCGATTTCGACCAGGTCGCCATGCTTGCCAAGGAGCACAAACCGAAGATGATTGTCGCGGGAGCGAGCGCTTATTCGCGTGAGATTCCCCACGACAAGTTCGCTGAAATTGCTGAGAGTTCGGGTGCGAAATTGATGGTCGACATGGCCCACTACGCAGGGTTGGTCGCTGCAGGACTTCACAATAGCCCCGTTCCGCTGGCCGATTTTGTGACCACCACTACACACAAGACATTACGGGGACCGCGCGGCGGGCTGTGTCTCGCTAAGGCCGAGTATGGCAAGACGATCAACAGCCGAGTGTTTCCTGGGATTCAGGGTGGCCCGTTGATGCATGTGATCGCTGGCAAAGCGGTCTGCTTCGGCGAAGCGCTCAAGGGGGATTTCAAGATTTACATGCAGCGCGTGGTCGACAACGCGAAGGCGCTTGCCGAGACGCTGGCAGCCGGCGGCTTGCGGCTGGTGAGTGGCGGCACGGACAACCATCTGGTGTTGGTGGATGTGACACCGATGGAAATCGGCGGCAAGCAGGCTGAGTCGGCACTCGACGCCTGTGGCATCACGGTCAACAAGAACATGATCCCGTTCGACGAGCGAAAGCCGATGGATCCTTCAGGCATTCGCTTGGGAACGCCGGCACTCTCCTCGCGCGGCATGGGCGCCGAGGAAATGCGTTCCGTCGGCCGCTGGATATTGGAAGCCCTGCGCTCACCAGAAGACGCAACGACCCACGAGCGGATTCGCGGCGAAGTCCGCAGCTTGTGCGAGCAGTTCCCCGTCCCCGCCGCAGCACTGTGCGAAGAGTTGGTTGCTGGCATTAACTGATAGAATTGAAGGCGATTGGAATGAGTGACTCAAAACATCGCGTGCTGATTGCTGACGACAACGACGCCAATGTCGAGCTTCTGGAGGCCTATCTTGCAGGGCTGGACGTGGAGACGGCGATCGCGGTCGATGGGCAGGATACGCTCGATAAGGTGGCCTCCTTCAACCCAGATTTGATTCTGCTCGACATTATGATGCCCAAGCTCAGTGGATTTGAGGTTTGCCAGCGACTCAAAGCTGATCCTGCGACCAGCGGCATCATGATTTTGATGGTCACGGCGCTGAACGAGTTGGGCGACATCGAACGAGCTGTCGAGGCGGGGACCGATGATTTTCTTTCCAAACCGGTCAATAAGTTGGAGCTTGTCAAACGCGTGGAGCTTATGCTCAAGCATCGCAGCATGAGTGACGAGCTTGAGCGCTTGCGGCGTTACATCGAAGAGATGGAAGAAGCCCGCTAGCAAGGCTACGGGAGAGTTCTCTGACAGGAGCCATGGTTTACGCTGCGCCGAACGGATAAGATGTAGGGGAGAGGATGTTTGTGTCCTTGCTAGCCAGCGGCGGAAGCCGTTGGTTCAACCGTTGAAAACCGTGGGCTTCCGCCGACGGTTGTTAGCACCACTTTCCCCTTACTTGGTGATGCCATGCGTTTTCGTGACATGCTGCTGAGCACCGCGCTGGGAAGTGGCATGCTCTGGTTTGTGGGATCCGCGTCGGCCAGTGATAAGAATCTCACGGTTCGCCCAGAATCGCAGCCTGCTGCAGCCAACAGTGACGCAGATGTACTGAAAATTCAGAAGCTCATTGAACAGTTGGGAAGCAACGATTTTCTTACCCGACGCGAGGCTGAATCGCAGCTCATTGCCATGGGTGCCCTGGCGTTCGACCATTTGCAGGAGGCTCAGAACAACGCTGATCTGGAAATTGCTACCCAAGCGGAGTATCTGCTGCACCGCATTACTGTCGACTATTGGATTCGGTCCGACGATCCCGAAGAGGTTCGCGAATTGATGCGGGCATACGCGAAAGTCGCACCGGCTCAGCGGCGCGAGATCATTGTGCAATTGGGAGCACTCAAGGATGGAATGGGAGTGGCAGCGCTCGGGCGCATTTCGCATTTTGAATTGTCTCCGCGACTTGCCAAATATGCCTCGCTGGCGGTTTTGGAGGGACAGGAACAACACATTGCGCTGGCCGACAGGATCGCCGCCAGTATCCGGCAGGAAATTGGCGATAGTCCGCGAGACACTTCCCTGTGGCTGCGAACTTACGCCGATCAGCTACAAAACTCGGAGACGATTTCTCCGCAGTGGTTGTCGTTGATTGATGCGGAGACTGCTCTGCTGGCAGACGAGCCAGAAGCGACCAGCCTAGATATCGTCATGCTGCTTATGCAGTTTCACATTCAATTGTGCGCTGATCAGCACCATCCTGCAGAGTTGTTTGAATCGCTGCGTCGGCGGATCGATCTCGTAGATTCCTATGGTGGCCAAGCGGGGGCGCAGCGGGAAAGTCAGTCAAGGGACATCTTGGCGAAGACGTTGCTTTGGACCATGAAGCAGCGAGAGTGGGACGCCTTGGATCTGATGGAAGCCCGTTACAGTGAGCAACTTAAACAAGATCGGTTGCTTTTATATCTGGTAGCCATTGCGCGATCCGAGCAGGGGGAGGATGCCGAGGCGGCAGAGATTGCTGGACGGGCCTTCGCTTTGGTGGCCCCTGATAACACACAGCGAACGAATATCGCTGACGTGATTGCCGAGTATGGACATCACGACTGGGCGGAGAAGGAATGGCGGTTTGTCATAGACCATGCCGAGGTCGTCAGCCAGGAATCGATGAATGCCCGTCGGTCGCTGGCGAGTTGGTGTCTGCACGATCGGGGCGAGGACCAACAGGCGGCAGACCTGATGGCTGAGGTCTGCGAGGCAGTCGATGCCGATCCTCAGCTCAAGCAAAGCGTGATGCAGGAGAATGAACTGCGTTATCTGATGAGTGATATACGGAAGAGTCGCGAGTTTTTCACAGCCTGCGCACTGGAGAAACAAGGCGACCATGTAGCCCAGCGAAAACATCTTGACTTGGCCTATGCTTATCAGATCGACATGCAAGACCCGGACATACTGATCGCCATGTATCGCCTGCCTGATCAGGAGGAAGCCTACCACGCCAAGGTGCAGGAACGAATTCGTCAAGCGGCCAACGACGTCGATCAACTCATAGAGAAATATCCCGACGAGGCACTCTGGTATAACCATTGGGCTTGGTTGGTGAGCAACACCGAGGGAGACTTCGCCAAAGCGATCCGCTATTCGCACCGGTCACTGGAATTATCTCCCGACAGTCCCAGCTATTTGGATACACTGGGGCGCTGCTACTATGCCGCCGGCGATCTGGAGAACGCGATTAAGTATCAACGTCAGGCCGTAGAAAAACATCCGCAGGTGCAGGTGATGCGCCGGCAATTGGCGATGTTTGAAGACGTGCTGGCTGATAAAAACACACAAACCAAGGGGCAACCGTGATAAAGTCTGTTCAACTCGACTCGATCCACCTCAATTATACCGACGCCGGTAGCGGACAGCCGGTGGTGCTGCTGCATGGGTTTCCGCTGGACCACCGGATGTGGGCTTCGCAGATTGCAGCGCTCGGCGAGGAGCATCGCGTGATTGCGCCTGATCTGCGTGGGTTTGGCCAGTCGACACTCGCTGATGGCGATGCCGAAAACGGGGTCGAGATGCACCGCTATGCGGCGGATGTCGCTGGGTTGCTGGACAAAATCGGAGTGAAGGAGCCCGCGATTTTGTGTGGATTTTCCATGGGGGGCTACATTTTGTGGCAATTCGCGCTCCGCTATCCCAAGCGAGTGCGGGCCATCGTGCTCTGCGATACCCGTGCAGTGGCCGACTCGGCCGAGGCTCGTGAGGGGAGACTCAACACGGCGGAAGACGTGATGAAGACGGGAACGGATTCCCTCGTCCAATCGATGCTCCCCAAAATGCTGAGCAAAGTGACGCTCAGTCAGCGGCCCGAGGTCGTCAGACAGGTAACGCAGATTATGCGTGCCTGCGAACCAGCGGCAGTTGCCGCGGCGTTGCGGGGGATGGCCGTCCGCGAGGATGTCACCGCGAAACTAGCCCAGCTCAAACAACCGGCGCTAATAATCGTGGGCACTGAGGATGCGATCAGCCCGCCAGCCGAGATGCGGAGTATTGCCGAACTGATTCCGCATGTGCAGTTCGTGGAAATACCTGATGCAGGGCACATGACTCCGTTGGAGAACGCGGGGGCGGTTACCGAATCGTTGCAACGTTTCGTGACGGAAATTACCGGCGGTTAGCGGGCATGAGCTAAGCCGCAAGCGGCTAGGGAAGTTGAAACTTCGACTGAATCCGGACCACTGCCGCATCGTCGGGGAAAGTGTGAAACGCCTGGACACGGAAGAGTTTGTCGCGGGCTTCGACGTTGATATAACTGAGTGCCCCGGCCTCAAAACGACCGCTCGCCTCGAATCGCTGCAGGATTCCTTGACGGGTAGCTTGGAGCGAAAGCTCGTTCTGGTAATGCCGCATTTTTTCGGCACTGGTGGCTTCGAGCGAGAACGACAAGTCATAGCGGATACCGCCGTTGCACTGCAGGTAATCTTCGCGGGCAGCGCGAATGCGGTTCGACATCAGCCGTCGCTTTTGCGGAAGCTCCGCATGAGCAGAAGTCGTCACTTCCGTAAGCAAGAGATCACCCACTTGCCAAGTGACCAGGTGCCCGGTGCTGGTGATTCTCACGGTTGCCTTGTAGGGCCCGCGTTCGTAGCACTGTGTTTGAAGGATATCGAACAGCTCGGGGTGCAACGATCTGCCATACAATTGGCAAACAAGCTCGGCAACTCTTGGTCGAACGGATAACACGGCTTATGCTCACTGTGTATTGGGATGAAGTCTTGCGAATGATATCTCGATTATAGTTATCGATGGCAACCACCTCAAAGGGAAAATTTTTACGGGCCAAGTTACCCCGAATTCAGTATTGACAAATGGGGAGTGAGTAAGTCTCGGATTGGTTAATGAGGCGAGATGGATTGCTAGCAGATGAAGGTATTGGCGAGATTCGTCAGGGTGGCTCTCTTCCCGGTTGCAAATGACCACATGGATTCTTTTGTGATCGTACTGATTCGGTTGTTTGAATTTTGCCTTAGGCCATGTTCACCGTAGCCCAGCTTAACAACCCAGGAATGGGAGCCGACAAGTTCCTCTAGCCGTTAGCCAAACTAGTGATTCTCAAATCCAATTCCTGATCTAAAATAAATGACAACAATCGCCCAACAAGTCTATCGCAAACTTTTCAAAGCGTGGGGTCCCCAGGAGTGGTGGCCTGCGGATTCGCCTTTTGAGGTGATGATCGGGGCGGTGCTGGTACAGAACACGAATTGGCGGAATGTCGAACGTGCGATTGAGAATCTCAAATCTGCCGATGCATTGTCTCCGCAGAAGTTACTAGCGATTGAACTGGAAGAATTGCAAGAATTAATTCGCCCAGCGGGGTATTTTCGCCTCAAAGCCCAGCGACTGCGGTCGCTTGTACAGTTTTTTGGTGAAGAGTTCGGCGGTACAATCGTCAAGATGCAAGCGATGCCGCTGGCCGAACTTCGCATGAAATTGCTTCTCGTGCATGGCATCGGTCCTGAAACAGCCGACTCGATCTTGCTTTATGCGGTCGGCCAGCCGGCGCTGGTGGTTGATGCCTACACGCTCCGCGTATTCGCCCGCCATGGTTGGGTGCCGCATGGCACGGGGTATCACGCGTTGCAGGAACACCTTGCGGCAGAGTTGCCGGTGAATGCATCCGATTACAAGGAATTCCATGCCCTGATGGTTGAAGTTGGGAAAAGACATTGCCGCAAGACTCCGCAGTGCGAGGGGTGTCCGTTACAGCAATTGCTGCCGATAGGTGGCGTCGTTGTGGCGTGAGAAGATTCCGCGCTCCGTTCTGGCAAGCAGGACTCGCCTGGCGCGTCGCGGCTAACAAGAGTTGCGCGTTGCGGTTAACTGCCTTGGGGGGATTCGCGGCGGAGGTTACGAAGGCGGGCGTGTAGTGCGGCGTGGGGACCGTCGAGGACGGCTTTGTGGTCTTCGTCGGAAAGCACGGCCCGCGTTGGTTCGGCAGGTAGCTGTGACTCCTTGGGAGCGGTTGGCTGGGCTACAGGCGCGGCGACTGAGGGCTGGGCCGTGTCCTCTGACAAGGTGGCGGTCGACGAAAAATCGCTGAGTTGCCCGCTGGCTGCAAGTTTTTCGATGAGTTCTTTCGTGGCCTCGGCAAAGGCTCCAGGGGAGGCGAGGGCGGCTGTGCCAGCTTCTGAGATGGTGCCGCCGAAAAAGACACCCAGGGGACTCGCCAGGAGCGCTGGTAGCAGGAGCAGGTCGCCGATGAGAGCAGCACCTAGCATAGAAATCATCAAATAACCGAACTGCTGAGTTGGTGTGAAGGTACTTGTCGCAAAGACGGCGAGGCCGAGGCCGCCGATGAGCGTGGTTTGTAGCATTGCGGTGGCACAGCGATCGTAGGCCAGCATGACCGCCTGGATGCGACCGAGGCCGATCTTGATGCCGCGGCGGAACCAGGTCAGAAAGTGGATCGTATCATCGACGGCCACGCCGAGTGCTACGCTGGCACTCATCATGATGCCGATGTCTACCTTGATGCCGAGCCAACCGAGCGCACCGAAGATGATCACGATGGGGAAGACATTGGGAATCATCGAAATCAGCCCCGCCATGGGGCTCTTCAAGAGAAACATCATTACGATGGCGATTAGCACGGTCGCCCAAAAAATACTTTGGTTGAGGCTGATCAAAAGCTGTCGCTGGGTCTTATAGACCAGCGGTACCATGCCGGTGTAAACCGAGCGAATGGGACGAGGCGCATCACTTTGGACGAGTTCGCGGGCTGCGGAGGACGGATCGAAGGGAATGTCGGTCACGTCGACAAGAGGGAGTCCTTCCTTGGCAAACTTTTTGGCCGTGGGATCGCTTCCTGCTGAGACAAGGATCAGGGCATCTTGATTGCTGAGGGCTTTGATTGCACGATTGAGATAGCCGGGCTCGTCTTTGTGGGCGTCAAACTCGGAAAGATTGTAGAACGAAACGGCGCGCGCCTTTCCACCACTCTTGGGCTGGACGCCACTCTTGAGCAACAGACTGCGGAGGACGGATTCTTGAGCGGTGGGGGTCGGTTCGGGGTCGCCGTGGGGGGTGCGGTACAGGATCGTGACCTGGGAGCCGTCGAGTTTTTTACCCATTTTGTGGAGTTGCTCAACGATCATGTCGCGTTGTTGATAGGCGAGGAGCACGGGATCGACGGCTGCCTTGAGTTCGTCGACAAATTCTCCGTAGTCGATGCCGCCATTTTCGTTGTCATCGTTCCCTAGTGCGGCCACACGGGCACTGACGCGCCAGAGTTCGCGGCCGGTTTCTTCGTTCGATTTCGGGAGATGCTCTAAACGCAGGTAGTCGCCGGCGAGCAATTTGCCGCGGTGTTCCTCGAGACTTTTGTTCTTGGCGTAGTCGGCGCTGCGATCGGCGCTGCCGATGCCCGTGTTGGTGCTTTCCGGTGTAAAGGTAGCGACGGACATCACGCGACTGATCTCGGGAAACTGCTCGATGCGGGTTTGAATCTCGCGCATGAGGTCCAGCCGCTCGAGCATCGTCATACGATACTGCTTGCCATCGGCCTCAGCATGTTCGTCAGCCGTGCGGAGCTTTTCGGGAGGGACGGTGAGGATCACTTCCATGGGGACGAGGTTCCCCAGGTTGCTTTCCAGCCAGGCATAATCGTGAATCAAGCGGGTGTCTTCATCGAGCAGCTTCAAGAGTTGCACCGATGTGCCGATGCGGGTGAAACCAATGGCAAAGAGCCCCATCACGGCCAGCCAAAACAGACAGGCCAACACATTGCGTCCGATCACGATTCCAAAAAGCCGTAAGGCCCAATCGGGCAAGTGGCCATGCTCATGATCACCCGACTGTTTCTTGAGCAGTTTTTCGCTGATGGGAAAGCGATGGAGGAAAACGGGAAGGATGGTGAACAGGACAACAACCGTTCCCAGTACCGAGATGCCCGTGAAAAGGCCGAATTTTTTGATGGGCAGAATATCACTGGTATACAGTGATCCCAAACCGACGGCGGTCGTAAAGGCCGCCAGGGTGCAGGGCCACCAGCCATGGCGGACGGCTGCTTCGGCGGCACCTTTGAGACCTTGCTCACGACGGGCGTCCCGGTAGTAATTCACAATATGGATCGCACCCGAGAGGCCCAACACATAGACGACCGCGGGCATCGACATCAGGATGGCATCGACCGTGCCGAGTCGAGGCCGATCAGAACCCAATACCATCACTTCCAAGATGCCGAAGTAGAAGACGACGGCCAGGCTCATTCCGGCGCTGAGCACGCCGATGGCGAATACAATGCTGGTCACTTTGAAGCTGCGAAAACACCAATAGGAAAGGGCAAAGCCCACCAGTCCAGCGAGCGATGCCAAGCGGATAAGCGTTCTTTCTCCCTCGATGTCGATGGTAATGTTGTCCACGGGGGGGCCTCCCATGTGGATCGACTCCTCAGCGATGGCGCACTCCGTAACGGCGATGTTGGTAATTTTCTCAATCGACGCGCGCATCGTCTTATTGTCTCTGGTGGCCTCTTCGCTGAGATAGACAATCAGACAGGTCGTGCGACTTTCGTTGCCTAAGGAATTGCCCTCGGCATCGCGTTTCACCGGTCCCACGAGCGCACCTTCGAGACGCTTGATGGCTTCGCCATAGCCAAGGCTCACTGGCGGAGTGGTGAGTTCTTCAAGGACGGCTGGGCCGCTGATAACACGTTTGTACCAATGGGCCCGCTTGGCTAAATCGGAATCGGGACCTGCTTGGGCGAGGGCCTCTTTGCCGGGAATCAATTTGCGGGCGAGTTGATCGAGCTTTTCAGTATTTCCGAGCGTGCAGCCATCCCAGCTTATCAGGGCAAACTGCTCGCCAATGAAATGGTCGCGAAACCAGCGAAGGTCGATCGATTCCGAATAATTCGGCGGGAGCCAATCCTCGGCCTTGTTGGTATTGCTCTCGATGGCCCTGCGGGCACCCCGGGGCAAGAGTGCAATGAGAAACGCTGCGGCCAGAGCCAACAGAAAATAGTTGGGCTGGCCAAAGGTCTTGCGAGCCAGGAAAGAGGGCTTGTCGATCTGATGGGGAGAGGTCACGGGTTTTAAGTCTCGAGATTGAGCTAGTCATGCAAACGAATTCGGGACTGCCAGCAACGCTTGCCTAGAGGTTGGCTGTCAGACGCCAGAAGATGCTGCCAAAAGGTATTCTCAAGAACCTAGGCTAACGAGAAATCCTGGCTAAGTCTATGTCGAACTGGGGGCGGGGTGCAGGAACGGGCTTTTGGGGATTTGGGGATTTGGGGATTTGGGGATTTGGGGATTGGGGATTTGTGGCTTGGGTGATTTCGCTTTCAGATTTTGGACGTGTTTGCTATGTTTATGCGTGAATTTGGTATCTTCTTAACTGCTAGCACTCCTGGCAGTACCGTTTACGAAACCGGCCAGGAAATCCCAAGAGTTTCAAACCGCCATCCAAGAAACGATCGCCGAACTCGCTACCGCCAAGCTGAACCGCTAGAAAAACTCATGACCATCAACTTGCAGCAATTCAAAGACATCTTATTGCTGGCCGCGTAGAGTATAGCGCCTATCTCCCAGCGCCAATCGCCTGCTTCTCGCATCGCCCCGGGAATTCGCATCAAGTTGGATTCAAAGCCCTGCGGGGCGGCCCCCAAAAGTCTTCCCCAAAGATTGGTGTCGCCCCTATGGGGCTTTCAGATTATCCATCAATCGCCCCAGGGCGGCACGCAAACTCGCTGTGGTACTTTCGCGATTGTCCCTCGCCGAGCCTTGCTTCTCCCACTTTGGGGCTATTTTTCTCAAAGCCAAACACCCAAATTTTGAACCTTTCTTCTCCATAGATCACTCATCATTCATCAATCTCCCGTACCCCGCACAAATTAGTAGCAATGCCAAATCGATTGTGCTAAATTGTCCTTATGACGGAAAAGCAATTCTTTGATTGGCAAACCTCTGGCGGAACCGACGATGTGATGCGGTTGGTAGACTGCCTGGAACGCGCAGATATCGCCTGGTGCATGATCGGCGGCGTGGCAGTCAATCACTGGGCACAGGAGCCAATGGTGACCCAGGATGTTGATTTTGTTGTCGCCACCGACGCGATCGAAAGAACCGTGTCACTACTTGAGGACGTTGGCTTCCGTACCGAGCGATTCGAATGGTCGATCAATTTTCGCGGCCAATCAAAGATCAGTCTCCAGGTCAGTACCGAGGACTTTTACCAGGAGTTTCCCTCACGATCCACGGCGGCTGATGTGAATGGCATCTTGATGCGGGTCGCTTCGTTGGAAGATACTTTGAATGGGAAGATCAAGGCCTGGCGAACGGCAGACCGTCGACAAAGCAAGCGAATCAAAGACCTTGCCGACATTGCTCGCCTGATAGAAGCGTACCCGATTTTATGGGATAGCATGGGTGATGACGTCAAAGAACATTTGCAACCACCCAACCAAAGTTAGTGATTATGTGCCAAAGATTAGTGGCGATCCTATAGGGCTTTCAGATTATCAATCATTCGCTCCAGGGTGGCACGCAAACTCGCTGTGGTACTTTCGCGATAGTCCCTCGCCGAGCCTTGCTTCGCCCACTTTGGGGCTATTTCTCTCAAGTCCAAACTCCAACCCTACCCATTCATCATTCATCTATCATAGCTTCCCCCTTCTCTCGCCCTTCGCGTGCCCTGCGAACTCCGCGGTAAAATCTTACTATAAATACTCACACGGCCTCAACAACTTGTCTGAGCCACCCACCTCCAGCTATTCTCTGCTTCATCTATTCTCCCTTGTAAATTTCTCCCGATGCGCTATCCTCAACCGTAAGCCCTACAAACTTCACGGAGAGAATCTTATGTCCATGCGACGTTTGGGTACGTTCATCTGTCTTCTATTCCTGGCCTGCTTCCGCAGCGAAGGGGTTTCGGCCGATGATTGGCCGCAGTGGTTGGGACCGGAGCGGGACGGGGTGTGGCGAGAGGCGGGGATTGTGCGGGAGTTTCCGGCCGAGGGGCCACCCGTGGTGTGGCGGACCCCCATTGGCAGCGGCTACTCGGGGCCGGCCGTGGTGGGCGACCGAGTGTACATCACCGATCGGCAGTTGAACGCGGGCCAACAGAATTCCGACAATGCCTTCGATCGCTCCCCCACCGTCGGCAGCGAACGGGTGCTCTGCCTCGATGCCCAGGACGGCACCATTCTCTGGAAGCATGAATATCCGTGCAAATACACAATCAGCTACGCCGCAGGACCGCGCACCACGCCCCTCGTCGCTGAGGGAAAAGTCTACACGCTCGGTGCCGAGGGCAATCTCTTGTGCCTCGATGCCGAGAACGGCAAATCGCTGTGGTCGCGGGAGTTGAAAGAGGACTACGACATGCCAGCTCCTGTGTGGGGATTTGCCGGACATCCGCTCTTAGACGGCGACCGGCTCATTTGCCTGGTGGGGGGCCAGGGAAGCGTCGCGGTGGCCTTTAATAAAGACACAGGAGGAAATCTGGAGATCACTCTCGGCAGCCGAGCCGGGTTACTGTCCGCCGATGATTTACGAGCTGGGCGGTCGTCGGCAACTGGTGCTTTGGCACCCCCAGGCAATTAACGGTCTCGATCCGGCAACGGGTGAAGTGTTCTGGTCGATCCCGTTCGATGTGAAGGCGGGAATGACGATTGCGACGCCCCGCAAGGCGGGGGAGCGGCTGTTTGTCTCCGCGTTTTACGATGGGCCGATGCTGCTGGGGTTTGAGGACGCGAAGCCCGATCTCATCTGGCGGGGCGAAAGCCACAGTGAACGCAACACCGACAAACTCCATGCGGTCATGAGCACGCCGTTTGTCGAAGACGGTTTTATCTACGGCATCTGTAGCTACGGACAGCTTCGTTGCCTCGACCTGGGGACGGGAGAGCGGATCTGGGAAGACCTGCAGGCAACCGGCTCCACCGGCGACATCCGCAGCCGCACCGACCGTTGGGCGAATGCGTTTCTCATCAAGCACGAGGACCGCTTTTTTCTGGCCAACGAGCAGGGGGACCTGATCATCGCCCATCTCACCCCTGAAGGCTACCAAGAAATCAGCCGCGCCCACTTGATTGAACCGACCAACACCATGGCTGGCCGCCCGGTCGTCTGGTCCCACCCGGCATTTGCCAACCGCCGGGTTTACATGCGCAACGATAAAGAAGTCATCTGCGTCGATTTGGCAAAGTGAGACGAGTCGTAAACTGTTAGTCGTAAGCAATTAGGACATCATCGCTCTTCACTCATCGATTTTCGTTTCAGTCCCACCACCATGAATCCATGTTCCGCGGTATCGCCTGCCTACGCACTTCGCGTACCTCGGCTCGCACATCGGCAGCGTTGACCACGCGCGGCACATCCAGCTCGACACCGCCGGAGACGCTCACTACCCACGCGCGGCCGACCCGCACCGCGCTTGCTTGTGAGGCGACCGTTATCGGGACGCGATGCGTCGCGAGCTGGAGGTGCGAGTCGCTCAGCAGCATCGGCAGTTCGAGACCAACGTGCGCCAGCAGATCGCCGCTAGCGAGGACGGCCGTCACCAGCGCCAGGCCCATGCAATCGCGGAGTTGGTCGAACACGGGTTCTACAATCGCCAGTTGTTCGAAATGCGCCGTCATGCCGGCGGCCCAGCGTTCTGCCAGCGGATCGCTCTCGTTCACAGTCACAATCCGACCGTTCGTTTCTAGCCGCCCGGCCGCCGTGCGGACTTCAATACCAGGTCGCGAGATCCGCCAACCGAGCCCGTCGGCGTCCCGCTCCACGGGCTGTTTGCCATAGGCAATCCACCAGCGGGGAAGCATTGTTTGCGGCTTTTGCTGCGCGGATTCTTCGAGCAGCTTCAGAAAACTGGTCAATCCGTCGACAGGCGAGCGGGCCAGGCCCATCGCCAGCCGTTTCATGCGCCAATCCGCCGCGACGAGCACCTGGGCGAAATGGCTCGTCGGCGACACGCCGCTCAGCGTTACCGTTTGCGGTCCCATGGCCTGCTCCATGCGTCTGAGCATCTGGTCCGAGAGGGATCTGCGCGAGCCGTGCGTGAGTCGCGTCAACTCCTTTATTCCTGCAGGGGTCGGATCAATCGAGCAGCTTATCAACTCACCGGCGAGCAGTTTTTCGGTCGTCCGCAAGGCGGCAATCAAGTCGACCAACTGCAGCACCGCGTCCCCCGAACTTGTCCCGACGACATTCCCTGCGTCATTGACCGTCCAGCCCTCCGCAGGCCCGGCCAACACGACGTCATTCAACTCCGGATAGGCGAACACGTACTCGACGTGCAGCAACCCTGCAAGCGTGAGTACCTCCGCCGGCAACGGTTTCTGCTGGCTCGCGTGTTGCGCGAGCAACGAGTCCAGCCGACGTAGCGAGATCTTGCGCAGCTTGCTCGGCTCGGTCACGTCCCCCGCGACGC
Organism: Bythopirellula sp.; assembly: GCA_041738415.1. Lineage (GTDB taxonomy): Bacteria > Planctomycetota > Planctomycetia > Pirellulales > Lacipirellulaceae > Bythopirellula. The sequence continues at coordinate 29,953 of JBGSPU010000154.1, forward strand.
CTGTCAATGCCTTGCGTCGGGCAGTTTGCCAGGCAACCACTTCGCGATGCACCGCCTGCTTGACCACCCCGGTTGCATCAACCGCCACGCCACCAACGACGCCATTGCCCACCACCGGCACGACCCCCACCACAAACGGTCGCTGCTCGCCGAAGCTGAGGGTGGATTGTGAGAACGTGAGTGCTTGCCCACCCAGCAATCCAATGGCAATCACGACGATAGGAATGAGAATTTGCATCGAGTCCAACCCTCGTCACGCAACCCTCTCCTCTGCCCTTCCCTCTTCCGCACCAAAGGAGCACTATTCTTACCTAAACGCGAGGTCGAACCGATCCAGGTTCATCACCTTGTTCCAAGCCGCGACGAAATCGTCGACGAACTTCTCCTCAGCATCGCTACTTCCGTAGACTTCCGCCAGGGCGCGAAGTTGGGAGTTTGAGCCGAACACGAGATCGACCCGCGTGCCAGTCCACTTCACTTCGCCCGTTTTGCAATCGTGACCTTCAAAGACATCCGCGCCTTCCGAGACTGCCTTCCACTCCGTGCCCATGTCGAGCAGATTCACGAAGAAATCATTCGTCAGCGCTGCCGGTCGATTGGTAAACACACCATGTCCCGACTGGTCGGCGTTGGTGCCGAGGACACGCATGCCGCCAACAAGCACCGTCATTTCGGGCGCGGTAAGCGTCAACAATTGTGCCTTGTCCACCAGCAGCGATTCGGCCGGGATGGTATATTTACCTTTTAGGTAGTTGCGGAAACCATCCGCGATCGGTTCGAGCACCTCAAAAGCTTCCACATCCGTCTGCTCCAGTGAGGCATCCATGCGTCCCGGCGAAAAGGGTACCGAAACATTGTGCCCGGCATTTTTCGCCGCTTGCTCGACCCCTGCACAACCGGCCAGCACAATAAGATCCGCCAGCGAAACCCGCTTTTCGCCGGAAGCGGTGCTGTTGAACTCGCTCTGAATGCCTTCCAAGGTCTTGAGTACCTTGGCCAGTTGGGCGGGTTGATTAACCTGCCAATCCTTCTGCGGCACCAAGCGAATCCGGGCCCCGTTCGCACCGCCCCGTTTGTCGGAACCGCGGAACGTCGACGCCGAAGCCCAAGCCGTCGAAACCAACTCGGAGACACTGAGACCGGAAGCCAAAATCTTGCGATTCAGCGCGGCGATGTCCTTCTCATCAATCAAGGGATGATCCACTGCGGGGATCGGGTCCTGCCAGGAGAGTTCTTCCTCAGGAACCTCCGGGCCGAGATACCTTGCCCGCGGGCCCATGTCGCGGTGTGTCAGCTTGAACCAAGCCCGAGCGAACACGTCGGCGAACTGATCGGGATGCTCCATAAATCGCCGCGAGATCTTCTCGTACTCCGGATCGAGCCGCAGCGAGAGGTCGGTGGTGAGCATGGTCGGCACGCGCTTCTTCGACGGATCGTGCGCATCGGGGATTGTCGCGCCCGCGCCCTTGGCAACCCACTGATGTGCCCCGGCCGGGCTCTTCTCGAGTTCCCATTCGTAGCCGAACAGGTTCCAGAAGAAGTTGGTGCTCCACTTCGTGGGCGTCGTGGTCCAAGTGACTTCCAGTCCGCTGGTAATCGTGTCGCCTCCCTTGCCCGTGCCGAAGCTGTTTTTCCACCCCAAGCCTTGCTCCTCGAGGCTGGCCGCTTCCGGAGCAGGACCCACGTGCGACGCTTCCCCGGCGCCGTGGGTCTTGCCGAAGGTATGCCCGCCGGCGATGAGCGCCACCGTTTCCTCGTCGTTCATCGCCATCCGCTTGAACGTCTCGCGGATATCGACAGCCGCCGCGACCGGGTCGGGATTGCCGTCCGGACCTTCAGGGTTCACATAGATCAGGCCCATCTGCACCGCCGCGAGCGGATTCTCCAAAACGCGCGAGTGCTTGTCCCCGTCCGCATCTTCCTCGGACACAAGTACCCCGTTTTCCTGAGCGGCGCCCTCCGAACCATGGGAGTAGCGAATGTCGCCCCCCAGCCAAGTGGATTCAGCGCCCCAATAAACATCCAGATCTGGCTCCCACACGTCCTCGCGACCCCCGCCGAAACCGAACGTCTTGAACCCCATTGATTCCAGGGCCACGTTGCCAGCCAAGATCATCAGGTCAGCCCAGGATATCTGGCGGCCATACTTCTGCTTGATCGGCCAGAGCAGCCGCCGGGCCTTGTCCAGGCTGACGTTGTCGGGCCAACTGTTGAGCGGTGCAAAACGCTGCTGCCCTCGGCCCCCGCCCCCGCGACCATCCCCGGTACGGTAGGTCCCCGCGCTATGCCAGGCCATGCGAATGAACAGCGGACCGTAGTGGCCAAAATCCGCCGGCCACCAGTCCTGCGAGTCGGTCATCAACGCTTCGAGATCCTGCTTCACCGCTGCCAGGTCCAGCTTCTTAAACTCTTCGGCATAGTTGAAGTCCTCGCCCATCGGGTTGGACTTCTCCGAATGTTGGCTCAAAAGCTCAAGTTTCAACTGGTTCGGCCACCAGTCACGGTTCGATGTGCCGCCACCGGCGGCATGCCTGAAGGGGTTCTTGGTTTGGGTAGTCATCTTAAATCTCCATAGGGTTGGCCTACAGTTTACCCGCTCCGGCCTGCAGCGACAATGAACAGAAAATCTGTCGAACTCGCCGACCAGTCACCCGCCACCCGCCGGTCTTCCCAACTCCACCCCCCAGGTCCAAGCCCCCATACACGCTATCCAGCTAGTGGCAAGCTCATCTGAAAATTGTGATACACGGTAAGCGCAGCACGGTCCACCTATCACACGGCAATATTGACCCAGGGTCCCTCCGCCAGAGCGACGAAGCTGTCGGATGAGAAAAGTTGCTTACGCAGGGGATTAGGACTCAGGAAAGATGCCCGATCCGAAAGAATCTTCTCGCTGCTGCGGAGGTTGACTGGCAGGAACTCGGGAATGAGGGCTCTCTTCACCGCCGCTTTTGCGTTCCTCTTGGCGAGACTCATGCGGCGTGGATTGCTGATGGGCCCGGTCGACTCGCGTTTCGCGTTGGCGTGGAAGTTGAGGCAAATCCGTCTCGTAGCCAAGTTCGATATCGACGTCATCATATCGCGAAACATAGCCGGGGAGTTTCGAGCGATCGATCTCGTTGTAGAATTCATTGATGACGCGATCCTGGATCATTTCTCGACAGGAGGAATTGATCGGATGTGCGATATCGGCATAGAGCTTCGCCCGACCATCGGCATCCAGAGGCATGTGATCGTGACTAATCGAGGAACCACACTGGTTGCAATACTGGGCCCGAAGATGATTCTTCATTCCACACCGCGCGCAGTGAGAAGTCAGTTTGCGGCTAGGCATAGCCACGAAGGGACCGTTCGAACCTTCGATTATTTTGAGATCGCGCACGACGAAACAGTTATCGAAGGTGATCGAGCAAAAGGCCTTGAGCCTTTCGCCGGGATCTTCCATCAGTTTGATCCGCACTTCGGAAATATTCATGGTAAGTCTCCTTGCGAAATTCAATCGCCTTACCAACCCGTTGAAGTAACTAACACAGTTCCAATTCTCTGCGCGCTAAGTCGGTGAGCGACCCACCGCGCATGTTTTGCCGAGCGGGCAAGTCCAAACACCGTCGAACCACTGCCAGTCATGAGTTGTCCCCAGCAAGCGGCATCGGCCAACAAGCCTTTGACCTGCTGGATCTCTGGCGCCAGACGCGTGGCGACGGACTCCAGTCGATTGGTCATCCACCGGCAAGCAGCTCCCACAGCACCAGTTCGTAACGCACCGACTAGTTTGTCGAGTCCGTCAATTGAATCGTTCTTCCTCATGGTTTCTTGTTCCGGAGAAGTAGCGAACTGCTGGAACACTTGTGCCGTCGCCAGCCCAATCGGCGGCTTGACCAGCACAAAATGCAGCTTGGGCAATCCAACGGCGGCAGCAATGCGTTCGCCTCTGCCGTGGCAGACGGCGGGACCAGAATGAAGAAAAAAGGGAACATCGCTGCCCAGCTCCTCGGCCAACAGAGCCAGTTCATCTTCCGCCAGCCCCGCCTGCCAGCAAGTATTGGCCAATCGCAACGTGGCGGCTGCATCACTACTGCCCCCACCGAGTCCGGCCTGGAAGGGAATCCGCTTCGTAAGATGAAAGTGGCCCTGGGGGGGACGGCCTATCCGAGCAGCGAGAAGCCTGGCTGCCCGCAGTACCAAATTTTCGGTCGACTCCAACGCAACTTGTCCAGATTGGTGGCTCAACGCCCGCGCATCGACGGTGAGGAAACATTCATCGGCAGGACTCCAACGCAACTGGTCAACCAATTGCACCGGGACCATTAGCGTTTCCAGGTCATGAAACCCGTCGGAACGCTTGCCGAGAACTTCCAAGTACAGGTTTAGTTTCGCAGGAGCGAGGATCTCCCAGTTGGTACCAGCCTTACGGGGAACCATGATGTACGTCCAGAGTCGATATCACGCAAAACTGTTGGTCCAACCCAACGTTGGACTAAAAAACAGTATTTTCCTTGTGTTTTCTACCCTGCGACTTTCGCTGTCGCACCTTCAACTCTCCGGAATGTAGGATGAACTGGCTAGGATAATGAGAATGAAATAGGACTTTTCGGCATCGCCTGCTCAGAATACCTTCACCTGAACTCTGACTACCGGCTTCATTGCCAGCAGTGCATAACTCCAAGTGCCAGCAAATTCTAGAAGGATTCCCGGATTTGGTCAACGGAAGTCCGTGCCAGCCTGGATAGGCAAGAATACACGGGCAGAACTGTGCAATCTGGGGGGATGGAGCAGCCGATCAGGAGAATCGCAAACGGTTGCATCGAGAACAACGCCTAATGCTCACGGATGATCTCGATCATGCGTTTCCCAATATCCGAGGCATGTAAGATCCCTGTGAACCGCTCAGATCCGGGGCCGAAACTGGTGATTATCACCGGTGTACTCGTGTGTGTGCCAGATCCCCAAACGACATGTTGCTGCGTACCTAGAACGTGGCCGAGACGGTTCATGCGTAGGTTCTCACCGTAAACGTAGAAGGCTTCTTGATCAGGCATCTCGGGCAGGGTTGGCGTGCCGAGATAAGGATGCCCCTTCTGGTAGTATCGGTTCGGCATGCGGTTTAGCAAGTCAGTGGCGTCGGCTAGAGTGATCGACAGTGGCTTAACGGCCTCGTTCACAATCTCCAAAAGTTTCTCTGGAGTGTGCTCTGCGGCTGGCAGGGTGTCGAACTCCGTGAAAATTGCGTAGAAGCTTTTCTCTTGGGCTGCCAGATCGTCGAGTGCGTGGTGGGAACCAAAATTGAATTCCGGTGCGAACAGTTCGTGGCCGAAGACATTTCCTCCGATTCGCTTGGCTTCAGGAATCTCGTAACCCGAGTAACTGAACCCGAATGAGCCGGTTTCATGATCGGCGGTGACTAGCACGAGGGTATCGTCGCGTTTGCTGGCCCATTGAAAGACAGTCCGTACCGCGTCATCGAACTGGATGAGTTCCCACAGCAAGTCCCCGGCGTCGTTGTTGTGACCTGCCCAATCAATCTGCCCCCCTTCGACCATCAGAAAAAACCCCTCCGGGTCCTTATTCAAAATTTCCAGCGATTTCTCTGCCATCTCCACCAAGGTTGGCTCGGTGCGAACTCCGCTTGCGATTGTCCTGCGTTCACTTAGGGCATCAAGCATCTCTGAATTGGCGAAGAGCCCCAGTATCCGACCGTCGGTCACCCGTTCCATAGCCGACCGATCGAACACCAATTGATAATCTCCACGCGCTTCGAGAAGCAGATTGCGGTTGTCTTCGCGTTTGGAGTAGGGATCGAACACCCCGCCGATCATTTGCGCTAGCGCCATGTACGCCGCCGAGTCACGTTTGTTGACCGCCTGCGGTACCCAATGCCGTAGCCCGCCGCTCATGAGGACATCCACCTTGTTGCCGAGCATGTCGACGGCGATTTCGTTTTCCAGCGAGCGATGACGCTGGTGGGCTGCGAAGGCGGCGGGAGTCGCATGGGTCATCCGGGTGTCCGAGACAAGCCCCGTCGACCGTCCCGATTCGCGGGCAATCTCCAACACAGTCTTCGCTGTATTTCCTTGGTAGTCGACGCCAATCATTTCTGAACCGGCTCGGGCACCCGTCGCCAACTGGGTCGCGGCCGCGGCGGAATCAACGACCAAGACCCCGTGGGGATTGGTTCTGACTAAGCCAATCTTGCCTTGATTCGACATCAACTCGATGGCCGCTCGCCGCTCGGGCATCTGGGAGGACTTGACATGCCGCGCATAGGCAAACAGCAATCCCAACTGTTGAGGGCCCATCCCATCGCCGATCATGAGAATCACATTGCGAATCCGCCCTTGCGGAACTAATTCTGCATCGACCAAAGTTCTGTCGATCGTAGAATCTTCTGGCGAAGCAAGTTGCGGTGCAACCTCAGCGCCGTGCGAAAAATTCACAGCCACCAGGCTAAGTAAGGTCAGGCAGAACAGCAGGGGAAATCTGGAAGAATGCATTGCGAAGCTGGCTGGGCGAGGGACGAGTGTAGTAAACCTGCATTATATCCTGGCATGATTCCGGTCGCGCCTTTCAGAAATCGATTTTTGGAAAAAATTTTCTGATCCACAGCCTCCAAGCGGACTATTCACGCTGCCCCCACCGAACTTGCGCGATTTGCGGGTCAGCGCAATTATGGTTCTTTCTGAGTGGTATTGATTGTGGTTTGCCAGGAATAGTGGCACAATGAAGGGCTCAAATGCCCGTCATGTCCTGCTAACTCAAGGTAAATAAAATGCTCGACAAACCTGCCTCACTGCTCCTCATCGTGTCCCTGGTGTCGGCCACACTCCATGCCGCCCCCCCCATCGATCCGGATGAAGGGATCAAGCACATCCGTTGGAAAGATGCCGGTGAGGCGATCGGTCAAACCGTCTTTGTGAGCGGCAAGATTGTGCGCGTGGGCAGCGCCGGGCGGATCAATTTTCTGAATTTCGACAATGCACGACCCCCGGGGTTTGTGGGTATTGTCTTTGGCGAAAACCTCGAACGATTCCCTGGTGAACTCAAAGACCTCTACGAAAACAAATTGGTTGAGATGCGCGGACTGATTACCACCTATCAGGGAAATCCCCAGATGGTAATCGCGCGGTCCGATCAGATTCGTGTACTCGATGCCTTGCCGAAAACGGATACCCTCGAGAAGCAGCCTGCCACCGCCTGGTCCGCCGATCCTAATGAAATCGTCGTGGCCACCTTCAACGTGCTTAACCTGTTCGACGAAGTCGACGATCCTTACCATGCCGACGAAGGTACTCGCACCAAGCCTCGTGAAGAGTTGGAAAATCTGGCGGCCACGATTCGCAAAGTGAACGCCGATGTCATCGCATTGCAGGAAGTCGAGAATCGCGGCTATCTCGAACGGTTCAACAAGGTGTTCCTCCCCGACATGGGATATAGGCATGTTGTTCATTTCGAAGGCAATGATGGCCGAGGGATCGACGTGGCTCTGCTCTCGCGCGCCCCGATCGGCGAGGTCACGTCGCGCAGGCATTTGACGTTTACCGAGCCGGATGGAGTCGAGCGACAGTTTAATCGCGACGTACCCGCGATTACCGTGTTGCCGCCGGTCGGCGATCCCCTGGAGGTGTGGGTCGTGCATCTAAAAAGCAAGGCCAGCGGCGCTGATTCCTCTGAGCCGATTCGCCTGGCTGAAGCCACCCAAATTCGCAAACTACTCGATGAAAAACTTGAGGAGGATCCCACAGCGCGAATCGTGTTGACGGGTGATTTTAATGACACGCTCGATAGCCCCTCGCTGAAGACGATTCTCGGTAGCGGCGCGAAGGCCATGTGGGCCGCGCCCACGACGGACACCTCAGATTCGATTCTCGATCCGGAGCAAGCCGGCTGGGAACCGATCGACTTCATCACCTGTTCGCCAGCGCTCGCAAAGCTCTACTTCGAGGGTTCGTGCCAAAAAATGCGTGCCCCCGCAGACATGGACGGATCGGACCATGACCCAGTTTTCGCACGGTTTAGGCTGAAGTAAACGCTTCGAGAGCGCTCCGCTTGGGGGCGAGCAGAACTCGCCCGTCGCGTCGCGGCTAACGAAAAGTCACTGCATGGCCAAATCTGCACGGGCTTTGCTGGCGGAGAGATCGACGCGGCGGACCAGGGCCCAATCGTCCTTGTAAACGATGGGGACGAATTTCGTCGTCCCTTCGGCACCGAACTCTGCCGCGATCTTGGTGCCGTCCCATTCAAACTCCAAGAGCGCCTGACGGATGGCTTCCTGCGTTTCGGGGGGCAGATTGTACGCGAAACCAAACGCCGCTGGAGGGAATTTTTCCGATTCATAGATCGTCCGCACGGCCTCGCCATCCACTTCCCCTTTGGCCTTCATGCGGGCCAGGACGTCGCTGGCGATGGGAGCAGCATCGACCTCCCCAGCCAGCACCGCCGCGATCGAGCCGAGGTGGCCGTAGGTATAGCTCCACTGGTAATCCAGTTCGGGTTGCAGATTCTTTTCATCCATCAGCAGCATCGCCGCCGCTTTGCAGCCGGAGTTGGAACGTGGCCGGGTGAAGGCAATTTTTTTGCCGCGCAGATCCGCGAGGTCTTTGATCGGGCTATCGGCCTTAACGATGAACTCCATCTTGTAGCCGCTCGTGCCATCTTCCCGACCAAAGGTACACACCGGGATAAAGCCAGCCGTATTCACCGCCGCCGGGACTTCTCCCGTGCCGAGTGCCGTGATGTGCAGCCGCCCGTTACGAAGTGCTTCGTATTGCTCGCGCGAGTCGGTCAGCCGCAGGTAGGTCACCGGGATGCCGGTCTTGTCGGCAATCGCATCCATTAGCTCCTGCCATTGGGGGGCTTCGTTGGTGGGATCTTCCGAGGTAATAAACGAAAACACGAGTTCGGCAGGCTTGGCTTGCAAGGCCTCATTCTCAGGGGTATCAGCCAACAAGTCGCCATCGGCGTCGATGTACACAGAGTCAAGCTGCGTGATGGGATTGAGGCTCGTGAAGAAATTGCTCATCGTCCGCGTGACGTATTCCTCCTGAGCCGTTCTTTCCAAGCGGGCTGCAACGAACGCGGCATAGCCACCGATAAACGCAGCAATCACCAGCATGACAATCACCCGGGTCCGCACAAAGGCAGCTTTGAGTTTCACGACAAGGTTCTCCCCAGAAGAGTTTTTTTCAGAAATCCGTATCGGTCGGCTCAGGACCCTTGCTCGCGTCGAAGCGTCCTGCACGTGTGCCGAGAGCCCGCCATACGTCGAGATTGATACTATCATTTACGATGGCTGTGTGTCCATCACCAAAAGCGACCACAACCGCCCCCGGATGATCACTCCGGGCAGCGATGATTGCGTGTTCGGCCGGAGTATCGGGGATAAAATTGACACCACAATCCTGGCCGCTCCAGTTGGGTGGTGCGACGTGATTGTATTGTGTCGAATCATAACCTGCGAAAGGCCAGCCGTTCGACCAGTCGCCTATCCAGCGACCAGCGGCATCAAAATTAAATCCATCTGCTACGGGCGAATAATTTGTAGCAGCTTGATAAGCAACATCGATATCAACATTCGGGGCGAGATTGCCAGGACAGCGAATCATAGAATTCCGCGACGGTATGGAGCTATTCTCTTCCCCTTTACCTTTTATTCGTTCGGAAAAAAAGGCGGTTTTTGAGAGGCCGTCCTCAAATGCGCTTGTTTTTAGTCCTTTTTCCCCAATCGTGAAGGCACCACTGCCCCCAATGTGCCATCGATCCCCTGTAGGCCGAGGTTCAATAATCGTCATTGAGTTTGTGCGCACACCAGCACCCGGACCATCTCCGCCAAAATTAGAGCGGTAATTATTCTCCGACACAACCTGACCTGTATTTGCGTCACTTGGGCAAATAAACAATCCTGCAGCAGTTGAATAAGCCGCAAAATGAGGGTTTTGCGGATTGAGCATCTTCTTCACCTGCGGCTGATTGAAATCGATCAATTGATAGACGTTGTTGGCTTCCATGTAGGGTAACAGCCAAACATGAACCGAATAAAAACCGGTCTTGTCCCCCGGCGCGGGCCCTGGGTCGTAACTGGTATATCCCCCTTTGATGCTCCCACCGCTCACCCAATCCGGGAATAGCCGTCCTGGTGGGAAAGTCCCGCGCGCGCTCTCGTAGTTGGCAGCAGCCAGTCCCATTTGCTTCACATTGTTGACACACGAAGTGCGACGAGCCGCTTCGCGTGCCGCCTGGATGGCCGGCAACAATAACGCGACCAACACCCCAATGATGGCAATCACCACCAACAGCTCCACCAGGGTAAAAGCGGATGACTTTCGTTTCTGCATGACAGGACTCCGTCAGAGGAAAAATCGAGATTCAAGATTGGGACGATAATAAAATATTACAGTCGCCTTTCGCTCCGCGAAAGCAGCGCAGCTTTCGCGGAGCGAAAGGCGACTATTTCAAACAACTAGCGCCTACTCCCATTCTACATCCACCCACACCAGCCGATGGTCGCTACTGGGAAACGGGTACACGCCGACTAACGAAAACAACGTATCTTCATTGTCAGGCCAAAATACGCCGGAGGCAACTACTTTTAATTCTTTTGAGGGTAATACGTAGTCCAGGCGTAGATTCCCCGGGCCATTTTCGTCGGCGGCATCCAGCGTGTCATTGCGGGAACTACCCAGATGCTTGGCGTTTACACCTCCCTGGAGCCTTGCCTGTTCTGCACCACCCGCACTCTCGGGCGCTGGGTACTGGGCGATGGAGGGTGAAGCCAGCAGTAGTGAGATGCCGGCGGTCCCCTCTCCGTCATGGGGATCGCCATTCAAGTCTCCCAGGATGACAAAGCTCTCCCCCGCTGGCAGTCCGCCGCGCTTGCCCGTGTCGTCGTAAATGTAATCGCCATCCTCTGCGGAGATGTAATCGACCCACAGGCGAATTTCGTCGTGGTTGCGGCGACCGTTGCGATCCTCTGCGCCATCGAAGATCGGTGGCGTGGGGTGGCTGATAAGTACGTGGATCCGGCGGCCATCAACCAAAATAGGCACATCGCAGTGGTTCTTGGACGAGAGCCGAAACTGTTCCAGCGCATCTGCCGAGTACCAATCGCCGGATTCCTGGGTCTCCGGATCATCAGGTAGCAAAGCCCCCGGCAGATCTTTCCACAGAAACTTCTGGAACGTGCGGACATTCTCAGCGTCAATCGGGTACTTCGACAACAGTACCAGGCCGTATTGCCCCGGATACTGGCCAAAGCCCCAGCAATCGCCGCCGTAGTCGCGGCTGCCGGGCTTAGTGGTTATCTTGCCGTTGCGATCCAAGTCGAAGCCGGAAGGGACTCCTGTGTTCACAGTTGGCTGATACCGATATGGGAATTCGATCGGCTCGGCAGGCCCTGATTCTGAGCCAGAGACATTCTGACCCACGGCGAGATACATTTCCTGAAATGTTTGGACGAGTTTGCCGGCGGGGTCGTAGTCCACTTCGTTGAGCAAAAGTACGTCGGGACTAATCCGCTGGATAATCTCGGCTTCGCAGCGGGCCTGGTGGTCTTCTCCTGCGGCGATTCGGTCGGCAACTTCTCCCATCGAACCTGCATAAAGCGAGACGTTATAGGTGGCGAAGCGAACTTTCGTCTCGGCAGTGGCCTTTCGAACGGCAAGGCCATTTGAGCACAGAATGAGGGGAAATAGTGCCACCCTCAAGTATTGGCTAGGGGTCCCCATTCTAGAAAAGTTATCGCGAAGCTGTTTTTTTAGGAAATTCACAGAGAAATCGACTTTCTCGCAAGAAACTATCAGAGAACCGCCAGACCAACCCATGCCAGGGAGAGATTTTCAGGTTTTCCCTGCAGAAACCGAAGAATCGTCCTAAGTCCACCGGTCGTTTCGATTTATAGCGAATAGATGTGAAGAAATAGAGGATGGATTCTGGCAGGCACGGTGGAAATAAGGGATTTCCGCAATTAATATCAAATGTGAGACATTTCTTTGGTAAAATCCTCAGGATCTTCATAAATTGAACATAGTTCTAAATTACAATGATCGTTATGCAGCACACCTCGGTGGCGTGCGTTTTAGAGAAGTAGTCCGTTGCAGATTGAAGCGGGTTACTTGGTCACTTTGTTTGCATGAGTGCAAAGAGGAGAAGTTCTAATGAAGAAGCATTTGAGTTTAGTTCTGATCGCTACAGCGATTGCTGCCATGTTAGGCGGTGTTGCCAGTGCGACGACGTTTATGTCGGACACGTTTAGTTATGCCGACGGCGATCTTACTGTTTTCGATGGCACTGGGGATAATGTTTCTGGCGGGGCGTGGAAGCCCCACAGTGGAACGGGCTTTCCGATTCCGATTGCTGTCTCGAGTGGCCAGGCAGTATTAGCCCAAGGGAATCCCGCCAGCGAAGATGCCAATCGCAAGGCCATTTTTGGTGGCCCACAAACTATCGGTTTAGGGGAAACTTGGTACTACGCGGCCTTGGTGACGGTCAACGACACGCGCGACCCCCAAACCGCACCCCCTCTTTCTTTGGACCAGGACACTTACTTCATGCATTTCAAAGATGCTGGCAGTGGATTCCGAGGACGCGCTTACATTGACGATCCCAGTACGGGCGTTGGTGGTGCAGGGTTTTCGTTTGGGTTGTCTGCCACTTCAGGGGGCCTTCAGGCCAACACCGGAGATCTCAACTTTGGTCAGCAGTACAAGATTGTCGTTTCCTATGCAGTGGACACCGGTACCTCGGAACTTTGGGTTGACCCGGTTGATAGCAACAGTCCCAAAATTACAGACACAAACCCTGCTGGTGCTTTCACATTGATCGATTCACTCGCATTGCGGCAGGATTTTGTCTCTGCCGGCAATACGGCTACGGTGCTGGTCGACTCGGTTGCATTGGGCAACGACTTTGACAGCGTACTGCTCAATGCGATGAATGGTTCGAACATCCCCGAGCCTGCGAGCCTAGCCATGGCTTTGTTGGCGTTGGTCGGAATTGCTGGTACGCGTCGCTCATTGTAAGCATTTGTCCTAAACGTTTCGCGACGGAGTAACTTTCAAATTGAGCTGTCGTCGGCCGTTTTTCCGGCGGCAGCTCAGTTTTTTGGCAAGTTAGGCCACGAGATCACAGTTAAGCATAGGATACAAGGAGAGAACCCCATGGATTTCAGCCGTTGTTTTTTGACCGTTCTGACTTATACAGTTGTCACTGGATTGTTTCCTATGCTAGCCCATGCGGCAGCCCCTACACCGCAGAAGATTTTTGCTGTTTCTCAAGTTCAGCCCAACGGGGTTGGCGAGATTGCGGGGGCACCTTCCGACTCGTTGATCTTTTATGATGTCACGGATATTGGCCACGGCGCTACTTCTGGAGTTTTTAACAACGATCCCCTGTTTTCCGTGTGGATGGGATTCGAGATCTTCGAGGGGGAGCTAAACGATCAGCCGCAGGGATTGCCCTTTGGCAACCGGGAAGAGTTCTCGGCCTTCACATTCAATCCGGCCAACGGCACGATCTACGCCATTGCCTTTGATAGCGGTGCCCCCCCGGCCGTGGATCCGGTGGGTGACTCCCAGGGCGACTTCGATCTTTACCGCATCGACTATCAGGCGATGTTAAAGGATTTCAATGACAACGCCCGCCCCAAGGGGACCATCTACGCCCCTCAAACCTTGAACATCACCTTAGCCAATGAACAATTCCTTTCCGACATTAGCAGCCCGCTCTTTGATGGTGCCGTCGATGGTCTGGCGAACAATGTTCCGCATCCCTCGCTGGTAAACACAGTCCACTTGCCGGGCGCATTCCAAAAAATCGGTGAGGTCGGTCGGTCGCAATCACCGGCTTCGTTTTTCGATTACCAGATTGATTTCGTCAATCCAGAAACCCTCGTGATGATGGATGCCAACTTTGGCACGGCGGATCCAGCGACCCAGGATTTTAACGTTCGCATGCTCAACCGTGTGAGCACCAGTCCCGGACTCGCAACTCCCCCGACCCCTCCTTTCCCGGCACCTGCCGACCAGCAGGGAGGGTTCAACAGCGTGAGCAACACCGAATCGTGGAACTCCAAGATTGCCGGTTTCCTGAATCTGGACGCCGCTGGGATCACGACCCCCCGGGGTTGGACATTAGTAAAAAATAACGGCACACTTGGAATCTGGGCCGCCGACAGCGACGGCGGCGGAGACGATATCGCGTTCTACGAACTCGATCTCACCGGCCCCAGCCCCACGGCGACCAAGAAGGAATTGTTCACGTCACCGGCCGGCGGTCCTTTTGCCAACCAGATCAGCCTGGCCGAGGATCCCACGACGGACACGACCACCAACGATGGTGAAATTGACCACTTGTTTGTTGACAAAGATGGCAATCTGGTCATTGTCGAAAGTGGTTTCTTTGACGTGACCCCGGGCAGCACTACCCCCCCGAGAGGATTGGGTGGGGAGACGGCTGAAGAGCCGCGCGTGTTTACCGTCGGCATCGCTGATTACAACAGTCCCGACTCCGACGCCAGCGGCATCAACGAAGTACTCCCCACAGGCCCGGCTGGCACCGGCTTTAATGACACCTCCCCTTGGACCGTTTCAGCCAGCATCCCGGTCACTGGAGCGATCGACAATGACGACGATGTCACGAACACGACTCGAGTCGCTTTCGACAAGAGCACCGGTTTCCTCTACATCGTGGACCAGGACACGGGATTCTTCGAGGACATCTACGTGTTCGACCCCGCCACCGGCACAATTGTTTATGCTGAATTGAATCCTTTTGACATCGGTCTCTTCAATCGGGGTACCCTCAAGGTTTTCACCCGGGGCGATATCGACGGCAGTGGCGTTGTGACCTATGCCGACATCCAGGCACTCGCCGACGGTATTGCTGACCCCACTCTAGGTGGAACAGTCTCTGCTGCCGTGGGGGGCGAATGGTTCGACCTCACGGGGGATGCCACCTTGACTGCTGCGGACCTCACCGAATTGGTCGAGAACATCCTCGGCACGAAGCTAGGTGATTTTGATCTCGATGGGGACGTCGATGGGCGAGATTTTCTCACCTGGCAGCGCGGCCAGGGAACGCTTTTTGACGCTGGCGACCTAACCGATTGGCAGTTGAACTTCGGGTTCTCCAACATGCCTCTCTTGGCAAGTGGCACGGCCGTGCCCGAGCCTGCTGCAGTTACGATGCTCCTGTTAGGAACAGCGAGTCTGGTGGTTCGAGGACGTGGCCGACTTGTGAGAGGAGTGAGGACCTAAGTTGTACAGCGCCTTGACAATGGTTTGCCCGGCGTTCTGCAGGAGTTGGAAATTTCTATACCGAGGGCGACAGGCGGTATAATGAACCTACTTGTCGCACGGAACACCAAGTTTGGATTTTCAAGTCTCGCCTGGGGCAACTCCCAGCGAAACACCTTTCTTCAGAAGAGGACGAATATGAGAAACAGCATCGCAGAACGCAAACCGTTCATCCGTTCTTGGCTCACCCGGGCCAGCATTCTTTGTCTTAGTCTGGGCATGGCTAGCGCAGCCTTCGCTCAACTGGAAATCACTGAGATTATGTTCAACCCGCTCGACGAGAACGTGTGGGAATGGATTGAAGTCCGCAACACAGGCGGCTCGGCGGTCGACCTGAATGGTTACATCGGAGCCAACCTTACCGACTTCGAGCTCCCTACCCCTAATCCCGCGGTAACTAACACTCTGGCCGAAAACACTATGATTGGGCCTGGTGAAGTAGCTGTGCTCTACGATGCGAATTATGGGAGTAGCCTTTCTCCGATGGCGAATCCCAATAATTTCGTCGATGCGAACTTTCGCAGTGCCTGGGGACTCTCCGCCAGTGTCCCTTTGATTGGAACAAACTTTTGGCCAACTCTCTCTAATTCAACCGGAAGTCCAACTCAATCAGTGGGCTTTTGGGCCAACGCCACGGACTACGCCATGGATATCACCCCAGTGGAAGATGATCCGGTGAACATGCCAGGCGTGTTCACCAATCGTGTTACCAAGTTTGATAACGCCCAGTTTAGCATTGATTATTCCGGTGCTAGTTTTCCTGCGGTCGATGGCATGTCTTCAATCACTTGGAGCGGCAATGGCAGCAATTCTGCTGGCAATCAATGGGTGAAAAGTGTCGCTGAAATTAACAATGCAGTTACAAGCGTTCCAGTTCAAGTTCCCGGCTTCATTAATAGTGACGCTGATTTTGCTAACCCTGGTATCATACCAAGTGGTACTCCCACCACCTCGGGCTTGATCTTCACTGAGATCATGTACGATCCTGCCCCATTCGACGTTTCCAATTCAGGACAAGATTTACCCTGGGAGTGGGTCGAAGTTTACAATAGTTCTGGCGTTGCCATCGACTTGACAGGTTGGGTGTTGGACGACATCAACAATAACGCGCATTCAGCCGCAAATATCGCTGGTGGAAGTGTCCCCGCAGGGGGGACTGCGATTTTTTACAGTGATGAACTCACGGACGTACAGTTCCGGGATGCTTGGGAAAGGGACGCAGACCCGGATAACTCGCCGTTGAATCTCGTAGCCGTTTCGGGTTGGACCACAGCGCTCATGGCTCTGAATAATTCTGGTGATCAAATTGCCCTTTGGAGCAGCTTCGCTTCTTATTCAGGTGATCACAATGTCCATGACAATGCAGTTGTCAAACAAGCGTTCTTTGAGAGTACTGGTTTTCCTAACGCAGTTGGTGCATCAATTTCCCCATTTGACCTTAGTGCAGATCTAACCGATGGAGGTAATTGGGATTTCGCGGCGATGGGAGATCCATTGAATTCCTTTAACCCAAATCTGGTATCAGGCTCGAGCGGCATGCTCACCCTCCATGCAGGTGGCGACGTTGGTAGTCCTGGCTCCTTCACTGTTGTGGCCGCTAATCTCGGCGATTTTGACGGCGATGGCGATGCCGATGGCAACGACTTCCTCGTCTGGCAACGAGGCAATTCGCCCACCGGGCCGCTCAGTCCTGTGGACCTGGCTGCGTGGCAGGGTGCTTACGGCAATCCACTCACCGCCGCCGTGGGTGCGGTGCCCGAACCGGCGACCTGGGCCCTCTTGGCCTTGGCCCTCGCGCCTTTTGCGGGTCGCCGAAAGTAGTCGGATTCCTCGGACTGGTCTAAAATACAGCCATGCCCGTTCGTGCGGGCATGGCTCTTTTTTCATGCGGAACAGATGAATGGTTCTTTCTCGGATACGACTTGCGGCCTGCGTCGTTTGTTTGCTCGTGCTGTCGCTCAGCCGGCAAGCGGCTGCTGCGCCCTACGATCCCCCGGCCACCTACTACAACTCGGCCACCGGCACGGGGGCGACGCTTGAAACTCAGTTACGGTCGATTATCAGCAACATGACGGGAGTGAATTACGGTGATGCCCGTTTCTCGGCCCCGTTCACCGATGCCGATCCCCAGGTGCCGGGGAATATCCTGCTCATCTACAATCGGGCCTCGGTGGATGGCACCTGGAGTACGAGTCCCTTGATCTGGAATCGCGAGCATATCTGGCCCGTTTCCCGCTTGGGGGTCGCTACTCCCTCAAACGGAACCACCAATATTGCCTCCGATCAGTTCAACTTGCGCCCGGCCGATGAGGGAATCAACTCGGATCGTGGCAGCGATCCTTTTGGACTCGATTCATCAACCGGGAGTCATGGCCCGGTGGGATCGTTTTGGTACCCAGGTGACGCCGACGCGGGTGATGTGGCCCGCGCGCAGTTCTACATGGCAACCCGTTATACCAGCCTGACTCTGACCGACAGCTTTCCTTCTGGCACCCAAATGGGCGATCTTTCGTCGCTCTTGGCCTATCATTATCGCGATGTGCCGGATGACTTCGAGCGTCGCCGCAATCATGCGATCTACGGCCTGGCGGGGGACGGGGCCCCGGCGCTTCCGAACCCCCACCGCCAGGAAAACCGCAATCCCTATGTCGACCATCCTGAATACGCATGGTCGGTGTTTAAGAATCAGCAAAACGATTCGCAGCTTTACGTGGGGGCCTCCCCCAATGCCAATGGCAGCTCCACGACGAACCTGAACCTGGGAAGTGTCCTGGTCGGGGCGGCCGTGCCAAGTGCCCAAAATGTGACCCTGCACAAGAATGGTCTCGATGGGACTTATTACGAAGTGACTGCCTCCGGCGCAGCGACCTCTTCAATCACGGGGCGCTACAACTCCTTTGAGATTATTACTTCCGGCTCGGACAGCAAGAATCTCTCCGTGGGACTCAATACCACCACTACGATGGCCGGCTTACGAACTGGAAGCGTGACGATCAACAACCTGGACATCACCACCGGCGGGGGAGCCGGCCGGGGGGCCAACGACGCCAACGACGTAATTGACGTGTCGCTCAGCGTGCTCGACCATGCGAACCCCTCGTTTTCGCTCAGTAGCGACATCAACTCGCTCGCGCTGGATTTCGGCACGGTCACCTTGGGAAGCACCGTGCCCACCATGAACTTCGACCTTGCCAACCTCGTCAGCACAGCGGGATTCACCGCCGGTCTGGATCTCGATTCGATTCTGCCCGCTGGGGATTCGGGCGTGTTGAGTACCAATCTGGCGACCTTCACCGGTGGCTCGGCCCTGGACGCTGGAATGTTTAGCACTTTCACGGCGATGCTCGACACCTCGGCAGTGGGGATATTTGCGGCTAGCTACACGCTCAACTTCTCCGATGAAAATCTCGCCGGGGCGATGGGGCTGGGAAGCCTCACGCTCAGCCTCACCGGCAACGTCGAGGCGGCGTTCATGAATTCGGCAGACTTCGACGAAGATGGCGACATCGATGGCCGCGATTTCCTCGCCTGGCAGCGGGGTTTTGGCATGGGCACCACGCTCGCGCAAGGAGACGCCAACAACGATAGGATCGTCGATGGCGCGGACCTTGCCATCTGGCAGAACCAGTACGGCACCTCTCCCGAACTTGTGGCGGCCGCCGCCATTCCCGAGCCGTCGTCCCTGACCCTGTTCGCCGTTGCGTGTCTCTGCACAATTCGATTTGGCCGAGCCCGCTTCAGCGGACCGGGCTTACGATCCTGAGTCCCGAGGAATCACCCAAAAAGCGTGCGGTTTCTACGAAAAGCCGGCCAAATCATTTGTCTCAAACGGAGGTTATGCACAGAATGGAGTAGAGGACAAGGTTGGACCCGGAACGGAGCCAGCCGAGATGGGGGCAAATTCGAACGGAGCAATTGATGGCAGCAGGCAAAAAGCGGGCGCTCGTACTTCTCTGCGCCGGGCTGGTGGGATTCATTGTGGGCCCCACGGCTCATGCGCAGTTGCGCGTGGTTACGTACAACACCCTTACTGGTCAAGCGAATGGCGGGCAGCAAACTGCTCGACTCCCTTATAGCTCCACGATTTTGGAGGCGATTGGCCTGGAAGCTGCGAGTGGAATCTCCAAACCCATTGACGTACTCATTCTGCAAGAGCAGTTTTCCATGGAAGTGTCGACACAGTCTTTTGTCGATGTGCTCAACGATCTCTATGACCCCGTCAATCGCACCATGTACGCGCGCTCGACCATCAATGGGGCCGTCAGCAGCTTCAATGGAGGGGGGGGTCGACCAGGACTCGTCTACAACACTCAGTCTGTGCAATTGATCGATGAGTTGGCTTTTGGCACGGTAGGAACAGGCGATCTACAACCCCGAGCGTCGTTGAGGTATCAACTCCGACCGGTCGGGTATGATTCTGCGGCGGACTTCTACGTTTACAACGACCACTATCGGTCTGACAATCCGACCAGTCGGCTCATCGAAGCGACTTCTGTCCGAAATAATTCGGATGCATTAGGCGAAGGAGTCCACGTGATCTATGCTGGCGACTACAACATCACCAGTAGTAACGTGGGGATGTTCCAACAACTAATATCGAGTGGGAATGGTCAGGCCTTTGATCCCATCGACACGCTTGGTGTGTGGAGCAATAACCAGTTTATTGGTGGAAATGACATCCGCCATGTGCATACCCAATCTCCGGCGGTGGACGGCGATCCCATCGATAACGAAGGTGGAGCAGATGGTGGGATGGACGATCGCTTTGATTTTCAACTCGTCACCGGAGAATTCCTGGATAATGAAGGACTGAGTTATATTCCAGGCACTTACCGCGCTTTTGGCAACAATGGCACCCATGCGATCAATGATCGCATTACTTCCGGCACCGGAGCTTCTCCCACGGTGCTAACTGCCCTGCGGGATAACAGCGACCATCTGCCGGTGGTGGCTGACTACCAATTACCCGCCAAGATGAATGCCATGCTGGCCTCGGTCCCCACCAACGTCATGCAAGGGGCATCCGTGGGAATCGATGTCCTTGTCGAGAACATCGCCAACGTGCTGACCACGAACGGAGCGGACGAACTGGACTTCACGATCACCGTCGGAGGCGCATTGCTCGGAAGCGGTGGGGGCACACTACTGCCACTCGCCGGGGCGAGTACCTCACAGATTTTTCTCGACACTAGCTCAGCGGGGTTCAAAACCGGCATCGTGACAGTTTCTACATCCAGCCAGCAGGCAGCCAACCCCGTGTTTAACTTCCCGGTGAGCTTTACCGTCGGGGCTGGTGGCGGCGGGCCCGTGTTCGGCGTGATTGCTATGGACACGTTTGATGAGAATTTGAAACTCAATAGCTTTACGCAGGATCCTCCAGCCGGAGCTTATTCCAGTACTGGGGATGGATTTCAAAAATACCAGGTGGGCGTTAGTCCTTCGATCCCATTCCAACTGGTGGATGATTCCACCAACGGCAATCCGGCCGACGTGTTGGGGATTGTCAACTCGGCGACGAAGACCGACATCTGGTTTGGAATCACCGACACGGTGAACGGCGACAATCTACCCGCCAGCAGTCCTGGCGAAGTGACCGCAACCTGGGAATTCGACGTGGCCGGTGCGTTCGACATGCAGGTCTCTATTGATATGGCAGCCATGGGAGACTTCGAGGCTACGGGCGTCAATGCGGACCGCTTCAACTGGACCTATCAGCTTGATAGTGGACCTGTGTTCTCACTCTTCACCTCGTCAATCAACGAGGACATTTCCCAGACCTATACCCTGGCAGATGGGGACATGTTCACCCTGGATGATCCCGTGCAGATGACGACGACAGACAGCCAGGTGGTAACTCTATCGAATGTTTTTCAGTCGTTGACCTCGTCACTAACGGGAATAGGTAATACGCTTACAATCCAGTTGATAGCCAAAACAGATGGGGGTGACGAAGCCTACGCCTTCGACAACTTAATCGTCGAAGGAACGACCTTTGTCGAATTCCTGGCCGCCGACTTCAACCAGGACGGCAATGTCGACGGACTTGACCTGGACGATTGGCAGGCTGCTTTCGGCATGACCAGTGACGGGGACGCAGACGCGGACGGCGACACCGACGGGGCTGATTTCCTCGTCTGGCAGCGGCAGTTCGGCCAGAGCACCCTGCCCCTGCTGGCCTCGTCCGCAACCGTACCCGAGCCAACCGGGCTAGTGCTGCTGAGCCTGGTTGCCCTGTTGTTGGGAAATCCTGGACGCTCAAGCCGCCAGTTTCACACAACCTAAGCAGCCTCTCTTAGCCGCAACGCAACGCGTCGCAGGGAACTATCATGATCAGGCCCATCGAGCGTTGCGGATTCTACGCAGCAGATGAAGTTTCCGCGAATATTGGTAGAAAACAGGCGACAACGGTGATTTCGATGGGTAAGATGGAGCTAGGGAGGCCGACGTGTTGGCTGGCTTAAAAGCCAACTGGCTGCGGCGTTGAATTTGTTTTTTTGACTCGAAGTTTCAACAGGAGATCAGCTAATGCGAATTGGAAAACTGAACACGCTATCCATTCTAGGGTGCTTCTGCGCAGTCGCGTTGTATGGCTCAATGGCCAGCGCCACGACAGTGTTGACGGAAGATTTTAATTACCCCGATGGCCCACTCAATGATGGAAATCCTGCCTGGGTCAACCATAGTGGAACTGCCGACACGTTGTTGGTCAGCGGTGGAGCTGCGGCGGTTACGCAAAACAATGGGTCGGAAGATCTCCATAGGGTTTTTGACGCAGCCGCTTCTTTTACAAGCGGAGTTGTGTCTGCTAGTTTCGACATGGTCGTGACTGCTCCCGGTGCGATGACCGGCACCGACTTCGAATACTTCGCCCACTTCTGGCAGTCGACTGCCACTACCGCCTTTCGTTCTCGTACTGACATTGTTGCTCCTGGAACGGCTGGCGGGGATTATTCGATCGGGATCGCCACCATGGCTAGCACCGCAGAAGTTACTTTGGGAGATCTGGTAGGTTTCAACTTTGGTGCCACGGTTCCCGTGACGATCACATTTGATATTGATAATGGCACTTCTTCGCTGACCGCTGGTGGCCAGACGATCAATACAGCGGTAATTAGCTTGGGCCAAAACATCGATGGTTTCGGAATGCGTCAGTCGGATTCTTCGTCAGACGAAACAATCTTCATCGATAACTTGGTAGTTACTCATGTCCCCGAACCCGCCAGCGTCTCCCTGCTGCTTGGTTGCTTGGGCGTGCTGGCTATGCGTCGTCGCTAATTTGGAAACCCTGAATCTCGGAAGCCTACGCGGCTGGTCACCCTCGGGTGACCAGCCGTTTCTATTTGCGCTGCGGTTTTCCTGGTGCGGGGACGTTCCACCACCAACCGGCCAGGGTTGACTGGCGACCCACTGGAGTAGATTTCCAGGGTTCTGCGGGAGCAAAGTGGCCGTGGCCAAGCTATGATAGAATTAGGTCCGAATCCGTGGGTTCCCCTTCCCCATCGATTCACCTAAGTACTAAAATCAACGCTTGTTTAACAGCATCGCTATAGCCCCTCCACCAGATCGATCCTCCATGTCCAGTCAGCGATCTAACTCGCAATCGATCTCAACGTTCCAACTCCCGCCGGGAAGAATCCTGGCTGGCAAATACGAGATTGTGTCGCGCTTGGGCAGGGGGTGGGAAGGGGAGGTTTACAAGCTCCGGGAATTGCACACTGACATCGAACGGGCCGGAAAGTTTTTCTTTCCCCACCGCAATCTCAAAGACCGTACCTCGCGCATCTATGCCCGCAAATTGAACAAGCTCCGGCACTTGCCGATCTTGATTCAGTATCACACCAGCGAATCGTTCATCTTCAAAGGACAGAAGGTGACGTATCTGGTGTCGGAACTGGTCGAGGGAGAACTCTTGAGCAAGTTTTTGACCCGTCAACCCGGCAAGCGCCTAAGTGTGTTCCAAGGATTGCATCTGTTGCACGCCCTCTCGTTGGGCATGGAGGGGGTGCATAACGCCCGGGAATATCATGGCGATCTGCACATGGGAAACATCATTATTCGGCGACTAGGCATTGGTTTTCACCTAAAGTTGTTGGATTTTTACGATTACGGCCCTGCTCGGGTTCATGATCTGCATGACGATGTTTGTGATTTGATCCGAATCTTCTATGATGCTATTGGAGGAAAACAGTGGTACGCGAAGCATCCTCCCGAAGTCAAAGCGATTTGTCGAGGTTTGAAACGTTCGTTGATCTTGCGTAAGTTTCGCACGGCCGGCCAATTGCGTCAGTACTTGGACACGATGAGTTGGTCGTAAGATTATTGCCACACCAGTCGTATCAGCATCCCAGGAAGGAATGCTGACCGGTGATTCGTTCGTAGCGATCCCACCTGAATTTTTCGTTCAATCTGAGGTTGCCTGCGGTGTTTTAAGGAGCGATACCGTGCCACCCCTAACTATGGATGCACCCTACTTTAATTTCCTTGCCGACCCTGACCACTTGGAAACGCGCCGCGTTGCCGGGGGTTTAGCGGTTGTCGCTTCGCGCTCTGCGCCTGAAAAGACGACCCCCAACGAAGACTGTGCCGCCATAGTTCCGCTCGGCGCAGAACAGGTAGTCCTCCTGGTGGCGGACGGGCTCGGGGGGCATGCCTCGGGAGAGATTGCCTCGCGGATGGCGATCGAAAAAATGGAAGAATCGCTGCGTGAGCGTGCCGAGGAAAGCGACGGACCACTTGATGCCGAACAATTGCGCGGCGGGATCATTGCCGGCATTGAACGCGCCAATCAGGCAGTCATGGAATTGGCAACTGGAGCCGGTACTACCTTGTGCATCGCCGAAATTCAGGGCGATACGGTCCGTGTGTACCACATCGGTGATTCGGTGATCATGCTTGTCGGGCAGCGGGGGAAAATCAAGTTCCAGACACTGGCCCACTCTCCCATTGGTTATGCCATTGAAGCGGGATTGCTTGACGAGGCCGATGCAATGCATCACGAAGAACGGCATTTGATTTCGAATGTGCTCGGTTCGCCCGAGATGCGAATCGAGGTCGGTCCTCCACGAAAGATGTCGCTGCGCGATACGCTGATCCTTTCTTCTGACGGACTGCTCGACAATTTACTCACGAATGAGATCGTCGAACGTTGCCGCAAAGGCCCGCTACCCGCAGCCGTAGAGCGTCTGGTCGCCGATGCCCGGCATCGCATGGAAGTCGGACCCACGGGTGACCATCCCTCGAAACCGGACGACCTGACGGTAGTTGCTTTTCGCCGCAGTGGATGATGTTGCGAAAAGTAACTGCAAGCCGGATGTATCAGTTTCCGGACCGGATTGACCGACGTTGTTTTGCAACAGTACAAGTCGCGGCAGCCAGCATGAGGATCCAACCACTCGGCTCTGGAACTGCGGTCGCAACTGAGAGTGGTGGAGTCGTACCATATTGAGATTGCCAGACTTCCAGGTCCAAGCGGTCGACGTCCCCATCGTGCTGTGCATCCCCTTCGCTGGGCAATGTGCCTGTGCCAACATTTCGCTGCCACACTAGAAAATCAGCCCCGTCGACATCGCCGTCGCCATCGAAATCGGCGTTGTCCAGCTCCGCGTCGGGGTTGATTAAGACCGAAAGAGACGAATTGGTACCCTGATTGTTGGTCAACAAAATGCTGCCTGGATTGTACCCCACCAGCGCGGAAATATCGAGGATTCCTGAAGACTCGGTAGCTCCGCTGATCCCCGCAGTGTCGCCAATTAGTGTCAGTTGGCTCCCATCTGGGGCGTTCATCCAAATCTCTCCATTACTATTGTCCTCGTTGACGAAAATTAATCCGTCAGAATACGTCATGCCGCCCAGAACCGTGGGGGCGGACCAGTCGACGTTGTCCGCATCGCCAAAGGTGCCGAGCGTATTGCTGACGTGGTTCTGAACTTTCGTAATCGAGAAACTCGACGCAGCCGAATTGAAACTACCGCCGCCGAAATCGAAATCAAAATCGAACGTGAAGAGCCCGAAATTCTGGTTACCCAAGACGGCCCGGGTGGGGTCGCTGGGGCTGGTGTCGACATCCTCAAACTTGGAGGCAGTGAGCGCACCAGCGGTCGTAGTATCAAACGTTCCGTCAAAAGATGTTCCGCTGGTAGGGAGCACGTCATTGAGATAATAGTAGCTGCCAAACGCCAAACCATTGCGGGCCAGGAAGTCGTTGGACGCGTTGCCGTCGATGCCTTTGCCTTTCTCGCCGATGTAGAGTTGCATTCGCGAGGTTCCCCCGTCAGGCGAAAGCAGTAGGGCCACGTGATTTGTTTCGCCTGTGTCGAGTAGCGCGGCATTCTCCCACGAGTCACGGGGCATACCGCCGATGCCACCACTTGCACTGCCAGTGACGCTGCTGAGCTGATAGAAATCGCGATTGTCGAGATCCAAGGCGAAGAGTCGACTGAACGAAAGATTGCCGAAGCTTTCTTCGCCGGTGATGTAAATATTGTCGACAAATCCGCGGCCATTACCGAAGGTATTAGGAAGATACGATTGACCGGAGCAAAAGCGATCGAAGTTTGTGTTGCTCGTATCCGACGTATTGATCCAATTCGCCCCACCGTCGTTACTCCAGCGGTTGTAGGCTTGGCGGGCTGAGGTGACAAAGCTTCCTCCGCCGGTGTTGCCGTTGCTGATCATGTTGCTGATAGCTGTGCGAAAGGCGGTAAGGTCGAGGGTGACTTCACTGATTGTCGCGTCAGTTATTTCGTGATTAACTTGCACGCGCAACGTCGAGCCCAATACTCGCGCACCCAGCCCGTCAAACGTAGTCGGCATCGACCAATTAAAACCGTCGCTTGTTGGGTTATCGCCATTCGTGATGATTTCGAAGGCACGCCAGTTATTACGCGGGTTTACCCGCAGGGTGCCCCCGTCGAGGGCTTGAGCAGAGGAGAGCAGCGTAACATTTGTCACCACTAGAAGGAGAATAATCGAGAGAAGTCTGACCATAGAGTGATGACCTTTGTCAACGTACTATTCGCAGTAGCGGTTGAGCTTGGAGTTGTCCCGGGCTGGTATAAAACTTCATTCTACCAACTTTCACCCAATGCGCGGTAAAGTTTTCCCCCATTTTTGTGGTCTCAGCTTCTTTCTAGTGGTTAAAGACCCGGTCCCGTGGACGTTCGAGTAGCCTCTGAGCGGGTAAAGATTGGCAGATTTGTCCTTGTTGCCGTCGCAACAATTATGCGATCAACTGCCAGGCCACGACTGCGATTCCCAATGGCACAAGATAATACGCAAACATCGCTAGTCGCCCATGGCGGACGAAGCGAATCAACAGGGCCAACGAAGCTAGTCCTATTACGAACGACACGAGAAATCCCATGGCCAATGTTCCCTGAGGTGTTCCCGTGGTACCCGCTTTGAGTGCTTCGAGCATCTCCAGCAATCCACCCCCCGCGATGGCAGGAATCGCCAGCAGGAAGGCAAATGTGGCGGCGGACTCGCGCTGCAAACCGACGCCCAATCCGCCAGCAATGGTCGCACCGCTACGTGAGATTCCTGGCAACAGTGCAAATGCTTGGAGCAGTCCAATCTTGAGGGTGTCTTGCCAATTGAGTTCCGTGTAGTGAGTGGTCCCCTCGGTGCGCTTCGACGCAGCCCATAGCAGTCCCGCTGTGATGGGAAAACAAAGACCAGCCACCAGCGGATTGGCCAGAACCTGATCGCTCATTGATTGAGAGAGTCCCTTCTTCAGATAGATGCCTATCACGGCAGCGGGGAACGTGCCAAGGATTAAGAGTGGTATGAGTCGACGATCGGAAGTAAATAGGCGCAGGATTTCGCGGTGATAGTAAACCAGGACGGCGAGCAAGGTTCCCAGGTGCAAAACGATTTCGACTTCAACCAGGTCTTTGACTGGCTCATTGCCGATCGCCTGAAATATCGCGTTGCCCACGACAAGATGTCCCGAGGAACTCACTGGCAAGAATTCAGTCAGCCCCTGCACAATTGCCAGAACAATGATTTCGAAGATTGTCATATTGGACTTGGGCTCGATAACGGCTTGAGGGCGGGGAAGTCTCTTATTGAAAGTCCCCACTATAATGGGAATCCTGGCTTTCGTCAGCGGCGAAATCACTCTCTTCTCGTTATGGGGAGCGGTCGTTAAGCTAAGGATAGGTTTCAGATTTGGCTTAATCAATTGCATGAATGAAGTATCATGGGAATCCGCTTCCTGTGCCCGAATGGTCACCGATTAAATGTGAAAGAATTTCTCGCTGGCAAGCGGGGGATCTGTCCCAATTGCGACGTGCGATTTCTGGTCCCCATGCAGAGCGGTGGTCGGGTCGAAGCGATCCAAGAGCCTGCGGATGCCTTGGCTTCGGCTGAGGCTGAGCCAGATCGACAAGGCGAGCTACCGCAGGAAACTGCGGCTCAACTCACCGGAAATGACTGGCATATCCGTAGTGCGGCGGGTACGGAGCAAGGTCCCATCTCGCTCACTCAGATAAAAGCTTGGATTCAGCAAGGGCACATCGATGTCGACTCATGGCTCTGGAGGACCGGATGGCTTGATTGGCAACGGGCGAGTGATGTATTCCCGGAAATTGCAGCAACAACTGACCCACAGGATGTGAGCGGAGCGATTCAAGTCGAACCGATAGCGGTTGTAGCTGACGAGAAATCCTTTGTTCCCCAGGAATCGGAGGTTGTGGCCACGCATCGCCGTCTCCAGCGCGAGCGCCGTCAGCGTGCCAGGCTGATTACGCTTGCCTTGATCGGTTTGATTTGCTTGCTGGCGATAGTGCTGGTGATTGTTCTGAAGGAATGACAAAAAAACCGGCCCTCACTTCGAGGACCGGTTTTCGTTTTTTTTACGACCATTGAACTCTGCTTAAACAGAGAACTCAGGTGGTGGAATCGCTCTGTGGAGCCTGGGGAGCTGCTTCAGGAGCAATCTCGCCTGCGGCTTCGCCACAGCTACTGCAACCCTCGACTGCAGGGGCACCGCAACCACAGGGTGCTGCGCCACAATTGGAGCAACTACTGCATTCTGTGCTACAGGAGCAGGTCGAGCAGCAACCAGCGCGACGAGCCTTGCGGGCTTCGCGACGGGACATGCACTCACAACTGCACTGGCTTACCTCACAACCGCAAGGAGCAGCGGCCGAGCAACCGCAAGGAGCGGGAGCAGCTTCGCACGGGCAGGCTGGCGCTTCACAGCAAACAGGAGCTGCTTCGCAGCATACTGGCTGGCAGCAAGCGGGCTTGCAGCACTTGTTCTTTCGCTTGAACAAACCAGCTTCGACGTTGGAAGCATCCATGGCTGCAAAGCCAGCCATTACCACCATCACGGCGGTCAACACGATCATAGTACGTTTCATAATGTAATCCCTCCTCTTGGGAAAAACCCGCGCCGTTGTTGATAGGAACACGATTCCGTCAACGACACTAAAAATTCTCATCTTGTCTTACCGTCAAAATTTTTACCCCGAAATGCTACGACGGCAGTAGCTGTGGGGAAACCTAACTTGTATCTCAACAGCCGCCGTATCCTGAGGAACGATCTGACTGCAAAAACTCCTAACTTTATGCATTAGTAAACATAGGCCGACAAAATAACATGGCTACTTTTAGTGTCAAGTGGGCTACTGGCCTAAAAGAACTAAATAGCCAGACATTCCAGTTTGCGGGGGAATTCAATGCCTAGGTAAAATGCCAAAAAAACCCCTGATTCCTCGGACTATTTGGAATATGGCGAAAGAGAAATCGCCTGTAGGTCGGGAAGATGGTACTTTCCAAATGAGGAAGCCCAAAAGTCGACAGAATGTTAATTTGCGAGGAGTGCGTTAGATAGGTCGCTATGCTTCCCGTTCAACTTTCACGTAGTTCTAGCGAGTCCCAGTCCGAAACGGGTCCTGAGCGGGTTGGGCTGCTTGACGTGGTTCAGTGAGAGAACTTGGCTGCTGGGAAGTGACTGAAGTTGGTATGGCAAATTGCCCTGGATTCTCAAAGTCCATCACGACCGGTGGCTGATCCGCTCCCAGTTCTGCTGCCATACCCGAGATAAGCCACTTACCACCATTCAACTTCAAGGCCCAGGTGATTTTTTCTTCCTGGGGCTGACCATCTGCGTCCAGATCTCTCCAAGTGGACTCAACGACTGCCTTGCTAGCGTCGATCATTTCTACCACGCCGACCTGAAAAGTAGCCGTATCACTTCCAGGGGGAGAAAAGTTGAGTTCCAGTTCGCTTGTCCTTTGCAGGGCCAACGGGGTAAGTCGTTCACTGGCTGTTGCTGTATCGCCCGCGCGGACGGCGCTCAGAAATTCATAGACCACTTGGGCCACCGGATCGCTGGGCATTTTGCCACCGGCCGAGTCGCTTGGGGAGCTTTGCGTTCCACAGCCGAGCGAAACTGCTAACAGCGGCAATGCCAGAAAATAAAAAAAATAGCGACGCATCGGAGGACCTCAAATGGGGATGCTACGGATACAGTCAAGCCGGCTTCCAGCTTGGGGCGGGAGTGTGGCAAAACCTCCGAGAGGGGTCAAGGTCTAAGCAAATGGGTAGCCCTACTGGCAAACAAGAAACTGCGTGCCAATTTCGCGGGCTGTAAGTCCACGCCACGTTCTGCTATCAACCCGCACTGAGTCCCTTGTCGACCGCTTGCTGGTCGCGTCGATAGAGTGCTAGCTGCGATTCAAAGGTGGCGGCGCTGATCTGCCACACGGGTTGAGAACTGACGAAGCTTTGGCAATGGGCCACTAAGACTCGGTGCAGGAATTTGAACAAGTGGCGGGGCACACGCAACGCGCCAAACGCCTCGATCAACCTCGCACTGCTTACGCTCTCTTCAAACAGATCCTGCAATTGTGGCTTGGCCCCCTCTTTGCTACATGCCGCGACGCGGACATTGGCAAGGTCGTAGAGTGCCGCGCCAGTCCATTCGAGCGAGGGAATCATGTTCTGCTTGTCCAGGCGGGCACGCTGGAAGAAATCATGCCCTTCCTGCTGCATGCTGTTGGCCAGCTCGATGGGCAACAGGAGCTTGAGGCCCAAGCCCGGTTGTTTGAGAAACTTGTTGTCGAGCATCGACCAGACAAGCCCCTTCATGTTTTCCTGCGAACCGTTGATCAAGTGCGGCTCATCGACGCGGTCTACCAATACGACGATTCCAGAGAATCCCAGCGCCTTGAGGACGCCTTGAAATTTGTAGAGCAGTTCATAGCGATCGTCGGTGCGGCGTTTGCTGGGAAGCGGTTGCCCGTTGATATCGCGCCCGGAAAACTGCATGAGGACTTTGCGCAAAGGGTTGATATCGCGATGCACGCTGCGCAGATGGCGTGAAACGGCAAAGGACTGCGTCCACCACCGCCACACTTGTGCGAACCACGGCGACCAGCCCAGGGCCATTACTAGCCAGGGCCAGACGGTGGAGAGCCAACTCCATGTTCGCAAATAGACGACAGTCCCAAGGACCGCCACCATCGTTATCAAGCCGAGGGCACGAAAGCCCCAGCTTTGCCAGGGTCGGTATTTCAGGATGCGGCGCAGTCGGAACCAGCGCGCATCGAACGACTCTGAGAGCGAATTATCGTAGCAGGAGGCCAAGAGCAACAAGTCGCGACGTTGGAAATGATCCAAACGAGAGACGGCGTTGGCGGGCAACCCGTTTCCTGCTGGTCCCGAGGGATGGGAAGTCTCCAAGAATCGGTCGACCACATCGGTAACCCCCAGCGAGAGGATCGCATCCATGTGGTCCCATAGCTTCCACTCGTCGAGAACCTTCGCAGGCTTGCGCCGCGTGCGACTGCTCAGGCGCTCGGCAAATCGATCCAGAAATGGATTGAAGTCATCATACTCGATCACGAACGCGCGGGAATTTTCATGCTTCCGATTAAACTCTTCGATCTGGGCAGTGATTTGCAGACGCATGGCGGTCTTGCCGGCGCCCTTTTCGCCGAAGACGATCGATGTGCCGGGGTTCGCGGGATCACCGTAGACCTTGTCCCAATTGGGATGGAATGTGCTGGTTCGGCAACGCCCCTGAAACACGGGATCCGTTTGCGCGTCCTCATCCGCAAAAGGGTTTGTTCCGATCCCGTGGTAATCGAGCAGGTCGTGAAGGTTCATAGCGCGTAGGGGGGTGAGCGGGAACGCGAAAAAGTGTCGGGCAGTGGGGGGCGATTTCGGTCCCTCAAGTATAGGTTGCCAACTCAGAAAACCCACGACGCAAGTGCCAATACTCCTTGCCGTTACAACCCTCGCAAGCTGGTCATTTGTGCTCGACCAGGATAATCTGGAAATAGTGAGGTGCAGGGCCTCTGGATGAAGACATTCACTTTTCACAGGTCGAGAATCGCCATGAAGACTGCTCCCAAGTACGGCTATTATCCGTGGTGGCCAGAAGACGGAAACGACTGGATCCATCCCGAGGATGCCGAGTTGGCCCGCACGTTGATCCCCAGCCCGCGGGTCTTCCGCCGCGATGGGGAGCAAGGTCACTATGTCGTGCTGCACTACGGCGACGTGCGGCTACGGGTCAAGCGGACGCTCTGGCAGGAAGTAGAGCCGGAAGGGTTTGAAATCGGCGATTGGGTCGAGGTACTTTCCCGCGGCATGCGCAACACGCCCCGCACAGCCGTCATAAGCGATATGCACTGGGACACCACGGCGCGGGAACTCCGTTACCAGGTCACGGAAAATGGCGTGACGGTCCCCAATCAGTACGCGGGAGTTGATCTACGGCACGTCGACCCTCCCAAAATCCAAGTCTGAGCCACCGCCAGCGTCAGCAGCGATTGGCTGGGGAACCAGTATCAGCTAACCCGCGCTGGAAAACTCATGAATGATGGATGAAATTGCGTACGACACACGCCTGAATTGAATGGCCTGGCTCTGAATTCCAATTATCAATCGAGCGGGTGCGAGGCGGTCGAAAGATTAATAACCACGACGACACGAAGGCACGAGGAAGGCTAGCCACCTCAGGTGTGGTGACTTCGTGCCGTTGTGGTTCGTTGAAGACTGGGGAAGATTCCAGGCGAGGGAAAAAGCTCGTTTTCACCGGGGAGGCGCACAGTACAGCGAGGGGGACGGAAGAGGCGGCTGGGGATTCGCTGTCGACTAACGGCAAATGGCTCGTTTTCGGCTAGTCGCTTTGATTGGGCCAGTGACGCGGAGCGGTGAGGAGGTCCTGCGTGCCGCGGAGGATTTTCCAGTAGGTCCCGTTTGCCGAGCGGGACTAGCCTTGAGGTGCTCTCCGGCAGCGAGGTCCTCTGCGGAGGAAAAGCGTAGGTTTTGCGCTTCGGAGAGAAATAATTGCGCACAAAATGTTAGGCGATACCATCCTCTGGCGTTAAGATGGGGGTAGAGGGCGAACAACTTTTCCCACTGGGCAGCCACCTGCGTCTCATAGGACTTGGGTGCGATCCTACGTTTGTATAACCAGGACCTCTTTGACCACCATTTGCTTCTGAGGACTTTCTTATGTTTCAACGACTCGCTTTGACTGCTGTGCTGTGTGCCACGATGACGACGGTCACATTTGCTGACATTGACATCGTCGTGGACGATTTTGAATCTTACACGTCAACCAGTGAGTTGTTGGCGGCGTGGCCTTCTTCCGTCCCGGCCAGGCCCGATAACGCCACCACACTGGTGGCGGGGGACACCGCGGCGTTTTACGGCGGGACCAATCTGACGAACTTTGCTCAGTTCTGTGGCTCTGCGAATACCGCTGGCGGAATTGCCAATTGCGACCTGGCAGGATCTTCCGGAGTTGCGGGTGGTGGCACGGTCAATGAAATGACCTTCAGTTCGATTGCTCCTTCAGCCACCCAAAACATCGAATTGTCTTACGACCTGGGCGACGATGCACTTTCTGCCAATAAGCGACTGACTATCGGTCTCCGTGGCTTCTCAGCGGGTACGACAGAAAACATCATTGAGATGGGATTGTATAATGATCCAGTACCCGGGTTCAACTATCGGGCAATTCTCTTCCCATCGGTAGCTGGAGACGAACCCAACCCAAACTGGGTCAATTTTGGGGACGCAACACTGATGGACGTCCCGTTAGCCGATACGCTTAACACACAATCAGAGGCTGGAGCCGGCTTCCATACCTATAAAGCCGTCATCAGTGTAAGTCAGATTGTCTTTACGCTTGATCTCTATGGTGATGGCAAAACCAATGACCCACTGAATCCGGTCCCTGGAGTAGGTACCGATGGCGTGGATGCCATGGACACGGTCGCTGTTACCACTTCGGCCTTAGGGTATACCAATCTCCGCTTCGGTCCCCCCTCCGCATTACCATCCTCCGGCGGAGAAGTTATAGATGCCGCTTTCGCGGCGTTTGACAACATCTCCCTCCGTCTAGTCGACATCGTGGCCCCAATGGGCGATGCCGACTTCGACGGCGATGGCGATGTGGACGGTAAAGATTTCCTCACCTGGCAACGCAACTCAGGCCTGATGGGTGGGGCAACTTTGATGGATGGCGATGCCAACAATGACCAAAACGTCGATGGAACAGACTTGGGTATCTGGCAAGCCCAGTACGGACAGGTCCCACCTTTATCTGCCGCGACTGCGGTTCCAGAACCCGCTTCGGCATCGCTGCTGCTTTTGGCCATGGCCGGATTGATCGGCAGAAGTCGCCGCTAATTGAAGGACTGCTTAGAAAATTTCCGCCGCGTCATGGTGCTGGGGCAGCCCATGGCGCGGTTTTTTTGTTGAAGACGTAGGCCGGAACGAGTGGAGCGAGTTCCGGAAATGATTCCCATTTTTTGATGCACTTCTTCTCGTTCCCAGGCTCTGCCTGGTAACGCACCGTACCGTAGGCTCCGCCTGCGCGCCACTTGGAATAGTGAGGCGGAGCCTCAAAGACGTTGCGTTCCCAGGCAGAGCCTGGGAACGAGTTTATGCGAGGAAATCTCGATGTTACGAGTACCACTGATTCCAAATCACTTTTTGTTGTTGTTGCTCTGGTGCCTCTCGGCACCAGCGTGGGCACAATTCACGGCCCGGGCCACCATTAATGTCACCGGCTCCGGCAGCGTGGCGACCGAGACCGACTATGTGCCCAACGTGACCAACTGTGAAAATGGAGCGGCCAGTTTCGAAGCCCTCAAGGCCCAGGCCGTCGCCGCTCGCACCTTTGCCTATTACAAGATGAACCTGCAAGGTTTTATCAACGACGGGACCAGCGACCAGGTCTTTTCGTGTGCGGGCAGTGCAGGACCGCTCCATCTCGCTGCGGCAGCGGCAACCGAGGGTGAAATCCTGTATGTGTTTGACAACATCGCCCCCACGGGAGATGTGCTGATCGCCTCGTTCTACGTCGCCGGCGCAATTCCCTCCGGGCCCTTCAACCCCGCCAACCCTGGCATCATCGTCGACCCCGGTGACAACGATCCGACCAACACCGAAAAGTGGGTCACCTACACCTACGCCAACGGGTTGGTCGGCGGCAACAACACGGGCACCCCGTTAGGTTTCCAAGGAACGCCTACCAATCCCAACTGGCCCAACCGTGGCGCGAAGAGCCAGAACGGCGCGGATTATCTCTCGGACAACAGCATTTCATATCTGGACATCCTCAAGTATTACTACGGCGCGGATATCCAATTGCGAACTGCCACCACGGCCGGCACCGGCATCTCCTTTGGCACCAAGACGCTCGTGAACTTCGACAACTACGGTGATCGCTCCGGAAATACCTTTAACGGCAACGAAGGAACCTTTGGCTGGGCACCAACTTTTTCCGGCAGCACCACGGCCAACGTGGCAGGGTCGACGGCAACGCGTTCGAGCCTGGAGTCCCACTCGGGAGGCTATTCGCAGCTCATTGACATCACTTATGACGAGAGTTCAGGGACCGACTTTCTGGTGCGGCATCTCTCGGGGGCCCAGTACAGCGACTTTGGCGGCAGCACGAATGTCGCCTCGCGGATTGCCAATTTGCAATTCGAATCCATTGGTTCAGTTGGCTTCTGGCTCAAGACCGGCGACCCGGGGGTGCAGGTCAGCATTGCCCTCGACGACCCCACCACAGCCGACCGGGGCATCAAGCGCTCCGTGATCGCCGACAACACGTGGCACAAATACGAATGGTTCCTCGACGAGCCGAGCGAGTGGGAGGCCTGGATCGCGGGGGGCAACGGCCAGATCGATGGGCTGAATGTGTCGCTCGACTCGATCCAGTTTTTTGGCGCGAGCGACGCCCAGATCTTTCTCGACGACATCTTTTGGGATCCCCAAGCGGTCTTTGTCCCGCCGATCCCCGGAGACTTCAATGGCGACGGCAGTGTCGACGGCAGCGACCTGGCACTGTGGCAAGGGGGTTATGGAACAATTTCCGGGGCGGGCCTCGTAGATGGCGATGCCGACGGTGACGCCGATGTCGACGGCCGCGACTTTCTCATCTGGCAAAGGAACGTGACGGGGACAGGTCCGCTGGCCACCGCGTCGGCAGTCCCGGAACCCGGCTCGATTGTCTTGTGGGTACTCGCTTTGGGATTACTTAGCCGCGACGGAACGCGTCGCCGGGAATTCTAATTCCGCTGCCATCCCTCCGGGGTGGATGAGACACTTGCGCATAGGTACCGGGGGTATCGCTGCGCTCAACCCCCGGAACACTAGGCGGCGATCGGTTCGACCGCCGTCATGGTCACCAGCGGCAGGTAGACGTGCCGCAGTTTGCCGTCGTCGTGGCGGTACAGCACCGACGCAGCGATGTCGCTCACCGTGATGACTTCCTTGCTGCGGACTTCGTATTCCCGGCCATCGTTCATGCGAATCACAAACGGCGTTTCCGAGAGCAGAATGAGATTGAGTTCTTCGCGGTCCATTGTTTTTTACCTTTTCTTCCAATGGCGTGGCGGCGTTTACGCATGCCGCCTGTCAGATTTCTATTATAATATACAGCGCCAGGTACCCGGTAATAGCCGCGAAAAAAGCGGCTCTTTTGATTGCCATGGAAACGGTTCGTCGTGACCGACCTGTACTGTCAGAGGAGGGGAACACGAATTTCCGCTGATCGTTTTTTCCTCTTAGCAAGGATTCGTGGGAATTAGCACGTGTACCGGGGGTATCGCTGCGCTCAACCCCCGGAACTCGGACGGTTTATTCCATCCACCCCGGAGGGGTGGCAGCTTTCTTTGCAGAGACCCGGTCAAATGCCCCTTGCCCGTTCAGCATGACACCCACGCTGTGCGCAACAGAGAGAAATAAATGCGCTCGATTCGCTTGGGTCTTTCTGCCGAACTGCGTAGAATGAAGGGGTGTCGCGCCTTTTCTCCTGAGTACTTTTGACCGATCCCGGTACTGCGCGATGTCCAAGCCTGAATTTCTAATAAGGATTAAACCATGTCTGTGGGCAACTTTTCGCAATTGCTGCTCCGCCGCGCGAAGCGCGGGTTCACACTCGTAGAACTCTTGGTGGTGATCGCGATTATCGGAGTCTTGGTGGCGCTGTTGCTGCCCGCTATCCAAGCGGCCCGCGAATCCGCCCGGCGAATGAGTTGCCAGAACCATCTTAAGCAAATTGGCTTAGCGATTCTAAATTATGAATCCTCACACAAGGTGCTTCCGCCTGCTGTTGTTGCCAACACGCCACCCTCGGTCAATGGTCTTTCATGGCTCGTAGAGATATTGGAATATGCCGAGTACAGTTCGCTTGGCTCTCAAATCTCAGACAGAATGAAAAGAAACACTCGGATTGTGTCAGGTGGACGAGGGGGATCGCGTTTGGAAGCACCTGACGTCTATGCCCTGGACAATTCCCAGTATCGCCAACCTGGTGAAACGGAGTTTAGCAAAACATCTATCGATGTGTACAGGTGTCCCAGTGATAGTATTCGCTACGACGATCTCGCAAAAACTCTTTGGGGAGAATTCTGGGAGACAACGAATTACGCGGCAGTTGCCGGATCGGCCCACGCCCGCAACGATACCGACCAGGTGTTAAGCGTCAGTGGATTTGTAGGCGCGGTGAACACCGACGGTGTCATGTATTTCGATAGTGAAATTAAAATGAAAGACATCACCGATGGAACCAGCAACACCTTCTTGGCAGGGGAGCGCTGGTACCAGACCCGGTCGTGGCTCACGGGGGGTCGGGCAGATACTTCCACAAGCCCTCTACTCTACTCTGCCAAGAATATTGATGAGGTAAGGCCACCCAATAGTGAATTCTCCTCTGGCTATTATGTAAGCCACGTGCAGTATGGCAATGAACCCCCACTCCCTGCAGGAGGGCAGCAGATTGTCGGGTTGAACGATTTGTACTGGGGAAGCTTCCATGCTGGAGGCATCAACTTTCTTTATGCCGATGGAAGTTTGCATTTCATTGCGGATGGCATTGACGGGAATACCTGGGAGGCCTTTGGCTCGCGCAACGGCACCGAAACAGGCTTCGCACAACCATGAAGTTGCTGAATAGTTCGCTGGTTGCCTGCCTTGTCCTGGGTGTGTTGGCGAGTTGCGAGCAAAAACCGGTCACTCAGCAAGTCCAAGGCACGGTCACGTATACAGGGAAGCCGCTTGAGCATGGCATGATTAACTTCTTGGCCACTGGCGCCCGACCGATTGGAGCACCCATCGCTTCAGATGGCACGTACTCGGTGGAGCTTCCTCCCGGACAATATGCTGTGATCGTCATTGCTCCACCCAAACTCCCGGGCGGTTTCCAGGAGGGCGAACCGCTGCCTCCACCTGATCCGAATGCCGTTCCGGCAAAGTATTCCCGCCCAGAGACCTCGGGACTCTCTGCTACTATCGAGTTACTAGAGACACCACAGACGGTCGATTTCGAGCTCAAATAGTTTGCATGAATCGAAAAGCAGCATGCTTCTCCTCCCAACACAACTACTAGTTATTGATATAATAAATTAAGCGCAACTGAAGTCTCCTTTACAAGGATTGAACCATGCAATCCTCCTCTTCTCTGCAAGTCCAAACTCGACCTACGAAGAAGGGTTTTACCCTCGTAGAACTCTTGGTGGTCATCGCCATTATAGGAATTCTCGTCGCCCTCTTGTTGCCGGCGATCCAGTCTGCCCGCGAATCGGGGCGGCGTTTGAGTTGCACCAACAATCTCAAGAACATTGCCCTCTCGTGCCTCAACTATGAATCCGCTCTTGGAACGCTGCCACCAAGCACTCTAAACTCCTTGGAGTCAGGAAAAAGCGGTCTCGGCTGGCCAGTTTTGATTCTTCCTTATATCGAACAATCCCAGGTAAGCCAAGAAGCTATTGCAAGGTACACAGATTCAAGCAATCCGCAGACCTTTAACGACGCTTATGGACGCGTATTTGACGAACTCAACCAGTTGTTGTTACCGATGTATCTTTGTCCCAGTGATCCAGAACTGGCTCAACAAATTGAGAAGTTTGGCGAGAGTGATGCAGAAAAATCGCGTAGAGGCATGAGTTATGCAGGAGTGGCAGGAACGTATTATGCTCGAACCGGAAGATGTCCCAGTGATCGAGATGGTGAGGATTATTGTATTGTCGGCTCGGGAGGTCCTCTGGGGCTCTACGGTCCGAATAATTTTGATGGCTTGCTGATTCAAGGCTGGCCAGTCGCCTTGAAGGAAGTCACCGACGGAACCAGCAATACACTCTTGATGGGTGAACGCACCTATCGAATTCGTGCTTGGATGATCGGAGCCTTCTGGACGAATTCCACGATTCCTGTTTTTACTCCCGCCACCCGTGGGCAGAAGAGAACGGAACCACCCGACGGCCCTCAACCTTCCACCGCTTTTTTTTCGTCTAAGAATTTATCAGATCGGTATGCACTCAACCACGATCCTTACACCGCCTGCTACCAACTTCACGATAGTAGTGCGGGGGATCTTCCACCGGTGCCTGACTCAACGCCCCATGTCATTTCCGTCAACGATCTCCCCTTCGGCAGCCGCCATCCGGGAGGGGTCAATTTCGCCCGCGGTGACGGCAGCGTCAGCTTCCTGCAAGAATCTCTTGATCCGAGCGTCTATTTGGCGCTAGGTTCGCGCAATGGTGGTGAAGTGGTCAATGAATAGCCCGCGAATGCTTGAGTTACGGAGGCACGGTTGCTGGGCAGTAGCACTCCTTGCGTTGACATTGGGCTGTAAAGCACAAGTCGAGACGACGAGAGTGTTGGGGCAGGTCACCTACAAAGACAGACCTATCGCTGGCGGAGTAGTCAATTTCTTTCCCGCCGCGGGGGGTCGTCCACTGGCAGGCGTGATCGACACGGAAGGTCAATACCAGATCGACCTCCCCGCGGGTGACTACGCCGTAGCGGTACAGTCCTCCCCCAAGTATCCAGCGGGCTTTAAGGAAGGAGATCCCCTGCCACCTCCCGACCCCCACGCCGTACCTGCCAGATATAGCCTGCAAAAGAAGTCAGGCCTTACCGCCACCATCTTGAAGCAGGAAGAACCTCAGACAGTCGATTTCGCGTTAAAATAGGCCCTAAACTTGCGCAAAGGAGACATATTTTTGCGCATAAAACCTTGCTGTTTTTGCCATCCGTTATTACGCTAGAGGTTAGGTGGGCTAACTTCAGCCCAATTCAAATAGATCTAGTTTCTTTTCAGGTTTTTTGTTTTTGTCGCGGTAACTCGCGACGAGGGGAGTCAGCATAATGAAGAAAACCACGTTCCTCGTTTCTTTGGCAGCCTGTGGCATACTGTGTTCTGCAGTAGTTGAAGCTGCTAGCCTCAAGGTCTCAATAGGGATTCGCGAGACGAACAGTCCGGTCGCCATCTTTGCTGATGGTGGAACGAGCGGCGGAATCGAATGGGTGAATCGTGATGGTCAATCACTGGTTGCCGATGGCACCTGGCAATTGTTTACATTCACTCCAGGATCGGATCCCCTATTGGCTTTCGCAGGATTGACAGCCAACAGTGCCTTGGAGCCGAATCACGATTCTGCAACTATCGAGCATATCCGCCTGTTGAATGATGAAGGTATTACCCAACCGATCCGCGTGTGGATTGATGATGTCACCAACACAGTAGCGGCAGGCCCCACGGTGGAGAATTTCGATAGCGCTGCGTTGGGCACCGAAGTCATGTTCCAAGAGCCTGGCTTCTCTGGATCAACTTCGGCGAATCTGGTCGCTGGCAGCACGACTGCGGTGAGCAACTCGATGGCATTCTCCGGAGCGCAGTCCTTGCAAATGGACCTGCAGTTCGTGGATAGTACCCCGACCCGGTGGGCCCGCGTCACCACGTTTGCCACGCCGAATGTGCCAAATCCCAAGGTGCAAATCCTGGAACCTGGTGCTCCTTTACCCACGATCAGCTTTTACGCTAAGGCGACTGTGATCCCCGAGCCCGCCAGCTTGATGCTGTTGGGCCTTGCTTGTGCGGGACTCGGTTGTGTGCGGAATCGCAGCTAACTGTTAGTCGATATGTTTTGAATTTCTCACCGCTCCGAGTCACCGCTCGGAGCGGTTTTTTTTGTTCCCAGTAGCCCTAGCCGCGACGCAACGCGTCGCTGGTACCGGCGACGCGTTGCGTCGCGGTTAGCTTGTGCGCCATTAAGCTGCATGGGTGGTGGCACACGATCTTCTTCGTGCCAGGCAACCCAAGCCCAGGGCGAGTGCCCCTAGACAGAGCGAGCTCGGTTCGGGAACCGCTGCGGCGGCAGCGAGGGGACTGCTTCCTGTGTAATTGCGCTGCCAGGTGAGAAAATCTCTTCCATCCGTGTCGCCATCGAGGTCGGCATCGCCAGATGCTCCGTTGCCGTAGGCGGCTTGCCACTCGGTGAGGTCGTCGCCATCGACATCCCCATCCCCGTCGAAATCACCGGGGATGACTGGCACGGTAAGATTCTTGATCAAACCAGCGGGATTGTGGGTAACCGAGTCGAGATAAATCGTGGCATCGCCATCACCTTGGAAAAGGATGGAATCGATGGTGACAAAGGGTCCGTCAATGTCGCCATCGCCGCCAGCCCAGCCGTCCCATTGGCGGTCGTCTTCCAAGTTCCATTGGTAGAGGTGCCACTGGTCGTCGGCCTTGATTTCCTGCAAGAACCCGAGTTCCCCGGTGCCGGGGTCGTCAAGCGAGATTTGCACCGTCATGCCAGAATCGGCCGTCTTGAGCCAGAACCCAATATAGCCAGTTGCAGGAAGCGAGACATTGCTTCCCGCGTCGGCAGCCACTCCGATGCCGGAGTTGTGCCTGAGTTGCCATGTGCCGGCACCACTGTCCACCAGACTCAACTCCTGCGAACCAATCCCCGCCTGAGATTCGGTGGTGACGCGATCAATGGTGGTTGCCGAACTGAGCCCAAATGTCTGGGACGTGGGGGAGTGATTATACGGCCAGGAAAAATGTCCTTCATCGACTTCGAAATCATCAAGGATATTACCCGGTGTGGCGGCGGCGATCTGGGCAAAATAGTCTAACACCGCGGCGCGACGCTGGGAGGAGAGGGCCTCATTGAACATGGCCGAATAGCCGTAGAAGCTGATCCCATCGGTGCCCGCAAGGTAGGCTCGGTCGATCTGGCTCTTAGTGAGGTCGACCCCGCCCCCGGTGGAAGTATGCAAATAGACACCCAATGTCGGCGCGACTCTTGTACTGGTAGGGACTCGCAAGGTGTTGAGTAGATTGGGATTAAACAGTGCGCCATCATTCGACGCACTCAGGTAGATCATGGGCATGGCCACGTCGAGAAGATCTTGTTCCAGCCAGGTACGATAATCCTGCATATAGTCGCTGGCACCGACATCAGGATCTCGCCATACCGAGGCAGTTAGTTCCACCGTGCGGCCCGTGCTCACCTCGGCGGTGTCTACCGTCTGTTTGACCGACGCAACCAGGTCGGTGATACGTCCTTTAACGTAATCGCGATAGGCCGAGGCGTTGGCCACGTTGGAGCCATCAAGCCCTGTCGCGTTCAGGAACATCTGGTGCGAGAGCGGATCGTGAGGCAATCTCGAAAAACTTGGACCAGGAATATAGCGGATGTAGTCAAAGTGGATGCCATCCACAGCATAGTTCGTAGAGATATCATTCACCACATTGTTGATGTGCGTATGCACTTCGGGCAGGACCGGATTCACACTGGAATAGTTACTCCAACCGTCCTGAGGTTCGACGTTGCCATTGATATCAGTCAGCCGAAAACTAGGACTGTTATTGTGGTAGATATGACCGGCAGGAGGATTGATCGCCGTTGTATTCCACATCGGGGTAGCATTGAGCCAGGCATGGAGTTTGATGCCGCGCGAGTGGGCGGCATCGATGGCGGTCTGGAGTGGATCGAAAGAGGGTGAGAGTCCGTTTGCCCGCGGTTCGAAATTGCTATCGTAGAAGGCATCGGCCCGGCCACGCACCTGGAACATCACGTCGGTGATGCCCAGACCAGCCGCATTTTGGAAGATGGTATCGATGCTGCTGGTGGTGTAGTTGTACTCGAAGCGATTGACAAACAAAGCGCGGTAGTCGCCGAACTCGGCCGTTACCTCTCGCGCACCGATCAATAAGCTCGCCAAGAACGCCAATTTTAGAACGCGAAGTCCCATTTTTTTCCTCGTGGATTACTCGAACCGTAGCGACTCTGAGCTGTAGCTTCCGTAGTCCGGAACGACTTCTATGAGTTTCGGCAGGACCCTATCAATTCGCATCGCACGCCGGAAAAGCGTGTTAGTCGTTCCGGCCTACGCATTCGACTCAGGCTCAGGGCAATAGTAAGTAGCAAAAACGAACCAGGTTCCGGGACAGCCGTCGCCGCAGGAGCCAACGGAGTGCCGCCGGTGTAATTGCGTTGCCAGAAGAGAAAATCCTGGCCGTCGCTGTCGCCATCCAGGTCGGCATCGCCAGATGCTCCGTTGCCGTAGGCGGCTTGCCACTCGGTGAGGTCGTCGCCATCGACATCCCCATCCCCGTCGAAATCACCGGGGATATCCGTGCTAGTCACCTGCAGGAGCCCAGTGCCAGTGATAAGGGGTGTGGTGAACTGAGCTCCTGAAAGAACGCTTCCCCAAGTACCGATGGGCAATGCCAACCCATCAATAGAGAACTTACCGACCCTATCTGGATCTCCGGAAAAATTCAGATCGAGAATCGAGCCGGTTGCCAGGGACACATGTGCGTCATCCGCGAGAAAAGCATTGCTGATACTCAACACCCCCTGCTGAACGACCGCATCTCCGCTGAGATTGTTGTTGCCGGAGAGAACGAGCGTGCCAAGCCCAGTTTTCGTGAGTGAGCCATTTGAAATCGGTACCTCGATGGTCAGATCCACGTTGGCAGCGCCATCGGCAATATTGAAAATGCGATTTGCTCCCCCCAGATCCATACGACCCGAATTGCCGGCCCCCACACCATTGGCAATAGTGGCTGTGCCGTTGGCGAGGGGATTGAAATTCAGATCCCCTACCAAAGCAATCGTGGCGGGTGAGGTGTCATGAGGCATGAGTTCAATTGTGTCGAAAGCTAGTGTAGCCCCATCGAGAATCAGAGTTTGCATCGCATCGATCTGAAGTGTGTGAACGCTTAGATTGGCACTACCGGCAAGCGAAACGGGGGCCGAAAACTGAGCTGCGATTGGGGTTGAATCCCAGGAAGGCACGTAGCCGATGTTCAGCGATCCGCCGGTCATCTCAAAAGATTCCCGCACGTAGAGTTTCCGGATATTATGGGTACCCGAACTGAGCGTTACATGGATGTTGGCACCCGGTCGGTCGAGAATCACGGTGTCATTAACACTCGGCAAGCGCTCGGTGGGAAGCGTTAACGTCCCCACGCGGGGCACTTGACCCGGACCTTGCACCGGAGCAACTGGCGTCTGGCCACTATTCCAGTTGGTGAGCGACGTCCACTCGCCATTGGAGTCGTTCATCCACAGGGCAGGCACGAGCTGATCCTTGAGAAACTCGGTCCCGCCGTGGGCCACATTGACGTCGATGGCGCTGTTGCCATTGTTATAGCCACTCAGACGTGCCGTGCTGGCATACTGCCAGAATTTCCAGGGCTGCGGATCACCAAAGTTATCCCACGGGCCATAAAGCCAAGAAAGCGAGTCATTGGGATTGCCGTTCTGTACGTCTATTAACTGAGGGTTGATTTGATTCGGCCACCGGGCGATCCAGAGGTCAGGAAACGCGCTCACGATGGAAGACTGCACGTAGCTGGCGTAGTTGCCATTGATATACATCTGGGGGCGAACGCCTGTGACTTCGTAAATACGGTTCGAGAAATCA
Source organism: Bythopirellula sp. (assembly GCA_041738415.1). GTDB lineage: Bacteria > Planctomycetota > Planctomycetia > Pirellulales > Lacipirellulaceae > Bythopirellula. The sequence continues at coordinate 74,439 of JBGSPU010000154.1, forward strand.
ATGGAAAACTGTGTGAGCTGCGAGGAAGTTCGCTGGCTTTGGCCTGCTTCCAAATCAAACACCGGTAACAAATAGCCGGGACGCATCCAGGCCCCTGCCATCTGGAGCATGTGGTTGGCTTCGTCGATGCCAGTGTTGGCGATGCCGCCTGAATTCTGCGTGCTGGCGATGATATCGGGGCGCGCAAAGTGATACGGCCCAGCAAACATCCCTGCGGCTGTGGCGCGGGTGATGTTCTGCACGAAGTAGGGGTCGTCGTACCGCTGAGAAAGCGTATTTTGATTGTTGTTATTATTGGGGTCGCTTTGGTTATAGAATCCAGTCGTCCCACCCCGACTCGAGCGGATGAATACAAAATCTCTGTCGTTGGTGGTGTGAAGAGTATTCCAGTTGGCTGAGGAGAGATTTCCCTGCCAGGCAGATACATCAATGCCCAAGGAACGCAGTTGTGCGTTAGCCAGGAGCAGTGAAAAAGAGAGTTGGACAAATACAGTTGTTACAATCGTAACACCGTTGAAGAAATGTCTATTAAAGCTAATCAAGTCCAACACCAAACTCAAGCCTCATGAAGGTAGCGAAGACAATTCCTTTTGGATCAGCTTCTGGCAAAAAGGAAAAGAGAGCTATAATTTCCCAACTATGTTCCAGGCTCTATTATAGAAGGGAATTGCTTTTTAACCACTTCGATGACTGAGAATCTCCCCAGATTAGCGTAGATTTCGCAATAGTGAGACGCGTATGCGCAAATCTATGAGCCTGACTAAAAAACTCAGCCAGAACTGGACAAGCAGCAAGTAATTAATCATTGCAGCCAGGCCCGATGGGAGTTCTTCGTCGTTTCTTGCTATTAACCAGGAGTCGTCCCTCCGGCAACACGAAATAGTCAAACTGCGCCAGAAGACGTATCATGCAGATATGTCAACACACCAACTCCATACTCTGCACGATCGCTCGTTTGAGCACTATCGGTTCGTCTATCCTGTGTTGAGTCGGCGGTCGCGGGGGATGTCGGTTGGTGTGAATCTCAACCCTGATAAGGTTTGCAACTTTGATTGCATCTATTGTCAGGTGGATCGTACCTCGCAAAGTGAAACTCAGTTCGTGGAACTTGAGGCACTGGTGGCTGAGTTGCGGGAAATTCTGGGGGTCGTCAAATCGGGGGAAATTTACCAGTCGAGCAAGTTTCGTGATACGCCTGCCGAATTGCGGCGGTTGAACGACATCGCGTTCTCTGGCGATGGCGAGCCGACCACCTACCGCAACTTCGACACGATCATCTCCACTTGCGCAGATCTGAAGCGCGAACTGGGGCTCGACCCGGTCAAGATGGTTCTGATCACCAACGCAAGCATGTTTCATCGGCCGCACGTCGAACGAGGACTGGCAATTCTCGACGCCAATCAGGGAGAAATCTGGGCCAAGCTCGATGCCGGCACGGCGGAATACTATCACAAAATCGAACGGACCACGATTCCTTTTGAACGCATCCTGGAGAACATCACTGCCGCAGCCCGCGTGAGGCCACTGGTGATTCAATCCCTTTTCATGCGGGTGGCTGGGGAAGGCCCTTCGCCAGCAGAGTTGGCCGCTTATTGCGACAGGCTGGCGGAAGTCGTCTCGGCGGGCGGGCAGATTCACCTGGTGCAGGTCTACACCGTGGCTCGCCGTCCGGCGGAGGATTTCGTGGCACCGCTAGCGGATGCCGAGGTAGACGCTATCGCCCAATTGGTGCGTGAGCGGACGGGGTTGCGGGCGGACTCCTTCTATGGTGTAGGTTGTGGATGAGGATTTGAGTCAGTCGGGGTATCTTCTCAACTGCCAGGAGTGCGAGCAGTTGAGAAGATACCAAATTCACGCATAAACATAGCAAACACGTCCAAAATCTGAATCGGCTTGTCGTCCACTCACGGCTCAGAGCTTTGCGCTGCTGGCAAGTGCAGTGATCGCTTGAGTTCTTCGTGGGTGAAAGGTTTCGTCAGATACGCATCTAGTTCGTAGGCTACCTCGTCACTTAGGTTTTCTGAACCAGTCATGCCCACCAGACGCGGCCGCGCACTTTTTTCGGCGATCTCGTTCTCGAAGAGCTGCCGTACTGCGTTGAATCCGTCTTCCTGATCGACTTGTTTGTCGACGAGAATCACATCGACGTTGCGGCTACTGAGAATTGTCCGCGCCTGCTGCATATTTGCGGCGGCCAGGGGGGTGCAGCCGATGGTGTGCAACGAAGCCACTAGCGAGTTTCGCACAAGATCGTCATCGTCGACGATGAGAATTTGCGGTTGGTCGTTGGCGGCAGGAGGTGAATCCAGGCGCGTTGATTTCGGTGCTTGAGCTTGCAACGCCTGAACCAGGGCTTGTCGCAATTCATCCAAAGTGGCCGGTTTGTCGACGAAGCCTTGGATTCCCAAGCGGTCCGCCTCCGACTCATCCACTCGGCCCGCATCGGCTGAGATGAGTACGATTGGCAGATCGGGTAGTACGGCGTGAATGCGCTCGGCAAGGAGCACGCCACTCATTTCGGGCATCGCATAGTCTGATAAAACGACTTCAAATCCCCTGCCGGAATCTGCAATCAATTCCAGGGCTTCTTTGCCTGAGCAGCAGGCCGTCACTTTCATGCCACATTGTCCCAGGACAAGCTGCATCGATTTTCTGGCTAGTTCATCGTCATCGACCAGTAAGACGTGTATTGGTAGGGTTTCCTGCAAAGACGGTATGCTGATCGATTCAGTTTTCAAGTCAGCTTGTTCAAAGCAAGGCAAGGCGATGATGAATTTCGTGCCCTTGCCGAGATGGCTTTCCACTTCAACACTGCCGTTTAAGCGAGTCACCGTGCCGTGGACGACTGCCAGTCCGAGTCCCGTCCCCTTGCCGGGCGATTTGGTGGAGAAGAAGGGATCAAAGATCCGTTCGCGCTGGTCAGGGGGAATTCCTGCGCCGTTGTCTTGAACCGCGATTTCCACGTAATCTCCGGGAGCAAGATAAGAACGCGGAGATACGACTTTTTGAGCGGTGACCTCTACGACTCCAGATTTCTCAATCGCCTGGAATGCGTTGCCGCACAAATTGGCAAGTATCTGATGGATTTCTGTGGCATCTGCTGCAATGACCCCACAGTCGTCCGCGATGTCCACGTCCAAGCGCACGTGGGCAGGAACGGAGACGCCGATAAGATGCATGGCGTCTCTCAAAACGGAGGCAGCCGGCCGGTAGATAAGCGAGGGCTGCCCCCCTTTGCGACCGAACACCAGGATTTGTCTGACGAGGGTTTTCGCCCTTTCGGCGGCGGTGCGGATCTGCTGTACCTGGTGACTTTCTAGGGTTCCTTCTTCCAGACGAGATTGCAGGTTCTCTGCGTAGACCAGGATCGGCGTGAGCAGATTGTTAAAATCATGGGCGATGCCACTGGCTAACATTGCGATGGATTCGAGTCGCTGGGCGGCGCGGAGACGCTCTTCGGCTTCGCGCTGCTGCGTGACATCTCGTCCGATCGATTGAATCTCGCGAACATTTCCGTCGACGTCAAACAATGCACGGTCGATCCATTGATGGACGATCACCTTTCCGGTGGGCAGCACGGTGCGGCGCTCGTAGTATTTCACAGGACTACTGGGCGAGAGTTGGGCAAACTCAACTTGCAACCACTGGCTATCCTCCTCGGAGATATCGTCCCACAGTGAACGGCCGATGAGCTGCTCGCGTGGTTTGTCGAGGAATCGACAGTAGGCATCGTTGGCAAAGGTGCGTTTGCCAGCGGGCGTATAGCGGGCAACAAGATCGATCTGGTCTTCGACGACGGTCCGATAAAGTTCTTCGCTCTTACGGAGCCTTTGTTCGAATTCGACTCGCTGCGTGACGTCGGTCAGGAGTGCCAAAGCCATGCGGCCACCCAGATGCTGAAATTGGCTGAGGGCGACCTCCATCGGAAATGTAGAGCCGTCCTTGCGGAGCCCCGTAAAGTATTTTCCGGTAGCAGGTACGAGCGGACCGGTGGGTAAACTTCCAGCGGTGAGAAAATTGGAGTCTTTCGCCTGCAATTCGGTGGGGAAGAGTTTGTCGGCTGGGTGTCCTAATAGTTCGTCCCGACTGAATTGGAACATCTGTTCTACATGGGAATTGACCAGAACGATTTTCTGCTGCTCGTCAATCGCAACCACCCCTTGGGCCGCCGATTCGAGCAGTGCCCCCAACATTTCTTCGGTTCGCCGGACGTCAGGAGTGGCCAGTGACAGCGATGCCAAGTCGGACTCGCGATTTCCAGGAGGATCGACCGACTTAGCCATGTCATGAATCTCCAAGGTGTGAGCAACTTCGCATAAAAGTTGAATGCACTTTCCGCAGTGAGGACAAGATCATTCTAGTGTAGTTGCCAATCGGGAGGGGGAAAAGTGGAAGGTGTGGGGCGGCGTACCGCGGTGCAGCACGGCTACGGCATCTCAAGGCAGGCTGTCGCAGTTGTGGTTGCCTGGCTAAAATTGGGCTATGTCAGCAACCCTACTTGAGAAGATCATTGCGACCAAGCGGCGAGAAGTCGCGGAAGCACGCGCGTTGGTACCTTTAGCCGAGTTGGATGCTCGTCTGGGGGATGCCCCACCGGTTCGCGATTTTTTTGTCCCGCTGGCGCATGCGGACTCGATCCAACTGATTGCAGAGGTCAAAAAGGCGAGTCCCTCAGCAGGAGTTATCCGCGCGGATTTTCATCCGGTCGAAATCGCCCAAATCTACGAACAGCACGGAGCGGCGTGTATCAGCGTGCTCACGGATGTGAGTTATTTTCAGGGAAGCTTGGACTATCTGCGGCAGGTCCGCGGAGCGGTACGCTTGCCCGTGTTGCGGAAGGATTTCATCATCGATTCGTACCAGCTCCTGGAGGCGAGAGTCGCGGGGGCAGATGCGGTCTTGCTGATTGCCGAGTGCCTGGACGATTGCCTGCTTCGCAAGCTTTATAGTGAAACGATTGAGCTTGGGATGACGCCGCTCGTCGAACTGTATGAGCCTGACAACCTGACTCGGGTGCTAGAGACAGGGACCAATCTGATTGGTGTCAACAATCGGAACCTCCACACTTTTGAGGTCGATTTGGCACACACTTTGAAACTCCGACAAGAGATTCCTGAAGATTGTGTGGTGGTGGGGGAGAGTGGGATCAAGACTCGGGCAGATGTCTTGCGGTTGGAGCAAGGAGGGGTCGATGCGATCTTGGTAGGTGAGTCTTTGATCCGAGAAAAAAACATCGGCTCAGCGGTCGATGCACTGATCGATCGCTGAGCCTTTGCGACTACATTGGGAATGTATTAGCCTTTTCTTACAGCCGAGGATGGGCTGGAGTATCCCCATCCACGGCCTCTCTGGACGTGGTCAGCAGACAGACATTCTAGCTCTTAGGTTGCCGACTACAGTGATAGCCGACTGAATCCCAGGAAGGTAATGCTTCCGAGCATCATCAGGATGGTTGCCGATGAGGGCTCGGGGATTTCCACTTGAGAGAACGTCTGGTCGATGAAAGTCATTCTCACCGGTGCGATAGCGTTTGCTGAGGCCAAGGCAAAAATGTCTTTCTGCACATTCAACCATTCGTAGGTATTCCCGAAGACCACGGAGTCTTCAAATTGCCTGCCCCCTGCACCAAGAGTTGAGTTTAACACGTGCAGCGTCTGCGGAATCGAGGGGACATTGCCCAGGAAGCTCTCGTCGATTGAACCAAAAGAGCCTGGATTGTTTTCGTCAAGGAAGATGGCACTCGCCAGGTGGGCATCTGAGATCCGGTTCAGATTATTTTCACCGACAACGTGAACCGAGAAAGACAAGGATGCATCCGAGGCAATCTGCTGACCAATGTCTGGTAAATCACTGAAGGCCCCTTGGAATCGGATGCCGAAGTTACCCAGGCTATCGGTGATGGCCGTCACGTTGACATTCTCAGGGGCAGGCATGTTGTTGGTCCAGGAATAGATGAATTCCTGGAAAAGCTTGTCACCGACGACAACGCCCGGAATCTCGTTCTCCGTTAGTAAATTGAGTTTCACGGACTGGCCAATGGGGAGGGTGACTGCTCCCGACGGGATGGTGCCTGCCTGCAGGCTTGACGCGACAAGAGAACATGTCGCCAGCGCTGCAGCCAGTAATCCCAGGCAGCGAACTTTAAATTGTTGAACTTCGATCATGAGGTAACTCCAGAAAAAAATGGTCATTCCCAAAAAACTGAATTGATATCGCCAAAGATGACGACGCAATAATTCCCGTGCGACTTCGCAGTCGCTTTTGGTTGCTGGTCGTCGGAACAACCGACATTGGCAACCCCCCGCATTTCCCCAGGCTTCTTACCTGGTCGTTCTTCTTGCCCCTCTCAAATGAATTCCACCGACCACGCTATTTTTACGCCGACTGTTTGTCACTCTGCGCCGTTTTGCATGGGAACGCAGTATTCCCGTCCTTGCCTCGCGACGGAGTCGTGCCGCTCGCACGACCGGGCCAGTCGTGTATTCGGACGCCGATTCTTCTAGCTCTGCCATGACTTTCTTGTTCATTGATTTGCTCGCGTATCAATCATGATTGGGGAGTAAAGTTACGCGCCTTTTCTATAGTTCTTTCGTTCGCAGTGACCGTGTCATCAGCCCGCGGTATAAATCATTGAAAGCTTGCATTTAGCGATATGCCTTGTGTTCCACGTACGTCATCGCGCTTTTGGCAAGTGCCTGTCGAGCGTCGCTGAAAATGTATTCCAAGCCGGCTAATCCGGCATCACCGGGTAAGTATGCCCAGACTCCTAACGAGCGTGCCCAGATTTCTTCCTCGCTTTGGCCTTCATTTCCGCAAATGATGACCTGCGAATTGCCGATTTCTGAAGCGTGACTAGCTGCTTGCTGAACCCCCGGATAAATCCTTGAATCCAGGGAGGGTAGGTCGAGTAAAGTCAGAGGCACTCGGAGCCGGAATAGATTGCGGAGGTATTCTTGAACGTCAAGGTTTACAGTCGACTGCCATGATTCGTTCTCGGCTGCCCTACGCAGCAAGACAGCTCTTTCGTCACACCAAGTCAACATCAGACAGTGCAGCATGCTCGGCAAAACCAAACTGCCAACAGGCAGCGCAGATTTTCTGCCGGGCAGTGTCACTCCCTGCTGAGTTGATTGCGTTGAGACCAAGTCCACAGCCTATGACCCTCGAATGTCGTACATGTTTATCGCCGGTGTCAAAATCATTCTGAGTAAACCTGCAAGGTGACCCATTAAGTGCAAGCAACAGGCTGCACTTACCAAAGTCTCTTTCATGAATTCCAGGCAACAACTCCGCAACACTAGTGCCCAACAACCCTAGCGGGTTCTAGGCGACTAGCAGAATGCGCAGCTCTCACTCTCCTATTCCGAGTGACCGCCTTGCGATGGACACTGCGAAAACTAGACCATGAACACGCCAAGATTCTGAGACACGCAAATGGTCTCTCTTGGAGGTGTCGAAAGTCCTACCAATTGATTTTTCGTTTGCGCCGACGGTGAATCCCATTGACGGATTGAGGAGACTTCCCACGACGATTTCCCCGGTTGGGCTGAGATTGTCTGCTCGCCTTAATCGGTTCGCTCCGACGAAAGGTGTCGCCGCTGTAATCTGCTTCCAACGCTTCGTAAGACTGAAAATTGCTCATTTGCACTTCTCCTAAATTCAAAGAGTCAACGCACCATGCGTTACTATTCATTGCCTGCGCGGCAACCTGGCTTCCTGTCACTCATGAAGCGACGGGAATCACAGGTTGGGCTCACACTACCGGCGACAAGCCTGTAGCGCGGACGGCCATCAAAGATGGCAGCCTCGCTCAGCGCACTCGTTGAGCGACGAACTTTCTTTTGCGATTACCATGCCAAGCAGCAATGTGCAGCCAATCGGCGACGCAACTTCCAGTCGTCAAAGAACTTATGGATTCGGAGGGCGAATCCACCCTTCGCTGCTAATTCACCAAATCAGGGAAGCACATTGCTAGAAACGAGAGAAACTCCCTGGTTTTAAAGGGGATTTGAGCAAAATCCCTGAATTGGTGAGACGTCACCATTAAAGTGAGGGCTGGGAGAAGTGGTTCAATCGACTTGAAAGTTCACTTGTCCATGCTCTCATACAGCGATGCCATCAGGGCAGAAAAGACGCGCGGCTTGAAGCGTGCGCGGTTGGAGAGTTGTTGGTGGAATTTGTCCTCCACACGTTTGTCCTCTGTGAAAACGAGGGCAAAACCCCGCTCGTTCAGAGCGTGCAATTGTTGTTGCAGATTGCTGAGCCCGCGGACTTCGGCCCCCGATCGCGACAACTCCTCCGCTACGACGGAGATCGCCCCGGTTATTTGACGAGCCGTGTCGTAGTCGTGAGTTCCTTCGGCTGCAACTGCGAGCAACAGACCAAGGATTTTACGGACACTCTCTTTATCGAGCGGCATCTCGGCGAGCGTTTGCTCGACCTGGACTGACCACTGGTCGACGGCAGTTTGAAGTGCAACCAGTTCGAGGGGGTCACCGAACATGTTTTGCTGGAAAGGCTTCTGAGTCTGGGCAAGCAGCGCGTCGAACTGCTCCGCTCCGGCAGTTCCCCCGGCCACCAACGTCGCGGCCTGCACCAACGGCAGGCAGCCGAGTTCCAACCGAGGTCGACCGGCTAGGCGTCCGGCGTAGTCCTCTTGTCGCCAACCTGGTGATTGCAACTCATGGTGACATGAGTAGCATTCCAGCCTCGCGAGTTCCGGCCAGTTGTCCCTGGCTTCGCTGGCCAAGTCGACGGCGGTCCGGAAAGCGATGACGCTTCCCAAGAGCACGGCCCGAGTGCGTTCGAATTGGTAAGGTTTGTCCTGGTGTTTTTCGTTGTAGTAGCGCCAGTGTCTGGGCATCTTGTCGGCAAAGGACTCCAACTCAAACCCGGATAACGGAGGATGCCCCGCCGCGTACATCTCATGGGTGATTGTGCGACCAAGTTCTGTGTTGCCAACGTGACAAGAAAGGCATTTCTCTGCGCGGATCACGGGGTCTTCCATGGTCTCAAAGCCAACCGACTTACGTTCGGCTGTCGACATCTTTTGCCAGACGGAAGGCTTGTCGTGCAAGCCGATCCAGTGTTCGGCCGGGCCGTGACACGTCTGACAAGCAACACCTTTGGCCTGTGCGATATTCACGTCGTTGCGGAAGCACTCTTCGGACCAGAGCGACTCGTCGATGTTCGCCGTGTGGCACGGAATGCAGCCCGTCTGAGGAGCCAACACATCCTGGTTGAGCAAATCTCCCATCCGCTTGCCACGGTCTCCGCTAAGCTGCTCAAAAGCGGTGGTGTGCTTGTCCTGATCTTCCCATCTTTTCCATTCGTCGAGCCTTACTCGATCCAAAACGCCAAACTCCTCAGCCGACTTAAATGGCTCGCTGTGGCATTGCAAGCAGTAACGGGCATCGGGCAAGTAATGGTGCGTCTGGTCACTTTGCTGGGCGAAAGAGGTTGCCACGAGAGGCACCGCTAGAATAAAAGCGGCAATTGTGCGATGAACACTCACGGGCTCTTCTCCTGCGAAGGGATGAGTTGCGCCAATTCCTTGAGCTGCTCATTCAGTCGCTTGGTGCGGGTGATTTCTGCATCCGGCGCAGAGTTTTCCTGCGTCAGAGCCAGGTACATCTCTCCTAACTTGGCAGTGATGGCGGTATCCAAAGCGGTTGGCTCGGAATTCTCGACGGCAAGCATGTCGAGCCGCGATTGCTGCAAACTGGCTAAGGCATCGTACACAAGCATGGCCTGTGAGAAGTCGATCACTCCCTGTTGTGAGTAGTTGCCCACCAAGCTGTGCATCAGTTTGTCGAGTGCCGGCATATCGATGGGAGCCTGCTGAAGTTGCTGAGCCCAGTTCGTGAGTTGATCGCTCACCACGCGGGCCGACTCAGCAACTTTTTCTCGATCCGCCCGCAGGGATCCTGCCGCGTCTGCCAGAGAGGCCATGTCTTGATCAAGCTCGCCGATGGAATCATCAAAACCGAGGATGGTGGCGATCTGCCTAGCCGTGGACTGAACGACATGATGATTCCAATCATCCCAGCGAATCTTTTGTCCGGAGAGTCCTCCCGCCTTGGCCAATGATTGCTGGCGCTCGACAGAGTCCAGCAGATTGTGATGGCAAGCGCCGCATGACCATTCGGACAATTCCGGCCAAACTTTGCCGTGGGTCGCCCGCTCCGCAAGTTGCTTGATCGCCGCCTGCGACGTGGCGGTTTGGCCGAGGGCCCACACCTTGAATTCAAAGCTGCCGCCTGTGCGCTCGCGATCACGGCGCTCGCGCCAATGTTTGGGGAGCGCTTGCAGGTAGGCCCCCATCTCGAACTGCAGCCGGGGATGTCCGGCAGCGATCATATCGTGATTCACCTCGCGGCCAGGGCTGCCGACGTGACAGCCCGCGCAGATCTGAGAGCGTGAGAAGATATCTTTGGTATTCCACATGCTGAGCCGCTCGCGATCCGCGTCACTAAAACCGGGGAGATAATGTTCAGAGAGCCAATTTTCCGCCGGACCATGACAGGCCTCACAGCCGACGCCGTCGGTGAGTACCTCGCCAGCCGCATTGACTGCGGAGGCGAAAGTCGTTGAGTGGCAAGACAAACATCGCTGGTCTTCGTAGGGCGGCTTGGCTGGATTCCACGCTTTACCATCCAGCTTTTTCACGATTTGCAGAGATTCGTCGTCGTACAAAACGCTGTGCGCCTGCGAATGAGGGTCGGCAGAAATCCAGATGTTGTACTCGCTGCCCACGATTTGATCGGGTGCCGCCCCGCCATGGCATCCACTGGCCGTGCAGGAACCGACCCCCACCAGGCGCGGCCCAAGCGCTGGTCCGGTCGAAATCACTTCGGACTGAACTGCGACGGGGCTGACTACAATTGAGGTCGGCTCGGGCTGTTGTGTACAACCGCAGAGCAAGACCATTGCTACTGCGATCACCGATCTTTGGTTCGAGCCGATCACGGGGTCACTTCCTCCTGGCGAGACTCTGGGAAATGCGTTCTGAGCCTAGCACCTGGAGCCAAAGTCGAGCTCTTGGCGTGATAGTCATGACAGAGCACGCAGTCGGCCGACACGCTTGGCCCCATGGTAGCCGGAGAGTTGGTGTGGCACTTACGGCAGTTTTCGATGCTCGGCAGCAGGATATCGGAGGTCAGCGAACTCTCGGCAGCGGCGTGACATTCCTTGCAGGCAACCGTTGCGTGTTTCTGGTGATGAAACTCGCCGTGTCGCAACCACCGGGAGGGAACCATCGAACGGGCAACATTGGTTTCGGTGGAGTTTGGAGAGGGCAAAGCGGGATTCTGTACTGGCACGACCCATGTCAAACCCTGAATCTGGAGATGATGGCACTTGCGGCAGAGTCCTTTGGCCTCGAGTCCAAACACGGCGTGATCCGCAGCAGCCAGCATGACTTCCACAGACTTGGCCTGTTCGTCGGTCAGTTTCGCCGGCTGAGGCAGTCGGCGAATTCTCGTTGGTTCGGGTGCCGGAAGCTTATTCATTCGGCTCACCTGCAACTGTGCCAGCCGCTCGCGGATGGTGCCGCGGACCAACTCGGGGGCTTCGTGGGGTAGTTCTCTCAGTGCGGCTAATCCGCCTGACAATTGCAAAGGATGGCAGGCCGCGCAGTGTTGTTCGTAACGGATCGGCTTCATGCGCCGGCCTTCCACATCCGGTTCGTGGCAGGCGGCACAAGTGAGCTGCACCTGCTTGCGGTCCGGATCCAGGATTCCCTCGGCAGCCAGATGGACCTTATGATTGAAAAGTACCCCGCCGTTGTCGAGCCATTTGGGCGAGGCACTTTCCGTCGGCGGCTGGGCGACTTGCCACGCGCCGTGTTGTTTGTCGGGAAGATCAACCGTGCCGCCGAAGAGTGCGAACTCCGGATGCCCCCCGAGGCCAGCATCGAACTGATGGATCGTGTCAACGAAATGTATCTCGCTGTCGGGGACGGAATTCAAATCGGCGTGGCAACTCGTACATTGAATGTCACTAATTTCCAGTAGCGACTGTGTGGGGCGGTGATCCTGATGACAAGTTGCACAAGCGGGCTCTTGTTCGCCGAGACGCGGATGGTGGTCACTCGTCTGATGGCATGCCTGGCAGGCGGAGTCCGGCACGGAATGCCGACCGCTGTCGAGTGATGCGATCCGCAGCGCGGGTTGCCAAGACTCGGTGTGACACTTGGCACAATCGGTCCCAAAGGAACTATGAACGTCTGCTACCGGGGCCGACCAGAAGGCAGCGTTTCCTCGGAAGGCATAGAGTGCTGCGGCAATCCCGCAGGCGATCAGCAAGGCCAAAGAGTTGTAGCGCCATTTCCAGTGGCGGGTAAACAATCTCTGGCGCGTGTAATCCAAAGGATACTTGTCGGCGATCAGCTTCTTATCGTGATCACCGGGCATGGAGCAGCTTTCTGGAAAAGTACAACACACAACGTGGGGCAACAGGAGGCAGCGCGCAAGCCCGCCAAGTCCCCGTACGGACAACTGAACCTCTGCGGATTATAAAATCTCTAGGGAGAACTGTCCAGAAAAGAGGTACGATCCATTCAGCCGGACTAACTTGAACCTGGGTTTACTGCCCAGGTTGGGAAGGTCGATAGTGACAATTGGGACAAACAGAGCAAGTTGACCGGCTAGGGGTCGGATTTGGCTCGTGGGTTGAAAAAAGTTGGCTACCCAGCCTGCGGCAGTGTAATCTGAGTAAATCGAGCCATTTGCATCCGGCAAGTGACAAACCATCGGCAACCACAGCCTGCCGGCGGTGACTAATAGGACGAGCGATGAATCGCAAACGAAAATGGTTGGTGGATTTGTTGCAGCGAACGGGAAATCCGTACCGTCGTCCCCGCCGTATTGTCTCCCCCGAGCGATTAGAGAGCCGCAACGCTCCCGGTGTGATGCTACCCCTGTTTGGCTCCACGTTCGACGGCGCTGGAAATCTCGCTGGCGAGTCAGATACGACTTCCGCCCGAGAGCGATCCGAGGGGCGAGTGTTTCGCTATTCCTATTACTCCGAAGCGGTTGCCCCCCGTCCCGAAATGAGCATGGCGATCGCTCCCTTTGTTGAAGAGCTACGCTCGAGCGAATTAACTTCCGCCGTGCCTCTAAACACAGGGGAGTCGCAGATTCGCGTGCCGTATGAGATCGCTGCCTTGGACGCGGCGTTTGCATCCTACTCCGCGGGACTTAACCGTGGTTTGAGCGAATTGTCGCAGCGATTGATTCAGCCAGTGATTATGGATCCGGCGAGTCCGCATAATCAGGAGGAACCTGCTCCCATCCCGGTAGCTGAAGTCAACTCACCACATTCATCCGCTGGTACTGGTTCAGGCGCTGTGTCTACACCGACACCTACCGGAAATGTGCGGACTGATGTTTCGGCCCCGTTGCCGGCGCCAAAGCAGGTCGTCGTCCCAATCGTGCTACCAACACCAACGGAGGAAACACTCCCGGAGCCAGTGACACCCGTTACGACACCGACGGAAGCAGTGCCGGTGGATCTTGGTCCCCGCATCATCCAGCCGGTGATTATGGATCCAGAGAGCGAACACAACGTCCCTAGCCCAGAACCCCCTGTCCAAGAGGTGCAGATAGAGCCACTCGTACTTGGCGTTACTGCCGCCGCGCCGGAAGCAATCGAAATTGAGACCCTGGAAGCGCTGACACCGGTACTGAGCGTGGTGGAGTCTGTCATCCCGCAGGTATCTCCACTGGTGTCCGTTGCTCCTGTTGTAACGCCGGGCTCGACCGTCTCCACCCTTTCAACTCCTGACCAGTTGTCTGCCAGTGAAGTTGAATTGCTTTTGGATCGGGCAAGCCGAGTCACCGACCGCACTGATGCCATCATCGCGATTGTAGATCGAGGGGGAAGGATCCTCGGCGTTCACGTCGAGCAAACCGTTCTCGATACGATCACCGAAGATGCGACGCTCGTGTTTGCCATCGATGGAGCCATCGCCAAGGCCCGCACTGCGGCGTTCTTCTCCAACAATGAAGCCGCGCTAACTTCGCGGACCGTGCGGTTCATCAGCCAGAGCACCATCACCCAGCGGGAAGCGGAAGCGAATCCCAACAGTCTTGATGAGGAAATTCGCGGTCCAGGATTTGTAGCACCCATCGGATTGGGCGGGCATTTCCCGCCGGACGTGGCATTCACACCGCACGTCGACCTGTTCGCCATTGAACACACCAATCGTGATAGCCGAGTGTTCCCAGGTACGAATGGTATCAGAGACCCGGTTGTGGTAGATGACGATGGCAATCCGATCGCGGTCACGGGCGATGATATTCTCCTGTCGGCTCGCTTCGGAGCAGATTTTGACCTTGGCAAGGATATTCCTGCGCCTGAGTCGTTTGGGCTGGTTTCGAATCGCCTCACCAATGCACAGTCACGAGGCATTGCGACCTTGCCGGGGGGCGTGCCGCTGTACAAGGTGGATCCTGCGGATGGAAAGAGCAAACTGGTCGGCGGCATTGGGGTGTTTTTCCCTGGACCCGCAGGGTACGCCACATTTGAACAAGGTTTTATCGCTGGGGCAGGGCAGACGACCAATGAGCGACTCAATGCTCCGCTGGTGCTTGAAGCCGAATACACTGCTGCAGTGATTGCTGTGAATAAGACAATGGTGGATGGTTTGCCACCTGTACCAGGAATCGGTGATGCGCCCATTGGACGCATTGATTTAGTCGGCATCACCCTAGAGAGCTTTGGCCCGCATCCGTTCAAGCTCGACTCTTTCTTGGCATTCGGCCAGAGTAAGTATACTCCAGGGACCGACTCAGGCTCCAATCTGCCAGTCACCAAGGGGGGAGCGATCACCCTGGCGGGAGAACAAGTCCCCTCGGGTTGGTTAGTCAGCCCCAAGGCTTCGGCAGAACTCACGGCCCAAGAGGTCGAAGACATTATCATGCGGGGTGTGGAAGAAGCGAAATTGGTTCGCTCTGCAATCCGCTTGCCGCTCGGACAACGATCTCAGATGGCATTGGCGGTGACCGATCTGGACGGCGAGATTCTGGGGCTCTTTCGCATGGAGGATTCCACCTTCTTCTCGATCGATGTTGCCGTAGCGAAGGCCCGCAATGTGGCCTATTACGACGATCCCACCGAGGTCAAAGACATTGACCGCATCGACGTCGACGGTGATGGCACACCGGAGGTCGCCGCGGGGGTCTCGTTCACCAATCGCACCTTCCGTTTCGTGGCGGAACCCCGGTATCCATCGGGTATCGACGGCACCACCCCCCCTCCGTTTTCCACCCTGCTAACAGTGGGGATCAACCCTAGCACAGGCGAAAATCTACCGGGCGTTATCCCCGATGTTTCTGATTTCACGACCGTACTGGGCTTCGATGCATTCCATCCGATGTCGAATTTCCGCCAAGATGTTTCTTCCCTTGGCTACCAGAATGGGGTAGTCTTCTTCCCAGGCAGTACGGCTTTGTATAACAATAGCGTGTTGGTGGGAGGCTTCGGCGTGAGCGGCGACGGCGTGGACCAAGATGATGTCGTCACCTTTGTCGGGGCCGGCGAGTTTCTCCCCCGCAGTGGCTCTGGAGTCACCCGGGCCGACCAGGTATTCGTCAATGGAGTACGCCTCCCTTTCCAAAAATTCCTCCGCAATCCTCACGGCTAACGACTACTCGCCATGTTGATCGACCGCTCGCATCGACTTTGGCTGGTATTCACCCTGGTAATGGGGGCGACAGCCACGGGGCTGTATGTGTGGTACGCCCAATCGTGGCAGGGTGGACCCGCAGGACGCACCTGGCCTGGAATGATGTTCGGCATCGCTGGCACATTGCTGATGCTTTTCGCGGGATTGCTATCCGCCCGCAAGAAAACAATTCGGATTCGCTGGGGTTCACTCGCTGGTTGGCTTAAGGGGCACATTTGGCTGGGGCTTTTGAGTGTGCCGCTCATTTTCTTCCACACGGCCTTTCGGTGGGGGGGCCTGTTGGAACAAATCTTGATGGGAGTCTTTCTGGTTGTTATCCTCAGCGGCATCGTGGGAGTCGTCCTGCAAAACATGTTGCCCCGACTGATGAAATCGCAACTCGACAGCGAAGTGATTCCCGATCAAATGGAGCATCTCTGCCGGAACCTGCAGCGCGAGGCGGACGACATCTTGCTCTCCAGTTGCGGGCAAGAATCCGTGGAGCATGCACTGTTGCGAGATTCCGGGACCGCCACCCAGTCGGACTCCACTGCCTGGTTATTGGGCTTGTATCTCACTACAATCCGCCCCTTCCTCGGTCCCGGAGTCGAGCCTGGATCGGTCTTGGCCAATAATCGTCAGGCAGATATTTTCTTTGAGCGCGCACTCACCTCAGTACCCGACGAGTTGCGCAACGCCGTCAATCAACTCGCCGAACTCTGCCACATGCGCCGCCGCCTGCAACTCCAGGCCCGACTCTTTGGCTTGTTGCACGGCTGGCTCAAGGTACACGTCCCACTGTCAGTGGTGCTCTTGGTCTTCACCGTGCTGCACATCGTGACTGCGCTCTACTATTAGTCTACGCTTAGCCGCAACGCAGAAATGGTTAGCCGCGACGCGGCTGCCGAGTCCTGCTCGGCAAAGCGGAGCGCGTCTTCACGCCACCATATCAAACCCCAACCCGAACTGGGCAAACGCCAGATCGAGATCTGAATCGTCGATCACTCCGTTTCCATCTACATCCCCGTCGGCCGCGGTAGCACCAGTCATGCCGTAATTGGTCCAGATGATCGTGAGGTCGCTGTTGTCGACCCGCAGGTCTCCATTCAGATCGACCAGCATCTCGATATTCTGGAGCGATAACCACATGAAGGAGTTCACCAGATCAACGTCCTCTTGATCAACGATTCCATTGCCGTTGAAATCGCCATTCGAGAAATTGCCGATGATGCCGTACAGCTCCCCGTAGTAAGCCGTGTAGAAGTCTGTGTAATTCACGATATTGTCTTGATTGACATCCGGCACGAGCGTCATCACGAAATTGAAACTCCCACCCGAGATGCCATCGCCCGAGGGGAACGTGCTCACCAGAGGATTGGTCGTTGAGATGCTGGCCGGGTTGGTCCATTCGCCGTCCAGAAAATTCCCCTCGGT
>JBGSPU010000171.1:0-51191 GCA_041738415.1 Bythopirellula sp.
TCGAGGGAAACCAATCGATAAACTCCACCAGATTCGCCGGATACTCGTCACCACGTCGCATTTCACCACCAATTGCCGGGTCACAGAAAACTACTGGATTCTACGGCAAAACGGAGCATGAGTGAACCGGATACCCCTTTAATAGAAAAGGAATTATAGTTTGAACTCAACGAGGTTTCTCCCGGATTCGAAAGAGACTTCCACGCCGAGCGTGGTCTGGGTGTTGAACTTGGCGGGGATGTCGACACTCGGATGGGTAATCTCCACTCGGTACAATCCTTGCTGAACCGCACGTAGATTCTGCAGGTCAGCGGGAAGGTTCGCACTGTCCATAGCCAGCAATGCCGAACCTCTTTTGTCCGTCGTTCCCTCCGCTGGCTGAATCACGTCGCCAAAAAAGGATTCTGGAATTAGCCTAACATGCGCCCCTTCCACAGGGCGCCCCCCTTTGGTCACACGACAGGCCAGGAATGACGCGCCAACTCCTCCCTTGACCCACATTGAGAAACGCTCTGTCAATTCCTCCTTGGACAACCGCTTGTCGTTGTCCTTATCAATGTTGTTCTTCATTGCGTCAAGCAATGCAGGACAGTCAGCAAGTTCTTCCAAAGCCAGTTGGCCGTCACCGTTCTTGTCATACTGAGAGATTACGGCGTCGGTTACGGCCTCCGGTTCGATGGGGGGAACTTTTACGGCGGTGGGACCACTCGAACAACCGAGGACCACGACGGTTGCGATTACTACGGGAACAATAGGCAGGATGTGGCAAGCTAGTTTCATGACAGGTTTCATTTGTTCCATTTCATTGTAGTGTAAAGTAAAGATTTACCACGAGGGCGCTAAGGGGAAGAATCACGAATTGCACCTTTCGAAACTATTCAGCAGAATGCGCTCATACAACTCCGATTAACACGAATCAGACGGATTTCCGCAGATTGGCCTTTCACTTCGTCACAAGCTTTCTTTCGAGCCAGCGAAATGAGATTGCAAGCAAGGATCTCCCCTTGAAATCCAAGTTAAAATGCTCAATCCATGTTCTATTCCTAACTATCTAGTTGGAGTGTTGCTACTTTTTTCCCGTTGCAATTTTAATGGTCTCTTCTTCGTGCTCATCGTAGCTTGCTGGTCAATCAATTCAAGCCACCTCTTAATTAGGGTGCAGCGGCCGGCTGCCTCTTATGAGTATCGGTCGGACCACGTGTGACGGGCGAAGCAGGCTCCGGAGGAAATAACACCTTGCGCAACTCCCCGGGCTGATTCGTGGTAATCGAATCCACACCCAGGCGTTGATACAGCAAGGCTCGCTCTGGGTCGTCCACGGTCCAAATGTGAACGCTTAGACCCGCCTGTCGACAACGCCTGATAAGCCGCGCATCCACAATATCGGGGTTGGCATTCAGGTCAACGCCATTGGCATTGTTTTTCTTGGCGGTAGCAATAAGCTCGTCGACCGTCGGAGACCACTGGCCCGACTTCTCGTCTTGCTCGAAGCTTACCAGCCAATAAGCTTGGCGCTCGGGCATGGCCTGCTTGACGGCATGAATCACCTCTTGCTTAAAGGAAATGAAGATTGTTTGGCTCGGTAAGAGTTGGGAGTCTGACAAGGCGTGCTGCATCAACGGCACAATCTCCGGCCCACACTTGATTTCAATATAGATGCCCTTGTTGCTCGGGACCAGTGCAAGCACCTCGGACAGGCTGGGCAACCGTAGATCGGCAAACCGCGGGTCTTTCCAACTACCGATGTCGAGTCCTTGTAGTTCGGAGAGTGTTGCTTTCGCCACTGTCAGTTTTTTGCCGCTCACACGCTCCGTGGTGGGGTCGTGAATGCAGACGATCCGTTGATCGCTGGTGAGATGAAAATCCGTTTCGATTGCGTCCGCACCCTGTTCCCAGGCAAGCGTGAATGATGCAATCGTGTTTTCCGGGGCGTCATACGACGCTCCCCGATGCGCCGCGATCAATTGCGCATTTAAGACCGCAGCCACACAAAAAAAGTGATAGCCCAAGAAAACGTAGCGTATAGTGTGCTTCATCAAACAAATCTCGATGGATTCCTGGTCATAGCATATTTCTCGACAAGCCACTGTCCAATAACTAAGGCATTATTATTGTACTTGTCCGTCATCCCTGATTCCCTGCAGACGATGGACCGCCGGGTCAATGTCGTAGGAGATCGCCTGCACGGAGCCGTCGCACAATGACATATTCATCACTCCAGGATGCGCACTGCCAAAAGCAGAATCAAAGACCAACCCCTCTCGGTCCTGCAACGGAGGATAGAACGCTGATCGCTGGTAATCTCGGTTGAAGCCGGTGAAAATAGTTTCGTTGTCTCCGGTGTCATAAGTGGGAGAACCACTCGGTCCCACCCCGTTGTAACTCTGCGTTCGCAGGTATTTTTCGCCGATCATATAAGTATTGCTCGTCCCGTCGGTGACTTCTGCGATGCGGGTCTCACTTCGTACATGACAGAGGCCATTGTAAAGTTGTCCATGCGAATCTGGGGCTGGCCATTGAGTTTGAAAGGCGGCGCTCTCGGCTTGGGCAATCGAATTCGGTCCTGCAAAGTCCCAATAGTCTCCGACCGTTGCGTCACCGCCAATGTTGATGGCATAGTCACTCTTACCCGACGCTGGTACGAAGTTGCAGTTTTTGGGCGACCAATGCGGCTTGATGCCCGTCGGCTGCGATGGGCGCCGACTCGGGCAGATGAAACCGCCAGGTTGAATCTCATTCATCTTCGAAAGCAGCATCCTTTTGGGGATTGGGTCGTTGGCACCCTGTCCCATTGCCCAGAGCGAATTCAATTCCATGTAGGGCAACACGGAATAGGTCCAAGGCCCCGGCTGATTCTTGCCAAAACCGCGGTCCGGGTCCCCCACCCAATTCCAGCCCCAACCGCCACTGGGGTAAAATCCTTGAGTATCTGTGTGATTCAGCACCGCCAGTGCGAGCTGCTTGACTTGATTGACACATTGTGCTCGGCGCGCCGCTTCCCGCGCGGCTTGCACGGCTGGCAGCAAGAGGGCGACCAGTACGCCGATAATGGCAATTACGACTAACAGTTCAACAAGAGTAAAACCACTAAGTCGTTGGAACCGCTTCACATTAAGATAAGTTTTTGATTTCATATAAGACTCCTATTTTTGAACATTTGCGAAAAAGCGTAACAGAAACCGATAATAATGTTTATCCATCGTGTTCGGGGTAGTGGTTGTCTTTAGGTCTCAAGTGTGAACCTTCTGCTTTTGCGTGAGATCGCCCTGATTGTCATTCCGAGCAGACCAAAGCTCCACGTTGCTGGCTCGGGAACAGTCGTGGAAGCGCTGACCAAACTCCCTCCCGTGCCATACATGATTTGCCACGCGGCCAGGTCTTGGGAATCGATATCGGTGTCGCCATCGGCGTTACCCGCGGCATTGGTCGCCGCGGCACCGGTGAGCCCGAAACCGCGTTGCCAAGTGAGGAGATCCTTGCCGTCGACATCGCCATCATTGTCAAAATCCGCGTCGAGAACCGGCGAGATGTATTCAACTCCGCCGGCCGTCAGAAACCCACCCGTTCCGGCAATGTGGTAGCCGAACTGCAAATCCTGTTGCACGTTGAGCTTGTCGAAGTCGAAGGCCCCCCCCAAAGGAATCGAGGCCCCATCGGCAATCGTGCTGCTGCCCAACAAATAGGACTCGATGAGTTGGCCGGCACCAACTTCTGGAGCTTCTTCCCAGCCGTTTCCCGTGCCAGGGACGCCGTTCCCTTCAAAGTCCGATTCTTGCAGACTATTCCAACCGACCGGATCGAGGGAGTCGAACGCACTGGTGATCTCGTAAGAATCAATCGTGAAGCTCTGTCCCGAATTATTAACGAGCTCAACTTGCCCCGTGGTCGTGCTGACGACGAGTTTCAGTTGGGGAGTCACGCCGCCGATTATCTCAGCGAAGCTCAGGTCGTCGATGGCGGAACGCACGGCGTTGGCACCACCATCGTTAAAATGGAGACGATAGTCCTCGTTCGTTGTGCCGGTGAAGTTGAAGCTGACTGTTTCCAAACTGCCAGCGCTTAACAGCCCCGTCGTGCGGGTGGCAACCGTTGTCATGTCGGAAAGCCGGATCAAGTTGATCGTCCAGGAGTAAGCAGGTTCAATCTGGTCCGTGGCATTGCCAATCTTAAACGAATTGAGCTGGAGCGCCTTGCCGCCACTCACGTTGAAGTCGATCGTCGGGTCCGCGGGCAAGACGGAGTGGCCGCTGAGGTCCATGTCAAACTGCAACACGGGCACCGTGAATCCTGCCCCTGAAAATGTGGTGGAGCTGTGGAATTCTAAAATGTCAATATCCGAGGCTAGCGGCACCGTGCCGCCAGTCGGTGCCCACGTGAGGGCGATATTCGATGTAAATCCCTCGGCACCAGCAGTCGCACCGATGATGTTGGCGGCGGTGACGTTGCTGCCGTAAGGGATCGTCAGATCGGTGTTGTTGGCGGGCACGGCGCCAAATTCATTCTTGGCAAAGTTGAGAACCGTGGCACTCGCGGTCCCCGCCAAGAACGGCAATAACGCCAGCGAACCCAGAATTGCGACACCTTGAAAATTGAATCGGTAACGGTGCTTGGTAGACTTCGCCCTGCTTAACAACCGTCCTCTCCCAAGGATTCCGAGAACGGCCAGCAGCAACAACATCCCTGTCATCGGTTCGGGGACGGTGACGAGCAACTCGGACACAACCGGTGCCGCTGCCGCCAAGTACAATTCCTTGAAGCGGACAAAATCGGCGATGTCATTGTCGAAATCTCCGTCCATGTCTCCCATCTGATAGGCTGCCGTTTTCGACAAGCCGGAGAGATCAACCCCTCGACCCGAGTTGTACATGAGCCAATCGTCCGCATTCACTTGGGTGTCCATGTTCAGATCCGCGGTGCGCGAATCGAAGATAACCAATTGATTGAGCGTTTCCGGCAAATCCGTCGTTATGCCATCAACCCCGAAGTCGATCAACTGCTGCATCCGTGCTGAACTATTCACCGTCCATATATGGAGTTCCATGCCGTTGGCATGAACCAAGTCCACCACGGCTTGGGTGATGGTGCTATGCTCCCAGTCAAGGAAGTCGGCCCCTTGGGCCTTGACCGTATTGATCGTAGATTGTGTGAGTGTGCCACTGCCGAGGGCCCCCAGGTTGTAATTAGTATTCAACGCATCCAAGCTGTCGAGAAAATTCCAATCGAAGGAAATAAGGCGGAAAGCGGTGGGTGCCAACCCCATGGTGACGAATTCGTTATGGTAAACCGAAGCACTACCTGCTTTGGGTTCGATCAATGGCGTCAGGCCGCCGAGGAGCGCCGCATCGACCGCTTCACTCAACGTCGGCACTTTTTCGCCAATGAAAGCGGACGAGAACCACGAACCGGCATCCAGGGCCTTGATCTGCGCCAAGGTCAGCGAGGACACCGCCCCCGTACCGTTCGTCGTGCGATCGACCGTCGCGTCGTGCATGAGGACGAAAGCCCCATCTGAAGTAACACGTACGTCCCATTCGGTGAGATCCGCGATGCCAAAGGCCGCATCAATGGAAGCGATCGTATTCTCGGGGGCAATGCCGGAATAACCTCGATGGGCTTCGACCAGCACACTCCCTGCCGTGGTTGTTGCCCCACACAAGAGCACAAGTTGCGAAGTGAGCAGCCAAGCACGTAGGCTTTTCCGGCTAGCTTTCCACCTCACTCTTGCTTGTGTCCACAACATTTTGGTCCTCTGAAATCAACACTTGATCCACCCTACTTTTGACAGGCCGCTACCCATCTGCCACATCCTGCCCGCATGGGCAACGGGCGCGGCCTGTCGAACTTCGGGAGGAACCATTCCTGAAAAACTCCTAAGAACGGCGCTTCCTTGCTGCGCCACGAACCACTACAAGGGCGAATGAGGAAATCAACAGTATTCCCGTAGCTGGCTCTGGGACGCTGACGGCGGCAAACAACGGAGGAGTTCCATACTGCGTCTGCCAAGCTGCCAAGTCAGTTGCACCTACACTTCCATTACCGTCGGCATCGCCATTGCTATTGTTGGTTTGACCAGTCAGCCCAAAGCCCCGTTGCCAAATCAAGAAATCCTTGCCATCGATATCGCCGTCGCCGTCAAAATCTGCATTGGGTTCCGCGGTCGCCTGGACTTGGCTAAACCGAATATCGTCTATCCCTGTGCGAGGGTTGTGGCAGTCAAATGATGTGCATTCAAGAGGCCCGTCGTCGAATAGCAGCCGGTAACTCACTCCCGGTTGACCCGTGAAATTGAAAGTCGCTACCCCATTATCACCAGGCCCCAATGCGGCAGTAGTGAAGGAAGAACCAGTGGGAGTCAAACTAGGAAGTTCGAGAATGCTGAATGTCCATGGGTGGGGGGCCTGACTCCCTTGGTCGGTTGCATTGCCGTATTTGAACTCATGGATCCGGACCGCCCAGCCTGCATCCGGGATGAAGTCGAGCGTTGGGTGCTCTGGTAGTTCATTATGGTTGCTGATATCCACATCCAATTGCAAAACAGGAACGGTTAACCCCGCACCCGTGAACGTATCAGCACTATGGAATTCCAGAATATCGATGTCAGGATCCCCCGGAATCTCGCCTCCCGTTGGTGCCCACACAAGAGCGATGTTAGGAGTAAATCCTTCACCTCCATTGGTTGCGCCAATAAAGTTACCTGCGGTAACATTACTGCCGTAAGTGATCGTCAAGTCTTCGTTGTTTGCGGGCAAACCTCCGAATTCATTCATAGCAAAGGTAAGAACTGTTGAACTAGCAGTTCCAGAAACTGCTACCAAAAGTGCCAATGATCCAAATGTTACTGTCAGTCGGTATTTCATAGTCATTACTCCTTGTGTAATTTACTCGTTAGTAGCGTTAGAAAAGTTAGGGCGAAAAGAGAACAACTTGATCTCAAATCGCAAGCAAAAGGTTCTCATTTCTCCCTCGATTGACCGCCGGCCGGCTGCCACATTCTGCCTCAATGAGGCAACCGGTGCGGTTAGTCAATCAGTTAAATAAATGAACGAAAAAATCTGTTATGAGCGTTATTTCCTCCTTGTAATCAGTCCCAGGCCACACAATGCGACAAGCGCAAGCGTCGACGGTTCGGGAATCACCTGGCTAAATCGCAAGTCATCAATCGCGGCACGGGGATGGGGGTTAAGGCCGTTAGCCGGATCGGTATTGTCATGAAACAGCAACCGGTAGCTTACGCCTGGTGCGCCCGTAAAATTCAACGTCGCGACCTCCAACTGGCCGGCCGTCAGTGCGGCCGTCGTATGGGAAGATCCCGTTGGGGTCAGGCCAGGGAGTTCCAGAACACTGATGGTCGTAGAGTACGCATTTTCGCTTTGGTCGGTTGCATTGCCGAATTTCAACTCGTGGATTCTCACAGCCCACCCGGCGTCCGGAGTAAAGTCGACCCAAGGGTCCTCCGGCAAGACCGTATGATTGCTGGCATCGATGTCCAATTGCAGGACAGGAACCGTAAAGCCTGCGCCGGTGAAAGTGCCTGCACTATGGAACTCCAGAACATCGATGTCCGGAGCGGCGGGGACTGTCCCACCCGTAGGTGCCCAAGCGAGCGCAATATTGGGAGTCCATCCTTCGCCACCGTCCGTGGCACCGATAATATTAGCCGGACCGACGTTACTGCCATAAGGCACATCCAAATCGCTGTTGTTTGCGGGCACAGCACCTGCAGAATTCATGGCAAAGTTGAGCACCGTTGCTCTTGAGATTCCTGCCAGTAATGCCACAAGGGCCACTGAACCGAGAGTTGTAGTTATTCGAGTGTTCATCATTAGTCTCCTCCCAATGGGATAAGGGGGTTTTTTGAGCCGACAACGTCGTGTCCGCACAAGCGAACACAAGGAACAAGCGGAATCGGCTCTTTATACCTAATACCTATTTTTGTCTCCAGCTACGGATACTTCATCAGACTGTTGCGACAATCCGGAAAAATGCAGCCGAATAGCAGCCGAACAAGCGTCGCGTAGCAAGGGTTTTAGCTGGAGCTTCGAAGCCCTCCTTTCAGTTATTTTCAGGTTATCGAACAAAGGCCACGCAAACGACCTACCGCTCTTTTCTTTTCCCTCGTTCTCTTGCTCTTGTGTGGAGCCGATAATCGCTCGGGGTCATTCCCGAATTCCGCCGAATTACTTTGCCCATCCAATCGCTGGAAGTATATCCGGACTCCTTTGCAACCATGTGAATTGGTAATGAAGTTTCTGTTAATAGCCATTTAGCCAATTCCAGTCTTGCGATTGCAACAACTTCGCGAATTGATAGTTTTATCTGCTCCCGAAAGCGTCGCTCCACGGTTCGACGCGTGGCCGGAAGCTTGCTTACAATCACTTCTACTTCCAAGGAACTATGAATTCTGTTCCAAATGATCTCCGCCGCATCTCTGATAAGTTTTTCCTCAAGAATCAATCCTGGTTGATTCTTCCTAAGTTTTTCCAAGAACCAATCAAAATCGGGAACGTCCTTTTTCATCTCTTTTTTCGCCCAACGGAGTTCCTCACGCGGTGCTGTCTTTATTCGCTTCTTGCGAAATCTGCTTAAAACCCTTCGGCTCCCCCTCTGAACCACAAAAACCAGCGCACAAAAAAAGACCCCTCCCGAAACCGGGGGGGCCTTTCTCGATATCTCTGAGGCCGGGCGGTTAAGCCACTAAAAGCTTTATGTTATTTTCTCCGACAAATAGAATCCTATACGGAATAAATCCCGGTGTCAATCATTTTTTCAGAAAAGTTTTCGGTTAGCCACTTTCCAGCCGATTTCGTCAGCCTCAATCCCCTGCCCACGTTAAGAAAAGGTATTAGATGTTAGGGCTGCCCGTTAATTTTCCAAAGCTCGGGGCGTGTACTCGTCACTGCCCTACAGCCACAATCAAGGGCTTCTCGAATATCGTCTTCGGTGCGGCATAGGCCGCCGGTTATATGGGGAATTGAGCAGGAACGTAGGTCAAATGCAACTTTGACGGCTGCCGCTGCCGGCAAGACCTCGATAACATCTGCATGCGACTTCTCGGCGACGTTCAATCCGCGTTCCAAGGCCCGACTATCGGAGAGGAACATTCTTACAATAGAGAGCATCCCCAACCGCTTCGCTGCTTTTGTTAGTTGATGATGAACCGTGACAACGCCGTCAATTTTCCCCATATCGGCCAAGAGTTCGAGTCCCGCCTCGTTCGCTTCGAGTCCGGTAACGAGATCGATATGCACCAGGATTCGTAAATGATCGAGCGGAGGTTTTGCAAAGCGATCAATGGCCCGCGATAGTTCTACGATTGGCCCACCTTGCAGAATTACACTACTTGCCAACGCGATCACATCGGAATTAGCCCCAATATCCCAGAGAACCGGGATGACGGGTTTAGCAAAGAATCGATCGATTTGATGAGGGCTAGGCATTTGATAGGACATTAAGAATTTGGAGCCAATTAGAGTTCCATTGACAATAGGGGCAGGCCAGCAAGCTATTGAAAAGTTATTTTGAGGAGATGCAAAATTGCAATAGGTTAATTGACATGTTCTCTATCAAGTGTACAGTATAGACTAGTTAATACAATTCGATATTTGCTATCTCGGCTGTTGCCGGTTAGTGCACTTAGTGGCCAAGAGTAAAATGAGAAGGTCCTGCGGTGTTCCCGTGGGGCCTTTTTTATTGCGCAATTTCTGGAATATTTCCTATGGCAGAAGCACTGGAAAACGAGATCCCTCGGCTTGAATTTGATCTCCTGGTAGTCGGAGGTGGAATCGTAGGTGCGGGCGTCGCGAGGGATGCCGCGATGAGAGGATTGACGACTTGTTTGATTGAGAAACAGGATTTTGCCTCCGGTACAAGCAGCCGGTCGAGTCGGCTACTGCATGGCGGGATCCGCTATTTGGCCCAAGGGAAGATTAAATTGGTCCGAGAGGCAAGTCGCGAGAAGATGGTCCTCCACCGGATCGCGCCCCATCTTTCCGACCCCTTGGCTTTCATTTTCCCTACTCGCCGACGATCTGCGTGGTCCCTCTGGAAGCTGGGGATTGGAGTGAAGATTTATGATCTGCTTTGTGGTGGTCGCAATCTGGGAAAAAGTACGGTTCTCAGTCGGAGGCGTACCCTAGGGATTCTTCCCGGTTTGCAAACCTCAAAATTGACGGGGGCGGTGCGCTACTTTGACGGCATGACCAACGATGCTCGGTTGACTTTGGATACGCTACGATCGGCGAGCTATCATGGGGCCTCGGTTAGGAATTACGTGCGTTTCGTCGACGGCCATCCAGAGAAGGGAGGCTGGCGTTGCGAACTGCGAAACGCCATGACAGAGCAGCAATACGAGATTTCTGCCAGGTGTGTTATCAATGCGACTGGCCCCTGGTCGCACAATCTCCCCCATTCCAAAACATCGCTCCGACTCACGAAGGGAGTTCACCTGGTTGTCGCCAGATCGCGACTCCCGGTGCCGGATGCGGTGGTTTTTGCCGAAGATTCGCGGATTCTTTTTGCGATTCCCTGGGGAGAAAGGGTGATTTTGGGAACAACCGACACAGACTACCATGGGCCAATCGACTCACCTCGATGCGATCCCGCGGATCAAAGTTACGTACTAGACGTAGTGAACGATGCTTTTCCCGCCGTCGGACTAACGGGCGAAGATGTGTTATCCACGTGGGCCGGTTTGAGGCCCTTGGTGGCTGACAAACACGGGAATCCATCGGATATTTCTCGTCGGCACGAAATCAAAATGAGTCATCCCGGGTGGTGGGACGTGACCGGGGGCAAATTGACCTCCTACCGGCTGATGGCTGAAGAGACCGTGGATGACGTCGGGCGCTTTCTCAAAGCATCTTTGAGGCCTTGCAGTACCGCTACCACGCCACTCTTGGAAAATCCGGATACGACGCCGGTGAGCGGCATCTTGCCTCCAGAGGTTTCTCAAGCGGCTGTTGAACATTTCTGCGAACAAGAATGGGCGGTTCATCTTGACGACGTCATGATTCGGCGCACAAGCTGGCGATATTATCATTCCGACCACCTGAATATTGCCAGGAAAGTTGCGGACTGGATGGGCCGCCTCCTTGTCTGGAGCGACGAGACAAAAAAACAAGAAATGCTCAATTACGAAAACCTAACAGCTACTTCTCAAGTGCCGTCGCCCCACTTCCAAACCAACAACTCGTGTAACAATTCAAGTGATCTGTCGATGCAGGATTCAGCTTCAAGATTCTCGTAAGTCTCGCTATTGGGTTTGAAAGACGTTAATGTTACACATTGGTTGCTGGGATTGAATACCTACTCATCAATTTGTGTTCGCGGACAAAACAATAAAATAAAATTCTGAGGACTTATCGCTGATGGTTGCCTATCTTGGTGAATTCATGGGGACCTTGTTGCTAATTTTGCTTGGCAACGGGGGTGTTGCCAATGTCGTCTTGACCGAAACCAAGGGGCATAATTCCGGTTGGATCGTGATAACGTTTGGCTGGGGAATGGCCGTCTTTGTCGCCGTGTGGTGTGTCGGCCCCATGAGTGGCGCCCACATCAACCCGGCGGTCACTCTGGGATTGGCAGCGGCGGGTAAATTTGGCTGGGAGAGTGTGACAGGCTACCTCGGAGCACAAATGGCAGGAGCGATGGCGGGAGCTGTGCTTGTGTATCTTTTCTACAGGGATCACTATGCGGTGACGGATGATGCCAATGCCAAGCTGGCCACGTTCGCTACCGGCCCCGCCATCCGGCGGACGACTAGCAATCTTCTGAGCGAAGTAATTGGAACCATGGTTTTGGTTCTAGCCGTCCTATTGGCGGTTGAGCCGTCGTTGCTGGCTGATGGCCCCATAATAGCCGGGATTGATACACCGGGCACTAAGATCGGCCTTGGTACGCTCGGTGCTCTGCCGGTTGGCTTGCTCGTTTTCTCAATTGGCTTGTCGCTGGGAGGCACTACCGGCTATGCCATCAACCCGGCGCGAGACCTGGGACCTCGAATCGTCCATGCCTTTTTGCCCATTCCCGGAAAACGCGATTCCGATTGGCCCTATGCCTGGATTCCAGTTTTAGGACCCATTGCCGGCGCACTACTGGCGGCAGTCATCTACTCGCTAATAACGTAACCGATTATCTCCATATCTGAACTTGCGTCCGTTGCCACGATTATTTCGCATGCAGGCCAAGTTGTAAGGTCTTGGAATGCGGAGAATCGGTGCTGAGCTTTGTATGGCACATGCGAAAGAATGCGATCGTGAAATCATGCTGTAACCCTACCTTGAAACATGGGAGGTAACGACCCAGTATTCAAGGGGTATAATCAGCCTGCCGTTGCCAGGAGCGGATTTTGCCAGTCGCCGGAAGCTGCCCCACGACCGACCGCTCAACGCCAATGATCTTTATTACAACGTGATCAAACTCATCCCAGCTTACGTCGATAGCCGAAAACAACAAGCCCATCCATCAAGATCGCATTGGACGAATTGAGGCCGCCGTCTTCGACAACGGTGATGACGCTCCTCGCAAGGTCCGGTTCACCGCCCTCTACAAGGATGGCGATGAATGGCGAGGTTCGGCCAGTTTTGCTCGGGAGGATTTGCCCCTTCTCGCGAAGGTGGCCGACTAGGTTCACACCTATCTTTACGAGCAGAACGGTTCTTCCGCGCGCCTAGTACGGTTTCTTGAGGCCACCCATGCACCACCGGGCCTCCCTTTTTTCGAAGTGCGTCTTTTTTAAGGCTCTTGCGTCTATATGGTCAGAGGGATTCAGTTCGACATCCCAATACAACGCCTTAGTTTGAAAGGAACCAGAAAAATGAACGAAGGACAAACCAACACGCCCGTGGCTGGGCAGACGTGCTGTGGTATCATGACTTGTTGCTGCGTATGCTCCTACCAGCCGAGTTGCTGCCAGACCGGCTGTTGTCAGTGTGTTTGTAGCCCGCCGCAGGGCGAAAAACCGAATGCGGCAGCCACCGGAAAGTACTGCTAAAGATGATGGCCGAATCCACAAACATAGCCGGAGACGTTTGGCAAGTTCTCAGTGACGACTTGCGAGCGTTTATTCGCTCACGAGTCCGTCACGAATCTGATGCTGATGACATCCTTCAGGATGTATTCGTGCGAGTCCTAGAAAAAATCGGCTCGCTTCGGGAGGCCGAGCGGATTGAGGCCTGGGTGTACCAGATTGCCAGGAATGTGATTGCGGATTTTTACCGGCGACAAACCCCTCGACCTACCGAAGCGGTCGAGGAGGTCGCCGACCAGGACGAGACTTATGGCGGCACGAATCAGAACCACGCGATTGCCAATTGGCTATCCTTAATGGTTAGTAACCTGCCAAAGAAGCAGCGTGATGCCGTGCAAATGTATGAAATCGAAGGTCGTCCGCAGTCCGAGATTGCCGAACTGCTGGGCATTTCCCTGTCAGGTGCCAAGTCGCGAGTGCAGCGTGGAAGAAACCGCCTAGAAGAGATGCTGCGAGGATGCTGCCAGTTAGAACTTGACCGACGCGGCAACGTAATCGAATGCCGACCCACGACTGCCGACTGCTGCGAGCAAGTTTCCCGCGAATGAGGCGACCGATGACGATTTAATTGCTAGCCGACTTTGCTCGTCGTCGCTTAGGCTTCTTGCAGGATACCCCGCACAATTCGGGTTCCCCTTTGCAGCAGTCGCGTGCCAGGAACGTCAGCCAGTCCCGCATGCCTTCTATTCGCAGGAAATAGACTATCGACCACCCGTTGCGACGTGTTTCGACAAGCCCAGCGTGGCTTTATTCCTTGAGGTGAAGGCCTCAAATCGCACCTATGCAAGCCGACAACTTATCCTGATGACAGTCGGTCCCAACGCCTGATAGGGTAGCCCTGAACTTCAATTCACGACGCATTGGTCCTGCCGATGCCGCGAAGCAAGGATCCAAAAAATGGACTAACAGCGAAGATGCCTGCATGAGATGGTCAGCCTCGACCGAGGCCCGCTGAAGAGAGTGGAACGATTTCCGGGGTCGCCATCCGAGACTAGCAACACTCCCCAACATCAGTCAACGGTCAAACAACGGAGGTCGTGCAGGACTGGTTTGCCTTGCGACGGCAGTTCGCCCTTTATGACGGATGGACATCTTGGTCGCTCGAAATGACAAAACAAGCATTCGCTATCGGCAGTTCGCGGGCTGTTAACGCGTTACCAGGGCTTCAATTCATCGAGCAAGTGGGGCAGGGCAATCGCTCGAATGCTCTTCGCCATGTCGAAGGAGTGCTCACCCGCATGCACAACGAATAGACGTTGAAGTTTCAGGTCCGATAGTGCGGTTCGCATAGACGGCGTGATGGTTGGAGCCGCAGTTCGCTTGACTTCAAAGCCCCAACGTTTTCTGCCGCGAACCACAAGCAAGTCGAGTTCGGCACCCGCGTGCGTGGCCCAGAAGTAGCAGTCGTGAGGTCGCACGTTAAGTCGATTGACGACTTGAGAAATCACAAATCCATCCCAGGAGGCCCCGATTTTGGGATGAGCTTCGACATCGGCCTTGGAGGAGAGTCCCAACAGTGAATGTAGCAAGCCGCTGTCAGTTAGGTAGATTTTGGGAGCTTTCACTTGACGCTTTGACAGATTCTCATGCCAAGGTTGAAGCTGCCGAATGACAAAGCCCGACGTGAGGATGTCGAGATAGTGGCGGATGGTCGCATGGTTGACGCCGAAATTGCGACTGAATTGCGAGGCG
The DNA here is from genome assembly GCA_041738415.1 of Bythopirellula sp. Lineage (GTDB taxonomy): Bacteria > Planctomycetota > Planctomycetia > Pirellulales > Lacipirellulaceae > Bythopirellula. Next base: position 14,720 of record JBGSPU010000171.1, read on the forward strand.
TTCCAAATCTGCCCGTGAAAATGGGCGAGCATCGTCCAAAAACGCCGCAGCGTAGTGGCACTCACGCGGATGCCAAGCTGGGGCAGGTCTCGTTCCAAGAACGTGGTCACGAAATCATCCCGCCATTTTTGACTCTCCACGTTTGTTTTGACTAGAAACGAGCGAGGAAACCCACCGCGAATCCACAACTTCTCGTGATGCTTGGCACCGACTTCCTCCAGCGACAGCCCATCCAGAGAACAATAGGCGATGCGTCCGGCCAATGACTCATTGCCTTGCTGTTGCATGCTGGGCGAAGCACTCCCCAGCACGAGAAACCGCGTCCGGATGGGACGACGGTCCGCCAAGACCCGCAGCACTGGAAACAACTCCGGCAGACGCTGCACCTCGTCAAGTACCACCAGACCCTTCAATGGTTCCAGAGTCAGTATAGGGTCTGCCAGACGGCCTAAATCGTGCGAGTTCTCCAAATCGAAGACGTGGCAGGGCCGTTTCCAGCGCTCCCGCAGAGCTTGGGCAAGCGTCGTTTTGCCGACTTGCCGAGTACCCAGGATGGCGACCACGGGATTGCTTTTCAGGAGCGACTTAAGACGCGATAACTGGCGAGAGCGATTGAGCATGATAAAATCCTACCTTGAAAACTGATGGATAGCCACACCGCTTTTCAAGGTGTAGAATTATTGGCTGCCTTGGGAGGCGCGGAAAGTCGCTACAATAGGCAGTTGGCTGGCGAGGTATCCAACGATGGCCAATGATTCTCAATCCAAAAGGCTCGAAACGCAACAGCCCGAACGATGGCTTGGGAGAAGTGTCCGCCGACGCCTTTCAGGCTGCCCCGCTGATGATGACGGCTGACGAGCTCGCCGAGACCCTCGCGAATCGGCACACGTTCATCTCGAATCTGGCCAAGTCGGGCGTTTCGCCCAAGGTCGCCCAGGCCATGGCCCGTCACAGTGACATCAACCTGACGATGAACGTCTACAGCCACGTCAAAATGGATGAGCAAACGGCTGCGATTTCTGTCCTCCCTTCGCCGCCCAAACCCAATGCCACAGAGAATCGAAAAACCCGGAAAAAAGGGGCCTAGTCGCGATTCCGCTGCTCGCAAAGTTTGCACACAGGTTTGCACAAACTCTCGACTTTGCGGGGCATTTGTGCTACTAACGATGCAAATCTTTGCAACTTGCGCAAATTTCTTAGCCACGGATTAACACTGATTGAACACTGAAAATGTTGAATTCGAACTCTTATCCGTGTTCCGTCCGTGTTACTAACAGTAAAAGTTTTCGCAGTCTGCGCAAATTTATGGAACATGACTCATTGAATTTAACCCCGCAGGGGTTTCACTCCACAGCCCAGTGGTCGCCCGCCATCAATATTTAATCCTGGCCGGGCGCACCCTGGGTCAACAACACGGGCTACATCATGTACCCCGAAGGGGTTCCACATGGACACCAGTGACCTATCGTGAATGTGTGCAACCCCGTTGGGGTTGGAGGATCGAGGGGGGGATCGCAAACCCAGGGTGCGCTATCGCGACCCTGGGCTTTGGAGTTGAACGCCTTCGGCGTAAATTAAAGGCGCTTTTTGGTTGCGGCCACTGGCAGCGCTGGGGTCATGAGTGGTCACTGGAGGCACTCAGACGAACCTGAGCCGAAAAACGAAAAAACCCTGGTTTTACAGGGGTTTTTCACTCTCAGTCACCGATATTCACCGGTGGTCACAAGTAGCGGAGGAGGGATTCGAACCCCCGACACGCGGATTATGATTCCGCTGCTCTAACCAACTGAGCTACTCCGCCGCAAGTTGCCTGTCAGCTAGCAACCGGCAGCCTAAAATTTCTTTATGTTTTGCCAAACTATCCGCAGGCCAAACCCTCCAGATTACCCTCTCAATCCGGCTTGGCAAGGGGGCCAACAACTGCCAGCAATGCTTCATCCTGCAGGCGAGTATCAAAGAATGCCGAAGAACTTGAAGACGTCCGATCTCTTCACGCGACCATTCCTCTTCGGCAACTGAGAAACGCCATGTTCTCTTTTTTTCTGCGACCGATTCGCCAGTTCGCCCAGGCGCTGGTGGCCAATGATTCACCTCGCCAGGTCGCCTGGGGATTTGTCCTGGGGATGGCGATCGGATTGGTGCCCAAGGGAAATTTGTTGGCCGTCCTGTTGGGGATGTTGCTTGTGGGGATGCGTGTCAATAAGCCGGTGGGCCTCATGGGCGCTGGTCTGTTTACCTGCTTGGGTCTGGTGTTGGATCCCCTTGCGCATCGGATTGGTTCCTCTGTCTTGACCTGGCAGGTGCTCCGACCACTCCATGAATCGCTGTTTGAATCTGCAATCAGTCCCTGGCTGGGTCTCAACAATACGGTGGTCCTCGGGCAATTGGCGATCGCTTTCTACCTGACGTATCCCACCTACTGGCTAGCTCACCAGTTTTCGTTGAGGGTGCAGGCTCGACTGAGTCGCTGGCTGATGCGATTTCGTGCGGTTCGTCTGCTCCGTGGCGCGGAAATTGGCACCCAATGGGGGATCGACGGTTGAACATCATTCGTTGGAAATACGTGGCCCCTCGCCTCCTGCTGCTGGCCATGCTGGCCGGAACTGTGAGATTTGGTTGCGATCCGCTGCTTGAGTGGATGATAGTTACTGGTGGGCAGTCGGCCACGGGTGCCAAGGTGGAGTTGGGCGAGTTGACTACCTGGATCAAGGCAGGAAAGCTTGAGCTGCGGGACTTGCAGGTCGCCAATCCGGAATCCGTCCTCCGCAACCTGTTCGAGGCGGAGCATGTCGTATTGCAAATCGACTCGTTCGCACTCTTGCACAATCGGATTGTTGTCAGCAATGGGGCGATTACCGGCCTGCAATTGGATACCTTGCGTAGCACCTCAGGCGAGTTAGCAACCTCAGACGCAGCGATTGAGGAAGCACCCTCAGCGCTCGATCCATTGCTCGCCAAGGCTGGCGATCTGGCCAGCGATTGGCTCGACAGCGCCAGCCAGCGGCTCGATGCCGATTTTGTCGATCAGTTGCAAACCCCCCATATCGCCGAGAATCTCGGCAAAAAATGGAAAGCACAGTCAGAGTCCTTGCGCAGTCGGGCTGAGCAACTGAAGCAGCGTGGCCAGAAATTGGCAGACGAATTTCGTGACATTAAGAAAAACCCATTGCGTGGTGTCGAACGCCTACCGGAACTCCACGCCGAATTGAAGTCGAATCAACAAGAGCTGGTGGACTTGCAAAAAGAGATTCAGGGGCTTCCCCAGCAAGCAAAGAATGACCGGCAGGCTCTCTCGACGGCTCGCCAACAAGACGAAGATTTCCTGCGTCAGCAGTTCGAATTTGACCAACTTGATGGCGATAATCTCACACAGGTACTGCTCGGGCAAACCGTTGCGGAGAAGTTGCAAAATGCCTGTGACTGGATCACCTGGGCGAGGAAGAGAACTGCGGGGAATTCGACCAAAGAACTTGCTGCCCAGCGGAGCCGGGGCACGACGGTGACTTTCGGCCGGGCACGACCGCAGTTCGAGCTACAACACATTGGCGTCGAATTAACGGCCCCGATCGCAGGGCGTGAGTTGCAGTTTGTCGGCTACTTGAGCGGCGTTTCCTCCGCACCGCAACTGCTTGAAGAACCTGCGCGGCTGGAGCTGGCGGCACTGGGCGATATTCCTGTGAAGCTGCTCGTCGTCTCAGATCATCGCGGACGAGTTCCCCGCGATGAGTTGCATTTTGCTTGTCCGACATTGCCAATAGGTGGTCAGACCTTGGGCAATGACGAGAAGCTCGCGATTGAACTTGCACCAGGCATGGCTGATCTCTCGGTCGACCTGCAGCTTGACGGGGAAACTCTCTTGGGACAAATCACTTTCACACAGGAGAAGTTTCAGCTTACGCCGGTGGCCAACTCCCGAGTGAACCAACACCTGACGACGATTTTGGGAGAGGCGCTGAGCAGCATCCAAGAAGTTCAAGCCGAAGTAAAATTGGCTGGCACCCTCAACAAGCCTCAATTCAAAATCAACTCATCGCTTGGCGAACAGTTGGCCCAGGAAATCAGCACCGCCGTCGTAAAGCTGGCTCGCGCTCGAGGTGAGGCTCTCTTGGCCGACACCACCGCCACAATGAACGACCAACTGGAGAAACTCAGCACCGCCAGGTCAAACTTGCAGCAGGAACTACTGGCGAATTTGGGCGAGAATCAGAAACTCTTCGAAGATCTGGCGAATCTTAGTGGCCCCGGGGGACGTGGATTGTCGGTACCGCAGTTGAGTTCGAGGCTGGGAAGGGAAATCTTGCGGAAGTAATGCAAGAAAGCCGCGACCGTTGGTTTCGGAATTGGCCTTATGCCTCAGAGTGGCAGAAAAACGACCGCTTGATTCTCCATCTCCTCTTGCGACATGAATTCTGCAATGATTAAGATATCCGTGATGGCAGATCCAATGGACTGCGCAGTTGTGGTGGTGATGAGTCCAGGCATTGGTTCTCTTGCCGCCGCGCGTCGTCTGGCAAGACCGATCATCGAGTTCCGGGCATTAGTAAAAAGTAACCGATATTCCGAATCCGCTCAAGAGAGTACGTCGGTGTCGTGAGTTTCTACAGGCAAAATGTCTTGCACTCGCGCCAAGTCGATGTCTGGATTGTGCCGCCACAGACCGCGCAGAATCGCTCCATGAACATCGACGTCACTTGCTAGACGGAGCATCTACTACTTCCTTGGCACTGCGGCGGTCAAGTAGTTCTGCAGAAGAGATGCGCGGACGCTCCTGACTGATCTTCTCTTGAAGTGCGGCAGCTTCGTCTCTACGTTGCTTGAGATACGTCTGCACTTTCTCACGGTTCCGGAGATAGAGGGCAATAGCCGCATGCACATCAGCCAGATCGAGCGCATCATAGGCTCGGACCATGTCTTCTGGGGTCATGCCGTTTTCATACTGCTCGACGACCAAGTCAAGTGTCACCCGACTGCTACCAAATCGCAAAGCACCATCAACAAGCCTCAATCCAGAAGCTTGAAGATCAATTGACGTTTAATCAAGAAGTTCGACGTGTTCCATTTATGTGCGCAACTCCCTATTTGATTCTTTACGTACCACTCTCTCACCAGTATACACTTCGGAAGGGCAAAGGGCTAATTGTACCAATTCGCAAAAAACTCAGGGGGCATTGTCGGCAATCGTTAGTTTGCTCTCTCTCGAGTTATGTTCGTCTAATTCACACCAATCAACGCATCCAGCTCCTCCTTCAAGCGGGGCAGAATTTCTTCGTATCCGTACTGCCCCAGCGATTCACTTCCCTTTTTGAGATTGACGAACTTCGGCCCACACCAGAGACCCAGGTCGGCGTCGTCGGTTTCGCCAGGGCCGTTCACTCGGCAACCCATCACGGCGATGGTGAGTGCATGGTCGGCTGCATAGCGGGTCATTTCCTTCACTTGCTCAGCCAGGTCAACGAATGCCTCGTTCTCGACCCGCGAGCAACTGGGGCAACTGATGATATTGAGCGTGTCGAGACCGTAGTCCACCACCGAGCGGACGCGGCCGGCGGCGATGTCGGACAGGATCTGCCGACCCGCGGCGATCTCTTCCGGCTTGCGCGGGTTCGAGACAGTGAGCGATACGCGGATCGTGTCGCCGATGCCCCGGCTGATGAGTTGTTCAAACGCGATGCGTGTCTTGATAATACCATCGGGAGGCATCCCCGCTTCGGTCACACCCAAGTGTAGCGGCACATCGGGCCGCGACTCGGCAAAGCGGCGATTCACATCGATTACCTTCTGCGGATCGGAATCTTTGAGCGACACACAATAGCGTTTGAAGCCAAGTTCGTCCAACTCGCGGCAATGCTCCAGGGCACTGTCGAGCATGGGGCCGATGGAATCGTCCTCGGGATATTGGTTGCGCTTGTCGGGATCGACGCTGCCGCAATTTACTCCCACACGGATTGCACAGTTGTTGTCAGTAGCCACGGCCGCCAGATAGCGGACCTTTTCCTGCCAGGGCTTCGTCCGCTCGTGGTGGTACAAGTGGCCCGGATTGTAGCGGACTTTGTCGACATGCGGGGCGACGATCTCCGCGAGTCGATAGTTCTCTTGTAAATCGACGGAGAGATTCGCTTTCGTCTGACGGCGGATTTCCACGAGTGCCGCGGCGTCCTTCTCGTTGTCAACCGCAATCCGCACCACGTCGGCCCCTGCTTTATGCAGGGCGTTCACTTGGGCCAGAGTGGCATCCACGTCTTGCGTATGCGTGGCAGTCATACTTTGCACGGCGATCGGGTAGTCGGCGCCGATGGTGATCGAGCCGATTTGTACTTTACGGGTTGGATTGCGAGTGATGTTCACGTCGAGTGTATTTTCGTAGGAACCGCGGGCTTCCGCTGACGGCTAGGGAGGATTTGATTCAAATGTTCATGCTGACACTGCTATTGTAGAAAACAATCATCGTTGCGGGAATCGCCGGCTTAATTCTCCAATTGTAGCCACAGCATTGTCATCGAATAGGCATTGAACAAAGCATGAGCGGTGATCGAAGGGATTAATCGGTGCGTTCGTTGGTAAAGGTAACCCAGCACAATACCAAACAGTACCAGAGGCACCGGTGAGACTCCGTGGCCCAGGTGAGCGAGTCCAAATAGGGTTCCACTGATCAGGATTGGCAGCCACCCGTGGGGCAGGGCAGTGAGAACTCCTCTCCTCGGCATGGGAGGCGGTTCGGCGGGGAAAATCAGCAGTTCTTCTTCCACGGGTGTCACAGATTCCTGTTCAACTTCCGTGAGTGCATTGTCGGGCAAGTGAGCCGTTTCCAGAGCAAAGCGGCGATCGCTCCCCGCGTAGCCGATAGTTTCATCTTCCCATCGTTCGAGCCATCCTTGCAGTAGCAAACGAAATAGGAATTCCTCACCTAGCGGGGCGGCGACGACGACCAGTAAAACTCCGGCAAGGTACATTGCGGGTGAGTGACTCTTGCTGAGTTGCTCAACGATGGGGTGTTCGGCCTCGGGTTGGAGTACGATCGTCAGGCCTAATTGCAGTACGTAGATGGGCAAGAGAGAGGCAGCGCAGGCTACGCTGCCGATTCGGATGTCCCGGAGTGCCTGCGCGCCACTTGTCGGCAGGCCGAGATCAATGCGACTCGCCCCCACAGAAATGTGCAGCCAGACTCCCAGCACGACGACCAGAAGGATCAAGAACAGGGTGGTTCCTAGGCTGTTAAGAATAAAATCCTTGGCACGGATTGCTTCCTTTTCAGATCCAGCCGAATCAGGAGTGGGTAATTGCTCAAGTTCCTCGTCGGCTTCGTTCCTGTCCCTTGGTTGAAGAAATTCATTCTCCGTGAGGGCATGAGGATCGCTTCCCGCTCCAAAGAAGGTGAAGATCACGCCAGAAAATGTCAGCAACATGGCCAACAGAACGATGCCAGATTGCCAGGGAACGTGCTGTCGAGCTTGGTAGGGCAGCAATGGTTCGCCGCCGACGTGCCGTTCAAACAGAATCAACAATGCCCCAAGACTTGCTATCGCGGCCGTGAGCATGACCAGGAGTGCTGCAATGGACATCACATCGGACATGGCTGTTTCTCGCACCTGCCAAGCGTGGCAGTGACTAGCTTGATAGAAATCGATCTGCGGCTGCACGCACGTAGGTCACGCCTGAATAGAGCGTTAAGCCAACCATGCTCCAAGCGACCGCCGTGAGCCCTTGAGTCATCCATTCAGGTGGCACGGTTCTCCACGTTTCTGCGGCTTGGTCGACGTACGTGAGTTGCACCATGCTCCAAATCGCGGCGATACATTGGAGCCCCATTTTCCATTTGCCGATCCACTTGGCAGAGAAGTCACCGCCACCCTGCTCGACAAAAGCTCGGAGCGTCGTGACCAAAAGCTCGCGACCCACCACTACCACGGTCATCCACGCTGGGATGCCGGAGGGGAGCAGTCCGTCTGTAAGCCGTGGTACGGCCGAGAGCAGTACGAAAGTACCACAGATAAACATCTTGTCGGCAAAGGGATCCATCACCCGCCCCAATTGAGTTATCTGGGCGTATTTGCGGGCCAAGTAACCATCGAGCCAATCGGTGGCCGCCGTGAGCACAAATACCACCAGGGCAGCTTTGTACCAACCGACCATCAGAAAACCGAACAGTGCCAGCGACAACACGATGCGGGCCATCGTGAGTTGATTTGGCACGTTCAGCACTGTTGTATTGTTAGGAGGGGTAGTCGGTTCTGACATAGCGAAGCTGTTGGCCGGAGCGCACAATGCGATTTCCGGTATGCACAAAGTTACTCCGAAAAAAATGCCGGAACTCGCAGAGCTCGTTCCGGCCTACAATTCCAACGGACTGTCAACGGGGCTCGCCGCAGGCGGCAGCCACTAGATCATAGTCGCGGCGGGCCACTATCTCACATCGTACCAGCGCCCCGGGCGAAAGTCCCTCGCCCGTGACATAAACGACCCCATCTACGTCGGGGGCATCTGCGTAACTGCGACCAATCCATGCGGTAGGCTCCCCAGGGACCGCAGAGTCGATTAGCACGTCCAATTGCCGACCGAGCTGGGCATCGTTCCAATCAAAGGCAATTTCTTGTTGAACGGCCATCAAGTGATCACGTCGGGCAGCCTTGACTTCCTCGGGTAAATGATCGGGAAGTTTTGCCGCGGGGGTGTCCGGCTCGTAGGAATACGTGAAAACGCCCAACCGCTCGAACTGCTGATCGCGGATAAATGCTTCCAACTCGACAAAATGTTCGTCAGTTTCACCGGGGAAACCGGTGATGAACGTGGTGCGCATGACCAACTCAGGAATCCGCTTGCGGAGCTTGTCGAGCAGTGTCTCCGTTTCGCCGCGCGTGACTCGACGCTGCATGCGCTTGAGCATTTGGTCGCTGGCGTGTTGCAGCGGCATATCAAGGTAGGGCAGTATCTTCTCGCTCTCGGCAATCGTGTCGATAAGAGTGTCACTGAAGTACATCGGGTACAAGTACATCAGCCGAATCCAATCGAGTCCTTCAACCTTTTCGAGCTCTCGCAGTAGTTCTGGTAGCCGCGTCTGGCCGTAGAGATCGAGTCCGTAATACGTGGTATCTTGGGCAACAATGACCAGCTCGCGGACCCCGTCGGCGGCCAACTCCTGTGCCTCGGCAATCACCGTTTCCAAAGGTTTGGTGACGTGCTTGCCACGCATTTTGGGAATCGCACAGAAAGTGCAGAGCCGATCGCAGCCCTCGGAGATTTTCAAGAAGGCAAAATGTTTCGGCGTAATCCGCAGTCGCGAGGTATCGGGAAGCGTATGGGTCGGCGCGGGTTGAAACACGCTCCGCTGTTCAGACAGGCCGCCGATCAATCGATCCGCAACCTTGGTTACCTCTTCGCGACCAAAGACGCCAACCAACTGGTCGATTCCCGGTCGGTCGACCAATAGCGATTCCTTTTGCCGCTCAGCGAGGCAACCCGAAACGATTAACCCGCGAAGTTTCCCCTGGCGTTTAAGTTCCAGCATCTCGTCGATCACGGCAAACGACTCCTGCCGGGCCTGCTCGATGAAGCCGCAGGTATTGACGATCGCGAAGTCGGCCCCCTGCGGTTCGTTGACAAGCTGATAGCCGTCAAGCTGCAACATGCCGAGCATCCGCTCACTGTCGACAAGATTCTTTGGACAGCCTAGGCTCACGAAGGCATAACGCCCTTTTGGCCCGCTGCGGTCGGTGTCGGTGCTGTAGGTAGTGGTCACAAAAGGAGCCTGTAGGAGAGGTAAGCGTATAATCGCTCAATCCTAACCGATAATCGGCTACTCAACCAGTCTACCTAAAAGTGCCAATCAGTTGTCATTAGGTACTCAGAATGTTAGCCGCGAAGACCTTCAGTCGGAGCCAGGTGATTGGAGCAATCCCAAATAGCGCCAGGCAACGGGGCAATCTTATCACGGAGTTTTCTCGTCCAATTGCCCCGGTTATCGCAACAATGCCCAGATTTCAAGTGAGGCTAAGTACTCCATTCACGGGCCGGGCGCGCTTGTAAGCGATTCGCTTCGTCATCGTTGACAAATGTTTCCTGCGTCGGGTCCAACGTCAACTTGCGGTTGAGTATCCAGGACAAGGCCGCTGCGTGACAAGCAATATGCGAGTGTCGCATGACTTTCGAGTTTGCAACCGTGATCCCGCGTGACTTGACGCAATCGAAAAAGTTCCGCGCATGAGCCTTAACATCGAGCCCAGATTCCTTGCTGGGTAGTTGCGGTAGTTTTGTTTTAAGTGAATTCGGGTGGACTTCGATCCCGCCACTGTCGCCCACCTCCACCCAACCTGCGTCTCCTTCAAAACGCACCGGACAAGTACCCAGATGTTGGATCCATCCGGGACGCTCTCCAAACGGCGTTTCCAGGAAATGCATGATCAACTTCACGCCGTTGGCATAGCGGGCCGTGATCTTGTCTTCCATCGGCTCAAAATCAAGGGGCATCGTGTCATCTGCCTTGTTTGCCCATTGGCAGAGATCGACGGTGTGGGCACCCCAATCCAACAACCGAGCTCCCGAGTCGAAATCATAGTAACCTCGCCATTGCCCTTCGACGTACTGGTTGTTGTATGGTCGCCATGGTGCTGGTCCAAGCCACAGATTCCAGTCCACAACTTCTTGGTTGGGCGTCGGTTCACCCGCCAGCCAGGAAGTGTTGATTTGAGGCGTGTAGACTGTGGCATGAAGCGTATGGAGCTTGCCCAGCGCTCCGGAGTGAGCAAGCTCAATAGCCTGCTGAAAGTTTGTCACACTACGCCGTTGAGTTCCGGCTTGAAATACTCTTCCGGTGCGCTCTATCGTGTCGGCCAATTCCTGGCAGTTGGCAATGGTCAGCCCACAAGGTTTTTCGCTATACACATCTTTTCCTGCATTTGCCGCCATGATCGACGCAGGGGCATGCCAGCGATCACCCGTTGCAATCAGTACCGCATCAATGTCTTTTCGATCAACTAGTTCACGAAAGTCTCGATACAGCACACAATCATTGTTGCCATAGTGGGTGTCCACGAGCTGCTTTCCTGCGTCGCGGCGGCTCGCTTGGACATCGGCGATCGCGACACACTGCACATCACGCTGAGCGAGCATCCCTCCCAGGACATACTTGCCACGCGGGCCAATTCCGATGACTCCCAGCGTAATTCTTTCACTCGGCGCGACATTGCCATCCTTGCCCAATGACCGTGCTGGAACAAACCAAGGCAACGAGATCGCAGCGGTCGATGCCAACGAATCACGGACGAATTCGCGGCGCGTTGGTTGGGTTGCATTACTCATCAGAGAAGCTCCTTTATCCAAAACAGGATTTGTTCTTGATTTCGAGACCACTAACGTGCCCCCAACAAATGGTGTATCCTCTAGATTGCACCTACTGTTGTGTTTTCATCGTATTTGAACCGCAGAGGGGAATTCATAATAATTTTGATTATGAAATTATGGTAAATTACTCATACTGATAACAGTCCAAGGAATGAACCGCAGAGACGCGGAGACGCGGAGATAATTCTCGTTAAAAAGCCATGAAAGCATTTCTTACTCCGATCGACTCCGGCAGCAGTTTTCTCCGCGCCTCTGCGTCTCCGCGGTTAAAACTCTTTTCGCTTTGAGTAAATTATGTGGTTCATCCGAGGGAAGCCTAGATTTTGTCTATGGTTCTGTCGTCACACATCCTTGTCGCGAATAGGCGCTAGTCAAGAATCTTAACTCAAAACTCGCTACGAACCAATAACCTTTCTATCGGATGCTTGTGCATTCGGCTCACGGATTATGCGAAACTCAAAAAGATCGACCAGTTGGGGCGAAATAATCGGTTTTGTGCTATTGGCAGGAGCGGTGGCGGTGATCGTTTGGCCGCGTGGCGGGATGAATGAACTGATTCCGGTTGGGAGTCCACTGCCTGAGTTGATGGCCGAGGGGTGGTTGAATTCAGCAACCGCACCATCGCCGGCGAGTCTGCGTGGGCAGGTTGTGCTGGTGGATTGTTGGGCGACTTGGTGTCCTCCCTGCCGGGAGTCGCTGCCGAAGTTGGCCAAGCTGTATGCGAAGTACCATCCGCTAGGTGTAGAGTTCGTCGGGCTCACGCCTGAAGGGGGTTCTGCCCGTATGGCAGTAGAGTCGTATATGACGACGGTTGCCGGCTTTGATTGGCCCGTGGGCTACGGTGCAAGTCCTACGCTCGATATGCTGGGGATCCAATTCTTTCCCACGCTGATTCTGTTTGACTCCCAGGGCCACACGGTCTGGTCGAGCACTTCCACTTATGGGCTGGAAGAGGTGTTGGATGTGGAACTGGGGAAGCGGGGCTAGGGGCTGGGGAGGTTGCGGACCTTTGAATTCTCTCAGTTCCCAGATCCCAGCCCCCTATTCTACAACTGTTCCCTGATGTATTTCACGGTCGGTTTGCCGCTGCCGCGGACCGGGACGCCGATGAGGTAGTCGCTGGCATAGCGAAGTCGTTCGCGGGGGCGTTCGGGAACGCGGAAGCTGTCTCCCTTTTGCATGATGACCCGCGGCAGGGGCATTTCGCCGAAGGCCCGCATGCCGGAGGATTCCGAGGGAAACCAATGCAATTTGCCTTCGGCGTCGGCCAGGCAGAATTCGGGATAGCAGTGTTCGTGAACCCATACCAGTCGGGCGGGGACCTTGTCGGCCCGGCAGAGGGCGACAAAGAGGGCGCTGATGTCGTGGCAATCGCCGCTGCCATCGATAAGCGTTTCGACGGCCGTCTTGTCTTCGCCTTCGACGTATTTGACGTTCTCTTGAACGTAGTCGTAGATGGTTTCTACCCGCTTCCAGGGGGTTAAGAATTCTACGGGAACGGTTTCGTCGCTTTCGCTGGCGTCTTTGAGTGTTTCGCTTGGGACTTCATCGCTCGCGGATTCCTCGCCAGCCGCTGAAGCGGTTGCGCCGTTAGCTGCGGCGGAGTCGTCACCCACAGTTGTGGTTAGGTCGTCTGAGGATTCGTCTGGCTCGGGCGATTCTACTTTCTTCTCCGCGAAAATTTCGCGAAGGGTTTTCTTGATCTTGCTGTCGGTGGTTTGAATGTAGTCGCTGCGGCCGAGGTACTTCTTGAGTTGCCGGTCGGGTTTTTGGGGCACGACGAGCAACTCAGTTTGCTCTTCCTCGGGGGGCAGAATCGCGCTGGTCGTAACGTCGAAGGTGACGATGGCGTGGGCTTCTTTTCCGGCAGGGAGGAAGGGGATCGTAATGAGCATCTGGCGAGCACCGCCGTCGAGAAGCCGATAGTCGATCAGATCGACCTCAGGAGAGATATCTTCCGCGGCGATTTGGACCTCTTGCTCGGCACACTCGAACGGCACAGCCACCATCGCCTGCACATCTTGCACGGCCCCTCGCTTGGCGGTGATCGAAGCTCCAACTCGATAGCGCACGACCTGCGACTTGCCGAGGCGCGTGAGCGAGTCGGCTGCGGTGGTCTCTTTGATCTGCGCCGCGGCATATTGGGGCGGGCTGAGGCTTAGCAGCAGGAGGATAAGTGGGGCGATGTGACGGGATGGGAAAATCATGCCAGTTCTCTGAAATATTAACAATCGGAATGTGGCCCTTTTTAAATAGGCCGCAACGCGTTAGCGTCCGGTTCTTAGCTGTTTGCATAACAAATGAACCGTGGGCTAACGCCCGGTGGCTGAGCAGGAATCGTGCCACTACCCTTATTGTAGCTTGGCACGAGGGCGAATTCACGAATTTAGTTGTACTCAGCGCACAAAAAAGGCCGCTCGACCGCGTTCAGGATGGCACGGTCGAGCGGCACTCAAGGGAGGTCGAGGTGGCGAATTGCCCCGGGTGGCGTTGGTAGACCCAGTGAGTGGGCGGAGGGAGGGTAATTCTCTACCAGCAGGCCACGCGGAGCGTCGCATCCAATGATTCTACAGTTTCGGTTGGGCTACTCTTTTTCTTTGTCAGGATAATTGGTGCGAACCTCAGGGGCAGGTCCGGGGGTGATTGTCGTGGTAGTTTCTTGAGGCACAAACGTTTCATTACTCGGTAGATAGGTTTCGTCCCCTTCGCTGAATCCGCCGTACCAGGAACCTTGACTGCAAGGGTCGCTCGGACAACACATGTTGGCACAGGGGTCGAAGCAGGGTTGGCACATCGGCACACACTGGGGCACGCATTGTGGTGGACACTGAAAATTCCCTTGGGGGACTGCTATCTGTTGCATCGCGGGAGCGGGCATCGTGGGAGCCACATACGGGGTTCCCAACGCGACGGGTGATCCCATCATCGCCGGAGCAACGGTTCTCGTTCCGCAACGCGACCCGCGGTGGAGCCAGTTGCGAAAACTAGAACTACAGCCGGCATTGGCGGTCGTTAAAACCGTCAACGTCAGCAATAGTAAAACATTCCTTCTCATTCGTAGTCTCCTCGGCGGGGCACCCGTGGCGGGTAAAGTGGGGAGGGACGGGTCTTTCGTAGCAGTTTACGGAGGTGGGTAACGATCGTAACTTTCGTAACGATCATCGGGTTCGCAAGTGTGATCGAACGGCTCGAAAGCCTTCCCAATCCGTAGAACCCTCGACAATGTCGGAGGGCCAAGAAACTCTACAACATCCTGAGTGATGTGCAAACGCAACAGCAAAATTTTTTTGAAACTTTTTTCCGACACGCGCGCAGAAAAAATGCTACGTTTGCATAGACCGCAATGGAATGGTTCGCAAGCGCCAAATGTGTGCTTCGGTACTAGCGGTTTGATTCTCTGTACGACCTGGACGGAACCAATCCATGAACGAACACGACAATTCGCTCATTTATTCGCTTCGTAAGTGCCGCAGTTTGCTGACTGCGAGTGTGCTTTTGTTGCTCGCTAGAGTGGCCACGGCCGAATCGCCGCTTGCCCCCCCACCAGAACCTGCCGTTGCCGATGAGATTCTGCTCATTAGTACGCGAGAAATGGGGACCACTTGTGACCCGAAGCGAATGGAGTGTGAGCTGGTGTGTCGACGGCTTACGTTTGCTGCCGATGGACTGCCCACTTGGGTGAGTTTCGATTGGCATGAACTGCAAACTCCCTCTGCTACCAATCGCAAGACCGTGATCTATGTGCATGGCAACCGAGTCGAACTTGGCAACGATGCCGCCGAGGGGATGGCAGTTTACGACTCGTTGGTTCGAGCCAGCCGCAATCGCGAGCCACTGCGTTACATCATCTGGTCTTGGCCTTCCGAGCAAATCCCTGGATTGATCAAGGACTACAAAGTCAAAGCCAAACGTACCAACGAGGTGGCCTGGCAATTGGCTTGGTTTGTGGACCAATTACCGGCGGAAATGCCGTTGGCCTTGATGGGTTATAGTTATGGCGCTCGCACTGTCAGCGGCACGATGCACCTTTTGGGCGGCGGGCATCTCGACCAATTGCGATTCACGAGCCGACAGCATCCCAGCCGACCACCGGCCCGCATCGCTCTGGTGGCGGCAGCCTTTGACGCCGATTGGGTGATCCCTGGAGAAGTTCATGAAAGAGCCCTCTCGCAAATGGAACGCATGGTGGTTGTGACGAACCGCTTGGATCCTGCGATGCGTTTTTTCCGACTCAGCACCAGGCATAGCCGAGTCGATGCGATGGGGTTGGCCGGAGTGGCAGATCGAGACAAGCTGGGGACGGCCTCGAACCGGATCCAACACATTGATGTCACCGCCGAGGTAGGTCGCAGCCATGTGATTTATGATTACCTTGCCGACGAGCCCAAGATGTGCCGGATGTGGCGGCAACTGTTAGATGATTTCGGCGAAGTGCCCGCCGAAACGGTTATTCCTGCGTATGCCCACATCCAGCCGCGCACCGAACGGAAATGAGCATCCAGAACGCTTTTGAGCGGGTCTGCCAGAATCGTCGATTCCTAAACTCGACCGGACTCGTCATATTGAAGAGGATGAACACTTCCATCGCATATTTCAACGGCACCTGGATTCCCGCGAGTCAACTTAGCATTGCTGTGGACGATCTGGGTTTCCTGATGGGACTGACGGTCACCGAGCGCCTGCGTACCTTTGCGGGGCGTCCCTATCGCACGACTCAGCACATCACGCGCTTGCGTCATTCTCTGGAGATAGTGGACTGGGATGCAGAGCCGCTTTCGTCAAAGGCCTCCGCGGCTATCGATGAGTTCATGATCCGCAATGCCGAGTTTGTCATCGAAGGAGACGATTGGAATATCATCGTCTTCATCACGCCAGGCAAGACGGCTGATGCCGCCAATCCGACGCTCTGCGTCCATGGCTATCCCCTCCCCTTTCAGCAATGGGCCCATCAATTTGTGCAAGGGGTTTCGGCAGTGATTGTCGAAGCTCGCCAGGTGCCTGCTAATTGTTGGCCACCAGAGCTAAAGTGTCGCAGCCGAATGCATTATTATCTGGCCGATTGCCAGGCCCGGCGTGAAAGCTCCGAAGCTCGAGCCATTTTGCTGGATCAAGATGGGTATGTGGGGGAAGGTTCCACCGCCAACCTCATCGCCTACTATGCGGATCGCGGTTTGGTAACGCCGCGTCTCGACAAAGTCCTCCCCGGGGTCAGCCAGCAGGTGGTATTTGAACTCGCTGATTCACTGGGCATTGCTCACCAAGAGCAGGACATACTTCCTGCGAAGTTAGCTGAGGCGGACGAGGTTTTTTTTACTAGCACTTCGATTTGTCTGTTGCCGGTGGTGAGGCTCGATGGTCTGCCGATTGGCGTTGGCCAGTCGGGTGACATCTACAATCTGCTACTAGACGCTTGGTCCGAACGAGTAGGATTGGACATCGCTGCCCAAGCTCAGAAGTTTGCGATTCGCTAGAAGTCGATCTACCACGCACCGCATATACAATTGCCTTTAGTGGAAGTTAATGATTGATTATTCACTGAACCATCGGGGCTAAGAAGGTACAGATGGCAAGCTATCCATCGGGCCACTGGCGGCAGTACTCGTAGAGCGTCATGGCCGTGGCAGTCGCCACGTTGTAACTGTACGGCATCCCCCAGACGGGGATTTCAACTACGTCATCGAGCAATTTAAGTGCCTCCGGTGTGAGGCCCGTGCGTTCATTGCCGATCACCAGTGCAGTCTTTCTCTCAAACGAGTACTGGTGGATATCGATCGAGTCGGTGGTTTGCTCCAGACCCACGAGGCGATAGCCTGCGTTCTTGAGTTTGTCGAGTACGGGCGGCAGCGTACGGTGGCTGGTAATGCGGATCGTATCGGCCCCGTCGCGGGCAATGCGGCGTTCCAACTTGGCTGGTCCCGTGCAGAGAATCTCTTCGAGTCCGCAGCAACTGGCGGCCCGGGCAATTCTTGAGAGATTCACATTGCTCCGCAGGGGAGCGCACACGAGCAGCAATTCTCGGGGATGGGTTAGTGAGCGTAGCGGCTTGTGGCGTTGATGTTCGAACAACCTTGAGAATCTCCTTTGAGTGAATCGACCATAAACGGTAAGCTGGCAGGTAGTTCAGCACTTGATCCTCCACCGATACTCTCGATTTTCCGTATGTCATCGACTTCCCGCAATCTGATCGCCTGTTTCTTGCTGGGAAGTCTCTTGTTGACAGCGGTCTGGACAACGCTGGGAGGGGGACTGCCTCCCGCAGATTTTACCTTTATCAACGAGAGCGAGGTCAAGAGCGTCGATCCAGCACTAATTACGGGTCAACCCGAGGGTCGTATTGCTTATTCGATTTTCGAAGGATTGATTCGCAATGACCCCAAAACTTTGGAACCAATTCCGGGCGTTGCCCAGCGCTGGGAGATTTCTGAGGATCGACTGGAATATACCTTCTTCTTGCGTGAGGATGCCCGCTGGTCCGATGGCACGCCGGTCACAGCCCACGATTTTGCCTATTCCTGGCGGCGTTTTCTCGATCCCCGCACGGCGGCAGAGTACGCCTACCAGGCATGGTACATCAAAAACGCTCACAACTACAGCCGTGGCGGCAGTGGCGTTCGACCGGGGGATGCCGTCGAGGTGGAACTGAATCTTCCTCCAGACGCAATCAATACACTTCGGGGAGAGGTGATCTATGGCAAACTGGTCCGCATCGTTCCGCGCAGTGACGATCAGCGAGACTTCGTTGTCAAGATTGCTGGAAAAGACACCACTTTTCGGCCTACTGACGATAGTGAAGCAGCGAAGGTGCAACCTCCAAACGGTGTGCGATGGTGTCGGCAGGTACTCTTGGATTTTCACGAGGTCGGAATCGAAATCCTTGATGACCGAACACTGCGGATTACTCTGGAAAACCCGACTCCTTATTTCTTAGGGCTGCTGGGATTCTACCCTCTGTTTCCCGTCAATCAGCGGTGCCTGGAGACTTATGGCGCACCGGCATGGACCAAGGCAAACCACGTCGTCACGAATGGCGCCTACGAGATTGCCTTTCGACGAATTCGCGATCGCATTCGCCTTGTAAAAAGCGACCAATATTGGAATCGCGAGAATGTCCGATTGGAGGTGGTGGATGCACTGGCCGTGGAGTCGCTGACGACGGCTCTTAATTTGTTTTTGACTGACAAGGCCGATTGGATCGGTGACGTTCCTCCCCCTGCGATGCGGGAACTGGTGCGAGAAGACCCACCGCGCAACGATCTCAATCCTGCCCCTTTCCTGTCGAGTTATTACTATCTGATCAACACTCGACGCAAGCCGCTGGACGATGTGCGTATCCGTCGTGCATTGTCGATGGCGCTTGATCGCGAGGAGATTACCTCCAAACTGCTCCCCGCGGGAGAACCACCGAGTCTAAGCCTGGTCCCCCCCGGTATTGAAGGATACCACTTACAGACCGCAGAACCCGAGAGTGCCGATGAAGCGCGCCGCCTGTTTGCCGAGGCTGGATATCCAGAGGGTCATGGTTTCCCGCGACTAGAAATACTTACCAACACCCACGAGGCCCATCAAGCCATTGCCGAGCTTATTCGCAAGCAATGGCAACGCGTGCTGGGAATCTCCGTCAAGACCCGCAATGAAGAGTGGGGTGCCTACCACACGAGCATGCGCCAAGGCAAATACGACATCGCCCGCCGGGGTTGGATCTCCGACTACACCGATCCAAACACTTTTCTTAATATGTTTATCACCCACAGCGAACAGAATAGTACCGGCTGGAGCAATGCGAAGTACGACCAGTTCGTGGTACAAGCCAGTTACGAGGTGGACCCTCAAAAGCGCTTTCGTCTGTTAGAACAGGCGGAGAGAATCCTACTCGACGAGCTGCCGCTCATACCCATCTACACTTACGTCTCCAAGAATATGGTCAAGCCCTACGTCCGCGGATTCTACAACAATGTGCGAGATGAACATTACATCTGGGCCATGTGGATCGATCGCTCGCTTGAGCAGCAGAATGAATTCATGCGGAGTCGGCCATGATCAGTTTCATGCTGCGTCGGCTGCTGTGGATGGCCATCACCCTCTTAGTGGTATTTACGGTGTCGTTCTTCCTGATGCGTAGTGTGCCCGGGGGGCCCTTTGATCGAGAACGGGTGCTCGAACCCGAAATCATGCAGAACATCGAAAAGCGTTACAACCTCGACAAGCCGCTCTACCAACAATATCTCTTCGAATTGAGCAAGGTCGTGCGAGGCGATTTGGGGTACAGCTACAAGATTAACGATTACACGGTGAATGAGGTAATCGCCGAAGGGCTGCCGATTTCTGTGGCCCTGGGATCGCTGGCTCTGGTGTTTGCCACGACGCTGGGTTTGGTGGCGGGAGTGACGTCTGCCGTTTTACGCGGTACTTGGGGCGACGTACTCTTGATGCTGATCGCCACGCTCGGAATCGCGCTCCCCAATTTCGTCATCGCAGGAATCTGCATTCTTTTGTTTGTGTTCCTGATCCCCTTGTTCCCTGCTGCTGGCTGGGGAGATTTCAATCAGCTCGTGCTTCCCGCCTTTTGCTTGGGGGCACCCTATGCAGCCTATGTCGCTAGGATCGCCCGGACCAGCATGCTAGACGTTCTTTCGCAAGACCACATTCGTACCGCGAGAGCCAAAGGGGTTGGCCCGCTACGTCTGATCTTGGTCCATGCGCTTCGGGGAGCACTGTTGCCGGTGGTGTCGTTTCTCGGGCCCGCCGTGGCGGGCATTCTGACGGGCTCTCTCGTCGTGGAACAGATCTTTGCCATCCCAGGACTTGGTTCGCACTTTGTCCAAGCTGCGCTGCAAAAGGATTACACTCTCGCCATGGGACTGGTCTTGTTGTACACGGTGCTACTTTACGGAATGAATTGGCTCGTCGATCTGTCGTATGCGCTGCTCGATCCCCGCGTGGAGCTTGCTTAGATGTCAGAAACTCCCAATGGGAAACCCGGCGAGGCCGTGCTTGTGCCGCAAGTGGCGAGCATGGGGATGTCATTATCCCAAGATGCCTGGCGGCGACTCCGCAAGAACCGAGTGGCGATGCTCTCATTAGGGACGTTGATAACCATTTGCGTACTGGCATTGCTGACTCCCCTCTTACCATTGCAAGCTCCCGACCGCGCCCAAACGGCTCTGCAATATGAGGAGCCTACCGCCTCTCCTCTCTGGATACTGAGCAGGCATTTGGACGAGGACGAAATTGCCCGCACTCCAGCATTGGTGTCAATGATGGAGAAAGAACTTGCGGTGCTCAAGACACGATATAAGCAAGCCCGCAAAGATTCCATTGGGCTCGAAGACGCGCGCCGACAATTACGTCGCAAGGAAGCCGAAATCCAGGACACGGTTCAGGCTCCGTATCGCAACCTGGGTTATCCACAACTGGGATTTTTGAGCCGCTCGATGGTGAGAGCCCGATTCGCCCTCTTCGGCGACTGGAGCATCAATTCACTTTGCGGCCGCGACATCTTGGGACGGGATCTGTTATCTCGCTTGTTTTGGGGCGCAAGGATCTCACTGCTCGTCGGACTGGTGGCGACGATTGTTTCGCTCGTGATCGGAGTGAACTATGGCGCGATATCCGGCTACTGCGGAGGCTGGATCGACGACGCGATGATGCGTGCTGTCGACGTGCTCTATTCGGTCCCCTTTATTTTCGTGGTGATTTTTCTCTTGACCATTCTTGGCGAAGAATCAATCGCTGATGAGTTGGCTTACTGGGGAATCAATCGCATCACAGTTTTTTTTCTGGTAGTAGGAGCCATCTATTGGCTCACGATGTCACGGGTTGTTCGCGGACAGGTGATTTCGCTTAAGCATGAGTTATTCGTTGAGGCAGCACGTTCGCTGGGGGCCAGTCAATCGCGGATTATTTTTCTTCACTTGCTGCCGAATTTGATGAGCGTGGTACTTGTGTATCTCACTTTGACAATTCCCCGCGTCATGCTGTTTGAAGCGTTTCTCTCGTTCCTTGGACTGGGAGTTGAGCCGCCGGACGTTTCTTGGGGACTGCTGGCCAACGAAGGGATCAAAGTTATCACACCAGTGAAGCTCTATTGGTGGTTGATTCTGTTTCCCAGTTTGGCCCTGGGCGCGACCCTATTGGCCCTGAATTTTCTCGGAGATGGCGTCCGCGATGCACTCGACCCACGCTTGCGAGACACGTAAATAGAGCACTTGTTAATCTGGGTAAAGACTGACGGCGAAGATTTACCAGAATCTTTTTGACAAGCTCATGTTGAATTGCTACATTCTGGGCATTCATCTGTCTGCCCTCTTTATTGAGCCGATTCGAAAGTCATTCGTTCGAACCGGCTCTTTATTTTTGCGCCGCTTCTCCCGCTCACAGCCATTCGTTGGATGCCGCCAGCACAATCAATTGCGGCACGATGGCTCGCAATGCTCTCGCTCGATGGCTGAGCGCCGCCTTCACATGGGGCCCGAGCTGGCCCAAGGTTTGATGGTATTCGCGAATCTCAAACAGTGGATCGTAGCCAAATCCATTGCTGCCAGCAGGCTGCGTGCGAATGCGGCCTCGACACTCTCCCCAACTCTCTGCGCGAATTGCGCCAGTAGGATCGGCCACCGCGATATGGCAATAATAACGCGCCCCTCGCTGCGCTCTGGGAATGCCTGCCAATTCGGTAAGCAACTTCGTGTTGTTGTCGGCATCGACAGCATTGGCACCTGAAAACCGGGCAGAGAAAATGCCCGGCGCACCTTCGAGCGCGTCGACTTCCAGACCACTATCATCGGCCATTACCCAGCAGTTGAGGTGCCGAGCCTGTTCGGTCGCCTTTTTACGAGCATTCGCAGCGAAGGTCTCGCCATCCTCGAAAACATCCAAGGCGTGGGGAAATTCCTTGAGTGTTTGGATTTGAAACCCAACAGGTCCCAAAAGCTCTGTCAACTCGCGCCCCTTATGGGCATTGGCAGTCCCAATCACAAGTAGCCGGGCATCGTTCATCTTTCACCACCACATGCGGGCTGGTTGCTTTAGCGAACAGCCCAAAGTTCGAGGCGTCTAATTCCGCGCATAGGCTGCACTGATCGATTTCCTAGGCACGGAGACCGGCTCAGGAATAATATCCAGCGGCAATCCAACACAACGCTTGGGATGAAAGCCTGTTGCGGTTTTCCCATAACCCTGTGTAAAAAGGTTGTTAAAGCGCTGCTTTTGCAAGTTCTCCAACTCTCGGTCCTGAGGGGCTGGCCTCTCAAAGACATTGTTCGGAGTCGCTGCCCCAAAAGTGTTGATGATAATCTGGGCCTCACGAGAAGTGAGGGCGATCCGACCGTCGGCAAGTCGCTGGCCCTCCTCAAAAGAACCCACGGTCACATAGCTTTCCACGCGATCATGAAATTCATAGGCTTCCCAGCCTTTTTCCCGCAGGGCAAGCGTCAACTTATGGGCGTTCTCTGCTTCGGTTGCCAGTGGAATTGAGTCGGACGACTTGCGTTTTGGGTTTTCTTCCTTCGTAGAGTTTGAAATAAGACTCACTTTCCCACGAAAAGTTGCGACGCGAATGGAATACTTGCCGGGACACTTCATGAGATTGTAGTCCAGTCCTTCGTTCCATTTAGCGACCTGCGGCTCGACCCCCTGGGGGACAAAGTATTCTTTGGGAAGCAGTGGGTTTCTGGTGAGGAAGGCGTGGCCCATGGGACCACGTTTTCTGTTAGGATGAAGTTTGTTTCGCAATGATTCGTGAAACTGACGGACGCTGGCAAGACTCTGATTCGTGTCGTCGAAGTCTGAGTCTGTAAGAGCTTTGGGAGCGAGGTGCTTGATAGATTCAAGCAACTCCTGAGCTTCCGGATCGTCGACTGCAGGAAATTCACCTACGAGCACCGCATGTTCAACCACGCGCTCGCCCCGGTTGTAGCGACGTTTGATGGGGGCTCCATAAGTGTCGATGCCCCGCCCTGGATTGATATCATCCATCTCGAATTTCATGCCGTAGTAATAAGCGGGCAATTGGAATTTGCTACGCAATTCCAGAATCAATTCCTGGGCCTGGGCTTTCCCAGTCTCTCCGCTAAATGAGGCTGCCATGACCAGCCAGGGTCCTTGATTCTCGCTCAGGGCGTAGTCTTGCTGGGGATCGGCCTCTACCTGTTTGCGGGGCATGAGTTGTTGCCATAAGGGTGGAGCGGCCCAGCCGAAGTCCAAGGAGTGGAGAGAACAGGCACAAAGAATCAATGGGGGCAACATGCGTCGCATAGATATGAATGCTCCTCGCTTAGCGGAATTCATTCCGAAAAGACGTGCCAAGGTAATTGCCAGGGAAGATATGATAGCGGCGAGAAAATAGCAAACTTCGGGACCACCTTCCAGGTCGATCTCGGTCATTTGCAGGGCGAATTCCGCAACTATAATCCTCAATAATTCCGCAAACAGACCCTATTCTTGCAGAAATTCCAATAAAATAACGGTATACTCCAAGAGTGCGGCTTCTGGAGCGAATACCCAATTCAATGGGGTAGGGAAGCATTAAATTCATTGAGTTTTCGAACCATTACATTGAGGTCCAGCTATGCAATCGCGTATCAATTTAACCGTCACGACACTGCTGGCTCTGCTAGCACTTTTGTCTTCCGCAACCATGCTGCGTGCAGAGTCGGCTACTGCCGAAAAGCCTGCTGCGACTCAAGAGACGACATCGACATCAGTCGAGGAGGCTAAATCGACTGCTGAGACAAAAATCGCCAAGGTTCGCTTGGCTCATATCAAAATCGAAGGCGAACTTCCCGAATCTGCTGGTCAAATCTCTTTTTTCGGGGACCTGGGGGTCGATCTGCGAAAGACGATCGCTCGCTTGGAGAAGGCTGGCACTGATAAAGACATCGACGGGATAATCCTGGCAATCGGCGATGCTTCACTCTCACGAGGCAAGCTCAACGAGCTGCGCGAAGCAATTTTCGGAATTCGCAAAGGGGGCAAAAAAGTTTTCGCTCAACTCGAGTCTGCCGAGGGGCCGCAATATGTACTCGCCAGCGCCTGTGACGAAATTATCATGCCCGAGGCAGGTGTGATCCTCATTCCAGGGGTTCATTTGCAGATCGCTTACTACAAGAATCTGCTCGGCAAGATTGGCGTCGAAGCAGATATGCTTCACGTCGGCGAATCCAAGGGGGCTGCCGAACCGCTTATGCGTCACAACATGAGCGAACCCGTGCGCAAGAATCTTACCGCGCTCGTTGAAGACCTCTACGACCAGATGCTGACCACGATTGCCGCAGATCGCGAATTGCAAATCAAAGAGGTGAAAAGCCTGGTCAATCAAGGCTTGCTCACCGCCAATCAGGCGAAAGCGGCCGGCCTGATCGACCGCGTCGAGTATTTTGATCAATTTCGCTCAGAACTCGAGAAAGAGTACAAGGCCGACAAGCTGGTCTACGTCGTCAACTACGGCAAGCAGGAAATCGATACCGATTTCTCGGGACCGATGGGCATGATCAAGCTGTTCCAATCGATCTTGGGAGGCTCTTCGAGCGGCGATGGAAGTAAAGGCCCGAAGCTCGCTTTGGTGTATGCCGTCGGTGCCATTACTTCCGGCAAGAGCGAAAGTGGTTTGGGGGCGGAAATGATGGGTTCAGAGACCATCGTCAAGGCCTTGCACGAAGCTGCTGAAGACGAAAACGTCAAGGCTATCGTGCTCCGCATCGACAGCCCCGGCGGCTCGGCCCTCGCCAGCGACATGATTTGGCGAGCTACCCAGGCAATCGACAAGCCGATCATCGCCAGCATGGGGGACGTGGCCGCTAGCGGGGGCTATTACATTGCTATGGGTGCCGACAAAATCATCGCCGAGCCAGGCACCATCACCGGTTCAATCGGCGTGGTGGGCGGCAAACTCTCTTTGGCCGGTCTGTTCGACAAGATCGGCATCTCGACCGACTCGATCAACCGCGGCGAGAATAGTAACATGTTCTCAGCGACGACGAAATTCTCCGAAGGAGAACGCAAGGTCATCACCAACATGATGCAGGATATCTACCGTCTGTTTACCACCAAGGCAGCCACTGGGCGGAAGATGGAACTCGATAAACTCGAATCGCTGGCCGGAGGGCAGGTTTACACAGGCCGCATTGCCAAG
This sequence comes from Bythopirellula sp., assembly GCA_041738415.1. Taxonomy (GTDB): domain Bacteria; phylum Planctomycetota; class Planctomycetia; order Pirellulales; family Lacipirellulaceae; genus Bythopirellula. Next base: position 40,182 of record JBGSPU010000171.1, read on the forward strand.
CGCAACGGCCTCATCGACGAATTAGGCACCTTGAAAGATGCCTTCCAAGTGGCGAAGACTATGGCTGGTCTCGACCCCGATAAGAAATACGAACTACTCATTTTGCCGGAACCTGCCAACCCGTTAGAGGAATTGTTCGGTACCAATCTGGACAAAGAGCGCGAGACGCGCGCACTGGGAGGCTTGAGCCAACTGGTACCCGAACTCGCGGGGCCACTAAATCACGCCACTCAACTCCGCGGCTTGATGCGAGAGCGGGCGATGCTGTTGATGCCGTTCTGGGTGGAGGTTAAGTAGCGGGTAGTGTGGGACACCCTTCACGCCTCCGCCGCGCCGATCCGCTCCTTACCAACCCATTTTCGCAACACCCCGGGAACGACCACGGTGCCGTCGGCTTGTTGGTAGTTTTCCAGAATCGCGATCAACGCTCGGCTGATTGCCACGGCGGTGCCGTTGAGGGTGTGGACGAGGTTGGTTCCCTTTTCGCCTTGCACCTTGTAACGGATGTTAAGGCGACGGGATTGGTAGTCGGTGCAGTTGCTGGTGCTGGTGACCTCGCCATATTCGCCGTTCTTACCGCGACCCGGCATCCAGGCCTCTAGGTCGAACTTACGATAGGCTGGGCCACCTAGATCACCGGTGGCCGTGTCGATCACACGGTAGGGAATCTCAAGGCCATCAAAGAGTTTACATTCCAAGTCACAGAAATGGTCGTGCATTGCCTCGCTCTGGTCAGGGAGCGTGAAGGCGAACATCTCGACCTTCGTAAATTGATGAACGCGGTAGAGGCCCCGCGATGCCCGACCCGCGGCCCCCGCCTCCGTACGGAAGCAATGGCTTACACCGCACAATTTCAGAGGGAGTTCGTCGCGGTCAAGCACCTCACCGGAATACAAACCACCGAGGGTAATCTCCGCTGTGGCGACCAGGTTGAGATCGTTGTTTTCGATGCTATAGATCTGAGTCTCAGGTCCACGGGGAATAAAGCCGACCCCCTGCAGGATTTCACTGCGAGCCACATCAGGGGTAATTGTGGGGACAAACCCCTCGCCCACCAAAAAATGAATCGCATACTGTTGCAGTGCCAGTTCCAACAAGGCCGCTTCGTTCTTGAGGAAGTAAAATCCATTGCCGGCGATTCGTGCGCCACCTTCGAAATCAATGAGATCGTGCTGCTCGGCGATCTCGACATGATCGAGTACAGGAAAACTGAATTTGCGGACCTCTGTCTTGCCGCGACGGATTTCGCGGGCGTGATGTTCTTCCCCGATGGGGGCAACAGGGTGCGTAAGGTTCGGCATGCTGCGGTAGATGGCGCCCGCCTCTGCCGTGAGCCGGTCGACCTGCTCTTGCTTGGCTTCCTTCTGCTCCCGTAGAGTGCGTCCTGCTTCCTTCCGCTGTTCTCTTTCGGCATCGTCCTTAGCCTGGCCGATGGATTTGCTTACCACATTTGCCTGACGGGAAAGCTCTTCGATCTCCTGTTGGATCCGGCGGCACTCGCTTTCCAGTTCCACGTAGCGATGCACGTCGGCTTTCACGCCGCGGTTCGTGCAGTTTTTCTGAACAACGTCGGGGTTTTCGAGTATGAATTTCTTGTCGAGCATACTTGTCTAAGAATTCTGATTGGATGTTGTTTGTTGTCGTTGTGCCAGGCAATTCCAAAGTGCGGCACTCGTACGAATGCCACGCTGGAAATCTGCCAAAGTAAAACTTTCGTTGGGAGCATGGAGATTGTCGTCGTTTTGGCCCCAGCCCAACAGCAACACGTCGGCACCAAGTTGCTCCGCGAATGTGTTGACGATGGGAATCGAGCCCCCTTCACGCATGAAGACGGGGCGTTTCCCAAAGCCGATTTCAATCGCGTTGGCTGCCGCAGCGAGATAGGGGCTGTCGAGCGGCATCACAATCCCCGGGGCACCGTGAAAGTCAACCAGTTCCATGGTAACACCGGCGGGGACTAAGGGCTGGAGGAACCTGCGCAGCGCAGCGGTCACTTTCTTGGGATCCTGGTTGGGTACCAATCGAAAGCTGAATTTTGCCGAGGCCCGCGAGGGCAGGACCGTTTTGGCCCCTTCGCCTTGATAGCCTGAGGTTAAACCGCATACGTCGAAAGTTGGGCGTGCCCAGCGGCGTTCCAGCGTGCTAAAGCCTGCTTCACCGGTCACCCCATGGATGCCTAGTTCTTGTTCAAAAGCAGCTTGGTCGAATGGCAGAGAGCGAAATTCCTCGCGCTCACGCTCGGTCAGCGGTACGACGTCATCATAAAATCCTGGGAGCTGAATGCGGCCCTCGTCATTGATTATCGCAGCCAGCATTTTGCTTAGCGCAATTGCCGGATTGGTCACTCCTCCGCCGAAGACACCCGAATGGAGATCACGGTTGGGGCCGGTGAGATGAATTTCATAATAAGCGATGCCCCGCAGGCCGTAGGTTATGGCAGGCACCCCGGCAGCGAACTGGCTGGTGTCGCTGATGACCACACAATCGCAGGCAAGCATCTCGACATGCTCACGGAGAAAGCTTTCCAAGTGTTCACTGCCGACTTCTTCTTCCCCTTCGATGAGGAATTTGACTTGCAGAGGCAGGGAGCCATGAGACTCTAACCAGGCCCCTACGCTCTTTACATGGGTGAGCATCTGACCCTTGTCATCCGTCGCACCGCGGGCGTAGATGCGGCCATCCCGAATGGTCGGCTCAAACGGGGGAGTCGTCCACTTGTCGAGCGGATCAGGGGGCTGCACGTCGTAGTGCCCGTAGACTAATGCCACCGGCGCGCCCGGCACCGCTGCGGTCTCGGCATAAACCAGTGGGTGTCCTGCCGTCTCGATCAATTTAGGGTTGAGTCCCATGCGGTTGAGATGATCGACGAGCCACCCAGCCGCCCGCTTCACATCGGCTTCAAACTTGGAATCGGCACTAATGCTCGGGATCCGCAGCAGTTCGGTAAGATCGGCAACATACTTCTCGCGTTGCTGATCGACATGTTCCAATATCTGGTTTACGGCAGGTGAGATCACGGCAGGAAGGGGCTTTGGGTGAATTGGAAGGCAGGCCAGGGTGTTTCCTCATCCTGGGGCCATCCAATATAATGTTTGCCAGGGAACTATGCCACCTAGGCCGGAAGGACAGTAAGATTATGCTTGCCCTTTCCAGGGGGGGCGGCACCCCGTGGTTTTGAATGGTTCTTCAACTTATGTAGTTTCACTGACGAAGCCGCCTTAAAGTAATTAGAAAAGGACGCGATGAACTGGCAAGACGACGACATGGGAGGGGGCACAACGGTCGCCCCAGTCAAACAGGCAGAGCCTGAACGAGTACACGAAAGGCAGCCGCGCTACAACGTGCTCTTGTGGGACAGCGACGACCACACCTTTGATTACGTCGAAAAGATGTTGCGGGAGTTGTTTGGCCACGAAAAAGAGGAATGTCATAAAATTGCCAAGTCGGTCGACGAGGATGGCAAGGCGGTGGTGCTCACCACCACTCTCGAACATGCCGAGTTGAAACGCGACCAAATCCACGCCTACGGCAAGGATCATCTTGAAGGAAGCAAAGGTTCGATGTGGAGCACGATCGAGGCGGTGGAGTAGGAAAAGTGGAAATTTGAAAGGGGAAAGGGGAGGATTCATGCGGAAAGATCATGAACTTTGTGACCGTTGCAGCAATTTGCCCTAAGAATTATTCGCCTCTTCGGTAGCTTACCCAAATCGACCGAAGCCCAAGTGATTGGAAAACAACTTTTGAGATCTGGGACATCCGTTGCAGCCAACTATCGCGAAGCTCGTCGCGGCCGAAGTCGAGCCGAGGTCCTATCTAAGTTGGGTATCGTTGAACAAGAACTAGATGAGTCGATGTTGTGGCTGGAGTTGCTCCAGGAAAGCAAGATATTCCCACAAGAGCGGCTAACGCCTTTGCTGAAGGAATGTGATGAATTATTGAGAATCATGGTCTCGTCGATCACGCGTCTGAAATCCTCAAGTAATTAGCTCTCCTTTCGGCATTCCCCTTTCCACTTTGACTATCATGAAACTTAAGACCGTTACCCTCGGTTGCAAGGTCAATCAATATGAGACCGAATTCCTGCGCGAAGGGCTCTTAGGGATAGGCTACCAGGATGCCGCTTCTGATGTTTCTGCCGACTTGTGCATAGTCAACACTTGTACGGTAACGAGTGAAGGGGATTCCAAGAGCCGGCAAATTATCCGTCGTCTTGCGCGAGAAAACCCGGCGAGTAAGATTGTTGTGATGGGTTGTTATGCCACCCGTGCCCCGGAGGAAGTTGCTCGGCTTCCCAACGTAACAGAGGTGCTCACCGACAAGCGAGAGCTAGGAGATTTGTTGGGCCGTTTTGGTGTGACCGATGTGCCGACGGGTATTTCAGGTTTTGGACGTCGCCATCGGGCCTATGTGAAAGTACAGGACGGCTGCCTGTTGCGATGCAGCTTCTGCATTATCCCCATGGTCAGACCCGAACTGGCCAGTCGCCCCAGGCTGCATATCCTGGATGAAGTGAGTCGACTCGTGGACAACGGCTATCGTGAGGTCGTTCTCACGGGCATTCATCTAGGGCATTACGGTGTGGATTGGAACCGTCATCAGCCCAAGGAAAACTGGACGCGACTCTCGCATCTGGTACGTGATATTGCTAAGTTGCCGGGAGATTTTCGCATACGACTTTCCAGTATCGAGGCCACCGAAGTCACGCGTGAGCTTATCGAGGTGATGGCCGACCACCCTGTCAAGGTTTGTCCCCACTTGCATATTTCCATGCAGAGCGGCAGCGACAGTGTGCTCCGCCGGATGAGACGCCGCTGGGGAAGCCGACGATTCGTGGACCGCTGCGAATTGCTCAAAGAGCGGCTCGACTTGCCAGCAATTACCACCGATATCATCGTTGGGTTCCCGGGCGAGTCTGACCTGGAGTTTGCCGAAACCTGCGAGACGGCCCGGCAGGTTGGTTTTTCGAAGATTCACATCTTTCCATTTAGCGCCCGTCGCGGGACCCCCGCCGCCGAGATGCCCGGTCAGCTTCCCAAGAGTGTCAAGCAAGAGCGCGGTTTGGAATTGGCCCGTGTGGAAACAGAGTTGCGCGACCGTTACTTTGCTAGCTTGCAAGGCAGGCAGCTCCGCGTCCTGATCGAATCGCCGTTGGAGGATAAGCCCGAATTCTCGGTGGGGACCTCCTGCCGTTATGCCCCCGTCATGTTGCCGAGTGAATTGGCTCAGTGCGGTCAGTTCGTCGATGTCGTAGCCGGCCCGCAGGAGGATGGCCGCATTCATGCGGCACGAGCGATCTAGCCTAACATGGCGGCTGCTTCATCGCACAGTCGTTCTGCCTCTGAAGCAGTAGGCGCCTCAGCAAATATTCTCACGATCGGCTCCGTATTGCTCGCGCGAACTAGCAGCCACTTGTCGGGCCAGTCAAGCCGCAAACCATCGAGACGATCTCCCTTGGCCCCGGTGAAGTGCTCTTCTAAGTTAGTAAACGACTCGGATACCCGCTCCGCAGGGAGTGTGACCTTCGATTTGTGGATTGCGTATTGAGTCAACTCGTCTGCCAGGGCGCTGATCGGCATTTTGCGGGCAGCCATTGCATCTAGTAAGAGTGCCATGCCCACGAAACTGTCTCGCACCAAACCGACGCGCGGATCGATCACGCCGCCGTTCCCTTCCCCTCCCAAGACGGCATTCTCCGAGAGCATCCGATCGACTACGTTGGCCTCACCTACTCTGGAGCGAAAAAAAGGCACGCGATATTTCTCGGTCAAGTCCTGCGTCATGCGGCTCGTCGAGCAGTTGGTCACGATAGGCCCAGGAGTCTTCCGCAGGACGTGATCGACCACCATGGCAAGCGTATATTCCTCGCCTAGATAGCGGCCCGTTTCGTCGATTACCGCCAGCCGATCCGCATCGGGGTCCTGACAGAAACCGATCGCTGCACCTTGCAAGCGCACTTCGTCGAGTACCGATGCGAGGTTCTCGCTGGTCGGCTCGGGGGGATGGGCAAACTGGCCGTCAGGCATTCCCCCCAATACCCTCACATCGCACCCCAGCGACTCCATCAAAGGCACGGCCAGCACACTCCCCGATCCATGGTTGGCGTCGACCAACACGCGAAATTTGCAAGCACGGATCCGCTCGATCTCACAGGTCATGAGCACCAACTGCAAGTGAGCTGAAATCGTATCTTCGATAGTTCGACTCTCACCACGTGAGTTACAAGCCCTACTCGATTGCTTGGTTTGATATCGGTCCAGCACTCGCTGCCCTGCGGCTGCGGGGATCACGCGCCCCGTGGCATCGAACAGTTTCAGCCCGTTGTATTCACGCGGATTGTGGCTTGCCGAGATTTGAATCCCCCCGGCTCCCTGGAAATGTCTCACCAAAACACCGGTGGTTGGCGTGGCAGCAATCCCTGCGTCGAGATAATCACGTCCTGCGCTCAGCAGAGCCGACTCAATTGCCGTGGCAAGCATGGGACCCGTATGGCGGCCATCGCGTGTGACAACGATTGGTCCAGGGGCCAGTTCTTGGGCAAATGCATCGACATAACGGATTGCGATCTCGGGAGTGAGAGATTCACCCACAATACCGCGGAGGCCTGAAACGCTGATAATAGGTTCACTCATGAGATTCCTGGATTATTGGGGATTCGATTTAGATGTCTACGGAAAAATAGTAGCAATATCTGCCACTAAGCAAAACCGCCACCTCTGCCCCATCGGCTGTCGAAGGGGCTATAATAGTCCCATGGAAGATCGACTAAACCATTCCAGGCGTGATTTCTTGCAAGGGAAGGCAGCGGCGAAGACGCTTGTTAACCGAGCCCAAGATTGGGCGTTGGGTTGGCTGGATTCGACAACGGGACTGCTGGTGGATCGGATGCAGGCTGATCCGGCCCTCCATATCCGAGCCAGCCGCCGGGCGATGGCTTGTGAATTTGCCGTCCAATACCACCAAGCGGATCGTCAGGCCGCGAATGACTTTCTGGATGGGTTCGATCTCATCGAAGCAGTCGAAGACCAACTCACGATCTACCGCCCTGAAAGTGCGGTGATCGACATCAACCGGCAGGCAGCTAGCGGCCCCGTCGAGCTCGACGCAGATTTATTCGCCTTATTGGAACTCAGCTTAAGTCTCTTTCGGGCAACAAAAGGGGCCTTCGATATCACAAGTACGCCCCTTTCACGGATATGGGGATTCTTAAAACGCGCTGGACGACTGCCTTCTATGGAGGAAGTTGCCGAGGCACTCTCAAATGTGGATTCGGCTCAGATCGAACTCAACAGCCAGGACCGAACCATTCGTTTTCGCCAACCAGGAACCGAAATTAATTTCAATTCAATCGGCAAAGGTTATGCCCTGGACAGGGTTGCCAGTCATCTGGATGAACTAGGGATCAAAGACTACCTGTGGCATGGAGGCAGTAGTAGCATTCTGGCACGAGGACGCAATCGAGCCAGCCCCGACGATTGTTGGACGGTCGGCCTGCGGCATCCCTTTGAACCGGATCGCCGGATCGCCGAATTCCATTTGCGGAATCGAGCACTCGGCACTGCGGGGGGGGCGACGCAGTGCTTTGAAGTCGCCGGGAAAAAACATGGCCACATTCTCGACCCACGCACGGGTTGGCCAGCAGAAGGCACCTCCACGTCCACGGTGTTGGCCCCTACAGCAGCCGAGGCCGATGCCCTGGCCACTGCGTTCTATGTAAGCGGTGTTGAAGGTGCCACCGATTTCTGCTCGAATCGTCCAGATGTCGGAGTTGTGCTGGTTTGCCCCCACGAGAATCAAGGCATCAGTATTCAAGCATTCAATATGCAGCCTCAAGACTGGACCCGAATGATTTAAGTGTCTATATGCTCCTGGAAACATTTCCCCCCACTATCACCCCTGACAATTACCCGCGAGACTGACCGAAGTGGATTTTTTGATCGAAAGTGGCGGGTATCTGGGGATTGTCGTATTCCTGGTGCTGACAGGTTGTGGACTTCCCATTCCCGAGGAAGTACCGATTGTTTTGGCGGGGATCGTGAGTTCGCAGGGAAATTTGAACCCCATATTGGCACTCCTAGCCGCCATTGTGGGAGCCCTGCTGGGAGACTCGGCGATGTACGCCATCGGCTATCACTTTGGCCACGGCCTTGCCATGCGTCATCCCAAACTTGGCAAGATGTTGGGTGCCCAACGCGAAGAGTATTTTGAGCAAGCCATCCAACGACACATGTTTAAGGTGATGCTGCTTGCTCGATTCATGGTCGGAGTACGCGCACCGGTCTATCTCTCGGCGGGGGTCGCGCGCGTGCCGTTTCGCAAGTTCATCCTCTATGATCTTTTTTGTGCGACCCTCGTCGTAGGAACTTTTTTCACCCTGGCTTTCTACTTTGGCGACAACATCGTGGAGTTAATCCGCGATGCGGAGGTGGGTTTCACGCTAATCATACTTCTGATACTGCTCATCGTGTTTCTCTGGTGGCTTCGACGGCAGAGACAACAAGTCCTCGATGAAGTTCTAGTTCGACATGCGAGCAAAAAAGATGCGGTGGAAAGTCCACCTGAAGAAGTCCACCTCGATTAATCCCACCACCAGAAATCCACCGGCATGGACGACCTTTCCCGGGTCGCATTCGTTAGCGTTTGCACTTGGCAAGTTTCACTGAATGAAGCTTGAAGAGTATCAAACCATCTTCTGGTCACTAACGTTCCCGGACACGCCTCTTTTCTCCCCAGCCCCCGACTCCCAGCCCCTTTCTGGCTTCCCGTGCTACAATGAAAATCTTGGCAGATTTTACTTGACAACACACATACACACATAAATTAAGGTAATTCTGAAAGGTGAGGTGGTCTCATGCGTCGCACCTTGCTCTGCAGTCCTCTTTTCGCCCTCCTGTTAATCCCTGCTTCCAGGGCCACGGCCGACACGTTCGGCAGCGGGGGGAACTCGTTCGAGATCGAGTTCGTCAGCATTGGTGATCCGGGCAATCCGCCGGATGACCCGCCCAATACGGCGGGGGCCGTGCCTTACACTTATCGTATCGGCAAGTATGAAGTCTCCGAGCAGATGATCGACAAGGCCAATGCCCTGGGAGGCCTGGGGATTACCAAGGATATCCGTGGGCCGAACAAGCCGGCTACGAGCATCACCTGGTTCGAGGCGGCGCGGTTCGTCAACTGGCTCAACACCAGCAAAGGGGCGATGCCAGCCTACAAGTTTGACACGAATGGCGACTTTCAGTTGTGGGATCCCTCGGACCCTGGCTACGATCCTGCAAACTTGTTTCGCAATTCGCAGTCCAGATACTTTTTGCCCAGTGTCCATGAATGGCACAAGGCGGCGTACTACGATCCGGTGGCTGGACACTACTGGGATTACCCTACCGGCAGCGACAGCGTGCCAGACGGGATTGAATTTTCCGGGGATCCAGATTTCGAGGCGGTGTTCTTTGATGGTGGTGCCAACCCGGGACCCAATGACGTTACTGATGTGGGACTTCTCAGTCCATTCGGCACGGCGGGTCAGGGGGGCAATGTATTTGAATGGCATGAAACGGCATTTGATTGGGTCAACAATACCGCGGCGGAGCAACGAAGTAATGACGGTGGAGCTTGGGATAGTCTTGTAAATGTCTTGGTAGGCTCACACACGGGTATCGGCACGACCCCGACTCTAGAGTTCGAACGTATTGGTTTTCGTGTTGTGAGTATCCCTGAGCCATCGTCGCTGAAGTTATTCAGCATTCTTCTGATGGGAGCATTTTGGTTAGTCAGGCGACATGATAACCCAATCAAGTTTTTATTGCTTAGTAATTGGTCGTGATCATTCAGATTACAAAATGGCCAAATTCAATTCTTAACGTCGCTTAGGCGATACAGGAGATGTCACGATGAGTAGCTTGCCCAGTGGTTGGAATACTATCCTTGCCAAACTCGGCTTCACACGCAACAAGCGGAGTAAGCAAAGACAGCAGCATCCATTCCAGAGACGATTGCGGATGGAGATGCTCGAAGATCGACGTGTCCTCTCTATCACCGTCAATACGTTCGTCGATGAGAATGATAATAGTATTACTGATGGTGATATATCTCTGCGCGATGCCATAGTGTTTGCTAACGCTGGCGATACCATCAACTTCAGCACCGACCCCGCTCATGGTCTCAACGGCGCAACCATCAACCTGAGAGGAAAGGGGGAAATTCTACTTTTTCTTGACCAGCGGGGAGATGGCTGGTAGTCTGGCGGCATGCCCCGCACCGCCCGAGCATCTGCTGGTGGAGTTTGTTACCACGTGCTGAATCGTGGCAACGGTCGCGCGGAGGTGTTTCACAAAGAGGGCGACTACGCGGCCTTTGTCGACTTGCTCGCGGCCGCCAACGAACGACTGCCGATGCGGATTCTCGGCTACGTGCTGATGCCGAATCATTTTCATCTGGTCCTTTGGCCACACGCGGCCGGCGACTTGAGCCGCTGGATGCCATGGCTGCTCACGTCGCACGTGCGACGATATCATCGCCACTACCATTCGAGCGGCCACGTCTGGCAGGGACGGTTCAAGGCGTTCCCGATCGAGCAGGATGAACACCCGGTGCTGCGCTACATCGAACGCAACCCGCTTCGCGCTGGGCTCGTCGAGCGTGCCGAAGACTAGATGTGGTCAAGTCTGGCGTGGCGAACCAAAGGCAAGCGGCCGGCGATGCTTGCGAAGTGGCCGATCACTGGTCCGCGAAACTGGATCGACTACGTCAACGCACCTCAGACCGAAGCCGAAGTGTTGGCGCTCGAATGCAGCATCGACCGCGGCGCTCCCTACGGCACCGATCGCTGGAACCAACGCGTCGCCAAACGCCTGGGCCTCGAATCGTCGCTCCGACCACGCGGCCGGCCCAAGAAAGCGAAAAAGTAGAATGTCCCCTTCTCCTTTCTTCCTTTTCCTTTTTGAGCGATAGCATCACCGATACCGAGGGGAATTTTCTGGACGGCGAATGGACCAACCCGGCCAGCATCTCAACGAC
>JBGSPU010000008.1:0-12538 GCA_041738415.1 Bythopirellula sp.
CATCAGGTCCGAAGGATAGGACTTGCGAGGCGAAGCTTTGAACCGCATGGGAGTGCTCTCCTGGGGAACGAGGGAAAGCCCCAACATACAATCAAATCACGACTTATGGCGATGCCAGTATTCGGATAGACTCTTACTCATCACTCGCCTTGGTCTCATCAGAGTTGCCATCCAGTCAAGACTGTCTCTGGAGTCAATTCTAGGGCGCTACGAGAGAACCGGTGCCTTGGGCATCGGCACGATCCAGCCAACGGAAGAAGAGGTTGGTCTGAAATGTCTGTGTGAAGTAACGAGTCATCGCTTCTTCAGGCGTTTCCTGTAAAATCAAGATATCGTTGGCTTGTACCAGGATATTCTCGCGTGGATCGCGCATTGCCTCGTTGAGGTCGACACGGATTATGATTTGCCCGCCCTGGGAAGTTTTGCGAACCACCGACAACAAACTCGGTGATGGATTGCTCAGGCCCGGGCCAACCAGATTGCCGCTCAAATTACTGCTATTGAGACCACCATTGACCAACGGCCCCTGCCCCTTCAAAACCGCCTCAACAACCGATAAATCATAGTCGTTCGCCATCGCCACTTCGTTCGCCGGCAACAAACCACCTGTGTAGTAAAACTCCGGCAGTTGAGCTCGAACGATCACAATGTCGCCCGTCTGCAAAATGATATCCTGCGACGTGAAATTGATCGGCTCGGAGCCACGGATCCTCATCGGAATGTGAATTACTCGTCGCTCGCCATCTGGCCCATTATCTAGATCCGCCTCGACCGGATAGCAGCTCTGCATTCCGTTGGGATTGTTTTGTTGATTCCAATATCCGCGTTGAATGATCACTTCCTGGGTCGATTCTAACCCCGGCAATCCGCCGCTTAAGGTGAGGGCATTGAGTACATCGTTTTCGTAAGCGGGCAGTTCTAAAACCATACCGGTATTTTGCTGCCCACCGCCTATTTGGGTTTGTGTTGTTCCCAGTCCACGTAGAGATTGGCTCCGCAGCATAACTTGCCGCGACGATGAATCGTCGCGAATTACCATCACTCGAATGTGACGTGGCCGCATCAAGGTAACCAGAATTCGCCGGTCTTCGGGACGAATGATTTTTTCCTTCAGATAGGCTCGGACCACCGTTTGCTCAGCCTCTTCAATAGTCAAGCCAGCGACCTTGATAGGTTCGACATAAGGCAGCGAGATCGTTCTATCTTGACGAACTGGAAATGGGTAGCCGATTGATGGCGGAATGTCGGAAGAGTCAGGAATATTGACCGGCGGAGGCGTCTCCGCGTCGCCCAGCACGCCCTCAATATAGATGCCGAGTGTGTCTCCCGGAGCCAAAATGTATTGTTTAGGCGGCGCTTGACGCAGCAGCGACAAAGGCAACGGCACAAAGCCTTCCCGGGATTCGGCTAGCAGTTCCTCCGGCAAAATGCGAACGGGAATGCCATTCACGACCGGATTCGTAAACGCTGCGCAGCCAACCGCGCTGCAAATCGCAAGTGCGACGCACAGCGACCAACCCCGTTGTTGAATTGATTGAATCATGAACTAACCAGTTCGCGTAGGCGCGCTTCACATTTCCAAAGGAAAGCGTTTGAGAAACCTTTCGCGTTCTACTTCGTCGGTGATTTCCAATTTTCTAGTTTGTTGCTCTTCGGCATTGGAGAACTCGACTCTACTGCTGGGCCGCCTGTGCGATGGCAATCGCTGAAGCGTGGATACGCTCTCAGTCTGCGGAGGCGGAGATATGGCAAGATTGGCTGCGATATTGTTGTGCCCTATCGTCGTCGATTTAGAAGAATCCGAAGGCATTCCATGCAACTCGGGTAGCGGTAGTTCCGCATCTGGAATACGAAGTGACTCAGACTGATCGAAGTATTTCGTGTCGCTGTAGACGGAAGGCAAGTCTATGCTTGGGTCCACGCCAGATAGCGAACCTCTGATTACAACGAGCGACCGATAGCCACCTTCGTCGGCGACTCGCTTCCCATGCCGAAATCCAGCAAACCATTGTTCTGCGCGGTTGTGCCCATCTGGCGAGCGAAGATCAACGTTCCAATACTGCCGGGGCGGAATGGCAGGTGGTTCTCCTTTGCCACCGGCATAGACAAAGTCGACAAAACCATCACAGAAGCCAACGCGATAGTCAAAGTCTTGCAGCTCGTCGAAAAAAGCGAGTTCTTCTTCAATGGCCCGCTCCGCCCATGCGCGATAGAGGCGAAGACTACGCTTTTTGTCATGCTTGGCGGAGAATTCGCGTGGTTCAACTCGCATCAGGAATCGAGCATTTTGGCACACCGTACAGCCTGTCAACAGCGTACTGTAGGCAAGTGCGCAGAGGGCGATAGCCAGGCTACGGATGACGAAGTTCGAACGCATGTCTGGCGCTGCCACAAGGTGCACAACTACTTCGGCTCGCTTGCGTGTGCCAGGGCTACTCATGGTGTTGAATCACGTTTAATTTAATTGCGGCACTTGATCTTTCTTAACACGCGACTGTTCAGTCCGATCGCCTCCAAGCCAGTCGGTTGGACGGAGTCTCCCCCCAGTGGGTACTGCCGACAGGGTTTATCGGCCCAGACGCGTACGAGGCTTAAGTGGATTGCACAAACCTTGCCGGCTACGTTGAGTTTGCCAATCTTGAGGAGTCATGTACCGTGCATGCAATGCAGGCGTGGATGTGCGTGACTTTCAATTCTGGAAACTCAGAATCGCGGCAACCCCCAGACGTCAGGCGAGTACGAAAGGCGGCAATATTTGCCACTTTTTCCGTATTAGAAAATGATTGCGGGGGGGCTTTGAGGCACTTATAATGAGGAGCCTTACAGGCTAGTTCAGCATGCTGGACAGGAGCGCGCTTTAGCATCGGCCTATATAATAATTGCCGAAAAATTGAGATGCAGATCGCGATATGCAATCTTTGCCAGCTTGCCAGAACTGCGCAAGCAATGTTTTTTGCGGCCTTGGTCTGTTTGACCGCTGTGTTCGAGATTGCTTCTGCTGCGGGCGTTGTGCTCGACGCTCATGGATTTGAAAGTTCCCACTTCTCAACCGGTGCGATTGTCCCACAACAAGGTTGGCGCTCGGCCGGTGCTGGAAATACTTCTGCAGTGATTCAACAATCCGTATTCCAGAGCGGCAACCAGGCATTGCAAGTCAATCGTGTAAACACGTCCGACCGTCGATGGGCTGTGCCATTAACGGGAGTTCCCTCTCAAAGATTTGTCATCGTTGAATGGGATATGCGGGTCTCCCAATCGAACACTACTGGATTCGGCCCTTTCTTTGGCGTCGAAGGATATGATGACGTCGGAGTGTTTGGACTCCTCGGATCTTTGGGCGTGGATGCTGCGACTGGCGACGTGTTGTATCAAATTCAGGGTTCTGGGGCTCTGGTTGAGACCTCCGTCGATGCGAGTTTCGATGATTGGCATCACTACCGCCTGGTATTCGATTTTGCCACATCGACTTACCGTGGCTACTTCAACAACATGCAGGTCGCTACCTCTGGCTTTGTCGATCCCGGACTCAATCAGCTAACCGATGCCGACATTTCCGCATTCGCTGCTGGTGGAGATGCTGGCTCCCAGAATGCAACGGGTATCGCTTATTTCGACAACTTCATTGTGCGAGACGGATTGCTCGGCGATTACGACCTCGATGGCGACGTGGATGCCGCGGATTTCAATGTTTGGAAGCAAAGTTTCGGAAGTGCGGTAACTCCTGACGGAAACCTCGCCGACGGAAGCATGAACGGCGTCGTCGATGCCGCAGACTACACCGTTTGGCGTAATAACCTGGGCTCATCGCTGCTTTCGGGCAGTGGATCGATCGCAGGCTCGCTAACGTCCGCCCCTGAGCCGAGCACAATCTGGCTGTCGATGTTATCTCTGTCCGTGCTGGTGGCAAGACGTATCTTTGGTCGTTGAGGTCTCAGCACCGCAAGAAGATCGCGTAATCTCGAGATCGAAACTCGCTCCGTGTCTTTATCTCTCGATGGTTCCAGCGAAGAGTTCTCAAGGTTCCGAAAACTCCTACCGTTCACTTCCGTAGGGCCGGTTGACGGGAATAAGCGATTCGCAGCGCCGGCTTCTTGCGCATTTAGGTTGATTTTGAGCGATTTACAGGCTTTAATTGGTTAGTGTCGTACCGGTTTTCGGCGCGACGTAATCCAGAGCCAGGACAGAATATTTCATGCCCCAGCCCAGATACATCTTGCTTGCCTCGAGCGCGCTTCTTGCTTTTTTGGCAACAGCAAGCCGAGTGCATGCTGAAGTACCTGCAGCGTTAACTGCCGACGAGGCTGCCATTCGTGCTGCTGCCAAACAATATTTTTCAGCTATGCAGCGCGGGGATATCAAGTCATTAAGTCAGCTTTGGACCTCCGAGGGCGACTATGTCGACGCAGCCGGGCAAACGTTCAAATCACAGGATTTGCTTCGCTCATTGGGGGCCACTCCTTCGGCTGATTCGCGGACCGGATCTAACTCGCCCCCAGCAAGCTCACTACGATTCATTGGATCGAACGTGGCGGTCGAGGACGGATACATCGGCACGAGTATAACCTCTACGGGTGGACGTCCGTCGGGCCGTTTCACGGCAATTTGGGTTAAGCGCGATGGTCATTGGCTTCTCGATGGATTGCGCGAGGCTGGATTGGGAGCTTCATCAGGCCGTGCAGCGCTTCAGTCGCTCGAATGGTTGCTTGGAGAGTGGACGGCGCTAACTGATGATGCAGTTGTCATGGTTTCATCACGATGGAGCGAAGGTGGTAATTACATCGTGCGCGAATTCGTCATCCGCAGCGATGGTAGAGAGGAAGTGGGCGGAACGCAGCGTATCGGCTGGGATCCAACCAAGGATCAGCTCAGGTGCTGGACGTTCGACTCTCTGGGCGGATCGGGCGAGGGTGTTTGGCAGCGAGTGGGCAACGACTGGATCGTCGACAGCGACGAAGTGCTGGCGGACGGAAGCAAGTCATCGACTATCGCTATCTATACTCCGCTCGGTGACGACCGCTTTGTGTGGGAAATTAGCAGTGCCAAGGTGAACGGCGTGACCCTGCCGAAGCAGCGAGTAGAGTTTGTGCGCGCTGCCAAAGAGTAATTAGTAATTGCACACGATCAGATCGGGTTGAAACACTTCGTAGGCGTATCGACCTCACAAAGTGATTCAGGAGATATTCACATGCCGTTTCGTTACCTCGTTGGTTTGTCACTGACGATCGTTCTCGTGTTCGGTTGGCTTAGTTCGCCTACGCACGGCCAGAATGTCGCTCCCGATTTGTCGGATGTGTCACGAGCGAATGACGGTCAAGAGGCCGCTCGCCGTCAGTTACTAGAAAGTGACCGATGGCGACAGGCCCGCCGAGCACTCAACGAATGGCTTTCGATCCAACAGTTGTATAGCCCGGATGAGGTCGCCGTCTTACGTTCGGAGTTTCGAGCCAGGGTCGAGAGGATGTCACCAACGGAGTTAATGGACCAGCTCGAGAATCTAGAAGACAAGTTGTCAGTGTTGGCAAGCCCTGAAGTCGAAGAGGCGCGGAGATGGCTGTCGCAGTTTCTGTCCGTACAAGCAAAGTATTCAGAAGCCGAACTGCGTCAACGACGGCCCGACATTGCGAACATGACGGCCAGCCAAATCCGGCAAGAACTTGTGAATTTTCAACAGCGCCGCGGCGTAACACAACAGACACATGCGGTCGCTGCGCAAGGCAGGGCGATTCAAGTCCAGGCTACCCAAGAAGTACGCCAGGCGCAACAACGGGCGAATGAAGAGGCACGCAATCGCGCGTCGAGCAACATTGCGAATACGCAGTTCCGCAGCCCCTACGCTCCGCGACGCGACGATCTTCCGGGCCATAGCGACCCAGATCTCAGCCGTCGACCTTACTATACGGTTGGTCCCTGGGGAAACCCGATTCGCTGGGATCCATTAGCAGGCTTCTGGTGAGCGGCACACAACTTCTCAGGCACCGCAGATAATATCGGGGCACAAGCCCGGAGGGCTAGCGACTTCATCGGGCAACCCCAGTCTTAGTAGTTGGTTCGTGAATATCATAAAAGATGGCGTACATGACTGGGGTCACGATCAACGACAAGACCGCAGCGAACGACAGGCCAAACATAATACAAACGGCCATCGCACCGAAAAACGGATCTACTAGCAAGGGAATCATGCCGAGCACCGTCGTGATGATGACCATGCACACCGGCCGCATCTTGCTCGTGCCTCCGTCTAAGATTGCTTGATAGGGTGTCTTCCCCAAGCCCATTTCAGTCAAGATTTTGCTGAGTACGACTATTTGGTTCTTGATTAGCTCACCTCCCAAGGCGAGCACACCCAGCAAAGCCATGAACCCAAAGGGGAGGCCCGTCAGCAAGAGCCCCGTCGTTACGCCAACGACTACCAGCGGTATGATCAGCCAAATCAATAGCGTCGTGCGAATTGAGTTGAACAAACATACGACAATAAAAACCATCAAAGCAAACACAAATGGTAGCGGCTTGGCTAGTGCAATACGGGCTTGGTAAGAGTCCTCATGTTCACCACCCCATTCGAGCGAGTAGCCTGCTGGCAGTTCGATCTCTTCAATCTGAGATCGCACGCGATTAAACAGCTGACTCGGCAACTCTGAGTGTGGGTCGGCATGGACGGTGAGAGTCGGGAAGCGATCCCGCCGCATGGCGACAGGATCTTCCCATACAACCTCGGCACCGGAAGTAACCTGATTCAAGGGAATCATCCGTCCAGCAACGGGACTCCAAATCTGCAGGCTGTTGATCACGGATACATCCTGGCGCTCGGCCAAGGGTGGACGCGCGATGACCGGCAGCAACCGCGATTCCTGCGGGAAGGTGCCAGCGCCGGTGTTGCCCGGTTCGCGATAAAAACCAACCGGGCGCCCCTCGAAGCTACTCTCCAAGGCCTGCGCCACTTCGACGCGCGTGATTCCATTGCGGCGTGCCTGCGACTCAAGAAGCTCAGGACGGATCGCAGTGACTCTTTCGCGCCAATCGCTCCGTACGCAGACCGCCTGTCCATCATCTTCGATGATTCGTATCGTTTTCGCGCCCAGCTCGCGTAATTTTGCCGAATCGGGACCGCGGAAACGCGCCTGGATACGCCCTCCCTCGCCAGGGCCGAGAAGAAACTTCTTGGCAACTGCGTTTGCGTTCGGATAATGGTTGTCCAAGTCATTCTGAATGTTGGAAATTAAACCGTCGATCTTGCCCGGGTCATCGACATCGACCAGAAACTGAACGAAAGCTCGGTTTTCTCTTTCCGGGCTGTAGACAAGCAAGAAGCGCATTCCGCCTCCGCCAATAAACGAAGTGACGTGGGTAACGCCGGATTGTTTTTGGAGGTAGTGCTGCACCTCGCCAGCGAAAGCCTCGGTCTCGCGGATATGGGTGCCCGCGGGCAAGAAGACGTCGACCATGAATTGTGGCCGGGTTGCCGGTGGGAAGAAGCTCTGATCGATCTTACTAAAACCAAAAAGAGCCGCAAGAAATGCTACTGTTGACAGCACAACCACCCACCAGCGGAAACGGAGCGCCACAACCAATAACTGTCGGTAAATCCTGAATGGAAGACTGTTATAGGGATCGCTGTGCCCAGCTGCCTCTGCCGCAATCGGCTTAAAAAATAGGTAGCTCAAGAGCGGGGTCACCGTGACGGAAGATACCCAGCTGAGAGTCAATGCAATGAAGATGACCCAAAAAAGCGAATTTGTGTACTCACCGGTTCGATCTTCCGAGAGACCGATCGCCGCAAACGCGATCACGCCGATCGCCGTCGCGCCGAACAGCGGCCATTGGTTCTGTGCGACGACCTCTCGGACCACTTCGAGCTTATCTTTGCCGGCCTCAATACCGACTTTAATCCCTTCAATCACGATAATCGCATTGTCGGTGAGCATGCAGAGAGCGATGATCAGCGCCCCCAAGGAGATACGCTCCATCAGGAGGTCGCCTCTCAAATACATCACGAAGAAAGTTCCCATGATGGTCAGGAACAACACGATACCGATAATCAGCCCCGTCTTGCGACCCATTGCAAGAAACAGCACCACAAATACAATGGTCACGGCCTTCGCTAAATTGAACATGAACTCATTGGTCGCCCGCGAAACTGCTTCAGGCTGGAAATTGATTTCGCCAATCTCGATGCCAAGAGGTTGGATGTTTTTGAGCTCCGCTAGCTTGAAGCGCACACCTTCGCCCATCGTCACCACGTTTCCCCCTTGTACGGTTGAGATGCCCAGGCCGATTGCCGGCTGGCCATCGAATCGTAGCAATCGTCGTGGCGGATCCTGGTCGCCGCGCACAATCGACGCAACGTCCCGCAGGAAGAACTGGCGACCTGTCTTGTCTGACCCGATCACGAGTTCGAGCATGTCCTCAGCCGAGCGAAATTCACCTGTGGGATCGAGCACAATGTGCTGATCGCCCACGCGAACTCGGCCGCCGTCAGCCGCGATATTTCTGGCTTGCAGTTGGGCATAGATTTGATCCTCGTTGAGACCGAGCTGCGCCAACCGTTGACGGGAGATTTCTAAGAACACGACCTCCTGTTGTTCACCGAACAATTCAACACTCTTTACGCCGGGCACTAACAGTAGCTCGCGGCGAAGAAACTCAACATACCGCCGCAGCTCGGGAAAGGTAAATCCCTCGCCCGTAATAGCCAGGAAAATGCCGTAAACATCGCCAAAATCATCGACGACCATCGTCTTGCCACGAACCGATGGGGGCAACTGTGGCTGAACGTCTGCGATCTTGCGGCGAAGCTCATCCCAAACTTGCGGAATGCGGTGTCGATCGTAACGGTCCTTAATGTTCACCGAAACG
Organism: Bythopirellula sp.; assembly: GCA_041738415.1. Taxonomy (GTDB): domain Bacteria; phylum Planctomycetota; class Planctomycetia; order Pirellulales; family Lacipirellulaceae; genus Bythopirellula. The sequence goes on from JBGSPU010000008.1 coordinate 8,854, forward strand.
ACCGACCTGCCGCGGGAAGACTCCGACTCGACGTAGTCTAGTTGACCGAGTTGTTGGCACGCAACTTCAATCGGATTGGTGACTTCCTGCGCCACCTCTTCGGCGCTCGCCCCGGGATAGGGAGTGACGATCAGTGCTTCTTTAATCGTGAACTCAGGATCTTCGAGCCGGCCGATTTGAAGATAGGCCGTGATCCCGCCGGCCAAGACGAGTGTCATCGCCCCGAAAACGACGCGGTTGAACTGTACGGAAAGAACGCCAGGATTCATGGCGAGTTGCCTCCCAGCCCATCGCCAAGATCACTAACCTTCATACCGTCTCGCAAGAATGAAACACCGGCAACAGCAATTCGCTCACCCGGCTTTAATCCGCTAATGATTTCAATTTCTCCCCCCATCACATCGCCGAGCTTCACTTCCTGAGCCTTGGCCTGTTGATCGGGACCAATAACCCAGATAACTTGCTCCCCCGAATCTTTCTGAAAAACGGCAGAGATTGGTACCAGAATCCGTTCGCCAAGAATGCCGGCGCGTCGATAAACGACGGTCACCGTTGCTGTCATACCAGGAAGAGCTCGCACGCCGGCCGGGGACTCCATGGCGACACGGACATTAAACGTCTGAGTCGTAGGGTCCGCCACTTGGGCGATCTCGCGAATGCGAACCGGAAATCGCAACCCAGGAGCCCCGCTCAACTCCGCAACCATTTCGACAATATCGGCGGTGCGGATATCGGTGACCATTACCGCCTCAGGCACATCCACAGCGATGTCGATCTCTTTTGTGTCTTGAAACCGGACGACCGATTCTTTGGCTCGAACATTCTGGCCTTGCTCGACGAACCGTTGGGCAATTACGCCATCGTAGGGCGCCCGCAAAATGCAATCTTGAAGTTGAATGTTGGCTTCCGCGACACGGCCTTCGAGCCCACGGACTTCGGCCTCTCTGGCATGAATGTCTTCCTCGCGTCCAATTACTCCTTTTTCCGCCATTTGGATGGCCGCCTGACGGTCTTCCTGAGCAACTTGGTAGGCTGTTTCTATGAGCTCAAACTCGGCACGTGGGATGACTCGGTTTTGCACTAGCTGAGCGGCCCGATCGAGTTCTGCACGCGCGTTTGCCAGACGGGCATTGGCAGCCCGCACCTGGGATTCTCGCCGCAATCTTTCCTCAGGTCGCTCGCCGGCCCGTAAGGCAGTGAGGGCCGCGCGCGATTGATCGAGTTGCCCTTGTAAGGAGGTCAGGCGGGCTTGGAACTCATCCTGCCGCAACTGGCCAATCAACTCGCCTTTGGCAATTTTTTGCCCCTCTGTGACAGGAAAATTGACGAGCAATCCTGGAACTTGAAACGCTAGCTCCACCCTACGCACAGCGTCGAGCGTACCGGGGAACGACCGCACTCGCACATTCTCCCCCGTTGCAACAACCATGGTCTTCACGGGGCGAACCATCTCTGACTGTTGCGATGCCGGTTCCGAACACCCTGCTATGTGCCAGCCGATGAAAACTGCGACGAGTAGCTTCCAGCAGGAGCCCATGCTCTCGCAACTCCTGCCATTCATGAGGAATTGGCTCATCCCAACCTCATTTTGTAAATCCCTTGATACCTGCACCAATTTGCCCCCTTCGGATCAATGAATCAAATGCTTTTTGCAACTAAGCCGAACCGCCCGCGAGAAGTACCTGGTGGCCAAACGGAGTAACATTGTGATGTGTGGCCTGAGGGGCTGTCAACTTCACTGGAAACGAAGACTGGCTGCCCGTTGACAAACCTGTCGATGGCCTTTGTTAGGCCGGTCGGGTTTCGTCCGAATAAAGTGAGCTCGTAGATCTCGGCTATCACGATAGGCGACTTTTTCAGCGGCCAGCGAGGCAGACCTCGTCAGTTTGAGCTCACGAGTTGTGGTTTAGAATTTCGAGCTGTCGCTACCTTGGGGGCTACGAATGGAGTCGGGGGCGCGTCCATCATGCTTTTAATTTGCCAGTCCAACGTGCCCAATAACCCCAGTAGCTCTTGCATGTCATCCAGCGCTTGATGACCATGGGAAGCTCCCTGGAGCGACAATTTTCCGATGACATGCTCTTCGCATTTTATGGGTATCGCCAGCAACCATCTGTCGGTTGCAGAGCAATTGTCGTCGTTCCAATTAGCGAAAAATGCTTCCTGGAGTTGGGGAATATTGAGATGCATGCTCAAGCTCACGACGTGGAAGCGGGGCATGGATTCTCGAAGACCGGTCCAGATATTCTGCCAATTTCGCTGGCCCTGAAGTTGGATGGAACTTTCTTGGGTGGCGACCGAAGAAGAAATTGCCCGCTTCGTCAATCTGCGCACTACCCGCTTCGAGTGCGATGCGATCAGCGCCACCTCCGAATGCCCAAACACGCGCGTCACTGCCAGCGTTACAAATACGCCACCGACTATCAATAAAGCAAACACATCTTGGTTGCTGAAGTAACTCACCAGGGCGGCCCCACAGGTCAATGCCGTGAGTCCCGTAATAAAAATAACGGTCCGCATGACAGTCCAGCCCCGCACGAGTAGCACATGGTGCAGATGGCCGCGATCTGCATCAAACACGCTTTGACCGGTGGTCACGCGCCGGATCAGCGCCGCGATCACATCGAGAATCGGAATCGCGCAGATTGCCAGCGGCACTGCCAGCGCAAAAGCTGCTTGTCGCTTGATCGAGCACTCGATCGCGACGGTTGCAACGACCAGCCCAATCAACATACTGCCAGTGTCGCCCAAATAGATTTGCGCCGGCGGCAGATTGTATCGCAAGAAACCTACCAACGCTCCCACCAGCGCGAAACAGACCAGCGCTGCGTGCATTTGTCCTTGCGCAGCCGCAATCATGCCCAGCGTTAAGCACACCACCGCACCGATCGACGATGCCAGCGAGTCGGCTCCATCGATTAAATTGAAGGCGTTGATCGCACCCAAACAAAAGAACACTGAGAAGGGAATACAAAAATCGCCCAGCGGAAACTCGTAGCCGAACAGCGACAAACACTCGAACCTCGATCCGGCCGCGACCATCAAGGAGGCAGCGAATACTTGGCCGATGAGCTTATAGATACCGGTTAGCGAAAGCGTGTCGTCGACGATGCCGACTAACATGAGTATCACCGCCGCTGGAAGCAAGCCACGCAGCAGCCACGCGGGCGTCGAGTCCAACGTTACTGGCAGCATCCAAAACATAGCTACCAAGGAAGCCGCCGCCGCCATCGCCACGACCACGCCCCCACCCAAAGGCACCGCCAGCAGGTGACTCTTGCGGTGACCGTCTGGAAAGTCGACAGCCTTCAGTCGCTGAGCGAGCTTGGCGATCCACGGAGTCAACAATAGCGCAGCAAACAAGGCCAACGAGAACGCAACCAGATTATCCAACATGGTGCCTAAAATCGATTGGTTAGAATTGGCGAAGCCTGACTATACCAAAGATGCTTTCACTAGAGTTGCAAGTCTGATCGCCCGAATCATCGATGACTAATGCCGTTGTTGCCAGCCGAACCCAAATCGTGCTACAAGTAGAGAGTGGACTGAGAGTCTATCCGAATACTGGCATCGCCATAAGTCGTGATTTGATTGTATGTTGGGGCTTTCCCTCGTTCCCCAGGAGAGCACTCCCATGCGGTTCAAAGCTTCGCCTCGCAAGTCCTATCCTTCGGACCTGATGGAC
>JBGSPU010000025.1:0-34651 GCA_041738415.1 Bythopirellula sp.
CTGACGGAACAAGCCGTCAGGGCCAAGCGGGGCTTTCTTCCCGCCCTGACCTGGCTATCCCTCGTCGGGTTGCTCGCCAGCAGAGCCCGACTCCGTTTCACCAGGCAAAAACCAGCCTACTCGATGATTGAGCATTGTCCAGCGCTACCGTTCACCACGTCCGGAGGGAACCTTCTTTTTTGCCCTGCCGATGCCTGAAAAAACGCATTCCCGCCTGCCAAAACCCGATCAATCACCCACAAATTCTGGTGAGGAGCCTAAAATATTGGCTGCTCGGCGCAGGGGAGCGTTTATTCGTTGTGGAGCGCGCCAATCTCGCGTCGATACCAGTGTGCCACCCGTAGCCCCCCCAGTCCTGCACAACCCAGACACAAACCCGCAGCACCGAATCGCAGCAGCAAACAATACCCTAACCCTACCGATAGCCCGAAACAAAGTGCCAGCCCCCCCGCGATATCGAGCAGTGAAGTCTTTGACAGCGCGCGCCCAGGGAGTTGCTTCGCCTCTGCGCTGACAGGGCCCCAAGCTCCCCCCGGTCGCACTTTGCGATAAAACGCTTCCAGCTTGCTCGTCGATACCGGCGGAGTGAGGAGCGTCACCACGAGCGAAATCGGCACGACGACTGCCAGCAGCAAGGCAATTTTCATTTCAAATCTTACCTCCGTCCAGGGTGTTCCCAGCAGAGTAAAACTCTCCTCTCCATACCTCCCCGCCCACAGATCGACGATCCCACACACCAGCCCCAGTACCAGCATGGTAATCTCTGAATAGGCATTCACCCGCCACCAGAACCAGCGCGCCACGGAAACGATCCCGTATCCGACGAAGACAATCGCCAGAAACTCCCAGGCCCGACTGACTGAACTCATCAAGGGTACCACCGCCGCCGCGGCCACCATCAAGCCGACTGTCACGATCCGCGTGACAATCATGTACTCCTTGTTGCTAGCCTGCGGACGCAGAAAGCGGACATAGCCGTCGTTCATCAAGTACGACGCCCCCCAATTGAGATGGGTATCGATCGTCGACATAAAGGCAGCCAGAAAGGACGTCACCAACAGCCCTAGCCAACCGGGGCCCAGCGCCTCGCGCATCACCAGCGGATAGGCATGCGTATCGGAAAGCGGCTCGCTAAGCACGGGGAACCACACTATCGAAACCAACGCGACCGGAACCCACAACCACAGCCGAAGCGACTGGAAAACGGCATAGAACAGCGTCGCCTTCACCGCGTCCCGCTCATTTCGACAAGCGCTCATCCGCTGCATACTGTAGCCCCCCGCGTCGGACCACCAGAGCAATCCCAGAAAGACAACAAGCGCGACCAGATCGTTGTTGAAATGGGTAACGTCCGGAAGTATTTCGAGCGTTTTCTCCCCGTAACTCGGATTGTTCTTGATGTTCTCCAAGACGCTTGCCAGACCTCCCGCCTGATACACTCCGACGACTGCCAGCACAACCATACTCAACGTAGCAATGGCAAACTGAATGACATCCGTGACGACCACGCCATAGAAACCGGCTGCCGCAGCATACGTCAGCGCAACCCCAATGCAGACTCCGATCGCTATCCACTCGTTGAGTCCAGTAAGAGTGGTGATGATCGTGGTCATGCCGAAGATGACCCAACCCATGGTGATCAGATTCTGAATAATGCCGGATGTAAATGCGCGAAAGCCGCGCAGGAAAGCTGCCGGGCGACCCTCGTAACGCAACTCGTAGAACTCGGCGTCGGTGATAAGTTCTGCACGCCTCCACAGCCGGGAGAACAGAAAGATGCCCACGACAAGCACCATCACCGCAGCCAGCAACCACCACAGCCGTTGCAGGCCGTGTTGGCGGATCACCTCGGTGATCACCAATGGGGTATCGGAAGCAAAACTGGTCGCCACCATCGAGACGCCAATGGCCCACCAGGGCAGGCTCCGCCCCCCTAGGAAAAAGTCTTCCGGGCTACGTGAGGCCCGTCGCGAAAAGTAGAGACCGACTACGATGGCAAAAACAAAGTAACCTCCCACGATCGCGTAGTCTACTGCGTGCAGATAGTTCATAGCGAACACGACGACTTTCAAGAAAAGGGCATTTCGTTGTGTGATAGTTAAGCACAACGCGGAGCACTGCGACCGAACAGTCATCGTAGGGGGAGTGCCGAACATCCGCAAGCTGCCCGTTAGCCGCGACTCGGAGGGCCAGCGCAGAGAAACGCGTCTTCCGTTAGCCACCACACGCCGCTGGTTAGCCGCGCTACGCCGCTGAGTCCTGCTCAGCCAAGTGAAGCGCGTCCTCAACGCGACCCCCAAGCGGAATCGATCATTCAACGCCGTGCGAAGTAGAGTGGCCATTTTGGGAAACGTGATCCCCCACCACCTCCTCGCAATCTCCTGGATGTCGAACCTACGAACCCGAAGCATCCGCGAGGGCGAGAAGTCATGCAGCCACCTTCTTCCTCGCTTGCGCTTCGGGTTAGTCGCTTCTGACAGTTGAACCTATTTCACTCCCTAGCCACCACCGTGTCATAGAGCCCGTAGTGGGTTAGCCCCTCGTGGCTCTCGATGCCTGTATAGCGTAGCGACGCGTCTTCGTAGCGTCGGAATGCGAAGACGGCCTGGTTCATCTGTTCGGTGTTGAACACCTTCAGCCGCACGAGCAGGTGAAAGTCCTTTACCGTGAGGCCAGTGACGGTCAGAAATAGCTCTGGCTCCAGTTTGGTGATGACGTCCTGCAGCGTGTTCTCGCGGAAGTTGGTCAGGTACATAAACGCGGGGTGCCACTGCTGGCTTGCCCAGCAGTGCCATGCCATTTCTCCGCCGTCGCATCTCCCACCTGCGCGATTTCCTTGTCGCTCAGCTCGTGAAGTTCGTGGACGCCATGCAATTTGCAAACCTTGTGGCGATCTCGCGGCGGAGCGCGGCGATTCACTCAGTCACCTGGAATTGCATGATTCGTGCTTCATGGACGCGATTCGAGGCGTCGAGCACTTTCAGACCGACAAGATTACCCGCGTCATCATTATCAAGAATGACACCCGGTTTATCTTCGTCGCTTTCGGCCACGGACACCGTGCTAAATCCGACGGAGAGGCTGTCGGTTTTAGGACCGGTTTTGGCTTTAATGGCTGGTTTCTACGTCTTCGTGTCAGGAAGCAAAGAGTCGCTTTCTCGGGAGGCAAATCCGCGGGCTGCCTCTAATTCGCCTGAACTAAATCCGCAATCAAGGGCTTGTCTCTAGCAAGCTGGCTTACCTGCATCACCGTAAAGCCAAGAATGTTTCCCTCATCGTCGACGCGTTCCATAACGGCGTCGTTGGAGGTTTCACGCATGAAACCAGCCTGGTCACTGAAGAGGACTTCCAGAAAATCTCCCTCTGAGTCGAACCAGATTTTCACTTGTTGGGCCATAGAATGACTCCCTGCTTCGGTCGATCTGTCAGGTAAGCGGTGATGATGAACGCGTCCCCCATTGTATACTTTACCACAACGCAAAGCCATTTGCCGCCGACTATCGTCTCGGTGTAAAAGCGGTAACAAAGCGACGCGTCGGGATCGCTCGACGATTGGATGACAAGCTGTGGGTGTCGTAGGGCTTCTTCCAAAGCGGCTTCCATGCCCGCCATTTCAGGATGTCCAAGAATGTGCTGCAATCGCTCATCGGTCAGTCGCACTTGGCGGTCGGCATAATCGGCAATGATTCTCATGCGGTCGTCGCTTCTTCCACCAGCGCGATTTCCTTGTCGCTCAGGCCGTAAAGTACGTAGACAAGTTGGTCGATCTCACGGTCCGTCGCGGCGATTCTGTCGTTTAAAGAATCTGAAGTGAGAGTGGTACGAGACTTAGCCATAGACTTTTCCAGGTGTAGCATCGCGTCAACCAATGAAACCAACATGTCATGTGCTTTCCGGCCAGCTTTTGTACTGAGGTCAGGGATTACAATGGGCAACACAGCAAGTTACCTTGCTTGAATTTCGGAAAAGACTTTCTTGGTCGATTTTAAGTATGTGACGTAATAGTAATTTGCAAGCGTGGAATTGATCATTCCAAGGAGGAATTTGAGCTTAATATCTGTCTTGGAATTCCACGTTATGACTACTAGGGTGTTAAGTGCGTAATACTGTTCGTCATCTATTGTAGCGATCAGACGTTCGCCAACTCTTCTGAAGAAGATTTTTTCTGATGCATCGAATATATCTGTTCGCTTACATGAGTGAATCTTTGTCACATCGTAGGCGAGGTACTCCCCACCCCAGTAGAGTTTGTACCTGCCAATGTTTCGTCCATCGATAACTTTCTTGAAGTTCGGCCCTGCGGGTGCGTCAAAAATCGAAGCACTCCGATCTTCCTTCAGGGCGATGGCTTGATTAATGTTTGCCACCTGACCAAGCAGTGTGGCCGATGCATTAAGCTTTTTCTGTAGAGATATTAGTTCGTCATCCACATTTACTTGGAATGCATTGGCATGGGTATTTTGGTAGTTGTCCTGTCGCAATCGCTTCGATTTTAATACCCAATTCTTATTGTCCCAAGAAACCACCGAAACTGAATTCTTACCCGGCGAAGAGTTCTGCAATACGAACACGATCGTTTCTACTACAGCATCCTTAAACACTGGCTGAGTGAAAGTAGTCAGATTGACTATGCGAGTTTTAAGGATCTGCTTTCGGAGTCCTTGATAATATTCCTGTGTTAGGATTGTATTGGGAACAATAAAGGAAAGATGTCCTTTATGCGCCAAGAGATATCTTAATATGTTTTCGATAAAAAGCCCGAAGGTGTTTTGCCTTCCCATCGATGAAGAAAATCTCTTGGAGTAATACTCACTAACGTCCTCGTTGTAATATGCAGCCATGGATTGCTGAATATACGGCGGGTTTCCAATCACCGCGTCGAATCCGGGGTCGTCGTTTTCAAAGATAGGAGCAAACCTTCTCTTCCAATCAAACGCATTGATCCGCAGCGTTTCTTCTTCATCGAACAACTCGCCTTGCCGGCCCGTGTAAAAATCCGGCCCGATCAAGCTGTTGCCGCATTTGATATTGTTTGCCAGATCAGGCAGCGCACGTTCTTTGGCGAATAGTTGCCGTTGCAAAGTAATGAGTTGGACCGCCGTGTTAAGCTCGCGCTCGGAAAGGTCCTGGTCCTTATTGCGCAGGCTGAGATTCTTGGCTAGCGATTCCCGCCATTGTTCGATTTCCTCAAGAAACGCTTCGTCGACTTCCGCCGTGCCACGTTTCTTTTTGTTCGACTCCGCGTACTTGTCGAACGCGCCACGGTTGATCGCATCAAACGAAAAAATGTCGGCCAGTTCGTGCCAACGGTCGACAAAGTCGGTGTACTTGAGCAGCAGCACGCGACCGACCGAGGCTTTGTCGTTCTTGTCGGGCTTGATACGGCAATCGTAGACGGCAAGTTCCTCGAAGTCGGTGAGGATCGAGAGCGGCAGCTTCGCCGTCCACGCATAGCGGCGAAGCTGAAACGCGGGGGCAATGTCGTCTTTGATGTTGACCGAAGGTTTCTTTGCCTCGACAAAGAACATCCGTTGCCCGCCTACACGAAAACAATAGTCGGGTGCTTTCACCGATGCCTCGACGCGAATTGCATCTTCGTGGATCACCTCGCGGAACTTTTCGGCGTACCCCTTTTGGTTGTCGATATCCCAACCCATCGCTTTGAAGAACGGATCGAGAAAGTCGCGGCGGAGTTGCGTTTCGTTGTAGTCGCCGCGATTGTAGGAGTCGCGGTGCTCGGTGAACTTCGCGACCAGCTCGTGAATAATCTGCGGCGCGGTCGAAGGTGTCGCGAGGTCGGAAGCCATAGCATTCCCCGCTATCGGAAAGGGTGGGTGAATAGTGCGTTTGATTATGCTCGTTGATAAGATGGCTGGCAATCGGCGGCGTGAACACCTCGTCATTCGAGAGGTTCGCGATGCAGGTGAGCACATCCGGGTTGCGCCCTCGCAGGGCAAAGCTGGCTTGATCGCTCATACGGTCTCCTCCCCTGTCTTTCGGCCTGAAAGGCCGGTTCTGTCAGCCCAGGCCGAAGGCCTGGGTAGGGTGGCCACGAAGACCGGTCGGCCCTGAAAGGGCCGTTCAACATCTCGACGTGGCGCAACGATGAACGACCCTTTCAGGGTCGAAATGTCGCATGATCGAGAACCTTCGCCCTGGGCTGGTAGAATGAGCCTTTCAGGCTCGAAGAGGTTGTGCCCCCAAGGCAATTGTGCAAGCACCTGTTGCACAAATTGGCCATCGGGTGGATCGATCAGGCGGATCGGTTTGTCGCTCATTCCGCCTCCCTCGGGACGTCGCCGAGAGCCGCGGCGGCCAGTTCGCTCACGGTCATCGGCGGGTACGACTTCTCCGGCGTGAAAACTTCGTGCTTGCCAAGGTGGGCGAACAAGGTGCCTTCCCCGCTCAAAGCAGAAGATTGGGTGAGCGTGTCGAGCCGGAAATCTCTTCGCTGGAACTTGCCCTTGCCCAAGTAGCCCCACTCGGCAAAGGTGATCGCCTGGTCATCGTGGGTCCGCATGGAGAGCGCGTCGCCATGCACGAGATTCTGCGACAGCACGTAGAACGCGGCGAGATAGAGCTCGTCCAATTCATCGATGTTCAGGTACTCGGCCAGAATCTCGAGCACATTCGCGCGGCACTCGGCGATGTTGTCCGCGAGCAGCTCGATGCCGTAGATGCACATCAATGCGAGCAACGCATAGTGCCGCCGCTCGAATTCGGACTTCCCGTACTTGAGCTCCACCGCGGCGAGCTTGCGCTGCATGATCGGCACGAGGAAGTTGCCGCTCCCGCACGCGGGTTCCAAGAAGCGAGAGTCGATGCGCTCGGTCTCTCCCTTCACCAGGTTGAGCATGGCCTCGACCATCCACGCCGGAGTGAAGACCTCCCCGTGATCGGCGACGCGGCGTTTGGATTTGACCAGGTTTATCGTCTAGTGCTCGTATTTCAAGCCCACAAGCTTCGCAACAAGTTCTTCTGCGAGTTGGCGTTCGGCTGAAGTCATTGCGACGACTAGAGTGATTTCATGTGACGTTCGCTTGTGAAAGTATCTTGACCGTCCCAGTCTACTGAATTTTCTTGGGGGGTACGAGTGGCGAGCTGAGTAGAGCGATTACGGCGAGTTGGAGGGTGAATCAGCCGTGGCGCGCGGTTTGTTTCGTCCGCTGTTGTGTTTCGGTCGGCGCGTTCGTAGGCCGAGTAACACTCGCAGGCATCCACCCCGCGCTGACTTCGATCAGCGGCCTAGCGCTGCACACCTGGGAAAAAGCGCAGCTCGAAACCACGATTCGGGCCCAACGCAAACAAGCCTTTCCCAGCCAGAAACCGTGAACGGAGCACTTCTGCTTGGTCGAGGTCAAACCGGCCAAACACCACTAACGGGCTGTGGCCGAACTCTTGTCAGCCGTCTCGATAGAAGAGTTCTTGGCAGGCTCGATCTTCAGCGAATCGATCATCTGCCGTTCCGCGTCGGCGAATTTTTTTCCTTGGGCTTGCTCGAGGGTCACCGCGAGCGACAGCCGCGGGCAATCGTCCGCTGCCACCAGATAATGCCGCCACTGGATCGGCACGTCCTTGACCGTGCCATTGGCGATCACGCCCAGGCAGCGATACTCCAGCGGGGTCTTCCACTCCGTGGACGCCGACACCGTTTCGAGTTTCTCGCCCAGTGCTTCACGGACGTCCCTTTCGAACTCGTCGAGCGTCGTCTGCCGCCCTTCGCTTCGAGGCGGCAAGACGCTCAGATTACAATGGGCTGCCAATTGGTGATCGTGCAGATAGCGAAACGAGAACAAATCCCGCTCCTCGGCCGTGATGTACCAGGCTGGGTCGTATTCGAAACTGAAACTTCCCGTCGGCGATCGGTAAACCAGCTTCCGCTCCAGGGGTCGCCTGATTTTTGCCGCAATCGCCGCAACGTCGGCGGGCACAGGGAAGGCTTGAGCTCCTGGCTTCAAGGTGACAAACGCCTTCGCCACCACGTCGAGCCCGGGAACGATCTCAGTGCTCTTGCGGGACTCCTTGATCGCCAGATTGAAAGCCGTGATCCGTTTCTCGTCCAAATGAAAAAGATATGCTCCTCGCAGTTCCATCTCCGTGGGGGCACCGTCGACCGTCCCATCCACCGTCCCGGCAAGTCGAATTTGCACCTCTCGGTTGGTCTCTTTGGTCACCACGCTGGAAACGTCGCAGACAGCCACATGGTCCATCGCGAGCAGCGATTGCAGGGTCGCCTTGTCGTGATCCCAACTTTCCCCCTCGGCCAGTTCCTTTCCCGGCAGCAAGCGGTCGATAGCGAGCGAATTGGCGACGATATTCACCAGATCGAATTGCTCTCGGGTAAGGGTATGTTCCGTGCCGGCAAGTGAACTTTCTCCTCCGCGAATCTCCGCCAAAAGCAGGGACTCGTCGGCAGGCAGCTTGCGGTCGCTCGATTGCTCGGCGACTTCGATCCTGGCCTCGGCGCGGTCATATTGACGCAGCGCTCGGGCAGGTGCCTGTGAATCGGCGTCCCAGGCGATAATTTTCTCCCGATAGGAAAAGTGCCCCAACACCTTCAAAGGAAGCTCTTTCACCTCTGTTTCGGCAGTGACGAGCATGTCGCCCCCCACTTCCAGCTTGACGGTTACCTCCGTCGTGGAATCTGGAGTGATCAGAGATTTCAGTAAATAGGTCGCCGATTGCTCGGCTCTCAGGAATGTTGTCTGCCAGGCAAATAGCATCGGGGCGAACAGCAATAGCAGGGAAAAAGTAGCGTGCATGGAGGTAAACCTCGTTAATCGGTCGGCAGGCAGTGCGGTGTTAAGTTGCGGAGTGTATCGGTGATTCCGGGCTGAGGACAGAACATTTTTGGCTTTCTGGCGACTTATACTGCCAGCATTCTGGACAGTTGCAGAACCTTCAGGGCGAGAATAGCGTGCCGAGGGCTATCTACCCTGCCCAGATATTCCCGCCGGAGCTTTAAACCATACAAAATTGTAGATTTTCCAATTTTTCCGCAACTTGTTAAATATCAAACACTTACATTGCTTATAAGGCGGACTAAATGCGTCAAATACTCGACTGTCAACGAACTTTCTATCGACCCAAAACGACTAATATGCGTACAACCTGTAGGCCGTCAGAGGCTAGCAGTCACTCGGCAGTAGTCAAGAATGCTAGCCACTCGGCAAACGGTTAGAAGAATAGTGACAGAAACGGCTGCTTTTCAACCTTTGATTAGATTGTGGCAGCTTTTTGGAGACGTTGTGGGCGAAAGATTCGCACGGAACACCACATCAAAGTGCATCACGCACAAGGAACCGCTCCGAGTAGAGGTGGACCATGCATACAGAATACCAAAGTCCCGTAATTCGCTGGTATCGCGACAGCCAACACCAGGCGTCGCGTAGCGAGATGCTTACGCGCATAGAAACGGCCGAAAAACTCATTGCCAGCATTGATGCCGAGGCATCTTACCCTGCGGCTGAAGTATTGTCGCAAATCGAGGGTCGACCGCTTCCAGAAGCAGGTAATCGCAAGATTCCTGGCGCCGACTTGCTTAATGATCTCCGCTTGTTGGTGGAAGATATCTCTGACTTGGTTGAATTAGCAGCCGATGCCGTTGGTGAGCAGGTCTTCACTGTCGAGGAACTCGCCAAGCAATTCAACGTCTCGACCAAAACCATCTCGCGCTGGCGGGCCCTGGGCCTTGTTAGCCGCCGCTTGGTGTTTGATGGTCGCAAACGGGTTGGATTTTTGCGGAGTAGCGTTGACCGCTTCGTTAAGAATAACGCCGAGCGTGTCGAACGTGGTGCGCGTTTCAGCCAGCTCTCTGACGACCAGCGTGAGGAATTCATCCAGCGGGCACGCGAGATGGCCCAAGCCGGGCAAGGCCAGGGAGAAATTTCCCGTCAATTAGCTGATCGAACTGGGCGGAGTGTGGAAACGATCCGCGCAGCCTTGCGAAATTACGACGCGGAAAACCCTGAGGATGCCATTTTCCCCGCCGGTAGCGGCCCACTTACCGACGTGCAGAAGAAAAACATCTTCCGCGCCTATCGTCGGGGGGTGCCCGTCGAAAAGCTCTGCCGGGATTACAATCGGACCAAGACCACCGTTTATCGCGTTATCAACGACATGCGTGCCGAGAGGATCAAGGAATTGCCGCTCGACTACATCGATAACCCGCGTTTTTCGCGTAAGGGTGCCGACAATGCCTGCCTTGGACCGATGCCTGAAGCGGAAACCCCCGTGCGCAAGGCTCGTCGTCCGTCGGGCTTACCTCCCTATTTGGCGAGCTTGTATGAAATGCAATTGCTGACGCGCGAGCAAGAGCAGCATTTGTTTCGCAAGTATAACTATCTCAAGTACAAAGCGAATAAGCTCCGCGATAACCTTGATTACGAGCGTCCCAAATCTTCGTTGATGGATGATATCGAAGAACTTCACGAGCAAATCGTCGATTTGAAGAATCAGATCGCCCGCTGCAATCTGCGGCTGGTGGTGTCGATTGCCAAGCGACATGTGAAGCCCGATCAGAATTTCTTTGAACTGGTGAGCGATGGCAATTTGTCGCTGCTGCGAGCGGTTGAAAAATTCGATTTCGCCCGCGGCAACAAGTTCAGCACGTATGCCAGTTGGGCCATTATGAAGAACTTCGCCCGGACGATTCCCGGCGAATACCGCCAGCGGGACCGGTTCCGCACTAGCTACGATGAGCTGTTTGACGCGACCCAAGAGAAGCGGGCGAACCCTATGATCGAGGAGAACTTGCAACAGGATCGCGTCTCGAAGATCCAGCGGGTGCTCAGTCGACTCGACGAGCGGGAGCGGCAAATCATCGTTGGCCGATTTGGCTTGGACCACTCCAAGGAACCTCAAACCTTGAAGCAAGTCGGCGAGGAATTGGGGGTCACCAAGGAACGCATCCGGCAAATCGAAGCCCGGGCACTCAATAAGTTGCGTATTGCAGCCCAGGAAGAAAAGATCGCGTTGGAAATCTAGTCGCATCTCCTTCCCCGGACTTCCCGGGGAAGGGGTTTTTTAGCGGGGCTCTGAAGAACTGTCCGTCAACTGGAGCTTTCAAAATCAATCATCGAAGCCGGTGGAATCGCGACTCGCAGCGCATTGAGGACCGCAAGGACGTCGATAATTTCCTGGCAAATCGCTCCGGCTACAGGTGGCAAGTAACCGGCAGCGGCAAACAACATACCCAAGATGCTCACCGCCATGCCACCGATAGCACTCTGGAGCGCGATCCGACGCATGCGGCGGCTGATGTGCAAGAATTCGTCGATTTTTCTTAAAGCACTGTCCATCACAACCACATCGGCTGCTTCCGTGGTTACATCACTATTCTGGCCGAAAGCCACGCCTACGGTCGCTGCCATCAGGGCGGGCGCATCGTTTATACCGTCGCCGACAAACATAGTGTTCGCCTGCGCGGTTTCGGACTTTACGATCTCGAGCTTTTGCTCCGGGCTTTGGCTGAATCGAACTTCGCCGATACCTACCTGCTCTGCCAAGTAACGGACCTCCGATTCGCGATCGCCAGACACCATCATCGTGCGATGAATGGCGTGGCGTGGCAAAAGATGGCTGATGAACGACTTGCCATCGGTACGCGGTGTATCCCGAAAGCGATAGGTCGCGGCGTATTGCCCGTCAATTAAGATGACGCATTCGAGCCCTCCAACCTGGGGCGGCAGGACGTGGTCCAAGTGAGGTTGCTTTTCAAGCAGCTTCTGTCGGCTAGTAACCTCGACTAAATGACCGGCAACGGTCCCTAGCAGACCCCGCCCCGGCAATTCACTGACTTCCGTAACATTGTGGGAGTCCAGCTTGGCAGTCGACGCTTGCTGGACAATCGCCTGCGCCAGTGGATGTTTAGAAAAACGTTCGAGGCTCCCCACGAGTGAGAGGATTTCCTGGCCGCGTTCTTGTTCCGCAGCGATCCGTTCGACCAACTGAGGCTCACCATAGGTAAGCGTACCCGTCTTGTCAAAAATCAGTGTGCGACAGGTATCAGCCGTTTCGAGTGAAGTGGGATCGCGAACAATAATCGCACGCCGCGCTGCCAAGGAAATTGAACCGATAATGGCCACTGGTATAGCAATCAACAGCGGGCAAGGAGTAGCGACCACCATCACTGCCAAGAAACGAATTGCATCCCCCGTGGCGATCCACGCGGCGATTCCAATTGCCACAGCCAGTGGCGTGTACCAGGCACCGAGTCGATCTGCCATTCGCCGCATCTTCGGCTTCTGTTGCTCGGAGGCTTGCATCACCTCCATGATCTTCGCGTATCGAGAATCGATTGCCAGCTTGTCGGCCCTGATCACGAGCGCCGATTGTCCATTGATAGCACCGGAAAGCACGACCGACCCAGGGGTCTTCGACATCATGTAGGGTTCTCCGGTGAGGTAGGATTCGTCCATCACACCGTGGCCTTCGATGACTGTGCCATCGATCGGACAGATTTCATGTGGAAAGACGGCAACGACATCGCCGATCTCAATCTGCTCAAGAGGCACATCCTCGACGACCGCATCGACCTTGCGGTGGGCACTCGAAGGCATGCGTTTACTGAGTGCACGAAGTACGGAGGAAGCACTTCGCACAGCGTACGCTTCGAGCGCTTCCCCACCAGAGAGCATCAATACGACGATCGCCCCGGCCAAGTATTCGTCAAGCAAAACTGACGTGACAATCGAGATTCCAGCCAGCAGGTCTGAGCCGAACTCTCCTCGGAATGCCTTCAACACCAAGCCCCACACCAGAGGGATACCACCAAAGAACAACGCGCTCCACAGCGGAAGATCCTGCATTGCTAGGGTACTGCTGGTCCCGAACCGCAGTACCAAGTGCAGAGCGATCATCAAGATCGTGAACAGGGCAATCAGGGTCTCGCGCGATTTCCATGTTTGCGACTGGGGTAGGGCAGAATTTGTAGCAACCGAGGGATTTGTAGAAGTCACGTTACACATCCAGATTCTTCAGATCCAGCGATTTTGGATGAACTCACAGCCGGGGTCGACGGAGATTGGTTCAGGTATTACGCTTCCTTGCCAGCTTGACCCATCCCTTAACAATAGCGGGAAGCCGATCGAAGACTTCTCGTCCAAACAAGACCTCGTCGACATATCCCATGTGCAGCATATCGATAATTCGACATAGATAGGAACGTCCGCATTCCCACCATGTGAAATAGTCATCGATCATCAAGTAATGCTTGACGTCTATACCTTGCGTCCCCAACTCCTCCAGTTCCATTCCGTCCAGTAGCGACTCGTAGACACCGTCTGCCACGCGACTTCCAAAGGTGGTTGTGTAGTAATACTCCTTGATCTCCCAAATCGCAACCGGATCCACGGGGCCTGGAAACGCTCCATCGACTCGCCTGGCCATGGTTCGAAATGGTTTTCCTGCTTTAGTTATCGTAGTCAACTCACGAGGATCGTAATCGCAGGACATTCCTCCAATATTGGATTCAATAAGCATGTTGATGATGCCAGTAAAAAAAGCTGGGGCCTTCTTGTCCCCTTTTTGCTTATTCATTGGCAGGGGGCAGCCGGGGCACAGACTTGCGTGAAGCGTTTCAAAGAGATCGCGAGCGGTATCTTTGTTCATCAAGCGCGGCCTGACGAATTCGTTTAGCGAGTTGGCTCGGTGCTTAAAGTATTCCTGCACTAGCTTTCCCTGCTGTGTTGGCCTGTGCAAGTTGGTAATCAAGTGATCGGAGGTAAGTCCCACTTTACTGAAGGCTGCTGCAACCTCAGCCAGCGTAGGAACCTTGATCACACCCTTAGAATCTCGATTGGCTTCACCCTTCTTAACTGTTTTACATTTAGATCCTCGTTGCGTGTAACCGACCTGCTGGCTTATCAAACGTACGGTTGCCCAAAACTCCTTAGATTGCTGCTGGAATTTCTTCTTGGGAATCATTTCAAAGACTCCTCAAGACGATTCACGAACTCTTTTAATGGTACTCCAACCGCTTGACAGACCTGCCTCAACTCCAGTAAATCAAGACATCTCTCTCCCGATTCACATTTGCTAATGAATGACTGTGGTTTACCGACCAATCTAGCGAGGTCCTCTTGACGCAGACCTGCTCCCAGCCGAACCTGCTTGAGCAGTTTACGCAGTTCATTGTGCTCGTTGCTGTAGAGAGTCTTTTTCATACTCCCCCAATTGAGCACTATTGACGCCATATTCCAATTTCGGATATTCTGTTGCTGTGGATTGACTCCTAGTGTACATGCGCATACACTGTCAATTCGTTGTCCCTTGACTCATTTCGACGAAAGCCTTCCGATGCAAAAGTTGCTTTTTAATGAAGCCTCCCTTGGTAGAGCTTTCAAGCCTCAATTGCTTAAATGGGTTGGTAATAAACAACGGTTTGCCAGGGAAATCATCTCCTATTTTCCTCGTCATTTCGGCTGCTATTTCGAGCCCTTTTTGGGAAGCGGTGGAATACTTGGTTCGCTTGCTCCTGCAAATGCCGTGGGATCGGATGCCTTTGAGCCACTTATCGAAATCTGGAGCACGCTACGAGATAATCCTGAGCTACTGAAGGAGTGGTACCGCGTTCGCTGGCAAGCCATGAAATCCGGTGATAAAAAAGCTGAATATGAAAAGACTAAAGCAGCCTACAATGCCGATCCCAATGGAGCCGACCTCGTTTTTCTCTGTCGTAGTTGCTATGGTGGGATCGTTCGATTTCGGCAGGCAGATGGATACATGTCAACTCCATGCGGTATCCATCAACCGATATCACCCGATACGTTTTCTCGAAGGGTTGATCTGTGGCATGAACGCACTCGTTTCACTCGCTTTCTGCACCTCGACTTTGTGGAAGCGATGAACATGGCTAAGAAGGGGGATGTGATCTATTGCGACCCACCTTACTCACACAGCCAAAGCATTCTCTACGGCGCACAATCGTTCTCACTAGATCGCCTGTTTGAAGCCATCGAGCGGTGCAAGTCGAGGGGGGTTTCAGTTCTCTTGAGCATTGATGGCTCAAAAAGATCCGGGGATCTGCTTTGCGAAATTCCCTTGCCAAAAGGACTCTTTGTGAACGAGTTCTCGGTGCATTGCGGCCGTTCAATGCTCAAGCGATTTCAGATGGAAGGACGTTCGCTCGAAGAGGAAGTCGTCGCAGATCGGCTATTACTCACCTACAAATAGACGCTGTGCGCCTACTTCTCAGACCAATTGCTCGCTACTCTGGTGGACCACTCTCTTAAACGTCCAGGTTCTTTACATCGAGCGCGTGCTTCTGGATGAATTCGCGGCGGGGTTCCACGTTGTCGCCCATCAACACACGGAACAACTCGTCAGCGCTGCCGGCGTCTTCCATTCTCACCTGCAGTAGCGTGCGGTTGACGGGATCGAGAGTCGTTTCGCGAAGCTCCTCGGCGTTCATTTCGCCCAGGCCTTTGAAGCGGGTGATCTGTAATCCTTTTTCGCCCGCTGCCCGAATAGCCGCCGGCAAACCACGCAGATCGTCTAGACCGGTTTCATTTTCGCCGCGGCGAAGCATGTAACGCGAACCCTCCAGACCAGTCCGGTCCTCGGGGATCAGCGAATCAATCTCAAAGCCAAGTTGCGAAAGATCCTTCAGCAACGTGTTGATTGTACGAACCTCGTGCAACTCGACTATTCGCAACTTCGGTGCGACATGGCCGTTGGTCTCGGTGATTTCCTGTGCGAGGTTCGTTTCCCCTTCCAACTGCATTTCTTTGCCGGTTGTCTCCTCTTGCTCCTTGACGAACGCCTCCAGCGCGGCGCGGTTTTTGAGCCAATGTTCGTTGAGTCCGAGAAACACATGAAAGATGGGAAGTTCTAAAGTGTTCGGGTCTTGCCGCATTGCATGCGCCTTGAGACTGATCCCGCGCCGCTCCAGAGCCACAATCGATTCTTCCATCGCCGCGAGCGTGCGGCAAAGCTTTTCCATGCGCTCGCCTTCTACCAACTCGCCTGTGCCCGGATCGAACACGCAATCGCTCAATCCGAGGTCCAAGAGCTGTGCCTTCATTTCTTCATCGGTTTGCACATAGTTCACTTCCTTTCCCTTGCGGACGCGGAATAAGGGGGGTTGAGCGACGTAAACATGCCCTTGTGCTACCAGTTGGTACATCTGGCGATAGAAAAAAGTCAATAGTAACGTGCGGATGTGTGAGCCGTCGACGTCGGCATCGGTCATGATGACAATACGGCCATAGCGACGCTTGCTCAAATCCTGGTCTTCGCCGATGCCGATCCCCACGGCGGAGATCATGCTGCGGACTTCTTCGTTGGCAAGAACCTTATCTTCGCGACTTTTGTAGGCATTAATGATCTTTCCCCGCAGGGGCAAGATCGCCTGATACTCACGCAGTCGCCCCCCCTCGGCACTACCACCCGCCGAGTCACCTTCCACCAGGTAGAGTTCACATTTATCCACATCCTTGCTGGAACAATCTCTCAGCTTGCCGGGGAGCCCTCCACCAGCGAGTGCCCCTTTGCGTTCACGGATCAATTGCCGTGCCTTGCGAGCACTCTCGCGGGCCTCGGCTGCCAAAACGACTTTAAGGATCATCTGTTTGGCAGTCTTAGGGTTCTCTTCCAAAAACTTACTCAAATAATCACCGAACAAGGAATTGACAATCCCTTCGACTTCGCTGTTGCCTAGTTTGGTTTTAGTCTGCCCCTCAAACTGCGGATGTGGCACGCGAACGCTAATGACCGCAGTAAGACCTTCGCGCACATCCTCTCCGGAGGGAACCAGGTCTTTAAACAGATTTTGCTTCTTTCCATAGGCATTAAGCGAACGAGTGAGTGCCGTACGAAAGCCTGAAAGGTGTGTGCCCCCTTCGGTAGTGGTGATATTGTTGACATAGGTATGTACGTTCTCCGTGTACTCGCCGGAATACTGCAAGGCGATTTCTACGGTAACCCCTTCACTCTCCCCTTCGACGTACAAAATCTCTTGGTGAACCGCTTCACTGGCCCGATTGAGCCAAACCACGAACTCCTGGATACCGTTTTCGTACTGAAAGGTATCCGATTCGTCGGTCCGCATGTCGGTGATCGATATCTTCACACCACGATTCAGAAAAGCTAGCTCCTGCAATCGCTTAGCTAATGTTGAGTAAGCAAACTTCGTAACGGAAAAAATCTGTGGGTCTGGCTTGAAGGTCGTCTTCGTGCCGCGCCGGTCGCTCGTGCCTACTCGGCGTACGTCTCCTTTGGGTATTCCTCGCTCGTATTCTTGATGATAGACATGCCCCTCGCGGCAGACTTCTACTTCGCACCATTCCGAGAGAAAGTTGACCACGGTCACACCCACCCCATGCAAACCTCCAGACGTTTGGTAGGCACCTTTGCTGAATTTTCCGCCAAACTTGAGTACGGTCATCACCCCTTCGAGGGTCGAGACGTCGCGCTCCATCTGTTCGGAGAGCTGATCGTGTTTTTCGACGGGAATCCCGCGACCATCATCTTCCACGGTGACCGAACCGTCGGGATTGATGAACACTCGAATCTCGGTGGCATAATCAGCCATCGCTTCGTCAATTGAATTGTCGACTACCTCGTACACCAAATGGTGCAGACCGCGATTGGAAGTATCCCCGATGTACATGCTGGGCCGCTCGCGAACATGTTCCAGATCGCTCAAATGTTCGAGATCTGATTGCCCGTATCTGGCGTTGGCTTTTTTCTTTTCACTTGGTTCTTCGTTTGGCATCTGATTTTGTATTCGTTTGTTTGAGAATGTCGTTAAGCCATCTCGATTGAAATCGAGACCAAGTACTCAACAATCTGATCCATTAGGCTGGCGGATGGTTGATTTTTCCCACTTTAAACCGTAACTGTTTGACCCCCGCTTCTGGGAGTGCCAATTGTAAACTCGCCAGGAGTTCTTCCTTGCGGAATGTGAGTTCCTGCATCAACAATGAGTTGGCCACTACGACATGCAGGGTTCCCCGGCTCAGTTTGGCGAACTGGGTTACGCTGGCCAACTCCGTGCCAACGACTGTTTGCCAAGCCTTCTCCTGTGCGTCCGGTACGCAAATCTGGGCGTAACCTCGGCGACTTACCAGGCGGGCGAGTACATTTCCTATTTTGTGAGGATGACTCGCATAGTCCTTCTTCCGTTCTGCAGTACGATGTACCTCAAAATCCTGCCAAGCATCGCGGAATACCGCAGAATCGTCGTCCTCAATGTTAGAGATCACGTTTTTTTCTGGCTGCTTCATTACGACCAGCGCTCAACGATCTCGCGACAGAGGCATAATTACATAACCATAACCATCGTCGGTTTTGCAAACGGCGGCACTCTCCGCATCCTTTGCTTCGAAGGTGAAAGTCCTTTCTGCATCGAGCACTTTGAGAAAATCCGTGACGAATCGCGGGTCGAGGGTCACTGTCAATTCCTGACCGTCGTAACCAATTGGAAGCTCAATCCGCGACTGGCCTACTTCGGCTGCCCGCCCCGAAAGCACAAGCATGCCGTCTCCGAAGGTGAAATCGACACCTCGACTCTCCTCGCTGGTAACAATGGCCGCTTGTCGCACGGCAGAAAGCGTCCCCCCCACGGCGAGATCGATGCCGATCGCGTGCCCACCGCCATCGGGAAATACTTTTCTCCACTCTGGAAAGCGACCTTCCAATAAGCGTGCTGAAATCGTGGCTCGTGAGCTGTGAACCAGAAATTCGTTTCCCTTCACGGCCACCTGAACCTCGCTGTCGCTGGGAGCTACCGCTCGTTCGATGAGACTCATCGCCCGATTAGGAACGATTGTCGTCTGATCGGTGTCCGGCGGCTGGCCAATCCTAACGACGGGACCGGTCATCTTGGCCAACCTTCTACCGTCGGTACCAATTGCTGTTACCGCTGCCTCATCGAATTCCAGCTTTACGCCACCTAAGGCATAACGGCTACTTTCATTATCTGTGGCAAATACCGTGCGACGTATCAATTCCCGCAAAAGCCTCGCAGAAACTTCAAAATAGCTCACTTCTTCAAACTTGGTTACCTGAGGAAACTCCGTGGGGTTCTCGGCTGGAAGACGAAACTGACTTCGTTCCCCCCGAATGGTAATTCCTGTGCTGTCACATTCCAGGTGCAAAGTTTGATCCGTGCTTTCTCTTAGAATGGACCCAAACCTCGCTACCGATAAAACAGCCGCCCCCGGAGATTGAATTTCAACCCCCTCCACATCGTGCCGAATGCCGACTTCCAGATCCGTTGCGAGCAAGGTTGCTTTATCTGCCGTGACTTCCAGCTTGACATTTTGCAGGATCGGTTTCGGACTGCGACTAGGTGCCACCGTGGCAACGGTTTGAAACGCATGCAAGAGTTGTTCGCGATCACAAGATATTTTCATCGAACTTTCACCTTTTCCGCTCCTACGCGGAGTCTCCAACTGGGACGAGTTTTCTAGAACAGTACTCATCGAAAACCTCCTGGGTTTGATTTGTCTTACTATTTAATTAAAGGTAAGTAGCAGTAGTAATGGGTGCCTTTTAAAAGTCAATAACGCTTCGCAAAGAAGCAAAAACGTAGAAGAGGCAAAGGATTTTTCATAGTAGTTAATAGGGGAAAACCGGTTGGTTGGAAGTCAATAATAAGTTCAGCAGTTGTTAACAATAAAATAAGGGATGAGTAAGCAAATGAAAACTGGAGGAAGTTGGAGCAAAAATACAAACCCATCAACACGGAACTGCCAGGTTATCCACCACTGTCTGAAGAAGGGCAGACTTTGAACATTGCGGTTCAATAGCCTCCGTGGCTCACACAACAAGTAGGATTCGGCGTAAGTCCTCCAAGGTTTTTTGTGACTGGGAATCACTCGAAAGTGATGCTTGGATCGAATTCATCGCATGCATAATGGTGGTATGGTCGCGGTTACCAAGGGCTCGGCCAATTTGGACGTAGCTTGTCGATGTAAGTGTTCGCAGCAGATAAACCACCATCCCACGGGCAAAAACCAGGTTTTTTCGTCGAGCCGGGCCTTTCAAAGCTGCTTGGGTCAGGCCGAAATAGCGCGCTACAACGGCGATGATCTCCTTAGTCGAGAGGGGGGTCCTACAAGAGGCGGGATTTGAACCTACTTTCAGAGTAACTTCCCACTCACGTAGCGAGCGGAATAAATGGGACGCGGGGCCGGTTACTGAATCAGCCAACGTACGAAGTTCACGGTCGTTGATTTTCGTTTCGCGTTCCGCGGCAACCAATTTCAGAAGCTCCATTCTAGCGGCGGAACCGGGGTGGTTGAGCCATAGCATCAATGAGCCGGAGAGCCGATCGCGCAGTCCCGCGTCCAGTTGTTGCTGGGCCGTTGGTGGCATTTGCGAAGTGCAGATCACGGTAGCGTCAGTCTCGCCATAAACATCTAGCAGATCACGCAGTTCGCACTGAATCGCCAGAGATGGCGGTAGCTTGTGTAGATCTTCCATCACCAGTAGCCGCAGATTGCGCATGCGAACTCGCAACTCAGCAAGGCTCCCTTCGCTGCGAGCAGTTTGCAATTGCCGCGCGAAATCGATAGCAGAAAAGTAGGCGACCGAATCCTCGCCCAACAAGGGAAACCAGCGGCGGACGATCCCCTGGACCAGCAGGGTCTTGCCACTTCCCGCGGGACCAATGAGCATGAGCGGAGGTGCCCAGCCAGAAAAATCCAAGTCCGCTTCGCCTGTGAGCAAGTGTTCTAATGCGAGTATCGGTAAGCGATTCTCGGGACCGGCGACGAAGCAGTTCCACCAGTTGGGGGAACCATCCGCGAAAGCGCCGCCGAGAGGGCTTCC
Source organism: Bythopirellula sp. (assembly GCA_041738415.1). GTDB lineage: Bacteria > Planctomycetota > Planctomycetia > Pirellulales > Lacipirellulaceae > Bythopirellula. The sequence continues at coordinate 20,779 of JBGSPU010000025.1, forward strand.
CGCCCCAAGTTCAACTGGCGGCAAATCGATTCGCAATACTTCGGCGACCTGCATGGCTCCGTCCGGATAGGCAGTTTTTGACAAACCGAGAGGCAAGGGAATAAGTCATCTTGCCGTCGATTTCGGGATTCTAAAAAGCAAGCCCTGATTCTATCCGATTTGCCTATCATCTGGGAGTACCGCCGACGATTTTGTCCCAGTTTGTTCAGCGACGTAAGTGTTTATGCAACTTAATGATACGTCGACACGCTTCGTCTATTTCCGCAGCCTCGGTGGTAGCCCCCCAACTGAAGCGTAAAGCGGACTCGACCAGCTCTTTTTCCAGCCCCATCGCCAAGAGGACGGGCGACGGTTCACTGGAGCCACTGGCACAGGCCGAGCCTGTCGAGCAAGCCACGCCGGCAAGATCGAGAGCAAGAAAAAATGCCTGCCGATCGATCTCAGGAAACGCGATGGCGGAGGTGTTGGGGAGTCTTGGAGCCAACCGCCCGATGACCGTTGCTGAAGGAATGGCAGCAACAATTTGCTCTTCAAAGCGGGTTTGAATTTCCTTCATCCGCTCGAGGCGAATATCTGCGTTGGTATACCAAGCCTCCAGGGCGACTTGCATCCCCACGGCCAGGGCGACCATTTCAGTGCCGGGCCTCACCCCTGCTTGTTGATGGCCTCCTAAGAGTTGCGCAGTAAGCCGCACGTCGTGTTGCACTAGCAAGACACCGATACCTACGGGACCGTGGAACTTGTGTGCCGAACAGCTCAGGGCCGTAAGTTTTCGTCTCGAAAACTGCGTCGGAAGTTTGCCAACCCATTGTGAGGCATCAGTATGCAATGCTACGCCGTGAGCAACACACAACTCGGCAATCTCATCCAGCGGCTGCAGCACGCCCGTTTCATTGTTGGCCGCCATGATGCTCACCAATTGCGTGTCAGATCGAAAGGCCTCTTCGAGTTCGTGGAAGTGGATGACGCCGCTTTCGTCGACCCCTACCCAGGTGACGTTCCAGCCTTGTCGTTCGAGCTGCTCGACAGGTCCCTGCACGGCAGGATGCTCAATCGCAGAGGTAATCAGGTGGCCAGGGGGGATGTCGGTGAGCATCCCGGTTAGAGCCAGATTATTCGCTTCGGTACCACCACTGGTAAAAATCAGCCGATCTGCATCCATGCCCGTGATCTTGGCACCAAGCAGGTCTGCGATCCGCTCTCGAGCATATTCGAGAGTCCGGCGGGCCTCCTGACCAGCCCGGTGTTGGCTCGCTGGATTGCCACGAAAGCGAAGCGACGTCTCACGAATAGCGTCAGCAACCTCAGGCAGTAGCGGGGTGGTGGCATTGTGGTCGAGGTAAATGGTGTTGTCCATTTCTGCAATATACGGGTTCCAAGCCATTTGGTAGGGGCGGGTCGTGTCGATTTAGACAAGAAAAATCGGCTTCTGTTTGCTAGCTTTGGGCATGTCCGATTGCCATTGCCGCCAGATTTCTTTAAGAGCTACGATTGTTGGCCTGGCGCCGGCGAATGGATTCGCGGCCCTCAGAGGCGTTTTTGCACTTAAGGAAGAGTTGTCATGACAGTTTTTTTTCGGGCGGCTGTGATGCTCCTGACCCTTGTCGGTCTGCCGGCGGCCTGGGTTTATTATGGCCCGCTTCCGACAGGTGCCCAGAGGGTGGTCGATCGCTTCGTGGAAGTTGCCCGCGATGCGCTGGGGATGCAGAGACAATCACCTGACCATCAGGCAAGGGACCAGGACAAAGTTGCGCCCCGTTTCAACGAAGCTCCTTTCCGACAACAGGACGCCGCACCAGCCCGCTATCAGCAAGCATCCTCAGCATCCATCGTTTCCACCGTTTCGAGTTTGCCATCCTCTCCCATCTCCTTGGTTTCGGCTAATCTCCCCTCAACGGAGCCAAAATTGCCAACATCAGACGACTTAGCGGGCCATTTGGAACCCCACTTTTCGCTACTTCGAAAGTTGGGAGCAGCCAATTATTCCTTAGCCCATTGGGGAAGCGAGGGTAACCTCTACCGATTTCACTGCTCGATTCCGTTCGGCGCTGAGGGCCTGATGTCCCGTGAATTCGATGCCATCGAGGCCGATCCGGTCGCCGCTGTTCGCCAAGTTGTTGGAGAAGTGACCTCCTGGCAAAACGTCCAGCTTGATGCCGCCCGCACCCCCACGCAGTGGCGATGAGCCCACCCTAGAGCCCGAGGAGACTGCTCGCCATGAGAAATCGTTCAGGGCCGCTGGGAAAAAGGTTGGGCAGCACGGCGACGCGATATCGCACGGCACTCATGGGCAGTGCCCCTTGCCCATCAGCAATTTTCCGAGGAATATGCGACTTCTGGCGAGTCAGGAACGTAATTGACCGGAGCTCAACAGACGATAACGAGGCCAAGCTTTCTCGCCTGGAGGCCGTCCTTTTTCTCTCCCGCGAGCCGCTCTCGACAAGAAAACTGGCGAATCTAGCCAGACTTGCCGATGGAACGGAATCGCGTACACTGCTCAAGTCCTTGGCCCAAAGATACGATGAGCGAGCTAGTGCCATACAGGTGGTTGAGTTGGCGGGAGGGGTGCAGTTATTAACCAGACCCGCTGTGGCAGATTGGCTCTGGCGGTTGTATGGCGAAAGCGAGGAATTGCGACTTTCTCCCCCGGCGCTCGAAACCTTGGCGGTGGTGGCCTATCGGCAACCCGTGGTTCGCGCGGAGGTTGAGGCCATTCGGGGTGTTCAATGCGGCGAAATCCTGAAAGTATTGATGGAACGCGATTTATTGCGTATTGTTGGGCGTTCGGAAGATCTGGGTCGACCTTTCCTGTATGGAACAACCAAGAAATTTTTACGAGTTTTTGGACTTCGCCGCTTGGAACAACTCCCTTCAATCGATCAAATGCAAGGGGTGGGGGCCGACGAGTAATCTTGCGAAAGAAGCCGTCACCCGCCATAACGTCGTATTCCTTCCAAGTTCCCGGATAAATTTCATGCGACTTTCGTTGACCTGGTACGGTTCGCGTAGCTAAACTTGGACCCCATTCTTGTGACGTTCTTACCAACTTTACTAAGTATTTCCAATCTTCCGAATCATGAGAAGTTGAAGGAGCAAAACGTGCAGCTAATTGATTCCTCTAAATCTACTGTGGTCGCCGAGGCAGCGAGTGTCTCAGTTTTAGGTGAGCAAGACGATTCAGGACTAGTGGATCGTTATTTGAACCCGTTAACGTATTCAGACGAAGAATATGAAGACGAGGAAGACGAGGATGACGAAGAGGTTGAAGACGAAGATGCCGATGAGGAAGAGTACGAGTACGAATACGAGTACGAAGAGGAAGATGACGACGAGGAAGAGGAGGATGCTGAAGAGGAAGCAGATGAAGAGTACGACGAAGACGAATGGGAAGAAGTCGACTCTGACGACGACGATGACGATGCCGACGAGGGAGAAGAGGACGAGTATGAGGACGATGATCTCGAATCCGACGAGGAGTTCGAATACGAATACGAGGATGAAGAAGAGGAATAAGGGCCGCTATCGAGCGTGAGCTTTCTGAGACTCTTTGGCTAGGATTCCGCTCTCAAGATTCTCCAGCTTCAAGTCTTCAATCTTCCAGCTTGAACAGACGCCGCAAGGCATCCAAGAGGCTATGGTGTGTGCCGTTCCTGGAAGCGTCGCGGAGAGATTCCAGCGGGGGATGTAGCAGTTTGTTGACCAGACGATCGGCAAACTGGCGGATCTCCTCGCGAGATTGTTCGTCAAGTTCAGGCAGCTTGTGGAACAGGCGTTCCAGTTCTGCTTCTTTGGGTCGATGGAGCCCTGCACGCAAGCCGGTAATAACCGGGGCCGTGTCCCGCAAGTGAACGTCAGCCACGAACTTCGCGGTTTCTTCGCGGACGATTTGCTCGGCAGCGGGGAGTTCCGCCGCTCGGGCAGCCCGATTGCGATCGCATGCCTGCTCCAGATCGTCAATGCAGTAGAGGTAAACGCCCAATTCCCTGCCGATGGCAGAGTCGAAATCGCGGGGCACTGCCAAATCAAGTATCACCAGCGGCCGTTGATGGCGGTGGGGGGCGATCCTTTCGGCAAATAGGGTGGCCGAGACAATCGGCTCCGAAGCGCTGGTCGTGCTGATCGCCATGTCAGCCAGTGCGAGTTGGTCGGCCAATTCGTTCCAAGGGTGGTAGGAGCCTCGCCACTGGTCAGCCAGTTCACGCCCGCGCTCTTCACTACGATTAACGACGTGGATTTGCGGATTGCCGACTTCTCGCAGGTAGCGGAGTGTCTCCTCGGCCATGTCGCCGGCCCCGGCCACCAGCACGTGCTTATCGTCGAAAGACTCGAAGACGCAGTTGGCCAACTCGGCGATTGCCACACTGGGGATACTGACTCGATGCCGATGGAGCGCCGTTTCCCCAGCGACTCGCTTGGCTGTGTGGAGGGCAGCTTGAAACAGATTATGGAGTCGCGGACCAGCGACCTGCTGAGCCTGCGCGATCTGGAACGCCTGCTTCACTTGCGCGAGGATCTGCGGTTCACCGACCACCATGCTGTCGAGGCTGGCCGCGACGCGCAGCAGATGGGCAGCCACTTGTTGATCGGAAAGCGAAACGATCCGCCCCGACAGTTCACCGGGGGCAAAGTGATGAAACCTAGCCAGCGCGGTGACCAGTTCCTCGGTACGGGGTATGTCTTGCGCCGCCGCCGCGTAGAGTTCCACGCGATTGCACGTCGAGAGCAGCACCAACTCTGTCTCGGGCAGGTCGTTCTGCCACTGAGCAAGTGCCTTGGCCACTTGCGTGGTATCAAATGCCAGCCGCTGCCGAATGTCGAGGCCAGCTTGATGATGACTGCATCCCACCATGCGGAGTTTCATACGACACCTCCGCTTGCTGGGACAGAATTGCCATTTTCAATTCGCCATGTCTGTTTCCCAGCCTGTTGACTGTGAAACCGATCTCCCCAGACCACAGCGGCCAGCACGAACACCAGGAAGACGAACGCTGCGACGGTCAGATAGGCCACTTTGCGACCCCGCCGAGCGGCTGGGTAGATTATGCGAAAAACTTCGCAAGCCACCAGCCAGACGGTCATAGCCGTCAGGCTTATGACCACGGGATCGCTCCAGGAAAAGTTGCGAGTCGATCCCTGTTGGGCGAGCCGAGCGATTACGCCAGTGAGCAGTCCGCCGCACATCATCAAGGTAGCAATGCCCAACGAGCGACCGTTGGCCCGCTCGAGCCACTCCAAACTGGGGAGTCGAAACCCGGCCTTGGGCGGCAGTTTGCGCTTGAGACGCCGGCTATGCAACAAATACATGATGCCCGCAAAAAAACCCACGATCACTGCGACCGTTCCCAAAAGCAGGAACATGCCGTGGGCCAACCCCCAGATCCGAGGCGCTTCCTCGGGGGCTAACGGCCGCGTCGAAGCCAAGCTCGAGGCTCCTACCAGTGCCAGAACTCCAGGAAGCTGAAATAGTCCCAGAGATTTGCCCGGATAGTAAAACTTGGCGGCCAGGTACACCACGGCTAACACCCAAGCGGCCAACAGAAACCAGTCCTGCTGGCTGGAGAGTGGAGCAGCAGGTTGCTCCGTAATGCGACGCCCCAAATACCAGGTGTGAGCCACGATTCCAGCACTCGCGGCAAGAATTTCCAGCAATCGAGCATAAGGAATCTTCATCCAGAGCCGCGAGATCTCCAGCGCAAGCGCCACAGCGTAGCTTGCCGAAAAACACACAATGTTGATGCCGGAGTCCATAGGGATTGATTTCTAGCGGTACGCTCCACTCCGATGACGAACTGCGTTCACATCGACGACCTTGTGATTGTCGTCAATGCTATAGATGATGGGATAATCCTCAGATCGATTCTGCCAAAGATTGACGCTACCGACAATTTTCTTACAGCCTTTTTGCCTTGGATTCACTTCCAATCCTTTGAGCGATTCAATAATTTTTGACTGCACAGCCTGAGAGAGTTGTTGTCGACAACAAACGGGATACCTTTCATAATCATCCTTCCACCTCCAACCCATACTGCTTGAGTTTTTTGTGCAGTGTGTTGCGGTTGATGCCCAAGCGAGCTGCTGCCTTGATCTGCACGTTGTCGCAACTCGTCATTACTTGGGCAATGACTTCCTGCTCGACGCGATCCACGATCCGACTGTGCAGGTCTTCTGCTGTCTCGTCTGCGCCATTGACCCCCACCTGCACCAACTCCTCGGTTAGCGACTGGAAATCCATCGGACGATGACCCAGGGTTCGGGGCGCTTTACCGGTCACCACAATCGAGGGCAAGAGTTCGATTGTCAGTTCGTCTCCTTCTGCCATCACGACGGCGCGTTCCACATAATTTTGCAGCTCACGCACATTGCCTGGCCAGTCGTATTGCTGCATGGCCTCCATCGCGCGGGGGTCGATGTGGACTACGTAGCGGTCGTTTTGTTCATTGTAGATGTTCAGGAAGTGCGTGACGAGTTCGGGAATGTCTTCGCTTCGCTCGCGCAGTGGGGGAAGATAAATTGGCACGACGTTGAGGCGGTAGTACAAATCCTCGCGGAACAGCCCCTCCTCCGCCAGGGAAAGAAGGTCGCGATTACTGGCCGCGATCACTCGACAGTCCACCTGCTGGGTCTTGGTGTCCCCGACCCGTTCGAATTCGCGTTCCTGCAGCACTCGCAGCAGTTTGACTTGAAGGTGCGGCGTGGTGGAATTGATCTCGTCGAGGAAAATTGTCCCTTTGTGGGCCGCCTCGAAGCGACCGGTCCGATTGTCGATTGCCCCGGTGAATGCGCCTCGGACATGGCCAAATAGTTCACTCTCCAGCAAGTTTTCGCTTAGCGCCCCACAGTTGACGCGGACGAAGGAACGGTCACGCCGCTTACTAAGCTCATGAATTGCGTGGGCGATCAACTCCTTACCCGTGCCCGTTTCGCCTAACAGCAGCACCGAAGCCTGTGACTGGGCCACCTGCTTGGTCACACGATACACCTCCGCCATGGCAGACCCCGAACCGATGATGTTCCGCAGAGGGCCAGGATTCGAGTCGTGGTCAAGATTGGGGTGGGAAGGATTCATGGGGGGTGGTCAGTTGTCAGTGGTCCGTTACAAGGGGTGCCACACGTGCGATTAAAACTGAGGTCAGGTGCGGCCCTTTCGCTCACTCACTCGCCTTAACACGCTTCTTCTCAATCGTGTCGAGTACTTCACTCAGCACTTGTTGCGTGGCTGCGTCGGCCTTTTCACTGGCGTTGTAACGGTCGTATTGCGAGGCGATTTGGTCGGCAGTCAGCAGACAGCCGTATCGTTCGAAATTTCGCGCGAAAGCCTCGGCCGCTTGGCGGCGAAGCTCAATGGGTTGGCCTGAAAGACTGGCAAAATCGGCGAGAGTTTGTTGGCTCCCAGCAGTTCCTGTGGCGGCCAGAGCGGCAAGCGAAGCTTCAGAAAGTTCCGCCTGAAACACGGTTTGTTCTAAGATGTCTGCGTTGCGGAGTAACTCGTCGTAGGGGCCCTGCTCGTCCAGGAGTTGCGCGAGCCACTCGAGGGCTTGTGTCGCCTGTTGGGTTCGCGCCTCAGGGGTGAACTGGTTGTCGGCAAGCACGCTGAGTCGATCGACAAGCGATTTCATCGCCTCCGCCCCGTGGGGGCGCGAAACGGCCAGGAGGTGCTTATCCACCTCGGCCAATTCGGCAGCTAACGCTAAGTCTTCGTTGCCGGTGAGTACCGCAACGGGGACATGTGCCAGACGCGAGTGGGTGCGAAGCTGATAGAGCACTTCACGAACGAGCGGCTTGCCGATGTCGCTATCCACCAGCACGAGTTCCAGCCGAGGGGACCCCAACGCCTTCTGCACCACTTCGATGCCGGTGAACACGGGGATGGCGTCGTAGCCCAGGCCCCGCAAGCCGCCGGCCCAATCCTCGGCATGAGCAGCAGTCGGTGCCCCCGCGATAGCCTGTGGTGTGCCCGATCCCGAGGCGAAACGCCATAGGGCCGCTGGAATTGCGCTGGCTCCGGCATAGGATTCTTGGGGATGGATTCTCATGATCGCCGCCAGAGAGGCAAATTGAACATCGGGGTTCGGATCGTTCACAGCGCGAGCCAGCGGAGTGGGTAGTCCATCGAAAGAAGTCAGAGCCGTGAGATCCCCACGCTCTTCCAGCATTTTGCAGATGGCAACGGCTGCCGCCCCACGATCCGTTGCCATCGCCATAGCTAGGATCGAGTTGAGTTCTTCAACGGTAAGCTGCTTAGTCTGATCGACCACTTGCTCTGGCGGTTCTTTACTTAATAAGTGAGCCGTTTCAAGCGCCGAGGCAATTGCCAACTGCCGGTCACTTTCTGAAGCGGCAGGGAGCTTCAGGAAATTTTGACTCAGGCGGGTATGTGCGAGTGAGTCACGAATCGCTGGCGAGAATTCCCTGCTTGTTACTGCCTGCTTTTCAGGATCATAAGTCCACCAGAGATCCGAATCTGCGGAGATCGCATCGATAGGAATCCCAGCATCCAGGCGATCAATTGCACGTCTTACGACCAGGACGGCATCAAGCTGGTTGGGAAGTGAGAGTTCCAATTTCATGAGCGCTCCCTGGGCCGCTGCAACCACTGCGGCATTCTCGTCCCCACCAGCGGCCAAAGTTGCCAACCAGGGGACCGCTTCTGTCAGCCGCAAATGCCCGGTGAGCTCGGCGACGTCGCGGCGGAATTGACCCTTCCCATCTGCCAGTGCCGCCACGACAAGCGGATTCACCAGCGGTCGCATTTCGGCGAGGGCCAGCAGCAACTGGGTGCGGGTTTCCTTCTCCGTTGCAGTCGCCAAGGCGTGTAAGCAGGCCGCAGCGGCTGGTGTGCCAATCGCGGCCAGGTCATTCCGAGCCTCTTGCCGCGTTTCGGCGGAATCGGAAGCCAAGTCGCTAATCAGCTCTTCAAGATTCTCGGGTGAACGGGCCTGTTTCGCCGCCGCAGCCAGACATTTTTGTGCAAAGACTCGCGCACCGGGGATCTGCTTTTCTCCAGCCGCCCCAGCCAGCTTCAACATCCGCGCTGTTCCCAGACGATGAACTATTGCGGCCATTTCTTCAGGAGAGAGTTTTTCGGCGACGATGGGTTGGAAAACTTCCGTGGCTGCATCCCACGCATCCAAATCGATCAAAGTAAGGACCGCCGACATGGCATCGGCAGGGGTGTCCCGCGGCACATCAAGCACCGCGGCAACCGCAGGACTTCGCGCGGTGGCTGCGGCGAGGGACTTACTCGACTCCTCTTGAGCGTGTGTCGTCTGGCACCAAAGTAGGCTGCAGAAGAAAAAGGCCGCAGATGAATGCGGATTAGACAGATAGTCGCGGAAAAGTGTGAGGAATTTCATGCTTTTGGTTCCAGTTCAGTTTTACGGTTGCTCAGCTAAGTGTCATTATTCCGATCAGCGGAAATCCGTCCCCTGAGCGTCTATCCGCGTTCCCTTCCCTTTTCACGACCTGTCAATCGCTCTCGCCAGGCAGCGACTTGCTCGGCCACCATTGCTGGAGCAGTTGATCCTACGCTTTTGAACGCTTCAATGGCGTGCTCGACACCAAGCACATCAAAGACTTTTTCATCCAGAGCCGCATGGGCCTGTTGAAACTCGGCCAGTGATAACTCCGCTAGTGGCACACCACGCTTCATTGCACTGGAAACCAGGCGACCGATGATTTCGTGGGCCGACCGCTGTGGGACTCCCAGGCCAATGAGGTATTCCATGAGCGTGGTCGCATCGAGGTAGCCGTTTTCTAGTCGAGCAGTTATCGCTTCACGGTTTAGCTCGGCACCAGCCACTACTGCCGCGGCCAGTTCCAGGCAGGCACTCACGGTGTCGGCGGAGTCGAAAACTCGCTCTTTGTCTTCTTGCAGGTCGCGGTTATAGGCCAGCGGCAAGCCCTTCACCAGCACAAGAAGCGCCTGCAAGTTGCCCACCACTCGAGCTGTTTTGCCGCGGGTAAGCTCCAAAACGTCGGGGTTGATTTTCTGCGGCATGATCGACGAACCGGTGCAATAAGCCTGCGGCAACCGCAAAAAATTGAACTCGCACGTCGACCACAAAATCCATTCTTCGGCCCAGGTGCTAAGATGCTCGGCGATCAGTGTGAGGACGAAAGCGAATTCGATCGCGAAATCGCGGTCGCTGGAGCTGTCGAGGCTGTTGGCCACCAGACCCTCGAAACCGAGCGCGTCGGCGACCAATTGCCGATCGATGGCAATGGTGGTGCCCGCCAAGGCTGCGGTACCTAGTGGAAGTTGGTTCACCCGCTGGCGGCAGTTAGCGAGCCTCCCCCGATCGCGCTCAATCTTCTCACAATAGGCGAGCCAATAGTGGTTGGCCAATACGGGTTGCGCTCGTTGCAGATGGGTGTAGCCAGGCAGGATCACCCCCTCGTCGCGGGTACATCGGTCAACAAATGAGCGTTGCAAGTTAGTTAACAAAGCATCGATCTGGTCAACGCCATCACGAATCCAGAGCCGAAAATCGGTCGACACCTGATCGTTGCGACTCCGGCCGGTGTGGAGTTTGCGTCCCACGTCGCCGATCAGTTCTATCAGTGCCCGCTCAATGTTCATGTGGACATCTTCGAGTTCCTGTCGGAACTGGAAGGTCCCAGCGGCGATTTCCGCTCTGATTTGTTCCAGTCCGGCTGCAATCTGTGCGGCTTCGTTGTGTGTGAGCACCCCGACGGCTGCCAACATCTGGGCATGGGCGATCGAGCCACGGATGTCCTGGGTGTACAATCGGTGGTCGAAACTCACGCTTTCGGTGAACTTCTCGACACGGGGATCAGTTGCCCCATCGAAAACGCCACCCCAAGGTTTTTCTGCCAAATTACGCTCCCACTTTTGAGGCGAATACGTCGGGCGGGATTCGCTGATGCCACCATACAGATGAAGACACAAGCAAACGGAATACGCTCGCCAACACCTTTACACTAAACGGTTTAGGTCGCCGAGTCAATCAACCTCAAGCAGAGAACGCTCAATAATTGGGCAGCGATTACTTGGATTGGCGGTATAGAGGGGATTCACGATAATTGCGAATTATCGCCCAAGATTAATTACAGTTCGGCGAATGACCTTAACGTCGGTAGGGGATACAAGAGAGAGGGGTTCCGGTTTTATCTCAATACACAAAAGAACCCTGGAATTCTCATGAGCCATATCCAAGAATTCGTCAATCTACTGCCCATCCCATTCAATTTCATCGTGATCTTGATGATGGTCATCTTTGGCGCGGGGATCATCACGAGCTTGTTTAAGCAGATTCGCAAGTTTGCTTGCCACCGCCAGGAACTGGAATTCAAACGCGAAATGGTTGATCGCGGGATGAGTGTCGAAGAAATTGAGCGATTGGTGCAGGCGAAGGGCCCAGAACAACCTGGTGATATTGACTGATGCGAGCCCTCAACTCATGGGGGCTATTTTAGAGATTTTTAGCAATCATCGCGGAAATGCTTCGGCGTTTCCCACCGAGGAGAGTTAGCTGAATGTCTTGAATCGTCCAGCCGTTAGTCCACACATGGCTAACGTCATCAAGGCCAATGCCCAAGAATGTGGCTCTGGTACAGGCTGGGCTGGGGAGCCGAGTGCCGACACGGCAACCTGGCCAAACTGGCGCTGCCACATCAAGAAATCGTGGCCGTCGGTGTCGCCGTCGCCATCGGCATCGCCCTGTGAGCGTGTGGCGCCACTGGACGTGCCGAATCCTATTTTCCAGGCTGCCAGATCCTCTCCATCGACGTTCCCATCAGCGTTGAAGTCCGCATCGAGCAGAATCAACAGTGAAGCCAGATCAATGTGGACCGAGCCAGAGTCCAAACCAGGCTGAATGAAGACGAATGTTAGCCGTGCTTCGACGGCCTCGGTCGGAGCTATGAGCAGAATCTCATGATCGAGCCAAGCGTCAGTAATAGTCGTATTATCTGCGATTGTTACAATTGTCTGCCCAAGGAAGAATTCTGAACCGATTGTCGCACCGAACTGGCTGTACAACTCCAACTTCATCTCGGCAAAGTTTCCGGTACCGGCTAACGACTCGGCAGCGGCAACCAGCGATTGAACAGAAGCCTTGAGCGTTTCGCCGCCGTTGATTGGCACACCCTGAAAGAGTCCGCCGAAATTGCTGCTTCCCGTGAAGCGACCGGTCATCTCGAGAGAGAAGCTACCGTCCAACGCAACCTCGCTATTGACCTCTAAATTGGGACCGTCATCGCCGAACGTAGTCCAGTTGATCGTTGATCCACCAGCATCTTCGAAGCTGCCGTTAGCAATCTTCTCGGACGAGGGTGGGGGTGGCGGCGTGGGCGCGCGGATGGAAAAAATGTTGCCGCCAGTGGTCAAGACATAAAGCTCGTTGTCTGCATCGGTGCCAAAGCTCAAAATCCCGCCCGGTAGCGGCGAGCCCGCGGTGGAGATCTGCAGCGCTTCGAATTGCCCCGTGTTCAGGTCGCCGGCAAAGAGTCGTGTCCCGGCAAAATCGCCGCCCTGAAAATCAGCGAAGACGTATTTGCCCTGCAGTGCCGGTAAGTGGGATCCTCGATAAACAAAACCACCGGTCACCGACCGGCCCTCTTGATGGTCGTACTGATAAAGCGGCTCGATCATCCCGTTGACTTCGGCGAAGTCGCCGATGCCATTGTTATTGAAGTCGGCATCGAGCGTCAGATCGAAGCCGTTGCTCTGGTTGATGAGAAACGTGCCCTCTAGATTGGGCCAGCCGTAGTTGCCGCCGTTCTGGATCCGATTGACCTCTTCGATATTGAAATGCCCCACCTCGCCGACGAGCACCTCGCCACTGGTGGCGTCGATGCTGATCCGCCAGGGATTGCGGTGACCGTAGGAATAGATTTCTCCCAGCGTGTTGCCGTCGCCATCATTAGCAAACACATTGCCGCCCGCGCCGACGGGTACGCCATAACTGCCATTGACGCTATTGTTGCCCGTAGGATCGATCCGCAGCACCTTGCCCAACGGCGTCGCTAGCGATTGCGCATTGAAGGCCTCGGCGTTTACACCACCGTTAAAATTGAATAGGCCATCGCCCGCCGTGATGTAGAGTAGGTTATTCGCGTCGAAGGCCAGATCGCCGAAGTTGTGCTCGTTATCAGGCTCTTGGGCGACAAACAATTCTCGTCGCGTTACGTTCTGACTCCCCCCACCCGTGAACAGTCGGTTGCTGCTGATTGCGGTGGGGTCGACGGTGTACTCTACAAGCACCGCAGCATGTTGATTGAGCGTGCCAATTGCGGGTTGGAAATCGTAGTCGTTGGGATTGCTCTTTGCGGACTCGGTCACGAGAGAATAGAGCTTGCCGAAACCTGCAGTACCCGAATTGGCAAAGTCGGGGTGAAAAGCCACGCTGGTCATCCCATAAGCCCCCGGGGAGATCTCGGTTTCCGCTGTTGAAGTGTCCAGATAAGGGCCTCCAAGAGGATGATCTAGAAATGTGCCGCTACTGTCCACCACGCGTAGCAATCCTCCAAGCGTGGAAACCACGCTGCGACCACTGCCATCGGGAATGGGTGTCATCTTCGTGGGGAACATTTGATTGACTCCGCCAACCGGGCCGTTGAGCCCCGCCAGAAATGGTGTAATTTCGACCATCGTCGTTCCAGTGCCAACTGTGGGCAGCCAATCATCGGCTGCGAAGGAACTTGAAGCAATCGTGGCAAAGTAAATCAACACGCATAGACGCATAGTAATTCTCACGGTGGTTTATCAAGCGAAACTAGTTGGACAGCGCCACTTTGGGCCATGATAGCATGTTTAAGGTTGTTTGTGCATTGAGTTTACGTCAAGGGCCTTCGATTGCTGTTGCCGTCAGGAGATAGAAAAGACGATCCTCCGCGTTGTTCAACAGTCCCA
>JBGSPU010000026.1:0-11565 GCA_041738415.1 Bythopirellula sp.
ATCTCCCAGTAGGGGGGTCTTCCGCCACGTCGGCTTTTTTTGTGACTGATATTGGGCAGCGTTGGTACGGCATGTGCAAAGGGTTTGTAGTGATCCCTCGATGGAACACGGTAGCCCGGACGCGACGCTCATGTTCAAGGCGGCCAGCGACGCCGCTTTGGGGGACTTCATGATCAAGGTGATAGGCCATACGGCCAGCAGCGACGCCGACTTTGTGAAAGAGTTCGAAATGACGGTGGCCGAAAAGTAATTGCAACCCGCGTGCGGTTGCCGGTCTGTTGAGGGCCGATTGCGATATTGTTTCAACAAATTGAAGGAGACGCTATGAGTACTCTTGGGTGGATCATCTTGATCGTTGTGCTGATCGTGCTGTTCGGTGGGGGTGGCGGTTATTATTGGTCCCGCCGAGGATCGTAAGGAGATATCAGGCCAGGCTGCAGCGAAGGACCACTTCGCCGGTGACGGCGCTGAGGGCCATGTTGTAGCCTGCGCCATGGCACGCGAACAGAAGGCTCGGTTGGCCATTGAGGAACGCAACCTCAATCACCGGCAGAGGGACGCATCTGGGGGTAACTTGCAACCGAGTGCCGACGGCTGAAAGCCGTCAGTAGGGTTGCCGGCAATGTCTCGTTGACATGCCCGGCACACTCAGGAGTCACTGGCTTTAAAAGGTCAGTGGAAAACGAAAGCATGTCGCCTTCGTGAGCAGGGTTCACAAGTTGGTGTCTTGTTTTGCGCTTCGTAATTCGAGGCGTCGCGCCACATGTTGTGGCGGCATGTTGCCGCCAACCTGTGGCAAATGGCCACAGGCAATTCCAATGTTCGAGTTTTGATTCAAAGGAGAACGAGATGGACATTCAAGTACGAAAGATTTACCGATCATCTAACGTCTGCGGCGCTGCGGTCAAGGGCGTAAGCAACGAAGACATTGGCAAGATCGAAGAGATCGCGATCGATTTGGAGAGCGGCAAGATTGCCTACGCCGTACTTTCAGTGGGCGGCTTCCTGGGTTTCAACAACAAACTGTTCGCGATTCCCTGGGAAGAATTTGTGTTTAAGCACGACGAGGCAGAGCAGTATTTCGTCCTAAACACGAGTAACGAAAAGTTGGCCGCTGCGCCGGGTTTCGACAAAGACGATTGGCCGAAGACCGCCGAGCGGGACTGGGAGTCCGAGGTTGATGCACACTATCAAGAGTCGCAACGGCAACAGTCGCAGAAGGAATCCACTGCCAACGCCGGAACAAGTTAGAGAAGTTGCAGCCTAGGCGTGCTGCCGGCCGGTGTCCGCCGACACGCTTCGCTGACGCCTGCGACGCAGAGGCGGAAGTTAAGAAACGCTAAGAAGGGACCATTTTTATGGCAGCTGAACGTACGGATCTATTGAAAATCTTGTTGGCAATTCTGCTGCCGCCGGTTGGAGTGTTCATGGAAGTCGGCTTGGGACTCCATTTTTGGTTGAACATCGTGTTGACCATTTTGGGGTTCATCCCCGGCATCATCCACGCTTTGTGGGTCATCCTCAAACGGTAGGAGCGGATTCGAAAACGAAAATCGACGAGACGGGCGAGGAGATCGATGATGCGACCGGCGAACCCCCAATTCCTGCTGTAGGGGAACAGGTGCCGTTTCGCTGTAGAAACGGATAGTTCCAGTACACGGCTGCGAGGCCGAAACTCAAAGGAAGTAATCATGCAAATCCAAGTCAATACGGGCCATCACGTCGAGGGCGGTGAGGAACTGACCCGACAGATCGAAGGCGTTGTTGAGGGTGCGTTGGGCCGGTTTAGCGACCGGATCACGCGTGTGGAAGTTCATTTGACTGACGAGAACGGTAGTCAGAAGTCCGGTGACAGCGACAAACAGTGCGTAATGGAAGCGCGCCTTGCTGGTCTGCAGCCGATCACCGTGAGCGCTGAGGGATCAAGTCTGGAGCAGGCCCTCGATGGTGCCGCTGACAAACTCGAGAGAACTCTCAAGCGTACTCTGGGGCGATTGGATGATCCAAAAGGTCGCATGTCTTACGGCGGGGATCAGTCGTAACCAAGCCAAGCGTCCGGAAAGTTTTACATCTATTAATGGAGGAGCGACAAATGGAATACTCTAACCAAAACCGCCTCCTGGGCAGCGCGGATTCTGACGGCCCAAAGGCTGTCCTGGTGTTCCTGCGCTCAATAGTAAGACGGAGTTTGTAATGCGACAACTCACCACCGAGCATCTGACCGAGCTGTTGACGGACCACGAGCCGCCGTGCATTTCTCTGTACCAGCCGACGCACCGCAACCATCCCGAGAACCAGCAAGACCCGATCCGCTACCGGAATCTGCTCGCGGAGATGGAAAAATCCCTGCGGCAGAAATATCCGACGCGAGAGGCGCGCACGCTCCTGGAGAAGTTCCAGACACTAGCTCATGATGAAAGCTTTTGGAACCATCGCACAGCTGGACTGGCCATTCTCAGTTCGCCCGACACATTTCAACTCTTCGAGCTGCAACGGACAGTCAAAACTTTGCTCGTCGTGGCCGACAGCTTCCACACGAAACCGCTACTGCGTGCTCTGCAAGCGGCAGACCGCTACCAAATCCTCGGTCTGAATCGTCATGAGGCGAAGCTCTACGAGGGAAATCAGGACGCGCTGGACGAAGTCGAGCTTGCCGATGCAGTTCCCGCCACCATCGAGGAGGCTTTAGGTGACGAGCTGACTGAGCCTCACGCTACGGTTGCTTCTTATGGGATGGGGGCAGGCGGAGGTGGTTTGGCGATGCATCACGGTCACGGTCAGAAAAAGGACGAAGTTGAGACCGACAATGACCGCTTCTTCCGGGCCATCGACCAGGCCATTTTGGAGCATCACTCGCGGCCGACAGGGTTGCCATTGATGCTCGCGGCGTTGCCGGAGCACCACGACCTCTTCCACAAAGTCAGCCACAATCCATTTCTAATGAGCGACGGGATTATGATGAATACCGACGCCTTGGATCTCGATCAGTTGCGTGCGGAGGCGTGGCGGGTCGTCGAACCCGTCTATCTGCATCGACTCGCCAAACTCAGCGACGACTTTCAGGCGGCGCGATCCCAAGACCACGGTTCAGACGACATAGCTCAGATCGCGAAAGCCGCGACGGCGGGGCGCGTCGGCACCTTACTCGTCGAGGACGACCGGCAGATCCCCGGCAGGATCGACCGCGCGACGGGCCAGGTCCAACCGGCCGATCTCTCCGACCCCGAAGTCGATGACGTGCTTGATGATTTGGCGGAAGCCGTGCTGCGAATGAAGGGCGAGGTCGTGGTCGTTCCTACGGAGCGGATGCCGTCGAAAACGGGCGCGGCGGCAACGTATCGCTTTTGAGCGGGGGCCAGCAGCAGCACTATAGTCGTCCTGGTCGGGACGCATCTGATCGGCAAGGATTCAAATGGTAAGGCAAGGATTCAAATGTTAAATGTAAGTGAATCTACGAAGGACTTGAGGACTGATGAGGCGTTGCCGTTTCGGGCAGACGTCCCGCAAGCGATCTCCATGCGCGTGCGCTTGCTGAATCTCACGGGTGTCATCTTGCCGTTTCTTGGCTTCGTCGCCGTCGTTGTCTCCCTTTGGGGCCGGGGCTTCAGTTGGGTCGATGGCGGCCTGCTATTGGGGATGTATGCATTGACGGCCATCGGAATCACCGTCGGCTACCACCGACTGTTTACCCACCGGGCATTTGAAACCAATAGGGTGGCCCAGTTCGTATTGGCCGTTCTCGGCGCGATGGCCGTCGAGGGCCCGCTTTTGAAATGGGTCGCCGTGCATCGGCGTCACCACCAGCACAGCGACACGCACGGAGACCCTCATTCGCCGCACGAGTACGGTGATAGTTTCTTGGGAGTGTTGCGCGGTCTGTGGCATGCCCATGTGGGCTGGTTCTTCGAGCCCGACCCGCCGAATCTGCAGCATTACGTCAAAGATCTCCATCAGAGCGCGCTATTGCGCACGGCCAGCAGCTTGTTCCCACTGTGGGTGGCCCTTGGCCTCTTGATTCCCGCCGCACTGGGCGGGTTGCTTACGGGAACCTGGACAGGTGTCGTGTCTGGCCTGCTGTGGGGTGGTTTGGCGCGCATATTCTTGGTTCATCATGTGACCTGGAGCATCAACTCGATCTGCCATCTTTGGGGCAGTCAGCCATTCCGGACGGGCGACCAAAGCCGAAACAATTTCCTGTTTGGCGTACTTGGATTCGGCGAGGGGTGGCATAACAACCATCATGCCTTCCCGACCTCGGCCCGCTTCGGCTTGCGGTGGTGGCAACTCGACCTGGGTTACTGGCTCATTTCCGTACTCGTCTTGTTGGGTCTCGCTTCAACAAAATCGCACTCTGGGAAGTCCCGTGTCGATCGGCGAAGACCCACTCCACAGAGTCATGTCGTTGGTCGCGCGTCAGACGTTATGCCCACGTCCCGAAATACCCGAATTTAGGGCGAAATCATGAACCGAGCCGTCAAAAGACACAGTCGCTGTGGCCGTCAACCGCCACGGTTCATCGAGTATGCCGTAACGACCAGCAGCCGGAGGTGCAGTCTCCGCAAAGCGCACCTCCAGGCCGCAAAGGAATGTCGAAGCTCAACCAGGTTGAAACGCAATTCGTAGCTCTGAGGTGAATAAAATGAGTGATCACAAACGTCTCGAAGACCCGACGAACCGTATCGTATCGGTGTTCGACGACTTGAGTCATGCGGATGCTGCCCGTCAGGAACTCCTGGAACATGGCATCACGGACGATCAGATTCGCGTAATGCGCGGAGAAGAAGCCGCAGCGAAGGTCGATACGTCGGCCAAGTGGTTCGCGGACACGGATGTTGAAATCGAGAAATATCAGCGCGAGCTGAGTGCCGGTAAGATCGTCGTATCCGTTCCCGTTCAAGACAGTGCAGATCGCGACACACTACACGCCATTCTCAAGCGGCATGGTGCGCGTCTGACGACACACTTCGGCGAGTGGGTCACAGAGATGATGGAGTGAGGGGATACGAACATGTCGACGAACAGTACATCAAGATGATCAAGGTTGATTTCGGGAGGCGTCATGGCTCATCAACTACGAGTTATTATCCTGAAGCCAAGCAAGTACATGGCGGACGGTTATGTGGAACGTTTTCGCCGCGGGTTCATGCCCAACAGCACTGTGCCATACATGCGGAGCATGACGCCTTCTGTCGTGGACGGCACGCCCGTCGAAGTCCACACCGTCGACGAGTACGTCCATACGGACCTGCGCTACATGTCCCTGCTCAATCGGCCCCAGGGCAGCCGCACGCTGCTAGCGCTGGTGGGGGTGCAGAGCCATCAGTTCCATCGCGCGCTGGATTTGGCGGCCTACGCCCGGCGTCGCGGGTGCATGGCGGTCATCGGCGGGCCGCACGCGATGACCTGCGACACGTCGATGTTGCACGGACGCGGTGTCAGCTTCGCCCAGGCAGAGGCAGAACTGATCTGGCCGGAGATCCTGCAGGACGCGGCCGAAGGCGAACTTCAGCCGGTCTACGGCCGTGGCAAACGCTGGCAACAAGAGATCGAAGCACCAGTCGTCGTCCCACCCAGCCGCCAGGACCTTGGCCGGTATGTCCTCCCGATGCTGGGGCTGTACCCGGCCCGCGGCTGCCCGTTCCTTTGCAACTTCTGTTCGGTCATCAAGATTGCCGGCCGGAAGATTCGCAGCCAGAGCATTTCTACCACTATGGCCAGCCTGCGCGCTGCCAAGGCGGCCGGCGTGCGGACGATTATGTTCACCTCGGATAATTTCAATAAGTATCCCGAGGCGGAGGCGCTGCTGGCGGCCATGATCGACGAGCAACTCGGGCTGGAGTTCTTCGTCCAGTGCGATACGCAGATCGCGCGGCAAGAGCAAATGGTGGAACTGTTGGCCAAAGCCGGCTGTTTTCAGATGTTCATCGGCGTCGAGTCTTTCAATCGCCAAGTCCTGCTGGCGGCCCACAAAGGCCAGAACCGTCCGGAGACATACAAAGACATCGTGCGGCTGTGCCGAGAGCACGGAATCAGTTCGCACTTTTCCAACATCATTGGTTTTCCGCAAAATGGCGAGCAAGAGGTCCACGAACATCTGCAAGTGCTGCGTGACATGGACCCGACCTGGGCTTCCTTCTACATCCTCTGCCCGATTCCCGGCACCGAGCAGTACGACGACTTTCTAGCTCAAGGGTTGATCACCGAGAAGAATCTCGACCGCTTCGACACGACGTGTCTGACTTGGCACCACCCCAGTCTCTCGCGCGAGCGGCTGTCGGAATTGCTGTTCGACTGCTATCGGAAGTTTTTCTCGTTGCGGCACGCGTTGCGTAACGCGAAGAACGAGATGAGTTTCGGCGGCCGAGGAGTGCTAGGGAACTCCACTGCGAACATAGCCATGTCGCTGTTTAGTCGATATTGCGCGTGGCGGCGGACGCATCCCATGTCCGGCGGGATCAAGCGGGTGGGGCTGGATGGCATCGACGATTATCTTTCTCTACGTAAGGGAGCGTACGGTTTTGAGTTGGCTCCCTTGCCGCAGAGCTTGCAGTTACCCGCCGCGGAAGGAAGCCCGTCGAACTTTAAACCCTCTCGACTGCTGGAGGCAAGCCGATATGCGAATCGACAATGACCCAAAGCTCGACTTCGACGATGTGTTGATTCGTCCGAAGCGATCCGAAGCGCCCAACCTAGCATGGCTCAAACGCTTCGCGATCAGTCTGTGCAAGCAATGCACGGACAAGGAAAGCATCGCCATGCGCCGCCGCATGGCCGGTTGGAATCCCAGCTACTTGGCGCAAGTCGTTGGAATTTCAAGCGGTTAGTGTGCGTCGGCCCTGGGGTACCCCCCGCGCGGTGTCCTTTGGTCAAAGGGGAACGAGCCATAGCCACAACGGAAAAGAGCCTACCACATGATCCCGAAACTGCAGCACTGGTGGCAGGAGATGCGGTCGAGCTTCTGGTTCGTACCCGTGGTGATCGTTGTGGGTGCCGTGGGACTCGCCGCCGGCCTGATCACCCTGGACGTTACCGTTGAGTTGCATGTGGCTAAGCGGTGGCCACTGATCTTCGGCTCCGGTGCGTCCGGTGCCCGCGGCCTGCTCTCGTCCGTCGCTGGTTCGATGATCACGGTGGCTGGGGTGGTGTTCTCCATTACCATTGTGGCCCTCGCGCTGACGTCCAGCCAGTACACGTCGCGGGTTCTTCGCAACTTCATGCGCGACCGCATGAACCAGGTCGTACTCGGCGTGTTCGTTGGCATCTTCGCGTACTGCCTGGTGGTGCTCCGGACCATCCGGGGCGGCGACGAAGGGGCGTTCGTCCCCTCGCTGGCGGTGCTGGGCGGGTTGGTCCTCGCGTTCGTCGGGATCGGCTATCTGATCTTCTTCATCCACCACATCTCGATGTCCATTCAGGCGTCGAGCATTATCGCCGCGGCGGCCGAGGAGACCACCGCTGCCGTGGATCACTTGTTTCCCAAGGAGTTGGGCGACAGTACCGACGAAGACGACGGCCCGCTAGCGGCTCTCGCGGGGTCTGCTTGGTCGACCGTCGCGTCGCGGAAGACCGGGTACATCGAAAGTATCGACGGAGACGCACTGCTGACGTGGGCACGGGACCATAAGACCATCCTGCGCATGGAACGCGGCATCGGCGAGTTCGTCGTCGAGGGCGCTCCGCTGGTGTCCGTGGCGGGGCCTGGCGAGCCGGACGAAGAGTCGGCGGCCGAACTGAAGGCGATCTACTTCATCAGCCGCCAGCGCTCCCTGCAACAGGATGCCGGCTTCGGCATCCGGCAGATCGTGGACATCGCCATGAAAGCACTGTCCCCCGGCGTGAACGACACCACGACCGCGGTGATGTGCGTGGACTATCTGGGTGCGATCCTCGCGCGGCTTGCTGTCCGGGGTATTGCGCCCCCCCACCGCCTGGATCAGGGGGAGCTGCGCGTGATCGCCCGAGGCCCGAGTTTCGAGAGCCTGTTGGCCGAAGCCTTCGACCAAATCCGACAGAATGCCGAAGGCAACGTCGTGGTCTTGACACGACAGCTTCAGGCACTGGAGACCATCGCCGGCCAAACGGCGAACGCCAGGCGAAGGCAATCGCTGCGGAAACAGGCGGGCTTGATAGCCGCCGTGGCCGAGCGCACGATCCCCTCGCCGCACGATGGCGCGGGCGTCAAGGCCGCCTCGGTATGCCTGTTCCGGGTTCTCGATACGCCGTGCCTGAGACACGCTTCCCCCTCGGAAGAAAAACAGGAAATCTCTTGAGGGAGATGTACTGTGCCCTCGGTGGAGAGGAAACGCTCACCGACCTCCCGGCTGGAATAGTCAGCGACTTGACTCGTGGTCAAGACTCAACAGGGTTGACGCTGCGGAGGCTTGATCTCCCCGGACCGCCGGATCGCATCCTACACGATTTGACGTTGGGAATCAGCAACTCACGAAATGCAAATAGCTGATTTCATTCATGTGGATACGGTTCCAAATGAACCAGCACGTCTCGCAGCATGGGGAACGCTTCCAGCAGATGATCCTTCACATGATGTCCAATGCGGTGCCCTTCGGCCACCGTGAGGTTCTGATCGACCTCGATGTGGATGTCGGCGAAATACTCCAGTCCCGACTTTCGCACCCAGAGCGTCTCGACGGCCTTCACGTCGGGGGACGTTTCCGCCGCCTCGCGGACTTGCTGCACCAATTCCTCGTCCGCCTGCACGTCCATTAATTCGCTGGCGCTTTTGCGAAAGAGGCTGGCCCCCGACCAGATGATCATGGCGACAACGACGAGAGCCGCAACCTCGTCTGCCCCGATCCAGTCGGGTCCACCCCAGCGGACGATACCCAGACCGACCAATACCGCCAACGAGCAGAACGCGTCGCTGCGGTGATCCCATGCACCTGCGATGACGACACTCGATTTGGTCCGCTTGCCGATACGCAGGCTGTACCGATACAGGGCCTCTTTGATCAGCACGTTGCCTCCGGCGATCCAGAGCGTCCAGACGGGAGGCAGGTTGTGCTGAATGCCGAGCCTCTGAATTGCCTCCCAGCCGACCAGCAAAGCGGAGACGATCACGAGGACGGCCACGTTCGAACCAGCGATTGCCTCGGCCCGAGTGTGGCCGTAGGGATGCTCATCGTCGGGCGGGCGTTGGGCGATCCGCAGGGCAAACAGCACTACCAGCGACATGAACACGTCGCCGAGAGAATTGACGGCGTCCGAGATCAGTGCAAAGGAACTGCCGACGATCCCGCCCACGAGTTTGACGACGCCGAGAGCCAAGTTCACGACCAGGCCAAGCAGGGCGGCACCGGTCGCTTCTCGATAAGGATTCGGGGTGAGGTGCTTGGCGTGCAATGTGGTGCTGTTTCTATGTCGGATGGTGGGATCGAGACTCGAACCCAGTTATGATACGGAATTCACTTCGTATGGAGAATCGCATGGGTCGAGATATAGCCAATCCGTTGTTGCTGCCAGAAATCCGCCAGATGATCGCCGAGAAGGATGAACAAGGACTCTCGGAAATCATGAATGAACTGCACCCAGCCTCGATCGCCGAGTTTGCCGAGGGGTTGACTGATGAGGAGACGTGGGAGTTGCTTTCGCACGGGGGCGAGCATCGACAGGCCTTGGTGTTTCCGTTCTTCAGCCCGGAGAAAGAGGTCGAACTGGTCGAGGGGATCGGCCGGGAGCAGATGTCGAAGTTGTTGGAGGCGATGCCCCACGACGACCGAGTGGACCTGCTCAAGCAATGTGACGAAGGCACGGTCGATAGCCTGCTGCCGCTGATCGCCAAGGCTGACCGGGAAGACATCCGCCGCCTGCTGACGTTTCCCGAACACCAGGCCGGGTCGGTCATGACGACCGACTACGCGACGCTTCCGCCCGATATCACCGTGCAGGAATCGCTCAATCGTCTTCGACAACAAGCTTCCGAGAGAGAGACGATCTACTACGTTTATGTGGTCGACGACGAGCGGCACCTGATCGGCTTCATTTCGTTAAGAGATTTAGTTCTGGCCAAGCCGACGGCCATCATCCGGGACATCATGACGGAGGATATCGTTTCTGTGCGGGCCGATCAGGATCAGGAAGACGTAGCCCGCCAAATGGCCAGGTTTGACTTCCTCGCCATACCTGTTGTGGACGACCAGAACCGCATCATCGGGATTGTCACGCACGACGACGTGCTCGACGTTTTGCAGGAAGAAGCGACTGAGGATATTGCCAGACAGGGTGGATCGGAACCTCTCGGGCGACCCTACCTCTCCGTGTCAATCACACATCTAATTCGTAGCCGAATTGTTTGGCTCTGCATGCTGGCTGTGGCTGCGACACTAACCGTGAACGTGTTGAGCATTTTTGAAAGCACGCTGGAGCAGGTGGTAACGCTTTCGCTGTTCATACCGCTTCTTATTGGTGTCGGAGGAAACGCGGGAGCGCAGTCAGCCACAACCATCGTGCGTGCATTAGCGACTGAAGAGGTATCTTCCAGTGATTTGTTTCGCGTCATCCTGCGCGAGGCGCGTGTGGGATTCTTGCTCGGCGGAACGCTGGCGACCTTGGCCTTCGTTGTCGTGTGGCTCGCATTTGACATGAATATGGCCCTGATCCTGTCTCTATCATTGATCGCGATTTGCACTCTAGGCTCTTTAGTGGGGGCTTTAATGCCGATCCTTGCCAATCGGGTTGGGATAGACCCTGCCGTTGTGAGCGCTCCCTTTGTCACCACCATCGTCGATGCGACAGGGTTGATTGTTTATTTCCTGATCGCTCGCCTCGTGCTGGGAATTTGAATCGGCGGCTCTCCGAAGGATACGCCGATGGTCACGCTGGAACGATTCCGGGGCATTACTCGTTCGCACGCGAACTCGAAATGAACGCGAGCAGCAATCAAGCGAATGACTTACGCAACAACCCGGCACAATTCGGATGAGGGCGAGCATTCCCAGCATCTCCGCGAACGCTTGATTGACAATCAAGGCCAATTGCCACTCAGGGACCGGGCAGGTAGGAGTCGCTGTTTTGCCTCATTGCGCTTGGTGCTTCAACTGAAATCCGCCGATCTCTCTATATCGGGACACCCACGGCGTCCGGTGGTTTTCTCGGTAACAGTCTGGCGTCCGCCCATTCTCGCCCATCTCGTAGCCGATGTTCTGGATGCGACTGAGGATCGGAAACACCTCGCGGCGCGTCCGACGGTACTGGGAGCGGAACTGGCAGGTGAAGCACTTGCGGTTGCGGAAGCACCAGTTGACGATGATCCAAGTCATGCGAGATCGGTCGACGGCCCATTTTCCGCGTCCGGACCATGGGCTCGTCAACGATTTGGACGTGCACGCCGAATCCGAACTGGTGTCGATTCAGTGAGCGTGTATCGGAGTGAGGTATCTGCACCGATCTCCTCCGTGCAGGCGGTTGCATCGCCGAATGGCACTAGGTTAAGCGCTGCGCAGATGACAGCGCTTTGTCATTTCACCAGATCGCTGATTTTCACGCCCATCGATTGGGCTACAGCTAGCACGGTGGAGATGCGGGGATCTGACGTGCGATAGAGTAGGA
>JBGSPU010000163.1:0-18288 GCA_041738415.1 Bythopirellula sp.
AACAGGGCCGAAATAGACCAAAGCGCCCACCGGGTCCCGTGACGAAAAGAACAAAGAAACTACCAACTAAACAGGGCTCTCAACCAAGTGGCCTCGTTTGAAGCGCCCATCAGTGGCCCTGTTTGAAGCGCCCAATGACATTAGGAGGTTTTCCTCGCTAACGCTTCGGGTTAGTTGGGCCAGCTCTGGGATAGGCTCTAAGTTTGGAACCTTTGGCCAAGTGCTTCGCCTTCGATTATGCTTGTCCCATTTGTTTCAATAATGGATCGTTTGAAACTGATTGTGGTTGCTTCGAGTGTCTGCGTGGATGATTTTCAGAGACCTATCCTACGACTTCTTGGTTTGGGCGGGCAGGAAGCACTGCTGAGCAAGTCTGCAGTGGCACCAGGCGTGCGGACGCGGGGAAAAGAATAGCGTCCCGAAGAGCACCAGCATTACCCCTGCTTTCGGCTCGGGAATCATACGAAACGTGATCAGGCCCGCGGCGGAGTCTGTACTTTCACCGTCTGAATTTGGGGAGGCGTATACCTCGGCAAAGAGCTGATAACTCCCCGCCGACAGAAATGCACCGTCGATCAATTCTACGGGCAAACTATCAGACACTCGCGTGAGGATAACTCCCACGGTCGGCTCAAGAATAAAGAGTGTGGAATCCAGGTTCGTACTGAAGCGAATGGCCGCGGAAGCCGAAACACTGGCAGAATAACTCGATCCAGGTCGGGTAAACGCCGTTGCCAGTGCGTCGAGCTGAACTCCCAGCGTGGGGCCCAAGGGACTCTGAAAGAACTCGGCAGAGACGACGCCTGATGCAAGATAATCTTCTGCAAGACCAACACTAAAAGTCGCAATCGCGTTGTAAAAACCAATCTCCGTTTCCGAGAACGAGTCCACATCCTCGCCGGCAACCGCCTCACTTTCCAAAAGGATGGAATCGATGGCAACGCCACCGCTGGCAGTGGGAGGCGTTGCAATGGTCAGGACCATCACACCAACGAAGGCAAGCAAGACGCGAAAGAAAATGCGAATCATGGGACATTCTCCAGTGGTGGACTTCGCTGAGGGGACGCCTGGGAGCGACTCATCATTATTTGCAGGCGGCTGCTGGGAGTCGCCGGACATCAGATGAAACCATCCATGCCGCCGAGACTCGATTCTAATGGCGGGCTGAGGGGGAAGCAAGGAATTTCTGGGGTGGTGAGGGGACAATGACGAAACATGCCAGGCACATTTCGGCCTCGGCAGGGTGAGATTTGAACTCTGCGCGTTCTGCTCGGCCGAGGAGAATTCTGGAAAACGAACCCCAGGTTGCGTAAAGATTCGTGGAACTCATCTTCACTCCGCCTGGGGCTATCCTAGCGCCGCCACGCTCGTGGCTCATTTGCGGGAAACAGAGTAGCGATTGCAGAGTTGGCAGCGATGGCGGAATGTGGGAGAGTGTACGAACCGCGGTTAAAGCCCGGCGGCTAATCGAAGGATGGCACGATGAACTGGGAACCGTTGATACCTGCAGCAATCCTACTTTTCTTTCCCTTGTTCTGGATTGGTATCTGTCAGATCATTGGCAGCATGGGTGGGTGGACTAGATTGGCCGGGGAGTTCCCTGACGATGATCGGCTTCACTCAACCAAACCGATCCGGCGAGAGTGGTTTCAGTCGGGGAGTTTTGGCCTGATGAATTACAACTCGGTTCTCCAGATCGGTGTCTACGAAGAAGGAGTGCGACTGGCGGTGCTTGGGCTGTTTCGAGCCGGACATCCGCCACTGTTCCTCCCCTGGAGTGAGCTCAAGGAACCTCGTGTGAGACGCGTGTTCCCCTTTGTACGTCGCTTGGAAGTGCGCGTCGGCGAGAGACCGGTAAAAGCGTTGTTGCCGGTGTGGATCGAGGAATATTTGGGGGGGTGAGCGGCAGGAGGGGTGAAAGACTTCGCGCTCTGCTGCGCTGGCGCTCCGCATCGCGGCTAACCTGTGGCGCTCCGCATCGCGGCTAACCTGGAGGATCCATCGGCTGCAGCGAGTGGCACCCGGTAGCTGGAAGCCACTGCTACAACCGCACCACCCGATTGCCGCTCACCATGAGGAATTGCTGGACGCAGGTGACTGGTGCAACCATTGCGTTAACAGCCTAAACGTTTGTCTCATTCCTCCGATTTTTCTTTCTCCGCGGCACGAGTTTGTTGGATTCTCTGCAAAATACCTCGTACAGCCGGGTCGTCTGGCCGCAGTTCTTGCATTTTTTCCAGCGCTTCGAAAGCACACTTCCAGGCCCTTTGACTCTCACACAACAGGGCCAAGGCGAGCCAATTGTCGTAGGAATCCGGCCTCAATTCACAAGCTGCTTCAAAAGCCTCGCGGGCCTCCTGCTTACGGTCGACTAAATAAAGCAGCATTCCTTGGCGATAACGAATCTGGGGATTCTTTGGCAAGAGTTTCGCGTCCCGCGTGAGATTTTCGATTTCCTCCTCGCGGAGTCGCTGCACTTCGGCGGGGTCTTCCCCGGCGCGTTGGAGTAATTCAGCCAACTGGTCTCGCGGGCCCGTAAGATAAGGTTCCAACTGGATAGCCGTGGCGAGTTCTTCCCGCGCGACAAGTTCCTCACCCATGGCGTGATTCAGCGCGGCCAAATTCAAATGTGACGCCGCCCGATCTAGCACCATTTCTTGACCCTCACGGTATTCTTCGATGGCCATGTCGAGCGATTCACGGTACTTGGGGTCGAGCAACTGGTCCGCTACCCCGACCAACCGCCGAGCCGCGGCAAACCGTACCAAACGAATCGGATCGTACAACTGGGCGGCGATTTCTGCGACGAACGAGGAGAGGGAAGTCTCGGACAACGCTTCTGTCGCCGCCGCACGAACCAGCGGACTTTCGTCGTCCAGATGTTCCCGGCAGAGTGTGTCGGAATCTTGCGTGCCGTATTGTCCGAGCAGTTGGACGGCCGTGGCACGAATAATATCGGGACGAGGGGGATTTCCTCGCAGCAGATCGCGGATCAGTTCGACTCCCTCAGGCTTGCCGAGCTGCGCCGCTAATAGGGTAGGTCCATAGTGCGGCTCATCGGGACGCTTGTCACCATACCAATAGCGAATCGCCTGCGCCGCCCAGGCATTCGTTTCCTCGGGGCGCGTGTGACACCCGGTACATGCGTTGGGTGTCCCCAGTTGATCGCTCAGATCGGGCCGCGGAATCCGCAAACTATGATCTCGGCGGTCGTCGAC
The DNA here is from genome assembly GCA_041738415.1 of Bythopirellula sp. Taxonomy (GTDB): domain Bacteria; phylum Planctomycetota; class Planctomycetia; order Pirellulales; family Lacipirellulaceae; genus Bythopirellula. Next base: position 3,219 of record JBGSPU010000163.1, read on the forward strand.
CACCATGTAAGTGCGTGCGGGCATGTGACAGTTGACGCACTGAGTCGCCGCCATGTCGGTATGGTGATGATGGTTGGGCGTGTCATATTTACCCGGCTGATGGCATTGGGCGCAGAGTCGATTCCCCTCGAATTTCAACTCCAGCGTGTGAGGATTGTGGCAATCAGTGCAGCGCACCCCCTTGGAGTACATCTTGCTTTGCAGAAAAGAACCGTAGACGTAGACCTCGTCGAGAATCTGTCCGTCGGGATAATAAAGCCCCGGTTCGATCAGCGACGGATTATAGTGATCGAGAAACGTCTCACCATCATGCAAATTCACGTGCAACGGCGAACGCCGGGAGTGGCAGGGGGCGCACGTTTCCACCTGAGCCGCAGCAGTGGCACCTTTGAGATCTTCCAGGCCATAGCCGTGATGGCGATCCCAAAAAAGCGAACGGCTTTCGGCCAATTCAACATGCATGCTGCCCGGTCCGTGACACGACTCGCAACCCACGTCGATATCGGAGTAAGTGGTGTGATACGTGTTGGATGCCAAGTCGAAGTTTTTCTCCAGATTGGTCGAATGACATTCAGCACACATGGTATTCCAGTTTTGCGCCATGCCAGTCCAGTGCAGCGGATCGCCCGGCAGGATGCGCTCATGCGGGACGTCCGACGGAGTGACCATAAACCACTTGTTTTGGCGGGTATCCCAAGAAACCGTGAGCACCTGCAATCGCCCGTCGGGGAACTCGACCATGTATTGCTGCAAGGGCCTGACGCCGAAGGTGTACTTAATTTCATAGTCATGCATCTCACCATCCGGCCCTTCGGTGTGGACCATGAACTTGTCGTCGCGGCGAAAGAATCGCGTGGTGATGCCGTGGCGGGTGAACTCGGCATCGTTAAAATCGCCGAGCACCGATTCGTCGGTAGGAATCTCCATCGCTCGATCGTGGTCTGAACCTTGCCAGCTCCGTTGCTGATCCTGATGGCAACGAATGCAAGTGGAATGCCCGACATACTTCGGCCGCATATCGACCGGATAGGCGACATACCAATCCGCCACACACCACAGCGTCATCCCCGCCAATAGGCAGCCGAGAACCAAACCTGAAATCTGCCGGGCGGAAAGAAGCAAGATCATAGAATAATCGATAAACTGTTGAGAGGCGACAAGCGGAGTCGGGCATTTCATTGTACCTCAATCCGACTAAAATCAATCCCTGCTTGAATTGGAACTTTGCCACATGCTTTTAATTATGTGGTAGGATTTAGCCACGGACCGTGGCCAAATTGATTGATTTGACAGTCCGCGTAGTGAATCGCTATGCCACAAGTAAACCATTTTCGACATCAACCCTACCGCTCGACCCCACCGGTATCGCCCTATCAGATTGTGCCGGAACCGGAGGAAGTGCTTCCCTCGTCGGCGGACTACGCCGAGCGATTGGCAGCCGCGTGCTTGCCCCTGGCGAAAGTGAATCTGGCCGCGACCTATCTGGTGCATGGCACCTATACGGGGAACGACGTGCTGGGACTGCTGACTGAGTTGCGACGCTATTCACCCAGGCTCAGCGAACGTTTCCGGTGCGTGACCAAGGGGATCGTCGATGCCGTGGCGGGTGAGACAGGCAACTATACACCGCAATATGCGGCCACGTTTCAACAGGGATTGTCCGTGGGTGTGGGTCACACCCTACCCGTGCGATTGTTCCACTGGTCAAGCCAGAACAACCACATTGGACGCGCTGATGGGGCGATTGGCTTGATCTGCGAACTGGCTCGCCTCGCAGAAAAGCTTCCTCGTGCAAGAGACACTGCTCCCCCGCCACGCGTGATGCTCTGGGGCCACAGCCACGGCGGCAACGTTTTGGCCATCTTGACGAATCTGCTCGCCGCGGATCAAGCAACTTGCAACCGTTTCTTCGAAGCGGCCCGCACATTTTTCACTCCTTGTTGGGGCAAGTCGACCGACATGCCCGATTGGGAGCATGCTCAACAAGTGCTCGATGACACCGACCATCCGCTCCGGCAATTAGCGTTCGACATTGTGACCTTTGGTACGCCGATTCGCTATGGCTGGCCCGCCGCAGGCTACAGCAAGCTGCTGCATTTTGTAAATCATCGTCCCGCACCACAGTATCCTGTCCACCGGACACGACATCCTTTGCACTTGCTCCGGCTGCTGAAGGCCGAAGATGGCGACTACATCCATCAGCTTGGCATTGCGGGTACCAACTTGATTCCTAATCCCTTTGCAGTGCGAACTTTGCTGGCCGACTGGCGGCTCAAGCCAGTCTTGGAACACAACTTGCAACCCGAATGGCGGCTCGCCCGCTGGATGCGTGGCCATCGGATTCCCGACGAAGGCACGACGCTCTTGGTCGATTACCACGATTCCCACTGGTTTACCCCCTACCACTTGGCAGGCCACGCCGCCTATACCCGCCGCAAGTGGCTGCCGTTCCATGTCGCAGAGATCGCCCAACATTTCTACGGGACCAAAACTGGTATATGATGCGTAAATGACCCGCTTCATTCAAATCGACACGACAACCTCCACTCGCGAGGAGGCCCAGCAGATTGCGAGCGATTTAGTGGATCGCCGCCTTGTTGCATGTGCCCAGATCACAGGCCCTGTGACGAGCATTTACCGCTGGAAAGACCGAGTAGAACAGGCCGAGGAATGGATGTGCACGCTCAAGACCCGCGAGTCGCTCTTCCACGAGGTCGCTGTCGCGATCCGACAACTCCATTCTTATGAGTGTCCCGAGATCATCGCCGTGCCGATCGTCGATGGGAATGAGGACTACTTGTCGTGGATGGGTGGCGAAGTGACAAGTTAATGGGAACTGAGTTTGTCAGCCGTGTCGGCGGGAACTTTCTTCACCTTATTCAAGGCCTGCTCAAACTTTTGGCGGCTCCCGCGTGCTGCCCGCTCTTCCAAGTAAGTAAGCGTTTGCAGGGCCGAAAGTTTTTCTGCCAACGCCGTAGCAATAAGTTGATTCATGGACACCCCCTCCTTCCGAGCAAGTTCCTTGGCTTGATGATGCAAAGACTCTGGAAGCCGCAAACTTAAAGTACTCATGGCACAATTCCAATTTCTCTTAATATCTTTTGAGGCGTAACTGCTTGAATTCCAAACTTCTCAATTCCTTGAAAATCTGCAAGATTGAATGTCACGATATAATGGCACTGCGATTCAACTGCCAATTCCAATAGCATGTCGTCATTTGCGTCCGTCAAAAAAGGTCGCCACAGATAATGCACTTGATGTCGATTCGCGACATTACACAAGTAATCGATAACATCTTCGATATCTTGAAACGTCAGCCCTAGTTGCCGCGATTGACGCTTCGCCACTTTTTCATATTCCAGTACCAATGGCACTGAAAGTTGTAACTGCAAGTTGGGATTTCGCCCGATTTCGCGCAAAAGCTGATGCGAGGCACCTTGGGTGGATCGGAGGCTGCTGATAAACACATTGGTATCGATTACTATCAGCAAGGCGCTCATCGTTGGTATTGTAGGTGATACCACGTAGAAATCAATCGATTATGGTATGATTCTTGTCAAATCCCTCCAGGATAAGCAAATTGTGGTGATCCATTTGGGGTGACAATCTGGCACATAGAGATATCTTGGCACCATGTCCCCCCCAGCCTCCTACCCCCAGCCCCCAGTCCCACTGCTTATTGCGTACTGATCGAGCGGAAGTTGTCAAAATTGAATTGGCCGAATGCGAATTGGGGGAACAGACTGTAAAGTCCGCGAGTGAAGTACTGATTGATCACGTCGTCCGTCGCTTGGATGTTGGTCTTCGGCAAAACGATGATATCGCTGTCGTTGAGCCAAATCTCGTCGGCGGGTCCGGGACGGCGACCGTACAGGGCACCCTTAATGTCTAACATTGTTGCCATCAATCGCCAATCATCGCCACGGCGAAAGACCACCACTTGCCGCAGATTGGCGCCGGGATTCCAGCCTCCTGCCAAGGCAATCGCACCCATCAGCGTCGTGGGGCTTCTTAGTTCAAACTGGCCAGGACGCGCGACTTCGCCCAACACGTAACAGAAGCGGGGAGCTCGTTGCTGTAAGACCGGTGTTACATCCACACCAGGAATCGCCGCGTCGTAGCGGGCATTGATTTCATTCCTGATCTCCTCGAGCGTCAGTCCTTGGGCATAAATAACCCCCAGCCCTGGCATATAAAGCTTTCCAGCGGGCGTTACCGTCAGAGTAAGTCGCAGACCACCGGCACCAAATCGTGCGTCGACCGATTCGATCAAATCTCGCAAGCGCGTATTGACCTGCACGGGTGTCACCGTGATCGCCGGGACTTTGTAGTATTTCTTATATCGTTCATCGAGATGCTGTCGCAGGCCATCGACAGTCATCCGTGCCGCCCGCACTTGCCCCAGCAGGGGAAGACTGATCGTGCCATCGGGTTGGATCACCAGTTCCCGTGAGATGTGATCGCCAGAACCTCCCGCTTCTGTTGCACTGTCTCCACTGTCGGCCGTCAAGGACTCGACTCGAATTTGATCCCCCACCTCCAGTTCGTAGGGATGCGAAGTCTCAATACGAGTCAGGCGAAACACAAACGCGATCTGATCGTCGACGCGAATGCGATACTCGGGCACATGGGCCGTGCGGGCATGGCCCACATATTCACCCTGAGCATACGCCTGCCAATCAATGTAGCCCCGCGCCTGCCAATCGACTTCGCCACATTCGCAACCACCGGTGGCACACCCAGCGGTGCTGTCGACTCCCCAGATCGGAAAAGGTGCCGCCGGATCGACGCACGGTGCCATGCAAGAAGAATACGGGGCATTGCATTGCGAACTCTGTGCCAGACATGTTGAATCCAAGACAACTGCAACGGCGACTATCGTCAGCAGCAAGTGTGTGATGCGTGAGATCGATTTCATGGGAGCGGGCTTCGGATTGGAGCTTTGGCTGGGCAAAATACTAATAGCGGACCACCGGAGCCCCTGGGCGGGCCGCCACTTGGGGTGCTTCATTGAGGGGAGCCGTGTGGGCGAATTGCTGGGGCGAAACCCACGCGACCTGCGCCGCTGGCCCGCGACCTTGTCTGGCAAGCTGATCGGCATGAACGTGGCATTCATTTGCTAAAGCCGTTTGTCCTAGCTCGTTATGCACCCGAGCCAGGTTGCGGAACACAACCGCATTGGGTTCGCGCCGGGCCACTTGATCGAGCAGTTGCCGTGCTTCGGCCAGGTGCCCTGTCTCGGCCAGTAGCACGCCCAACTCATGAGCCGCCATATAATTCTGATTGTGGGCCAAAAGCGATGCCTGCTGGAACGCGATGGCCCGACGCGAGGCCATACGATGTTGTTCGGGTTCCACATCCCCCAACTGGCTGTTGAGCTTCCCGAGTGTGTACAGCGCCATCGAACCTGCCGGCTCGCCGGCCACCGACAATGCCAGTTTTATTTGCGCATAGCGGTTGTAGCGATCCATCATCTGCGAAGGAAGCACCGTGGCAAAGTCGGCCTGCTTGGAGAGCGGAGTCCGATGTGCGGCACAGATCACAGCAAGCGCCATTTCGGCTTCAAGCTGTGTCCCCCGCGGCACAAAATCCTCGGCCTCCTCCAACGCACGCAAACCTGCCGCCAAACTCTCGCTGCGAATTCGTGTTCCTTCGCGATTGTCCTTAGCTTGCGAAATCAGCCGCAGCACTTCGATCAATTCCTGTCGGGCAGCATACGAAGCCCCTCGTTGTGCCAAGGCAAAAGCTGCCCCAATCTTCTCGCGTGATTGCTGGTCCAAGCGAACGTCCGTCTGCACACCCGTCGATACCGCCAGGGTGTCACGTGCGATCACTTCCAACAGTCGCCGTTCTTCGGGCGACAAATCATCTTGCTTCGGAGCTACGATTGTGAGGGCATCGGTATTCTCATCTTCTTCCAAGACGGGCGCTGCGGCGACCTTAGCCTCAGCCAAAGGTGGAATTTCGGGAATTGCCTCAGGATTCTCAAGCGGAGTCAACAGAATGCCCAGAAATTCTTGAGACGCCATGGAATTCTCGCAGGTGTCGGGCAACCCAATGAACGGAGTTTCGCCACTGCAAATTACTGGCAACCGAGTGATACAAGTGTCGTCTGTAAAACCCCATTCGAGTGCGCCCACCTCAGCCTGCAGCGGCTGAGCTTTAACTTCCGCTTGGGCCACAATCTGCTGGCGAGATTGGGCGGCGCGTTCACGTAAGATTTTGAGAAGGTTTTCCTGCTGGCCACATCCCGCCAGCAGCGCGCAGTTCATCCCCAGAAAAATGAAGAGCAACGAGCTCTGCCATTTTGGACAGCGGAGCTGTAAGCGACATCCGAAATACATCGGTTCAACCTTCCCTGGGTGAACTTTCGTGAAGCGGCCACGAATCGCAATCTTTGCGCACGGCCTGCTGAGAGAGATTCGGCTAGCCTCGCGCGCCGAAATCAGCAAAACCGCTATCACTGGGCTATTGCCGGTGGTCCCCCTCGCTACATCCCTCACAGCCCCAACACTCACCGCTAGCACCCGCCGCTGGCGTCTCCGTCCCCCAGTGATTGGGGCTTAGCGCTGGCCAGCTCAAAACATTCGCATCTGATAACTCCCTGTCACCGGCAAGGCATGAAACCCGGCCGCCCTCAAATGCCCTACAAACTCCGCCGACCCATGCGTGCAGTAAATTTCCTCGGCCCCCACCCGTTCCGCCGTCTCCAGCAACTGCTCAAAATCCGCGTGATCCGACAAGGGCAGGGCATGATCGACGCGATAACGATATTTGGCCCCAGGGTCAACTGCCCACCCCGTGACGGCGATACTCACCGGGTGCTTGATCCCAGCGATTCGGAAATTCTTCATCCCCCGCGGTAGGGTCACGACTGCATGATTAGCTCGCAGCCGCCCCTTGTATTCCGTCACGTCCCCCAGATCGATGCCACACTGACGATACACTTGACTCACGGCATACGTCGTCGGATGCTGCTGCACTTTGATCCCCGCAAGCGTCAAAAGCCGGGTCACCTCCTGAGCCTTGCCCAACGCGTAGGCATGGATCACCGGCGTCAACCCGGCAGCCAGAGTTTCGCGAACAATAGAAATGAACTCCGCCACGACTTCCTCCCGTGGCGGGAGCCGATACTTTGGATTGCCAAACGTGCTTTCCATCACCAGGATGTCGGCCCGCGGCAATTCGGCTTCCACGCTCGTGACGGAAGGTCCCAGCTTGAAATCCCCAGTAAACAAAAGCCGCTTCTCACCATCGTCGGCCAGCAACATCGCCGACCCCAAGCAATGTCCCGCAGGATAAAGCGTCAGCGTCAGCGGGCCAAACTGCATCGACTCTCGATAGCAAAGTTCCGCCGTGCGGCGCTCCGCCCCCAATCGATGTTGATAGAGCCGGGCCGTCTCCGGCGTGCAAATTGCCAGTTCATGTCGTCCCATGTGATCGGCATGGGCATGCGAGATAAAACCCACCTTCTGCCGCCGCGTCACATCGAGCGCCAACCCCGCCTTCGTCAGAAACAACCCCTGGTCCCAGTGAAACATGCATGCATTGTAACGCCAGATAGCTGCCAATTGTCGCAAAATCTCCTTCCTAGCCACTGGCGGAAGGATCGCGGTTTTCCCGGGGTTCTACCATTAGCTTCCACCGACGGCTAATATTCGCTAGCAATGCCTGCATCGCGCCTCCCATTTCAGTGCTTTTTCTTGAGCGACTCTGCCGCAAGTGCCGAAGATACGGACAACGCCCTGGCTGCGCCCATGCGCCGCTTGCCGCGCCCAAATTGAAAGGGGGGCTACCTTTCACTTGGGATTGTCCGCCACCATGCGTGGGACGCTTTTCAACCTCCTGCTTCTGAGCATTCTGCCACTCTCCTGTGGTTGTAGCTTGCTGCTGCCCGAAATCAGTAACCAGCCGGTGATCCACAATCCCTTTCCGCAACTCAGCAAGATTGCCGTCGCCCCGTTCTTCAATCAAAGTGATGAACCCACAGTCGATGGCCGCGAGTTTGCGATGGCCTATTTTGCCGAATTACAAAAAACCCCCGGCTTTGAGGTTGTTCCTGTCGGAGTGGTCGAAGAAGCAATCATCAACCACCGGGTTGATTTAGCCGGTCCGGGCGAAGCACGTCGTCTGGCAAAACTGTTAGGAGTCGACGCCGTCGTGGTCGGTTCGGTATCCGACTACTCGCCCTACTATCCGCCACGCTGCGGGATGCGTGTGGATTGGTACACGGCCAATCCAGGTTACCACGAGATTCCTGCCGGCTACGGTTTACCCTGGAACACCCCCGAAGAAGAATTTATCCCCGACTCACTCGCCTACGAAGCCAAATTCTCATTGGCCCGCGCGCAGATGGCCGGCTTGGCTCCCGATTGCGATCAAAGCATCCAACCACTGCCAAAGCTACCGCCAGAGAAGCAAGACCCCTTCGCGCCGGAAGTGAAAGAATCGCGCGCTGCCCGAAAGAGCGAACTGCGATTGGTGCAAGCAGTCGAAGAACTACCCTCGGGTTTGCAATTCACGCCAGCAGACATCAAGTCCGCTACAACTGGTAGTAACCGATCAATGGTCATGGAACAAACAACCGACAGAATCGACACAACTCCCCTTGCGTGTCCCGATGAAAGTTGTTTCACACCACTTCCCTCCCAAGCAAATCGCCCTGCTTGCATTCCTCATAACGGCCCCGTGCTGTCGCAAACGAGTATCTATAGCGGCACCGATCCTGAAGTGACCGAAGCATTAAAAGGCTATGTTTACTTTAGAGACGATGCGCGTTTCGGTGGGTGGCAAGCTTATCTCCAACGCAGCGACGACTTTGTCCGTTTTTGCTGTCACATGCATATCTCCGAAATGCTGTCAGCGCGCGGAGGAAGTCGCAAAACGCGGGTGGTGTTACGCTGGCCAGAAAGCCGATAGAGGCTCAAAGGAAACAGTTCTCGCCGGAATGAAGTTTCCTCGCACTTTGCCTACAAGGATGGTTGAGGCACTGACCCTGCCTCAGCAAGAGCCCCGCGTAAGACCCTGCTGCCATGGACCGGCACTATGGAGGCAGAGCTACCCCCCCGCGCTGCCGCACGGAGAGATGCAACTGTGAATGACGACGACATTAATGTATTAGCCCTAGTTAAAGGCAACGAGCGGTACATCTTTTTGTACGACGACTCGCAACGCGCCGAAACCCTGCGCATGCTCGGACGCTATGCGTCGAATCCCGAGTTGAGCTTCAGTTGGTACGATGCGGCGGTACTTAGCCAAAAGGTCCGCCAGATGAGCACGTCGAATACCAGCGCTCCCCAACACAAGAATCGCATTTCCCTGGTACAGCCCTCCGACTTTGAGGAGTAGGGATAGTCGCGACCCGCCTCCCTGTTAGCCGCGACCCGACCGTTGAGTCCTGCTCGACTGAGGGGAGCGCGTACCGAGCGACTCCGACATGCAGCGCCCCATCGCCCGATTCTTGCAATACCTTCACATCGAACGGGGAGCATCTCCGCATACGATCAAGGGCTATCGCGAAGATCTCACCGCCTTTGCCGAATACTTCAGCGAAGCCGACGGCAGTTGCCCCGAGCCCGCTGAGATCACGGCCGTCGAGCTGCGGGGATTTCTCTCCGCGCTCCATGAGGCGGGCTTCGCCAAAACCTCGATCGCGCGCAAACTCGCCTCGCTCCGCAGCTTCTACCGCTATGGCCAGCGCGACGGCTGGGCCAAAACCAACCCCGCCAAAGCGCTCCGCAACCCCCGCAAGGCACACAAGCTACCGCACTTTCTTTCCACCGACCAAATCGGCCAACTCCTCGCTGCTCCCCAGGGTAAGTCCCCGTCAGCGCTGCGCGATCGTGCGATTCTCGAAACACTCTACTCGGCGGGCTTGCGTGTCAGCGAATTGGTCGACCTCAACGGCGGCGACCTCGACTTTCCCCAAGGCATCGTCAAAGTACGCGGCAAAGGCCGCAAGGAACGCCTCGCCCCGCTCGGCTCGTTTGCAATCCAAGCCCTCCAAGCCTGGCTGGCCGAGCGAAAGCTGGCCCCCAAACAGCCCACCGGACGGGAAGCTCCCGTCTTCGTCAACCGCCTTGGCACTCGCCTCACCACGCGTAGCGTCGGGCGCATGTTAGAGAAATACCTTCGCGAGACCGGCCTCGACCGCCGCACCAGCCCACACACCCTCCGGCATAGTTTTGCCACGCACCTCTTAGACCGCGGTGCCGACATCCGCAGCGTGCAAGAACTGCTCGGCCACCAGAGCCTTGTCACCACGCAAATCTACACCCACGTAAGCACGGCCAACCTTCGCCAGGCCTACGAAAAAGCCCACCCGCGCGCGAGTTAGCCGCGACGCGAACCTTTTGTTAGCCGCGACGCGATGCGCCAGCGCAGCGGAGCGTGTTTAGTATTCCGCGAATTTTTTCCGTAACACTCTTGCCCTTCCTGCGCTTAACCCACTGAATCGCCAGCGGCCGCAGTTTTTTACGGGTGAGCAGGCAACTACCCGGCACACGTTGTGCCCCCTGCGCGCCGCAGGCGATTCCGTTTTTGCCAACTCCCAGGGATTGCAATCCCTGGGCGTCTACTGGACGCAATCCCTGGGCGTGCCTCTCCCTAAAGCTCTCACAATCGTTACCACCAGCAATATTATAAACGTAATCAAGCGCTGACTTTTGTTGACTCGCCCCCCTCCGCAACGTACATATTTAGCGACAGCCCATGGTGATATCTCCCCGCCGGTGACTGCCTGTTGCTTCTCCCCAGATGCAGGCCACCGTTTCACAGGATTGCCCATCGCCCGACTCGGCAATTGGCAACTCCGCATTGGTTGAAACACCAAGACAAACGCGCTGGGGGATTCCATGGTGGAAAACCTTTCGCGCTACACGCCGGGAGAAGTACCGCCATGACCCATGGTTCTTTATTGCTGGTAGATGACGATCGCCAAGTCCTCGAGTCGATGGCCGACTGGCTCCGTGACCAAGGCCTCCAACTCGACACCGCCACCGGCTACGCCAAAGCCCTCGAAGCGCTCGGGCGCAAGCAGTACGACCTGCTGTTGGTCGATGTGCGGCTCCAAGATGGCGACGGATTCGATCTCCTCGAGCAAGTCCGCCGCAGCCATCCCCATTCCCACGTCGTCCTGATGACCGGCTACGGCGACGCCGACTCAGCCGTCGAAGCGCTCCGTGCGGGTGCCTTCGACTACTTGACCAAGCCACTGATCGATGACGAACTACTCATGGTTCTCCAGAGAGCCTTCACCCAGCGCCGTGTAGTCGAAGAGAATCATCAACTCCGCAAGCAACTCGACAAGCATCACGCCATGGACAGCATCGTTGGCCAGGACCCCCGGATGCTTCGCGTGTTCGACATGGTCACCAGCGTGGCCGACACCAGGGCGACCGTGCTGATCACCGGCGAGAGTGGCACCGGCAAGTCGATGATCGCCCGCACGATCCATCGCCAAAGCAGCCGCGCCGGAAAACCATTCATCGAAGTCGCCTGCGGTGCCTTGCCCGAGAATTTGTTGGAAAGTGAACTTTTTGGCCATGTCGCCGGCTCGTTCACAGGTGCCACTGGAGACAAGGTCGGCAAGTTCATGCAAGCTAACGGCGGCACGATCTTCCTCGACGAAATCGGCACGGCCAGCCCCGCGATGCAAGTGAAACTACTCCGCGTATTGCAGGAATTGGAGTTCGAGCAAGTCGGCGGCGCGAAAACATTCAAGGTCGACGTCCGCGTGATCCTGGCCACCAATGACGACCTGGCCCAGGCCGTTGCCGAGGGCCGCTTCCGCCAAGATTTGTTCTACCGCGTCAACGTCATCAACGTAGAACTTCCCGCCCTGCGCCAGCGGCACAGCGACATCCCGCTACTCGCTCAAACCTTCCTGGCCGAACTCCGCGAAGACACCAACCGCGAAGTCCGCTCGTTCAGCGACGAGGCGCTGCTCGCTTTGGAATCGTATCCCTGGCCGGGCAATATCCGCGAATTGCAAAACGTCGTCGAGCGGGCCGTGCTCCTGGGCAAAGGCGAAGTTATCACCCCCGCCGACCTCCCCCGCGAAATCGCCGGCGGACCCACACTAAGCATATCCCGTGCCGGGAACCGAACCCTCAAAGAGGCCCTCGAAGAACCCGAGCGCCAGATTATTCTCGACGTGCTCGAGTCCAACAACTGGAACCGAAATGCTACGGCAGATTCCCTGGGTGTCAACCGCACGACGCTCTACAAAAAGATGAAGAAACTCGGCCTAGAAGACGGCAAATACGCCATCAACTAGCATTCAGGTTTAGTGGTTGGTCAAAAAACGCCCAACGCCTAGTGATTGCAATCACTGGGCGTTTTTGATGCGCAAAATCATGGCATTGATGCGTCATTTTGTCGTGCAGTGACAGCAATGAATCAACCGGGGCAGACTATTCAAAAAACTTTGCAACTATTTTCTTGCCCCCCTCGCAACCAGCCATTACATTGCGGGTAGATGTCAGTGCGGTCGGTGACAAGCGGCGTTTGATTCATCATCGATTTCGGGGAGACCTCCAGCCGTAACCTCGCCGACCGCACGTTTTTTTCTCCCGAGTGGTAACGCACGATCTTTCTTTTTGTTACCGACTCCAGTATTGCCGCGATGCGACTTTCCCAATAAATGAACCATAGAAACGTGCGCGGCGGCGTGTTGAACCGTAGCGCGATTGCTTCGGCTAAAGTGCCCGGCGGTGGCGGCGGCGGGGGCGTTGGCCGGGAGGGGCCGGTTTCTTCTCAGCCGGCTCGCCGTCCGCAGGGAATTCTTGCGGTGGTGCTGCTGTGGCAACCGTTTGGAAGCCCTCGATCTCATCACGCTTGAGCAGGGTGTTGATGAGCATCTCGATCCGAGTCAACTCGATCCCCTGCTCGGGAGTGACGAACGAATAAGCGACCCCTTCGCGGCCCATGCGGCCCGTGCGGCCCACACGATGCACGTAGTCATCGGAGGATTGGGGCATATCATAGTTGATGATGTGTGAAATATTGGAGACGTCGATACCCCGACCCACGACATCCGTAGCGATCAGGATTTTCACTTCGCCCGCACGGAATTTGCGCATTACCCGGTCGCGGGCAGGCTGAGGCATATCGCCGTGCATCAGATCTACCGAGAGAGTTTTTCTGGCCAGTTTGTGGTGCAGCCGATCGGTGCCCCGCTTAGTGCGGCAGAAAACGATTGCCTGCTCGGGTTGCTCACGTTCCAAGAGCCGGACCAACAGCTCGTACTTACGCTCCTCATCGACTGAAAAATAGTGTTGTTCAATCGTGTCGACCGTCTTGTTCTTTGGCGAAAAGTCCATGATCTCGGGGTCGATCATGTAGCGTTTAGCCAGTCGTTCGATTCCTGGGGCCACAGTCGCACTTAAAAGCAGAGTTTGTCGCTTATCGGGACAACGACGGAGGATTTTCTCGATGTCGGGGCGGAAACCGATATCAAGCATGCGGTCGGCCTCGTCGAGAACCACAAATTCCAGCTTCTCCAGCCGCAAGGCACTGCGCGACAAGAGGTCAATGACCCGGCCGGGAGTTCCAACGACAATGTCGGATCCGCGTCCCAATTTCTCGATCTGTTGGCGAATGGGCTTGCCACCATAAACAGCCTGGCAACGAGTTTTGCGGCCATGAGCGAGTTTGCTGATTTCGTCCCGGACTTGAACAGCCAGCTCGCGCGTTGGAACCAGAATGAGTGCCTGGGGAAGCGGCCCACATGAATCTGTGCCGAGCCGTTCGAGAATGGGAATCGCAAAGGCGGCTGTCTTACCGGTTCCCGTGCGGGCCTGCCCCAGAACATCAATGCCTGCGAGTACCCGGGGAATGATTCCGGCTTGAACAGGTGACGGTTGGTGATAGGCAGCAGCGGAGAGCGAGGCCAACATCACGTCCGAGAGGCCAAGTTGTGCAAAAGTAGGAGCAGGAGCAGAGTCAGACGGCTCTTCACTCGAAACAGGATTGGTAGCCAAAATGAGTCGGATTTCGTTCTGAGGAATTCGGAACTCGTGGTTCATCCACGAGTATGGCGTGGCCTACTGAAACGCGTCCGCAGCAGTCCAAACCATGAAAAGAGGCTACCACTTCTGAGACAACGGGTCAATTGACCGCTCGAAAGCACGAAAAAAACCGATTGCGCCCCAGTGGACGCAATCGGCTCGTGAACTTCTTGGCTGTCGAATCAAGTAGGAAAAATGATTCGACAGGGCCACGACTAGATGGCGGGAGCTGCAGGAGCAGTTGCCTTCTTCGCAGCACGTTTCTTTCTGCTCTTCTTGGCTGGACCAGCCTTCTTGGCCGCCTTCTTTGTCGCCTTTTTCTTGGTCGACTTCTTAGCGGCCTTTTTCTTGGTCGACTTCTTGGCGACCTTCTTTTTGGTCGTCTTCTTGGCCGCAGCCTTCTTCTTGGTGGACTTCTTGGCGGCCTTCTTCTTAGGGGCTGCCTTCTTCTTCGCTGACTTTTTCTTTGTAGCCATAGCCTTTTAGGCTCCTTCCGTGATCGCGCCCGGTATTGATAGGGTTCTCCCTCTGGGCGCTCAGAAAGAAAGGGAGGAACCCACTTAGAATTGAATAGAACTGCTTACAAAAGACATTTTCTCAGGATGGCAGTTCTAATGACTCCTCATGAAGTTTTGGGGGACGACCGATCGTGTGGGCAAGTAATAAAGCCTGATAATAACGATTTGTGCTGGCCGCCAAGTTGATGAATCAGAACCAGAATAAAGGATCGAAAATGAACCGAGTGAGTTGGATGAAACTGGAATCAGTATAAATGGGTTTGTATGAATCGTCAAAAAAACTGTTCAAGAATTAAAGGATTTGGTCACCAAAATCTCAAATCAAGTAAAGCAATCTGGTTCACTTCGCGCAATTGAACCAATTTCTTATTGTTCGCGTCAAGACGAATTAACTAAAAAATGAGGTTCCTCGCCAGAATCTGTGGGTCGCCAAGTGGCTTTTGGGCGTGTATGACAGGCGTTTTCGAGGCATTTCAGGGCAAAAAGAATGGTTCAGGAATCTGGCCCCCAAAAAACGACCCTGACGGAACAAGCCGTCAGGGC
>JBGSPU010000075.1:0-2622 GCA_041738415.1 Bythopirellula sp.
TCTCATCACCATCGCCTACCTGGTCGCGGGCAAACTCACGCATCTCCCGGCCTGCCCGTTTGCAAACAAACAGTGTTCAAAGGCACCGGCATGATCCGGGACTACCTGAACGGATTACCCACATCAAACGTAAGAGAGCCACCAAATCTACGGGGTAATCACCCAGCGACTTGCAAACGACAGAGACCGTATAGACTTTATGGGGTTTGCCTTATCTGTTGTTTCGACCGAAGAAAATTTCCGGAAGTATAACGCTATTGAGGCATTTTTAAGCGACGTAGAGACTCGAAACATCAAGCCGATAAACGTGGAGATGCAGTGGTCAGTCTCCATCAGGTTTCCAGAGGAAGATCTTGCTTCGAAGCAAGTTATCAAGATTGTCATTACCCGACCAGCCTATGAAATAATGGGCGACGATCACGTCGACGCACATCTACTCCTCGTCTACAAGAACCAGCCAATTGTCGGAAACGGTGCAATAATCATAAGCATCGAGAACACGAATAAGATATGGGCGCTAGATATAATGTCTCATATCGAGAACTGGCTTTCGAAAAATGTGAAAAAGCCCTCGATTGATGAAAAGGTGAAGAGATCGTACGCCTCTCGCAACAGAACGCGTATGCTCAGCAGAGTGATGATCGAGATTCTTCCCTACATTCTTGGCGCGGGGATCTCCTTGAGACTTCTCGTCCATGCGAAATCTGTTACGCTCACGGATTCGATGTTATATTTCGTCTTCCTGTGTGTATCGCTTTTATTTGCATATCAGTTCGTGACGAGGAAGTACGCAGGTTACCTTTCTGACAGCATCGCAAAGAAATTCGGCGGACTAATGCCGCGCTCTGTATTTATTTTTTCGAAGGAAGACCAAGAGAAATACGAAGAGTACAAGGCATCGTTAATTCTTAATAGAAGGGCGGCGCTAAGAGAGATCGGATTGGCCTTCTTCGTCAACATCACTTCATCCATTCTCTTCGTGATCTTTATTGAAACCGCGTTAAGAAAAGCAATAGGTATCTAACGCGTGGGAATTGAGGGAATTCCCATGACAGTTTACCTAATTACACCGGTCGCAGAATGCGAATTGCGTAAACTGTCACCGGAATTGGCCGTTTAGACCTTTTGTTCGCCGAGATTCATGCTAAAGAACACACGTAGCGCAGCAAACCCGTCGCAGATTTTCCAGGTCAGGAGTCCGAAAACGTAATGAGTAAGCTCGGCCGTATTTCATTTAACCTCAAGGGCATCGCATCGCTTTTGAAGGAGTCCTACCTTGAGGTTCCCAAGTATCAGCGGCCTTACGCCTGGAGGGACGAGCATGTCAAAGAACTGCTTGCGGATCTTTCCAACGCTGTGCGAAAGGAACCAGAGTATTTCCTGGGAACGGTCGTGCTCTCCGCGACGGAGAAGGGAGTCCTGGAGGTTGTGGAATTCCGGTGACAGTTTACTTAATTGCACCGGTCGCAGAGTGCGAATCGCGTAAACCGTCACCGGAATCGCAGGCTGATTAGAAAAGAACTTCAGCCAGCACCACCGAGCGTCGCGACACGGTCCCGGGCGACGGATTTCCGTGGCTGACTTGGGACATATTCGGCCCACTGTGAACCTTCGGGGCGCCTGGTCGGCAGCAAACCAGGTAAAAAGACGGCTGGCTGAAGCGTCGTTCTAATCAGGTCACGTTATGTTCGCCAACGGTCAGTAATGATGCCGAAGCTGAGCGATGAGAATGGAATCAGTTTCGACTTTATAAACAAACCGATGTTCGTCGTCTATTCTGCGAGACCAATAACCTGATAACGCATGCTTCAATGGTTCGGGCTTGCCAATTCCCTCAAAAGGGGTGCGCTGAATGTCTTGTATGAGCAGGTTGATTCGTTTGACCAACTTCTTATCCGTGCGTTGCCAATACAAGTAATCGTCCCATGCGTGTTCGGAGAAAATCAGTGTCATTCAGTCAATGCCCGCTCGGTACCGCCACCGTTCTCAAGTTCAGCAATCGATGCGAGCAGCCTTTGGGCGTTTTTTGGGCTGCGAAGCAAATAGGCTGTTTCTTCCAGGGCTTGGTAGTCGTCGAGGGACATCATGACCACTGATCGGGAGTTCTTTCGGGTCACAATCATCGGGGCGTGGTCATCGCACACTTTTTCCATCGTCTCGGCCAGCTTAGCCCGCACTTCTGAATAAGTAATCGTGTTCACGGCAGGTCCTCCCGCAGTTTGATTGTACGATTAATTGTACGTTAACGTTTTGTGCATAACAAGACGCCCAAGGGTAAAAAGGGGCTCAACTCACTCAGAGCGGCAGCTCGCCCTGTTCGCCTTTGGGAGGTTCGTCGTCGTCTTTACGCCGCTGCGGGCGCCCGCGCTTGTTGCAACCAGATCATGAACCTCGGCCGATCGGCCGATCTAGGCGAACTGGTCCAAGGGTTGCGGTCGAGCACGCTTGCTCACGGACAGGATCTCGATCCCAACCAAGTGCCCGTCGGCGTCATAGTCAGCGATGATCCCGGGCTCGATTGCTTTGGTCGTTGCGACTTCCGCCGGGGAGATTTCGAAATAGGCGGCATCCGCAGCAGGATCAAATTCGAGCTTCATAAATCGTTCACCTCGTCGTCAAAGT
>JBGSPU010000076.1:0-46760 GCA_041738415.1 Bythopirellula sp.
CCTGACGGCTTGTTCCGTCAGGGTCGTTTTTTGGGGGCCAGATTCCTGAACCATTCTTTTTGCCCTGAAATGCCTCGAAAACGCCTGTCATACACGCCCAAAAGCCACTTGGCGACCCACAGATTCTGGCGAGGAACCAGAACGAAAGAACTCTTTGGTTAAGTGATTTATTTGCATAATTGTTTGCCTCAGATAACACACTATTGTCAGCGGCCATTTTTCGTACTGTGCGGTGAGGGCCACTGTCCTGCGGCAGTTCTGAGGGTCGAGGTTGATTCTCGACTTGTGCTTTAATTCAATTCGCCTTAGGGCACTTTTCGTTTGGTAGTTACCGTAAGCCGTAGCCGATGTTTTCTTGGTGACAGCTTGTTAGGCAAGTGGTTTATCAACAAGGAGAGATTACTAGGGATTACTCTTTTCTTCGTACTTTTTTGAGAGCTGCAACTTACGTATCTGTTTTCCAGTCTCGCCGATGAAGGTGTTCACCTTTTTGCCATGGCTTGTATTTGACGTTCGGGAGAGGTCTATTCTTATGATTCACATGAAATTCTCAACTATTCTCTGTCTGTCGTTTGTTTTTTCTTTATCGACTCATTGTCTGCGAGCAACAGACGTACTCTGGGATGCTGGAGCTGGCACGACTGCATGGGGTTCTACTGCCGGAGCAAATGCCAATTGGAGTTCGGATTTTACCCCGGAGGCGGCTTTTTTTGAACGCGGTGTAATTGGAAGCGACAATCCTTCAGCACAGCTCGCCGGCACGGTGCAAATTACATCGGGAATTCCTAATGTCGGTGGTATCGCCTTGGGACTTCGCGAAATCGATTCGTTCGGAGAATTTGTCAATCCAGAGCCTGCCGCCGGCACGCTGACTGGTCAGTTGACGATCTCTGGCGGCACCGCAAATAGTGTCACGACCGGCCAAGCGGTGTTCGGTGCAAACGGCCGCGTTCTGGTCGGCGTTCAAGGGCGGGGCTACTTAACGATGACTGGTGGCACGCTGAACACTCCCACCCTCATCGTCAACGGTGAAGATAACGACAGTGGCTTGGGGCAGAGTCTGCTGTCGCTCAGTGGAAATGCCACGCTGAACGTCTCCAACGCGCATCAGACCGCGCCTAATAACGTACCGGACGTGGCGGTCAACTTCACCACAATCAGCAGGAACCTCTCCATTACCGGCCCCAATGTGAACTTCACCACGTTTGGCCGCGTAACGCTCGATTCGACCAGTTCTTACACGGCGGTGATCACCAGCCCTACGGCGCACTCGCCGATTTCGACGGGCAACGTCGCCGTCGTATCCGGGGCGCTGAACGTCCAATTCAGCGGAGCAGGCGCGACTCATTCGATTGGCCAAACGTGGGATCTGATCGATGCCGATTTGGCGATTGCCGGCAGTTTTAACAACCTCGGTGACGGAGGCACGATCAACGTCTCCGGATTGCCCGGGCCTGTACCGCTGGGTGCCGCTTATCGAGTCCAGACCGTTGGCGAACCCGGCAGCGGACAGACGATGCAGTTGGCCTACGATCGTGTCCTGGTTCTGCAAATCAATCGCGACTCCGGAGCGATGACGGTCCGCAGTCCCCAAGGGGGTTCGATCGGCATCACCGGCTACACGGTCAGAAGTGGCAAGGGGTCGCTCCTGCCTGGCTATGCGGGTATCTCCGGAACACTACCAACTCCCCCTGATACGGGCTGGTCCAAGCCGGTCGACAATAGCTCCCAACCTCTGAACACCGTCAATGTTTTGACGGAAGTCAAAGCACCTGATTTTTCCCCGCCGATTACCGATCTCGATTTCCCGATCGGTTCAACGGCGGTCCCGCTGGGGACCGGTTTCAGCCGTACTGCGGTGGGGAACAACGTGGCCAACTTCGGTCTCACCGGTGAAGATCTCACCTTTGAGTATGAAACCCTTGATGGTTTTGTGCGGGGCCAGGTTGAGTACATTGGGACAACTTTCGAGAACAATCTTGTGTTGCGGGTCAATCCGAATACCGGCCAAGCCTTCCTGAAGAATGATTCCCTCGAGACACTTGTCTTAGATGGGTACTCGATTACTTCGTCCACTGGGGCACTCGATGGGACGAGTTGGAGCGGCATCGGTGGTGCTTGGGAAAAGTCTCCCGCCTCGAGTAGTGCTCTTTCTGAAACCAATCCCGTGGGATCGATCTCGCTGGGACCCAATGCTCAGGTCGGTCTGGGGGACATTGGGGTATTCGCCTCAGAAGCAGCCCAAGACGGACTTGCTTTGAAATTTATCCTCGCCCAGGGTTTGGAGTCGGTCAGCTCACTCGATGGTGATTTTGATGGCGATGGTGACGTGGATGGCCGGGATTTTCTCGTGTGGCAGCGCGGTGGTTCACCCAACCAACTCTCGGCGGGAGATCTAGCGTTGTGGCAAAATTCATACGGAGGTGGAAGCGGCGGTTCGAATCCACCTGAAACTGAATTCCGCATCGGTTCGATTGTGTTTGACCCTACGGCAGGCACGGCAGTGATTGCCGCCGTGCCGGAACCTTCGTCCGGAATTCTGCTTCTCATGGCAAGCTGCGGCTTGATATCTTGCCGCCGGAGGGCCCGCGTGCGGTCCTTGCGAAGCGAACAGCAATTGACGAGCCAATGGAACTCAGGAGCAGCATCTATGCGAAATACTATAGTTTTCAGTCGGATCGCAGTCTTGGCCGTAGCGCTGGTCTGCTTGGCTAGTGCCGACACACTGGCAGTCACGCAAGGCATCCCGCTGACGAACAACCGGTTTGAACTTCCCGGACCAGTAGTTACGAAAACCGTAGCTTTCGACGCGACGGGCACCCAGATACCAGACATCATTCCCGGCTGGACGTTCGTGGGACCAGGCATGGAACTCTTCGGTGATGAAGTGCCGGGCGACTCGGGGGTCGAAGGTGGCGGAAACCCCGGCAATGAAATGATTCTCTCCACCAAAGACGGCGTAGTCTATCAAACGGCCACGGGATTTACATTGCAGGCGATCCCGACGACACAGCAATATCTGTTCTCTTTCGACGCCCACGAGATCTTCGCCCAAAACGACGATGGAACAGCCATCACACTTGAGGAGAGGACACAACTAAAAGCTCGCTTCTATTACGGCGCAGCCCGCACAACTCTCACCGAGTTAGAGGTGGTGGTGCTAGGTGCTTTTTCGCACCACGAAGTAACCATTCCCAGTAACTCACCGCTGCTGACTGCGCCCGCATTGGGTCAGCCGATCGGAGTGGAGTTTGACACGACTTCAATCGAGTTGGTTGGTTTTTCCCTCCGTTCTTGGGCTGGGGTGGATAACGTGATTATGCAGATCGCGGGCGTACTCGAGGGCGACCTCGATGGCGACGGCGACATCGACCTGACCGACTATCGCCGCATTCGCGATAACTTGGAAGAGGCCCACGACTTCCTGGCTGACGGCGACGTCAATATGAACGGTTTTGTCGACTTGAGGGACTTCCGGCAGTGGAAATCCCTACCGTCTGTCATCTCTTCGGGAGTCCTTGCCCAGATTGCGGCAATACCTGAGCCCTCCACCTTGGCCTTGTGTTTGGGTGTGGCTGCGCTCGGAGCATTGGGCCGCCGTCGCGAGTCAGGTCGAAGAACGCATTTTTTAATGCTCGCACTTTTGGCCATGGGCGTCAACTTTGGAAGTGGAACCGCCGTACGGGCGGCTCTGTTGTCCTACGATCCCATCCTGATCGGCTCGAACCCCTCCGCGGGCGAGTATCTGGCGGGTACGTTGGGCGGCGAGGGCGGCAGCCCGGCACCACAGAATCCCACGATCTCGGGCTTCACGGACCCCTGGGATATTTTCACCGCGGATGCGACGCTCGGCGGGACGACCGCGCAAACTACAGGGCTCTCGTTCCTCGGCGCCCCTGCGGAGGGTGGATCGCTGATAGCCAACGGAAGTTCCCGGGCGTTTCGGCATTTGGCCACGCCGTTTGATGCAACGACCGTCGGTACCCGCTACATCAGCTTCCTGGTCAATTTCGGTGGTGTTGGGGTGGAATCTACGAACACCGATCCGAATGCCGTCGGCCACCGGACAGTCGAGCTATTGCAGGTTGGCGGCGGCGAGGGTTCCAACTTCCGCATCGGCTACACGACCTTCAACGGCAATTTCGGCGGTTTGCCTCCGTCGGAGGCACCGTTGAATTTCGGTCCCTTTGGACAGGAGGTTCTGATCGCGGGAGCACCCCGCTCGTTCCTCGAGGATGGCGGCTCGACCCATTTGGTCGTGCTGAAGTTTTCGTTGAGCGACCAGCCTTTGATGGATTCAGTGGAATTGTTCCTCAATCCGACCGACAACGACGAACCGGTCGTCGCGGACGCGTCGTTCTTCAATCGTGATATTACACTCGACAGGATCAGCGGCCCGGTACAATTCGGCGGTGCCGGCACGTCGAGTCAGTTCGACGAACTCCGGATTGCGGATACGTTCATTGACGCACTTCCCGAGTTTCCGCTCAAGGGCGACACCAATGGCGACGACCTGGTTGACATGACGGATTATCTGGCCATTTTCCATCATCTGAATCTGACGGGGCAGCCGACCGCCAACGGGGATGTCACCGGGGACGGTCGAGTCGATTTACGCGATGTCGCCTTGTGGCGTGCCAATCGTACTGACCTGGGCGCACTTACGTCGTCAATTACTGAAGTCCCCGAGCCATCAACCATGTTTGTTGCTCTTGGTTTGCTGCTTGGGCTGGGTCTGCGCCTCCGTTCGAGGGTCATTGTTGAGTTCGCTTGAAGCGAGTGTAAAAGGTTTAAAAATGGATACGTCGCTGGGATTCCCGGCAGGCTATTAAACAGGAGTTTTTGATCGTGAATCTTTATCCTTCACACCGTTCCAGGGCTTTTACCTTGGTCGAATTGTTGGTGGTAATTGCCATCATCGGTATCTTGGTTGCGTTGTTGCTTCCCGCGATTCAAGCCGCCCGAGAGGCAGCTCGCAGATCGCAGTGCAAGAACAATCTTAAGAACGTTGGTTTAGCAATGCTCAACCACCATGACTCGCTTGGAACGTTCCCCACCGGCGGCTCCCACTGGGGAATTCGTTTAGAGAACTATGTGGAAAATGGCCGTCCCCTGGGGACCGAGAAACAAGGCCTGGGATGGGGGTATCAACTACTTCCTTATCTAGAGCAAGGAGCGGTTAAGAATTTGATCACTCAGGCAGAAGTCCAGAACAATGTGATCCCGATTTATAGCTGTCCTTCGCGTCGTCCACCTACACGCATCAATGGCACGGTTCTAACGGACTATGCGGGCATTCAGCCTTGTACCCGAATTTTAGATGATCCAAATTTTATCGACATCACTCCTGGAGTTTTAACTTATGGCAAGACTTTGGAAAACTTCTATCAGGGTTTTGCTTCGCCTCGTGATTCAACGCCCGTGGGGCCTGCACCCCGTCCAAATGGGGTCTACGACGGTGTCATTGTGCGAAGCCCCAACTTCCGACTCCCCTCACAAGATGCTCGCACTCCAGGAATCGAATTTGAAAAACTTTCCAATGTTCCTGCGCCTTCAAAGATTTCGAAAATCACGGATGGCACTTCCAACACGATGCTAGTTGGTGAAAAGTATATTCGGGTTGACTTAGTGGCTGGTGGTACACCCTCGGACGATACGGGCTGGTCTGACGGCTGGGACCCCGATGTCATGCGCTGCTCCTGCGTTCCGCCATTGAATGACTCCAATGTGAATCTTCCCTACACGGGACAGATTGGCGATCCTGTCGGAAAGGGGGGAGTGTGGGAAATGTTGATGCTTGGCTCTGCTCACCCTGGTGCGCTCAATATGGTATTTGCGGATGGCTCGGTGCATGGCATTTCGTACGAAGTCGATGTCTTTCTCCTCAATGCCATGGGTACCCGAAATGGTGAAGAAGTCGTCGACCTGACCCAACTGAACTGATCCGCTCATGAGGCGCCTCTCAGAGAAGGACTCTTGCATTTAATAACTAGGTTTGCGCGTTGAGTTCCTAGTTAGATTATCCCGGTATTAATTAGTTTCAACCCTTGAAAAACATCCGTACGCACGTGGTCGTATCTGCGCGCTGGAATCCATTGAAAAGGCGAGCGATGCACTGTTTCCCTTTGCGTATTCTGAAATCACTTGGCGGTGTTGGAGTGATTGGAAGTCTGCTGGGAGGCATTCCTGCTCGCGCAGATATTTCGGCTATCGTCAGTGTCGATGCCGCCAATGTCCGCTCAGTGATGTCACCGCTGGGCATCGGCTTGCATACGTCCCCCTACTACAATGAAATGAACAACCCAATGGTTGTTGATCTCCTTGAAGAAGCTGGAGTGACGACATGGCGATACGGCGGTGGCGGTTACGCTGATGTTTTCCATTGGTCGATCACTCGTGCCCAATGGGAAAATGGCATCACCGGAGGTGGGTTGTCCCCCTGGTTCGGTGATCCAAGCAACTTTGGTTACGTAGGCCCAGGCTCGGACTTCGGCAGCTTTGTTCGACTTTTAGATCAGCTCGAAAGTGGTCAGGCCGTCGTAACGGTCAACTATGGCTCCGCTATGAAACTGGTCAATGGACAGTCGCAAGTTCCCGACTTTGGTGGTCAGCCCAAGGAAGCCGCCGCCTGGGTCGCCTATGCCAACGCCGACGCCAGCATCTATGGCACACCAAATGACATCGCCATTGGTGTCGACCAGCAAGGCAACGATTGGAAAACGGCCGGCTATTGGGCCAAGCTACGCTCCTCGACATCTTCCGAGTATCAAACCTGGGCGCAAGCCGACGGCGTGTTTGATCCCTATAACTCGTTCTTGGCAGTCAATCGCGATGCCCCCGTAGGAATCAAATACTGGGAGATCGGCAACGAGACTTTTGGCACTGGATACCACGGCGGAGGGAATGGCTACTCTGTCGACTATGATCTTCCCTACGGTACTGACCGCGATGACCATCCTGCTTTGTCACCCGCTCGCTATGGCCAGGATGTTGTGGAGTATTCCCAGCTCATGAAATCGATCGACCCTACGATCAAGATCGGTGCTGTGCTGGCGACTCCCCCCGATGACTACAGTTGGTCATTTGCCGATCTGAACGACAACGGCTCCAAACAGTCGAACGAGCCCTATTGGAACGACGAAGTGCTCTCGCAGACGGGGATCTCGGACAATGTAGATTTCGTGATGGTACATTGGTATCCCAGGGCAGGAGAGAATGCCGACGGATCGAATCTCCTATCCCAAGTTCGGACCAAAATTCCCCACATGATCGACGGCAAATCGTCCGGTCTCGATAACGGCACAAATCGTGGTGTGCGCGATTCGCTCGCCGCGCACGGCATGGTTGACGCCGAAATCATGATCACCGAGTTCAACTACTTTGGTTCGATACAATCGGAGCAAGAAAACGTTGTCGAATCGCTGTTTGTTGCCGATGCCTATGCCAGTTGGCTAAAGCTGGGCGTCATGAGCGTACAGTATCTCGAGATGCTCAGCAAGGATTTCCTGGACGATTCAAACGCTCATGCGAAAGGATCGGCGTATTACGGTATTTCCATGGTCGACAAGCTGGTCCAGCCGGGCGAATCCCTCGTGGACGCAAGCACTTCGCACAACGACGTTAGAGTTCATGCCGCTTTGCAAGACGATGGTAGTCTCGCTGTCATGCTTCTGAATCTTAATCAATCCAACGTGGCTAATGTCTCGGTGAATATCTCCAATATCGCACTCGACGTAACCGGGACACATTATTCCCTCGCAGGAGGCATGAATCTTTCACAGACGGCCCTAAACAATTTGGGCAATACGTTCAATGTCGCGTTGCCGGCCCGATCCATTGCGACTTACGTCATTGATGCTTTGCCTCTCCTCACTGGTGATATTGACGGCAACAGCAAAGTCGATGGGAGAGATTTCCTCGAGTGGCAGCGCGGAGATTCGCCGGTTCCCTATAGCGTCGGCGATCTGGTGGATTGGCAGAACAACTACGGCACACCTTCCCTTGCTTGGAGCATCGCCGTCTCCGAGCCGGCGACGTTGGCAATGATGTCACTCGCCACGTTGGGGGATAGACTCGTAACGGGGCCACGGTCAACGTCGACGCGGGCAGCGTCCGCATATGAGCGGTAACTGAGGGGAAAGATAGCAATGTTGACTAAGTCTTATATTAGAACAGCGGTCGCCGTGGTTCTGGGGTCGATTGTCGGCGTCTCGACGCCGCGCGCCGCATTCTGTGCAAGCGAGGACTTGCTCAATGATCCGCTCAATTTCTCCGGGACAACTCTCCACATCCGGCCCTATGCCGCTATGCCGGATGGTTTTAGCGAAATCATCGGGATGACTTACCGGCCGGACGACACGCGAATGTACGTCACCACTTCAGAGGGCACAATTTTCGCAGTTAACGATATTGGGGCTGGCACGACATCCGCCCAGCCGTGGTTCAACGCTTCCAATGCAGTACTTGCGGCGACAGGACGTTCCATGAACGGAAACGCGAGCCAGCGAGGTCTGCAATCGGTCGCGTTTCACCCGGATTTTGGCAACGTTGGAACGCTGGGCTATGGCAAGCTTTACACAACGATGCTTGAGAATCGCCCCGCCAACCCAGGCAGTCCTGAGTTCAACTACCTTGGCAATAGCACGCATGGGGGCGGCGGAGGCGACGGCGTGCTGGCCGAGTGGACTTATGACTTCAATGCAGACCAGGTTACGACAAATTCCTACCGCGAGCTATTCAGGGTCAACATGCCCAACTTTGACCACCCGATTAAGCAAGCCAAATTCAACCCCTACGCCCAGCCTGGCGACGAGGACTATGGCCTCTTGTATATGACGCACGGGGATTCGAATAATCAGGACTCCCTGAACGACGATCCCCAGGATCGTGGCGACCTAATGGGCAAGATGATTCGGATCAATCCGCTGCAATCGGGGGCGGATCGATACACGATCCCCGCCACAAACCCGTTTGCCAATAGCGCTGATCCCGATGTGCTCAAAGAGGTCTATGCCTATGGCTTTCGC
Organism: Bythopirellula sp.; assembly: GCA_041738415.1. Lineage (GTDB taxonomy): Bacteria > Planctomycetota > Planctomycetia > Pirellulales > Lacipirellulaceae > Bythopirellula. The sequence goes on from JBGSPU010000076.1 coordinate 9,027, forward strand.
AACCCGCACACGTTTTCGTTCAATCCGGACGATCAGGGCAACATTCACATTCTCGTAGGCGACATCGGTCGCGACAACATCGAGGAAGTGAATCTGGTGAAACCGGGGCAAAACTACGGCTGGACCAAGCGCGAAGGAACGTTCGTCCATCATCAACAAATCGCACCCCATCCGGATACCGGTTACATCGATGGCGTCGACCCATTGCCTGCCAATGAAGCGACCGTCGGCGTTGATGGCTACGGCACGCGCTATACCTATCCCGTGGCTCAATGGGACCACAATGGCGAGGGTGTCGAGGTCGGCGCGGATTGGTGGACCGGTAACTCGATCGCCACATCTTTCGTCATCCAAAACGGCAGCGACCCGGCGCTGCACAACCAGTTCATTCATTTGAATTTCTCGAGCAATCACGGCGACGTTTACCATAACGATTTCGATGCCATTCTCAACGCTGTCACGCAGCTCGATCCCAACGACCCTTCTCGAGATCATCCTGATGATTTGACCCAGGCGGAGAACTTCCGCTTACACCTTTCCTATGACGACGACAACGATCCATCGACTGCTCCGCAACTTTGGGACAGTCTCAACGACTTGATCGGAAATGGCGGGTGGGCCCGTAGCGATGCCCGATTTGGCGAAGGATTACTCGGCGAGATGTATTTTTCGTCGAAATGGACCGGACAGATCTACATCGTTACCAATAGCATCCCCTACGACGCAGACTTCGATGATGATGGAGACGTCGATGGGCGAGACTTTTTGATCTGGCAACGCAACTTCGAGACGACAGACGGATATGGCAGCGACGGTGACGCCAATCACGACGGCCTGGTGAATCAAACTGACTTGGCGATTTGGCAAGAACAGTCTGGAGCCGGTGTCGGACTCCTTACCGCATCCGTTGCGGTGCCAGAGCCGACAAACGTGGCGATGCTGCTATTTACCACGTTGGCAGGAAGTTCTTTAACAAGACGGCGGTCAACCCCAACGACGCCAGCATCCGGAGATTAACGGTAACAGAGGAGACAGATGGAAATGTGGAACAAGTCTTGTTTTAGGTCGGCGATGGCCTTCATGCTCATGACGTCAGTCGGCGCCTCAACGGTGTGTGCGATCACCCCCGATAATCCGGGCCCGGCCGATGTGCAGTTCACCGTCAATAGCGCGCAAAACGTGAAGTCCATCTCGCCTTGGATCTACGGAACGAATTTTGCCTCGGTCTCGGACGCCACAATCAACCGCATCGGTGGGAATCGGCTGACCGGCTACAACTGGGAAAACAATGCCTCGAATGCCGGTGGCGACTGGTTTCACCACAGCGACTTCGGCATGGCAACTGGCCCCAATGACCCTTCGGGCTACGCCTTCCGCGGCCCCATCCAGAGCGCTGCGGCCAATGGGAACGCGGTGCTCGTCACGGTGCCCATGGCTGGCTATGTCGCGGCCGACGGCAACGGCACGGTTGACGAGACCGAGATCGCGCCCTCGCCGCGTTGGAAAGAAGTCGTCCCGAAGAAGTCGACGATCTATCCAGGCTCTTCACTTTCGACTAGGCCGAACATGACCGATGGTTACGTCTTTACCGATGAGCTTGCCAATTGGGTCGAGGACTTCAAGACGCCTAATCAACCTGTGTTTTATAGCCTCGACAATGAAGTGGGCCTCTGGGGAGAGGCGCTCCCGTCAGGTTGGCAATCAGGCTCCGAGCCCAGGCCCTGGGAGAACCCTCCCGTCCCGGCAGTCCCCCCAAGCCCGGGTGGCCGAACACATCCGACGATCCATCCGTTCAACCCAACCTTTGATGAGCTACGTGACAAGACAATCGCCCACGCTGGTGCGATTAAGGACGTGAATCCCGACGCGATCGTGTTCGGCGGTGTCGGCTTTGGTTGGACCGACTTCACGAACCTGTCGGGCGCACCCGACGCGGTCACCAATCCTTCGCACCCCGGCGGCGACGAGACGGGTGAGATGCACTACCACGAGTGGCTGCTCCAGCAGGTGCACAACGAGGAGGTCGCGCAGGGCCGCAAGCTGATGGACGTGCTCGACTTGCACTGGTACACCGAGGTCTATGCCGATGGTCAGCGGATAACAGGTGAAGTGGCCACGCCAGCCGCCGTCGCGGCTCGCGTCCAGGCGACGCGCTCGCTGTGGGATCCGACGTACGTTGAAGAGAGCTGGATCAGTCAGTGGGGCACCTGGGTCGGCAGTCCCGGCAACAACGGGCCAATCAAGTTGCTCCCGCGGGTGCAGCGCGACATCGACGACTTCAACCCCGGTACCAAGATCGCCATCACCGAGTACAACTATGGCGGGAATAACCACATCTCCGGTGCGATCGCCCAAGCGGATGCGCTCGGAATCTTCGGCCGCGAGGGGGTCTTCGCAGCTAATCTCTGGGGAGGAGGGACGTACATCGACGGCGCGTTCGACATGTATCTCAATTACGACGGCACCGGTGGTGAATTCGGCGACACGTCGGTGCAGGCCAATACCAATAAAATCGCCGATTCAGCGGTTTACGCGAGTGTCGACTCCACGGACCCCTCGCGCATGATCTTAATTGCGATCAATCGCACAGGTTCCCCGCTCGATACAGGCCTCGCCGTGACCAGCGATCTTCAGTTTGATCGCGCGGAGGTGTTTCAGCTCACCGGTGCCAGTGCGAATCCTGTGCAAGTGTCCGACATTCTCATCAGTCAGGTGAATGCGTTTCATTACACGATGCCAGCTTTCAGCGTGTCGACCTTGGTGCTGCACGCCGTGACGACCTTACTCGGCGACTTCGACGAAGATGGTGATGTGGACGGGCGCGATTTCCTCGAGTGGCAGCGAGGAAATTCCCCAATTCCGCACAGTGCCGACGACCTCGCCGATTGGCAACTAGGCTTTGCTGCAAACCAGCCTCTCGGTGGAACGTCGAATGTACCGGAACCGACCGCTGCTGCGCTCACGCTTGGGTTGGCATTATTGATTGGTGCAGGTCGATCAAATTCTCGCAGCCAGCAACCTTGGACTGCGTTTTTTCCAGTGCCAGGTGTGCTTAATTCAGAAATATTGAGCTAGAAATGGTGGCTTCTAGGATGCCGAATAGCGCTGGGATAATTTGCAGTACCGTTGTCAAGTTGCATTTGATCATCTTGGTAATTCTACTGTCGAGCCACATGGATTACCTCACGGCGACCGAGCCCGTCTCAAGCTCGCTCCGTTTCAACAAGGATTGGCTTTTTATCCAGGGCGATCCGAAGGGTGCGGAATCCATTGACTTTGACGATTCCCAGTGGAGTACGATTCGCCTACCGCATGACTGGGCCATCGCCGGCCCCTTCGATCCGAACGAGGACGGCTTCGCCGGCAAGTTACCCTGGAAGGGAGTTGGCTGGTATCGCAAGGAATTCGCACTAGACCAACCAAAAGGCTCACGCATCTATCTCGACTTCGACGGCGTGATGGCGTTTCCTAAGGTTTACATAAACGGACAACTCGCCGGAGAGTGGGACTACGGCTACACTTCGTTTCGAGTGGACGCCACCGACTATGTGAATCTCAATGGAAAGAACCTCGTCGCAGTGCGGGCTGACACAACGAATCACGGCACTCGCTGGTATCCTGGTGCGGGCATTTATCGCAAGGTGATGTTGGAAGTCTGCGATCCCGTTCACATCGCTCAGTGGGGTGTATTCGCCACCACGCCGGAAATAACCGACGACTCGGCAATAATTGAAATCGCCGTACGCATCGACAACCATACCCCGGCGGAAGTCCCCGGCAAAGTGACGTTCTCCATCACAGATCAGGCAGGCACTGAAGTCGCCTCCGGTAGTGTGAATGGTGGGATCACTGAGGGCGAAACAGAATTAAAAAAGTCGCTCACTATCGCAAATCCCCGGCGTTGGGATATTGACCATCCCCATTTGTACACCCTCAAGACGGAAGTGGACCTCGATGGGAAAGTAATCGACTCGCAATCGACTCCGTTCGGTATCCGCACGATCGAGTTCACGGCCGATGATGGCTTTCACCTTAATGGTCGCCGAGTGCAACTGCAAGGCGTCAATCTTCATCATGATTTAGGTCCTCTGGGGGCAGCGTTCTCGACGCGAGCCATGGAGCGACAACTCGAGATCATGAAGAGCATGGGCGTCAATGCACTCCGTACCAGCCATAACCCCCCCGCGCCGGAAGTGCTGGACTTGTGTGATCGCATGGGCATCCTCGTATGGGACGAATGCTTTGACAAATGGAATAAAACAGCCGACCGCGTACATGGCAAGCCCTCGCTTAGGGAACACGGCGACCGACATATACGAAGTATGGTAATGCGCGATCGCAATCATCCGTCAATTATCATTTGGTCCATAGGCAATGAAATCCCCGATGACGAAGAAGGTGTAAATCCCGAACGCATTAAAATGATGGCAGACTTAGTACGAGAGTACGACACTACTCGACCCATTACCATTGGAAGCAGTTTCCCTCAGCATGTGGAGCAAGGGATCTACGATGCACTCGACGTGGTAGGTTGGAATTATCTCAGGCGATATGAACGACATCGCGAGTTGATGCCGAAGAAGCCAATTCTCTACAGTGAATCGGCCTCAACCTTGAGTACCCGAGGTTATTACGCGTTGCCACTGGCATTCACGAAAACTGATTACAGTCCTGGCCTGCAAATCAGTTCGTATGATTTGAATTCCGCTCCTTGGTCTGACATTCCCGAGTCGGAGTTTCGCCTCATGGAGACTGATCGTTACGTTGCTGGCGAATTTGTCTGGACGGGATTTGATTACCTCGGTGAGCCGACCCCCTATAGCCGGGAGGCAAAAAGCTCGTACTTTGGGATTGTCGATTTGTGCGGAATCCCCAAGGATCGCTATTGGTTATACCGCAGCCATTGGTTGCCCAAAGAATCCACCGTACATATCCTCCCACACTGGAATTGGCCTGACCACATCGGCAAACAGGTACCGGTATTCGTATACACCAATGGTGATTCTGCTGAATTATTTCTCAACGGAAAATCTCTCGGGCGCCGATCAAAAGGAGAAACGCCCGACAAACCGAAGAATCTGGCGGTTGGAAAGCCACTCTCGGCCAGCACAACCAAGCGGAGCTTTGAACCTGACTTGGCAGGTGACGACAATCGTGCCAGCCGGTGGTGTGCTGATAGCGTCTCACCTATGCAATGGCTGCAAGTGGATCTTGGCAAGAGCGAGTCCATCAAGTGTTTCGTCATTGAATTTGAAAGAGAGGCCAAGTGCTACGGCTACGTGCTTAAAGTTTCTCCCGATTTAATCAATTGGACTACCGTGGCGACAAAGCCAACGAGCGAGTTCCCCCAGTGGGGCGGTTCGACCGCCTCGGTTCACAAAATGGACGTTCAAGCCCGTTATGCGCGGCTTGAGTTTGACGAATTACGCGAAGGAAATTGGGCAAGCGTCTGCGAATTCGCAGTCTATTCAGACAATGCGCAATCGAATTACTACAACTCGACCTACGACTATCGCCTACGCTGGAACTATGTGGACTACGAACCGGGTGAGTTGAGAGTCGTGGCCTATTCCGATAACAAAGAGATTGGCAAGGCACTCATGAAAACTGCCGGTGAGCCAGCGAAGATTCACCTCACCCCCGACCGCACAAAACTGAATTCCTCGGGAGATGATCTGTGCTATGTGCTGGTCGAGGCATTCGATAAAGACGGAGTGCCCTGCCCACTAGCCGATAATACACTCCACTTCCAAGTGGAAGGACCAGCAACAATCGCGGGAGTCGGCAACGGCAACCCGCTCTCGCTGGAACCATTCCAGTCCGACTCTTGCCAACTGTTTTTCGGAAAAGCAATGCTAATCGTCCGAGCCAACGAGCAGAACCCGGGACCCATCACCATCAGTGCAGACGCTGATGGGCTCGAAGGTGCGAGTGTCGTCATCACTTCGGACAACTGATGCGTTAGCTCGCCAACACCCGATTTTTCTGCTTTTTCTTCGTGATGGCCAAGAGTCCCGCTCCGATCGTAGCGAAAGCCCTTTCACGAACCCCGTTTCTTTGCCCTGGACCATCTGCTATCTTAGCAGGTTCGCCAGGCGGTGAATGCCTTCATTCCAGGCGATCTTTCCCCCTCATCACGCGACCAAACCCCTAGCACTATCAAGGAGCCCAGCGATGGCAGATCAGGCCAAGAGTAGCAATGCGGACGCCGACCGATTGCAACGCGAAATCGCCGAGCTGCAAGTACTGGATCAACAACCCTTTGCCACCAGTGCGATCGGCTATATCAAACGCACCGGACCGGGCTTGCTGCAAAGTGCCATGACCTTGGGAGCCGGTAGCGCGGCGGCGTCGGTGATCGCTGGTGCTTCGTTCGGTTACAAACTGCTCTGGGTCCAACCCGTTGCGATGTTCCTGGGGGTGATGATGCTCGGTGCGCTCAGCAACGTCGTACTCACCACCGGCGAACGCCCCTACAAATCCTTTGGTCGTGAAATTGGCAAGTGGCTGGTGATCCTGTGGGCCCTGGGCACAATCATGTCCTCCGTCATCTGGCATTTTCCCCAGTATGGTCTAGCGGCCAGCGCCGCGCGCGATCTGGGCGACTTGCAGAGCATCGTGAGCGTGCCAACCGAAGTCACCGAAGCTAAGACATTGCTGGCAGCCGCCGAGAAAACAAAAGACAAGGCCCAAATCAATCAAGCTCAAGCCAATCTGACCCAGGTCAAAAAAGACACCACGCCCCTGGGGCTAGGCTACACCCAAGCCGGACTGCTGCTGAGTTTTGGCATCGGCATCCTCATCCTCTGCATCAACATTGTCGCTACCTTCAATTATGGTGGCGACTCGCGCGGAGTCCGAGTCTACGAGTGGTTCCTGCGCGGCTGTATCGCCCTTGTGATTATAATGTTTTGCATCGTCGTGGTGGCAAAATTGGATGTGGTAGCTGCCGAATTTGGTGAAATTTGCAAAGGCTTTGTTGGTTGGTACGGGATCCCGAATTTGTGGAACCTCGACGGCACACTGAACAACAGCACCATGACCCAAGTACTCGGCATGCTGGGCGCTGCCGTGGGCATCAATATGACCTTCCTCTACCCCTATTCGCTGCTAAAGAAGGGCTGGGGCAAACACCATAAGAAACTTGCTCGCTGGGACCTGGGGATGACCATGTTCCTCCCCTTCGTGTTGGTAACGTCGCTCGTGATTATCGCCATGAAGGTAGGAGGAGTCTATCGCGGAGCCGATGTTGTCAACACCACCATGCAGCCGCTCGAAGCCGCCGGAGTACTCAGCAGTGTACTGGGGGACAACATGGGCCGAATCGTGTTTGACCTGGGACTGATCGGCATGACTTGCGGTGCGATCAGCACCCACATGGTGGTCTGTGGTTTCACCTTTTGTGAAATGCTCGGACTGGAACAAACCAAGTTGCGGTTCCGTTTGTTCTCCCTGGCCCCTTCGATTGGCATCCTGGGCGTGATCGCCTCGCTGCCCATGTGGTTTCCCGTGGCCGCATCGGCCGTCTGCTTTACCATGTTGCCGATTGCGTACCTGACCTTCCTCATCATGAACAACAAACGCAGTTACATCGGTGACGCCGTGGGCCGAGGTTTTAGCCGTTTGATAATCAATATCATCCTGGTCATTGCGTTGGCCGTAGCTACGATTGGCTCGGGCATCAAGATTTACGACAACGTAATCAAAAAGATTTTGCCTGCCAAGGAATCAACCTCTGCTGCAAGCGTACAGCCGGCCCCGTTCAACCTGCGTGGATAACTATGTCGGCGCGGCGTCGGGGCAACTCACCTGTTTGAGTTCAGTCTTGCTGAACGCTAACTTCCAGGCGATCCCCGCCCGCTACCAGAGTCAGCAGTTGTCCCGACCAGATAGGACAATATACTTGCGAAAAAGTCTTTTTTATTCATTGAGTTATTGTATGGATGCTTACAGATATTCTGGGCGAATTTGACGACAATTGTTGAAGTAGCATAGTTTTTCTATAAGTACACTCCTTCTCCCTTAGCAGGATCGAACCATGAACGCTCAATACGACAAATCCGCAGACTGGCAGTCGCCTCCAGAAGGCTATCTGGCCGGAATTAGCAGCCAAGTGCATGCATCCCGCCGCCGACAATCTTTGCGTCGCAATGGGCTTAGTCTGCTTCTCCTATTTTTTTCGGCCGGTCTGGGCGTCTGGGGAATTGGACGGGTAGCACAACCGGGGGCAGGAAACTTGCTTAGTATTCCCTGTTCAATCGTACAAGAGAATCACGTTGCATTCCTTGCTGGCACACTCGACGTGGGCCTCAAAGCGCAGATCGAGGCACATCTGGAAAAATGTGTGCGCTGTCGTGCCATGCTGGCCGAGATGCAGTCCAGCGACGCCCGCGTCACCAGCGCTCATGGGAAGACTGTAGGCACGAGACACCCTCTCCTGCAATCCTCAAGCCTCTTAATAGCCCAGCAGTGATCTCTCCCAGCTTAGTCCGATGGTCAAGCTAAGGGAACAACTCGAGCGGACGTTTTTTTTGCCTACGTTTTGCTAGCGCACCGCTCCATTTCTTATCTATTCGTCGCTGGGTCGCAACCCACGTTGGCGGAGATCTGCATTGCCATCCCGCAGAGCCGGCAGATGGATTCTTTTCAACTGTAGCCAAGTTCACGCAGTAATTCTTAGGGAAGAGCCGAACTAAGAAAACATGATCGAGCTATTTCAATTCCGGCACAAGTCGCCCTGATTACGCTGGTTACGCAAATAGCAAGCCATATTACCCGACTCGATCAAGCGAAGAACGTTCCACTTTTGAAAGGACAAATCAATGAGAATCAAATTCTTGGCACGAACTACCTGGATCACGTTCAACATCTTGGTATCTTGCTCTGCAATGGCCCAAGCTCCGGAAGAGCCGACCCAGATTTATTGGGCCAATTCCCCCAGCATGGCGCAATCACATGCAATGGAATCCCGGCAACCGATCCTGGCCTTTATCACTTCAGAGAACTGTAGTTATTGTCGCAAGATGGAAAGAGAAGTGTGGACCAATCAGCGTATCATTGCGCAAGTCGAGCGGGATTTCATTCCGTTAAAGATCCAAGCTGAACACCACCGACAGTTCGTCGCCAAGTTGGGTGTGCAAGCATTTCCCACGACGATCCTTTTTACTCCCGAAGGTAAAATCATCGGGGGTGCTCCTGGATTTATGCCGGCCAGCCAGATGGCGGGACTCTTAAATACAGCTCGACCAAATCAGGTTTCACTCCACCAACTTCCCACCCCAAAGTAAAAAAAGGAGGGTGCGGCGCAGACAACTCACGGGGATAAGCTATTGCTGCCGCACCGCTCCAACCTCAGGAGAGTACGTATTCCCTATCGGGGGGACGTTAGAGAAACGCCATCTCCACACGAGTAATATCCCAGCCAGAAACATCTGTACCATGGGAACGTCGACTGATGTAGCGATCACGAAACCACAGCGCTGCCAAAACACTTCCTGCTGCGACGCGGAAACTTGTGGCCACCACATCATTCTTTGGTATCCAACGAGCGTAATAAGGAACAACGCGCCCAGCATGATCAACACCCTGCCGATTCGTGGCCGGAATTCAACGGGAATGAAACGAAAAACTCCCCACGAAAATGTCAGCGGAAGGAATGCCACGATCCAGGCCAAGTGACAACCTACTAAGGCCTGTAAGGGTGGTCCACACCCCCACGCGCCGCAAATCGAGTGTCCCCAATCACCGGGCACACTCGACAGAGAAAGGGCACCATAGAGAGCCAATCCCCATGCGACAAACCAGAGCAGACCGTATAAACTTAGTACTCGATTCATGACACCTGCTTGCTGCTAACCAGCGCAGCGATTCCAAAAACGTCACTGCCCTCAAACCAACAGATCACTATTGGGCTTCCGGCGTTTCTTTTTCTTTCCCGAAGCAGCCTCTAGTTGCTTAGTCTCTTGCAGAACCAATGACGTGACGACAAAATAACTTGCTTCGTCAACTTTCTTTTTGTCGTCTTTCTTCTTCCCCGAACCGGCCAATTGCTGCAGGAGGTCTTGCGAAACCAACGACTTAATGATCGAATTCTCTTCTTTCTTTTTGTCGTCTTTCTTCTTCCCCGAACCGGCCAATTTTTGCAAGAGGTCTTGCGAAGCCAACGACCTAATGATCGAATTCTCTTCTTCCTCTTCTTTCTTCTTGTCGTCTTTCTTTTCTGATTTTGCCTGCCATTGGGACTCCAATGAACTGTGCTCACGCACAACGACAGCAGCAGTCAAACAGACAGCGACGGCAGTAAACAGGACCCAGGTAACTTTCATCAATAATTCCTCTTGCTTCGTGTGAAAATTGCAAATGGTAAATGCCTCGACAATGTCCCGGCAGGAACTCAGTCCCGGCAGGAACTCAGTCCCGACAGGAGCTCAATTTCATTCCAGTAGCATAATAGGCTATGTCCAGGTAGACGTTCCGTGAAATCGCTTACACAGTGAGGCTTTAGGGAGATCCTCTCTATGTGAACTAACTCACAAAGCGAATCTCACCAAAAGTTTATCCTGGAGTCAGCAGCGATCCTGCGTACAGGGGCCGATAAACCTCAACGGAGAGAACTATGCCAGCTAACGACCACCATCTGGCCGAAGATATTATCGACGAGAATGCAGATTTTGTGTCGCCTCCATCGACCCGACAATTCTCCTGGCGTCGTGTTGCCCTCTCGATCACCGCTATTCTTGCGCTACTCGTCCCGGCGATTATCTTGCTGGAACTGAACGGTATTTCTCCGTTCGAACCTGGTCAGCCACTCGGTAGAAGTGCGGCGTTGGCGCAAGGATCAGGGAATCGAGGCATCGCGGCGTTTGATCTCTCAAACTCAACCATCCCTCGAAATGAGATCCTTGGCGGAGGTCCCCCGAAGGATGGCATCCCTGCTCTTTCACGACCCAGCTTCCTCCCTGCGAAAAACGCAACCTACTTGGGGCCCAACGACCGGGTCATCGGAGTTTCAATCGGAACGGAGGCCCGTGCTTATCCGTTGAAGATTCTCAATTACCACGAAATCATCAACGATCGTATTGGTGAGGTGCCTATTGCGGTGACGTACTGCCCGCTCTGTGACTCGGCTGCTGTGTTTGATCGTCGGACTCCGTTAGGGGAGCGCGAGTTTGGAGTCTCTGGTTTACTCTACAACAGCAACGTATTGATGTATGACCGGGCCAACGATGCCGAGAGCCTCTGGTCGCAAATCAGGGCCAAAGGAGTCTCGGGCCCTGGTGCGCAAGTAGAACTCTCTTCGCTCCCGCTGGAATTAACGAGTTGGAACGAATGGACCCGGCGCTATCCAGAGTCACAAGTCCTCTCCACTGAGACGGGGCATTCACGCGACTACGGCCGCAGTCCTTATGGTGACTATTTCCAAACTCCCCAACTGATGTTTCCCGCTAAGCCTGCCAGCGACCGCCTCCCAGCCAAGGAGCGTGTCTTAGGAATCTGGTCAGGCAAAACTTTTCGTGCCTATCCCGAGTCGTCATTTAGCACAGAAAAAACCCGCATTGAAGATCAGATCGATGGAAAGCGCATCGTGATAGAATTCGTCCCCGGGACCAACAGCCTACGGGTCGCCGAGGCAGACGAAGGTGTCCAATGGATGTACTCGCTGTGGTTCGCCTGGTACGCGATGCACCCCACTACCGAAGTCTTTCAGCCAGGCCAATAATTCGATATTGGTTCATCCGACTAAAGCGTACTTGGTTTTGTGGAGAGCGAGGATTTTAAGTTTGAAGAATTCTTGGTCGCGAAAGCCCTAGGCTTGTCGCTTCATCGTTTTGATTTTGTTCTTGATTCCTTCCAGCGGGCCGGTGGAGATGGGATCGTCGTACCAGGCGAGGATGCCCAAGGCAGGGAATCTCAAGGAAAAAGGACAGGCATAGAGGAAAAAGGACAGGCATAATTGTATTCGGGCTCAAGCCGCTTCCCTACTTGTTGTCGCCGTAAATGCTTGTGAGATAGTAGCTTCGGAGAATTCTCGGAGTTCCTTGGTTGCTGAATATGCATTGCAGAAATATGCAGTTCGAGGTTCCGTCATTTAGGTACATACTTACTGCGAATGCTTTAAAGCTGGTCATCCCGTATGTTGGGAAACTTAAGGGAAGCTGTCTTAAATTCAGCAAATATCGATGGGGACGACTTGCTATCGCTATTCAACGGCCGTTCGCGATTCGTCGAGCGCATAGGAAATCCATCGCGGACGATTTGACACGGAACGCGTATAGATGGCTTGAAATGCCTGGGATGGCAGACTCAGGGTTTCGCCGTGAACTAACGTTTGGAATCCTGTAATCACGTAACGTTCTTCTCTGCCGTCCTTGGCATTGAAAATCTCCTCAAAGAAAATCGCGCCAGTCGTGATCCAAATAATGCGACCCCGGCCATCAAAGAATCCAATGTGAGGAAATTCCGAGACAATGTTTTCTGGCTCTCTCGGCCTGATGTGATAGACGTAACCGAGCACGATCTGACTGCTACTACCATTCAGAGTTACTAAATAGTTCCAGCCGAAGCCATCCCCAATCCAAGCATATTGTACCTTTGCATCCGTTTCGATCTGGAGTTCGTCGGCTAGTCTCGATGGCAAGGCGACTGCAAAGGGCTCGCTCCAATTGTGGTCGACTTTCATGTCCTCCCACATCCCGTACCAGCGTCCTGCAAAGGGCACAAAAACATCGTCGGGCGAAATTTTCTGAGTACCTGTCACTTGTTCAACAAAGCTCTTTTGGGTGACCAGAAACTTCGCCAGAGAAGGGCGATTCTTGTCGGCCGCCGGCAGTTTGCGGAAATGCTCTAGGGTGTGTCCGATGGCTCTGAGATCTACTTCCGAAAAGCTCTGATAGAACTCGGCAGCACCTTGGAGGCCATGTAGGAAACGCTGCTCATCATGCATCCAATCGACAGCGGTTTCGTCAAAAACAAGTGGACTTGTCTCAGTCGTTCCCATGGATGCAAGAGTTGAGTAGCTTGCTGCGCCCAAAGCTGCGCCTAACGGTAGCGTTGTTACCCAAGCAGACAGAATCTTCAGGAGCGTGTTCCATCTGGCCTGGCCTGTGACGGCACCCAAACCGAATAAAGCACCGCAACTGACGTGGGTCGTGGAAACGGGCAGACCGAAGTGGCTGGCACCAATCACGACTGCACTGGTGGTGAGATTGGCCGTAAAACCTTGGCCCGCATTCATGGAAGTAATGCGTTGACTCATCGTCTCCGCCACACGCCGAGCATTGAGAATACCGCCCACGGCAATTGCCAGCCCTACAACAGCCATCCCGGCGAGGCCACTGAACAGTGGCAGTACCAGTAGGAGGGAAGCGATTTTTGGTGTGTCGTTGAGGCCACGGGCGAAGCTCACCGCACCTGCCGAGAGAAAGTGCATTCCATCCAACATGCTTTTGGCTTCGTAGCCCCAGACTTCTCCGCGATAGATACTCTGACAGGTCACTCGATCACCGATCTGCACAGTTAACAACTTTGCACGCTCCAGGGCGACACAGTGGTCGGACACGGGAATTACTTCCAGAATTTGATTACCCGCGCAGAGGCAAGTCTCGGCCGAGATTCCGAGCCGCTGCCGAACAATTCGGAATCCTGGATACACAATGATAGTTGCCAGCACCGCCACAAGCGGGCTCAAGAGGAGGGGAAGAAAGAAGTTGCCACCTAAACGATCCAGTTGGATCGATGAATTCGCGGCCAGACCAGCCCCCACTAATGCGCCAACCAAGCTATGAGTAGTCGAAATAGGCATGCCGAGACGAGTGGCAAGCAATACGGTCAAACCTGCGCCAAGTGCCACTGCGGCTGTGTAATTAGTGTTTGCGACGAGAGCGTCATCAACTAAGCCTTTGCCGCTGTAGCTCTTGAGCAGCTCACCTGCTAACAAGACGGCCATGAACGAACCAAGGAGCGTCGTCAGAGTCGCCCAAGCGAGTGCTCGTGAGTAATTCGTCGTGTTGCTACCGAGTAATGTCGCAACCCCCTTAAAATTATCATTGGCACCGTTCGAGTAGGCCAAGAGTACCACTGCCAGTGCTACGAAAGCCGTCAACATTTTACAACTCGTTACTCTGTGATTGGAAGAGGGCGTTGACCACTCGCGGTTCGAAGTGTGGAATGATGGTGAGAGAAGTTCTGCTCAAACCTTCTCAAAATCGAGGAAGTAATGTGCGCAGCGGCACTTTACTGCATCTTCTTCAATTCACTGATGATCTGACTCGTGTCCAAACGTTCTCGATAGTCTGGGTTACTATGAGCAAAAACAATCTTGCCTGATTGATCGACGATATAAACTGCTGGTACGGGCAGAACATGGTGCTGGAAGCCCGATGCCTTTTCCAAATCGATACCAAACCCTTTGTATTTTTCGAGCGTCTCGTCATCAACCTGAAAGGCCAAGCCAAAAGCCTTAGCCGCCGTCACGTCTGAGTCGGAGAGAATCTGGAAGGGGATCGAGTTATTGGCGATGTTTTCCTTCGAATGAATGGTGTCATCTGGGCTAATGCCTACAAGCTCCGCACCAAGTTCCTTCACTTGCGGATAGATCTTAATTAACTCGCCAGTATGCCGGGTGCAGATTGGGCACCACCCGCCACGAAAGAAAACTAGAACTACAGGACGATCTGAGTGAAGCGACGCCAAATTCACCGTGTCTCCTTGTGGATTCTTCACGGCAACCTCTGGAATCTTGACTCCTGCCTGAAGCGGTTTGGTTTGCCCCGCCTCGTTTGCGATCCGTGACTCGCTAGCAACACTTATCGATCCCAAGGCATACCACGCACCCATCAAGGTCAGAATTGAAAGCATCGTCTGCATTTTTTTGTACTCCATGGATCTAGCGTTCTGGTCACATTTGAAGGAATTCTACACAAACCCAAAACTGTGGGCCGTATGTCGATCAATCACAGAACCTACTTCGAAACACGCGAGCAAAAACCCGCTGCTGCCTGTAATCCAGCAAGAATTCGAGTGTGTTCACGACCACTAACTCGTTAGAGCGCCCTGACAACCCGAGCCCGCACCGGCAGTACATCCGTAACAATGACGTCCCGTGACAATTTTCCTTTCACATAATTCTTCAATTTTCAAATCGTGGATCGTGGCCCGTATCGGGCTATTGAGCTTCAGTCCGAGCATCTGATTGAAGTCGCAGTCATAGAGGTTGCCTAGCCAGTCGACCGAGAGCATGGAACGACACATGACGCCTTCTACGGCTCTGGGATTGAAAGCACCCACCAGTTGTTGCATGTAATTCTCATACTGGCCGGTCTGCAAAAGATCATCGAGAAACCGACTGATGGGTAGATTCGTGATTGTGTAAAGCTTGGTGAACTCGATGTCGTACCGCTCGCGCAATTCTCGGCGATAGTCCGCTTCCAATTGTACTTGCGAAGGTGGCAGCGAAGGACCGACTGGATTGTAAACTAGTGCTAGTGATAACGAACTCTCCGGTTGACCGTAACCCAATTCGTTCAGCCGTTGTAGCGCTCGAATCGACTTCTGGAACACCCCATCACCACGTTGACTATCGCAATTTCCTTCTGTGTAGCACGGCAACGAGGCGATGATTTCCACCTGGTGAGCAGCCAAAAATTCCGGCAAATACTCATAGCCATTCGCGACCAGAATCGTGAGGTTACAACGATCAATGACATGCCGCCCCAGTTGTCGAGCCTGTTCGACCAGCCAATTAAAATTGGGGTTCATTTCGGGTGCCCCACCCGTGATGTCGAGCGTCCCAATCGAACTCTCTCTCAATACCCGGATGACAGCCTCCGCTGTATCCCAGGACATACTTTCTCGGCGATCGGGGCCAGCATCGACATGACAATGACGGCACGTCTGATTGCAAAGCTTACCAACGTTGACTTGCAACACGTCAATGCCCTTGGACTGGAGCGACTCCAGTCCATGTGTTGCCAGAGTCGCATCGAACGTCGGCAGTGAAGCGTCATCACTTGATTCCAGAATCGCAAGCTGCTCGGAAGCATCAGCCAGCGGACTATGTTGCCGCAATAAGGAAAGTTGAATAATTGTATTTCTCCTCGAAGTCACTTCGAACCGGTATCACCAACGTCGAACGCCATTCACAACTGACCACCCACTCAGCAACAAGGCTCCCCATCTGCGCAACAAGCCCCGATGGGCTTGGTGGTTGTCATATAATCGGTTCCTTTCGTGTCCTTCGGAGTACGGAGAGTCGCTGGCCGACAATCGAAAGGAACTGCATCTGCTAACGGCACTTCTTGCCGCGGCACAATCGCATCGAACATGCCAGCATAAGGCTGAGCTTGTAAGAGATGAAACGTCTTGTCGCACACAGCCATGCGCTCACCCCTGCAATACGCATGGCCGTCGTCGTCTACCACTTTCTTGAATGGACCTCGATAGACAACCGCCTGTTTGCGTTCCAGACAAGGTCCTTCTTTTCCCTTATGAGCCACGATTGTCATGGAGCGAAACTCGATTCCTTCGATCGTCTGCCACGGTTCGCGTTGCCGTTTGGCAATTTCAATTCCATGGAATCCGGCCTCTTCGAAAGCTGCCAGAAAGCGATCCTCGCGGAATGCACCCGAGAGACACCCTGACCAAAGTATTCCATCGCGTTGCAAGTGTTCGGGTACGTCTTCGTCGGAAACAATATCGCTGATGGCGGCCCGACCACCACGTTTGAGAACCCGAAATACTTCGCTGAACAATTGCCGCCGATCCTGCTGGCGCACCAAATTCAACACACAATTGGATACAACGCAATTAACCGAATTATCGGCGATCAAAGGTTGCTCTCTGGCGAGTCGCTCCTCTAAATGGCGCAGCGCGAGCCAATCGGCCGGATCGCGCACCGGATGTTGTGATAGCTCACGACCCAAAAGATCCAGGTCAAGTCGCAGATCCTGAATTAATCCATAACGAAAGTCTACATTTCCAAAACCAAGGCGATCAGCCACAGTCTGTTGGTGGCGACGGGCAAGGGACAACATCTCCGCATTGCAATCGACTCCAATCACCCGCCCTCGAGGACCGACCACTTGCGACAAAATGTAGCAAAGCTTGCCGCCTCCCGAGCCCAGGTCAAGTACCGTCTCCCCTTCATGCACAAAGGGAGTTGGGTCGCCGCAACCATAGTCCCGCTCCAGAATTTCGTCCGGAATTACCGACAAGAAATCGGCTGAATAGTCAATCGGGCAACAAAGCGCCGGCTCAACCCGATTGGCGGCATTAGTATACCGCTCGTAAACGGATGCCTCGGCGACTTGTCCATTGGTTTCAGTCTTTCCATTCATAGGTGAAATTGCTCCTTTTGTTCTGAATTTACTAGGCTCATTTTACGAACATCCAAAGGTACCGTCTGTAAGATCGGCTACACAGGGACCGATTGGTTGTCTGGTACCTCTGGAGCGATGAAACGTCCTGCTACGAACGCCGAAACGCCCAACCAAACAAACCAAGGGAGATACTCCACCCAAGTAACCAAAAAGTCGAAGAAGTCCGCGCCATTATAACCTGTTCCCAGCAGCGGCGAATCCGCAAAGTGATAGCGCAACCAGAAACGCAAATAATAGATACCGGCCAGGCCGGAAACCGCATACCAAGCACGATTCCGAGCAAATGGCAAGAAAGGCAAAGTCCAGGTCCAATACCAGGGATTCTGCGTGGGAGAAAGCAGCCAGAACCAAGCCAAGGTCAGAAATGTCGCTTCGAGGAACGTCGACAAAGTGGCACTGCGGAAAACCCACCAGGCAAGTGCCAGGGCAATCACGAGAAATACTCCAGTGGTCAGCACGCGAGCCAAAAGAAATGCGGCCTGCTTATTGTCAGTTGCCAGCGCAGTCGCCAGGGGATGGATGATCGTCTCGCGCCAGGAACTGGGCACGACAGCAAACCACACCATATCCTCGTCAGTCGGTTTCAAGTTTTCCACCACCAGCATGAAGAGAAAGTCGTTCATTTCCCACTGGGTTACGAACGCCTGCAAGCCGGTTTCGGGGCGTTTAAGCGATGATTCGGGAGTTGGATTTTCTCCAGGTGCGACGACAACGGTCGCCGTCGATGTAATCGCGGCAGGTTCGGTCAGAAGCAACGGAGCCAAACAGAGTGCAGTGATCAAGCAGGTAGTCCCGAGAAAGAAAGCCGCCCAGCGTATCCCCCTTGTGGCAGCCACTGCCGCCACAAAACCAGGAATCAGGACGACCGGATAGATTTTTGCCCCAATGGCAAGGGAAAGCAATAATGCGCCGCCTATGAGATAGACAAATCCAACTCGTCGGGTGGTCGCTGGATAGAGTTTCACCAAGCACCACACAGCCGCCGTCGTAAAGAATATGGCGATGGAATCGAGATGGCCCGAGTTGGCAAATTCCTTCAGTACCAGAGGACACCAGGCATACGCGATTACCCAGCCAGGGTGTTTTCCCGCCGTGATCAACATCAACCAAACAAGGCCGATCGTACCCCCGTCGAACAACACAATGAGGGTCTTGATGATGACCACCCGTGTATCGACCGAGGCAGTGTCAGGTGTCACCAGATCTCCTAAGGCAAAAACCACCTGACTGACCGGAGGATAGAGCGTGGGAATCTTGGCATAGTGGATACGGGCAAGAATCTCTGCCAGCTCAGGCGAACTTTCTCGTAGCTGCACGAGGGAGGTCAACTCTTCCGTTTGGCTGTCGTTTTCGGTAGCGCTCAAGACCTGAGCCGGTGCATAACGAAATGGATTTGACCCGTGCGCTGTGACGGCCCCGTCCCACAGATAGCGGTAATAATCAATCTCCTGAATTGGTGTGGTGGGTAAGAGTACCGCACGGAATACAAATGCCGACACAATAATAACCCAAGCGAGCTGTAAAGTGACCGGACAGCGAGTAGCAACTCGAATCGCAAGAAGATACAACACAAACATCACGGCAAACAGTGCCAGCACGAGAAGTATTGGGCGTTGCTGTTCGCTGCTTTCGTACTGGAATGCGTCATGCAACGCATAAATCGATCCATAGAGGACCGTTTGAAGTACTGCGAGCACAATCAATAGCTGCATCCCGGCCTCACTTCAAGCCCCAAAGTAGAATATCAAACGGCTTGCGAACGAGGACGGGGGACCAGAGGTAGCAGGTGGGCACTGCGGACATATTTGGCGATCGTGTACAAGATTTTGGCACTTGCCATGATTGTACCCGACAGCGTGCCGCTAATCTTGCTTTTCCCAATGCGTTGCCGATAGGGAACAGGAATCTCCATGATGCGCAACCCCGCCGCAACCGCCTTGATCTGCATCTCAATTGTCCAGCCGAAGCCCTGGTCGCTCATTTGCAGTAATTGCAACATGTCATAGCGAATGACACGAAACGGCCCCAGGTCGGTGTAACGTGCTCCCCAAATGAACCGCATCAACAGACATGCAGACCTATTGCCAACGACACTTTGCAGTGGCATCGCCCCCGGCTCACGTTTGCCGAGGAGCCGCGATCCCAGCACAAAATCCGATGCGCCAGCTAATATCGGTGCAGCCAATTGGGTAAGCAAGTGGGGAGAATCACTATAGTCGGCATCGAGAAAAGCTACCGCGCGGGGCGGTGCGATCGAACCCGATCTTACCAGAATGGCAAGCTCCTTTAAGCCGGCCAAACATGCCGCCCCGTAACCCGGTTGAGGTTCATTGACAACATGAGCACCCTGATCGCGGGCAACTTCCGCCGTGAAGTCTGTCGAGCCGTTGTTAACAACGATTACCATCCCCACCCGTGGCAGATCCTTCAGGACAAAAGGGAGCGATGCCTCTTCGTTACGAGCCGGGATAATCACCACAACATCGATCAATTTGGCTGACATTATCACAGATTCTCCATTGTTTGACCGAGTTATTCCAAGTTTATCCCGCCACGATCATCACCTGGAGCCTGATCCACCAGAGAAACTGGAACCTGATCCACCAGAATAGCTTGGCATTCCACCACTTGTGGGACTCGGAGATCCATAAGTGGGATCGGCATAACTTGATGTTGCATACGATGGGCTGCTACAGCTACCACCACTACACCCACAACTCCCTCCGCGACAACCCCTATTAGCAGCACATCCAGCTATCGATAGGGCAATTACCGAGAGGCCCCCTATCAACGTTTTATATCCGACCATTCGTTTCATGACGTGCATCCTTTCGAATTGTGACGCTTGGCAATTCAAGCCAATAAAAGTAGTATCCCTACTCGTACGTATCGAAACGCCAACAAGTGCGACTTTGTAAAGTCGACCACACTTGTTCCAAAATCCACTTGATAGCAACGTTGACATTGTGAGTTGTTCTTCCTATGTGGATAATAATAGGTAGATTATAAGCATAATACCGGTTTGATTCCGTGAAACCGACTACACTCAGACACTTACTCCTGAGTTAAGCTAGCGAATTACAAGCAGATTATTCTCGCCTTTTACCATGCATCGCCTTCTCACAGAACCTAAGCCTGGCACCTTCAAAAGCGAAGAGAATTTCTCCCAAGGTCCGGTTCCAGCACTGGCCCGGGTGTCGGTCGTCATCCCCGTTGGGCCGGAGGATAATTCCTGGCGTACACTCCTGGAAAGCTTTGCCTGTTTACCAGGTGAAGCTGAAGCATGGCTAATTGCGACTGTAGCCGAGCCTGCCGATTTCTCCCTGATTACAAACCAACTCGGCCTTGTTTGCAAAATCGGTTGGTCCTGTACCACTGCGGGACGCGCCCACCAGTTGAATGCTGGTGCTCGACTTTGCCAGCGAGAATTTCTGTGGTTTCTGCACGCCGATAGCCAGCTCACGAGTGACGCTTTGGATGCCTTGTCTACGGCGCTCAATACGGCACCTGACTCAATCCATTTCTTTGATTTGAGATTCCAACCCGATGGTCCCGCCGCTGCACGCTTGAATGCTTGGGGAGTCTGGCTACGGTCCCACTGCTTGAGACTCCCCTTTGGTGACCAAGGATTATGTATGAGCCGCGAGACGCTTGAGCGGTTGGGCGGCTTTCCTGAGAATGTCCTCTTCGGAGAAGACCATTTGCTCGTCTGGCAGGCTCATCGGCAGCGCGTCCCGTTACGTGCGGTGGGGGCAACTCTCTCCACCAGCGCCCGAAAGTACCGCTCCCATGGTTGGCTCAAAACAACCCTGCTGCATGTTTGGCGTACCTGGACGCAAGCGCTTCCCGAATTTGTCGCGTTCCTGTGGAGTCGAATTCGATGACCAGAGAGTCTGCCGCCATCGCCGTCTTCGTCAAAACTCCAGGGCTTTCTCCCATCAAAACGCGGCTGGCCGCTGGCATTGGCGCTGAACGGAGTGCGGAGTTTTATCGACTGTCGGTCGCAGCCGTGGCAGCAACCGTCGCCGCCATCGCCAAGTCCTCTGGTGCGACTCCCTACTGGGCAGTTGCTGAGGAAGCTGGTCTCGACGATCCACTCTGGCAAAAATTCGCTTGCATTTCGCAAGGGACGGGCGATTTGGGAAATCGCCTGAACCACGTCTTCGACGCACTTCAAATGCAGCACACCGCCGTGATCGCCATCGGAGCCGACTCTCCACAAATCACGCCCCCCATGCTGGAAAGCACACTGGAAATACTGCTCGACAGACGCGGACTCTACCCGCACGTGCTGGGCCGCTCACTCGATGGCGGCTTTTACTTAGTAGGCTCCAACGCTCGCCTGCCCCAGGAGACTTGGTTGGACGTTCCCTATAGCACCCCAACGACTGCCAAGGAAATGGCAGCGAGTCTTCACTCTTCGGGCCAGATCAAAGAACTCGCCCGAATTACCGACGTCGATCAAGCGGAGAATTTGCCGACGCTGAAAAAAGAATTGCTCGCCATCGGTAGTCCAACGCCCGAGCAACTTACCCTGCTCAACTGGCTCAATCAAACAATAATCGCTTAACGACAAGCCGCAGCCGTCTGGTTGTCAAGAAATAGTCGCATGCGGCTTGTCGTTAAACTGGCATTCGGTCACCGCGTCCAATGAAGCCAGGTGCCCATGAGCTTCTTCACCGTGGGTGTGAGCCGCGTCTTGTTGTATTGATCCCCCAGCTTGCGGATCGCCTCCGCTTGCGTGGGATAGGGATGAATCGTGCTGCCGATTTTCTTGAGCCCCACGCCGGCAGTCATCGCCAGGGTGATCTCCGAGATCATGTCGCCAGCATGTTGGGCGACAATCGTCGCTCCCACGATTTGATCTGTGCCCCGCTTGACGTGCACCTTCGCAAAACCGTCGTCCTCACTCTCGAGAATCGCGCGGTCCACATCATGCAGGGGCTGCACGAACGTATCGACTTCAATTCCCTGCTCCTTTGCTTCCTTTTCATACAACCCCACATGGGCAATTTCGGGCGAAGTGTAGGTACACCATGGAATCGTTAACTTCGATTGTTTTGCTCGCCCCTTGAACAAGGCATTCTGAATCACGATCCGAGCCATGAAATCGGCTGCATGGGTAAATTGGTACTTAGAACAAATGTCGCCCGCCGCATAAATCCGGGGATTGGATGTCTGCATGTAATCATTGACCTGTACTCCTTTCTTGTTGAACTCCACACCGACAGCTTCCAAGTTGAGGTCTTCCACATTCGGCTTGCGACCCACGGCCACCAGCAGTTGGTCAAGTGGTTCGTCATACGACTGGCCATGAGAATCGACCGTGAACCTCGGCTTGCCACCCTCGGCTTTAATCTCAAGCTTCTTCCCGCAACAAAGTATTGTGACACCAGCCTCGGTCAGTGCCTGCTGAACAATCTCTGCCGCATCCCGGTCTTCTCGAGGAAGAACTCCATGTTCAGCCTCAACCAGAAACACATCAGAACCCAACCGGGCAAAAGATTGGGCCATCTCACAGCCGATTGGCCCGGCACCAATAATCCCCAATCGACCCGGCAGTTCTGTGAGAGAAAACAGCGATTCGTTCGTAAGGTAGTCCACCTTATCGAGCCCAGGGATCGGGGGTGCTGCAGCACGGGCACCCGTGGCGATCACAGCCCGCTTGAAGTTGAGTCTCTTGCCGTCAACCTCCAACGTGCTGGAATCCACAAACCTTCCCTGCCCAAAAAATACGTCCACACCAAGTTCTTGAAACCGCTTCGCCGAATCGTTGAGACTGATTTTAGCCCTCAATCGACGCATCCGTTCCATAACGCCAGCGAAATCGACGTCGTCCATCGTCGCATGGACACCAAACTCGTTGGCAGTTCTCACCGAGGATGCGGCTCTCGCCGCGGCGATGATTGCCTTCGAGGGAACACAGCCGACATTCAGGCAATCCCCTCCCATGAGTCCGCGCTCGACCAGCGCGACCTTGGCCCCCAATCCCGCAGCCCCCGCCGCCGTTACCAGCCCCGCCGTACCTGCCCCCACCACGACCAGATTGTAACGGCCAGATGGGGTCGGATTCTGCCAACTGCGCGGGTGAACGTTCGACTCCAACGCTTCGTTGAAGGGGCCATTCGGTTCCAGGATGGATTCGTAAGTCATAAGAAATTTTTTCACTACCAGGTTTTGAATCATCATTTAGTCAAATACGAAAAATCAGAGCACCGTAATTCTCAGATTCGGTGGATCGACACAGCTCAATGTTTTTATACTAGGCTTCTTACTCATCCGTGCCACTCACGGTTTAAGTTTTGCAACATACTCAAATTCATGGAACCGGAACTAACTGAGACAACCGAGGGGATTAAGAATATGCATGAAAACTCATCTTCACTTACCATCGCTAATCACCTTGTTGAAGTTCGCGATGAGTAGTGTTCCTCTCATCAACTCCTTGCCCTTCTCTGTTGCCTCAGTTCCCGCCTGTTGAATGCTTTGGTTGCGGCCATAGCCGGCGGTGGAAATATCCGCAGCATCAGTGTTCATCCGCATTCTATTCTATAGCGGGAGTTGATTCATTTGTCTCGACAGACGGTACTTTGCCGAAATACCGCATTGTCCACCGCACTACCAGCGGAAACACTCCTAAAAGCACAAACGCAGTGCCCAGGCGCGCCAATTGCGTTCCAGAAAAAACCGCACCGATCCCTTCTTCCGCGAGCGTTTGCAGCGACGGCACACTCGACCCGGCATACACATACACGCTGGTCCCTGGCAACATCCCTAGTTGACTTACCCACCAGAACGACCACGTGGTGAGAGGAGTCAGCCCCATCACTGCATTGATTACGAAAAAGGGAACCGCCGGTATTAACCGCAGGGTAAAAAGATAAAATGCCCCATCGCGGTCGAGCATCTTATTGAACTTATCCAGCCGCTCGCCAAAACGCTTTTGAACTGTATCGCGAAACAAATACCTGCTCATCAAGAATGCGAGCGTCGCCCCCGTGGTTGACGCGAAACTCACGAGCAGTATCCCACGAACCAAGCCGAAAAACCACCCAACCACGAGCGTCAAGACCGTGGCCCCCGGAAGTGAGAGGCCGGTAACTCCAGCGTAGACAGCAAACGCCACCACATAGGACATCACCGGATTCCGCTCCTGAAAATCCCGCAAACGAGCCTCCTGCTCAGCCATCGCATCCAAGGTCAGCACATCCCTTAGCAGGAAGTAACCAACGCCGATCACGCCAACTAAAGCGATGAAGAGCACGATTTTTCTGCGGCTACCGCTATTTTTTGGCTTGGTCATTCAGGTCCCAGTTGTAGTCGAGAAAGCTGACGCGGGCCTGTCCACTTTTGGCAAGTTCGCGAGCTGCCTCAGGCACGTAGGGTGCAATTCGCCGCATTTGTTCCGCAGTCGTGCTGCCAAAATCTTCGCCAAACCAATCGAGAATCGGAGACAGCGCAATCGTTTTGCCTGCGTTGTTGTATTGGAACTTTGTCGAATCGGCAAAAAACGCCAGCGTGTTTGCGGTCAGTTGCTCGTCAATTTTGGCCGGCACAAAGGCTTCATTCAAGAGCCTAGGACAACCAATCGAAGCGCAGACAATGGCAAAATGAATTCGCGGCTCTCCCATTTTCCGCAGAACCTCGTGCTCCATTTGGTTGAGCGAGTAAGGCTTGCCATCCACGATAAGCTGCAAATCATCCCAGATGTTGTAACCCAGAAACTTGGCGGTGTGATTACGGATGCTTGACGTGGGATATTCGCGAAGAATACCCTTTACCGTGACCGCATTGTAGGCATTGATCCAGAATGCCAGTTTATCCTGTTTGGCAGAGTTTGGTGCGATGGCTGCTCGCGAAAGTTGGCCAAGATATTGGTCCAGCACGCGCATGTCATTCGCAGACCTCTGCCAATTCTGGTAGTCAACCATTCCATTGCGGTCGACATACTTTTTCAGCAAGGCATCCCAAGGTTCATGATTAATGCGTTCCACAGGTATTCGCTCAGAGGCAGGAACCCGCCCACCAAGCGTCACCGCGGAGCCTCCCCATGAGGACGAAGTCCCGATCACAAACAAAAGGCACAGAGAAATGATTCTTCCAATAGCATTCACCGATGAACTCCCTTCTTTTCTTTTTATCGCCTAAACTTTATTACCAGCAGATACACATTCCAATAAGCAACCCATTCTAGTGTCAGCCAACAGCCAAGTCTGTGAAACCGACCACACACCGAGCACTAATCCTCCTGTTTTTCCTGTTCATCAGTAATTCCTGGGATAAATGGCAGTGATAGCATCCTGTGCAATCTCTCAGCGCGTTGCTCATCGCGAATTTGTTTCAGGCCAATCGTCATCCCCAGGTGCCCACTTTGGGGCTGGTCACGGTAGGTGCGAAACAGTCGATCCCACCAGGGGAGATTGAAGCCAAAATTGCTGTTCGTCTCACGTTGCTCCCAGGAATGATGCACGCGGTGCATATCGGGGGTGACCAGCAGCCAGCGGAGCACGGCATCGATCCCCAGCGGCAGTTGCACATTGCTGTGGTTGAACATCGAGGTCGCGTTCAAAATCACCTCAAAAACAACCACTCCCAGGGGCGGCGCCCCCAGCAGCACAATCGCTACGACCTTGATCCCCAGGGAGATCAAAATCTCAATCGAGTGAAACCGCAGACCCGTGGTCACGTCGATATCCAGGTCGGCATGATGCACCAAATGAAACCGCCACAACACCGGCACGTAGTGAAATATCACGTGCTGCCAGTAGATTATCAGGTCCAACAGCACAACCGACAACACAACCGCCAGCCCATCAGGAACATCGAGGGCAGGCAATAATCCCCAGCCGTTGCTTTGTGCCCAATAGGCGGCACTGACGGCACCCACGGGTGCTAGCAGCCGCAGCATAACACTGTTAAGAATCACAAGCCCCAGATTGCTCCCCCAGCGGGGTGCCTTGGAAATGCTCAGTGTTCTGCGCGGCGCGAGAATCTCCCACAGCGCCATCGTAGCAAAGACGACTACGAAAGAACCCAGGCGAATTGCAATCTCAGAATCAATCGGGCTTGGCATCCGGGAAGTTACCCAGCGAATCCTATCCTGGTGGTCCGCGAGCAACACGACTCGCGGCAACCTCTCAAGGATTAGATTCGCTTATATTCTGGTCCGGCGGAAGCCCTACCGCACGCAACAACTGCAATTGGGCCAGATTGTAGTCGATCACGGCATCCAAATATTGCCCTTGGGCTGAGGCCAGAGCGCCAATTGCCTGCTGGATTTCGATGGGGCGCAGTACTCCACCACGAATTCCTTGCAAATTCAGGTCGAGTGCTTGCTGGGCCGACTCAACTTGCGGCTGGGTCACGTCGATCTGTCGCAAGCGTAGTTGCACACGTTGGTAGGCTTGTGCCACTTCCGTGGCGATCAGGTCGCGTATCTGTTGTAAGCTGAGGTTGAGCTGCCGGAAGTTACTCCGTGCTTCTCGCCGCAGTGCGGCATTGCCCAGCCCCATATTTTGCAGTTCCCACAGGGCAATCAGATCGAAATCGGTGCGGCCGTCGAAATCATCGATATTGCCTCCTTGACCACCGCCAAATCCTCCTCCACTCGCACCCGTGTAAATGTGGGGAAGCCACGGTCGCAATTCCTCTTGGCGGACTCGGTAACTGGCGGCGTCGCGCTCTGCGTCTGCCCGACGCAGTTCGGGTCGGGCACCGATCGCTTGGGCGATCAATGGCCTGAGCGACACTACTGGCGGGATAAATTCTATCGGCATCGGTTTCTGGTCTGCCGATACTAATCTGACGGCAGAATCGAGGCGCACAATGCGCGCCAATTCAGCCGACATCACAGCTTGTTCTTCCTGAAACTGAAGCACCGTGCGGCGGCGGCTCGCAGCCTCGACACTCGCTCGGTCAGAGTCGGCCTGGAGTCCTTGTCCGGTTACAGCAAAATCACGCGTGATTTGTGCGAGCAATTCAGCATTGCGGACAGCGTCTTCGGCTATTGCCATACGGCCCTGTGCCCGAACCAGGTTGAAATAGACAGAGGAAGCCTCTAGCATCGTGTCGTTGAAGGTAGCCGTGCGATTTGCTTGGGCTGCTCGGACGAGCTGACGCGCAGCCAACGGTTCGAAGATCGCATTCACGAGCGGCAAGTCAACGAACATCCGCGCCGGCCCCGATGCACCGCCGTTCAGCGGAGAGTTTCCCGAGCCCGCCCCACCACCAACAAACAGTGAACTGCGATTGATGTCCAAGACGTCGCCGTTGGTGGCCTGAAGTTGCCCGGCGTGATTGTTATAACCCACTCCTCCTCGGAGCGTGGGAATCCACATGGCATGGGCTGCGTCGGCCCGCGCCGAGGCGGCCCGAACGCTTTCGGCGGCCATCGCAATTTGCAAATTATTTGCTCCCGCCAGTCCCAGCACACTTGGCAAGTCAATCGGAAAGACTTCTTCCTCTATCTCGATGCCTGGCGAGAGGATTTCTGGGATGGAATCCGGTTCGCTAAACTGAACTGGCGCGACGGCTACGTCTTCTTGGATCGCCGGAAGAATGCGCAGAGGCTGCGATAACTGCACGTCGGGCGTGGTTGTCAATTGTGGCTCGGAAGCGAACGCAACTCTTGCCATCTGAGACAAGAGAAGTAGGCAGATTGCCAGCATGAGGACAGTTCGAAACCGACCGCGTCGAAGGATGATGTTCATGGCCCCCTCCTTGGGACTTTGCACTTGAAATTTACCTTAAGCTTCGGCAAATCCGTTTGCCGTAGAACTTATTTTGTGTATTCGATCGTCTCCTAGCCAGCACTGATAGCAGGCTGGCCTTCATCTCAGTTCGTCTGTTCCCAGTGAAATCGCCAATGAACCAGACCCTCCAGGCTTTAGTTCGCAAGCTGGCGATTTCAACTCCACTTCGATTAAGCTAACACGCGGCTACAGACGTCATGCAGTCTGTAGCTCATTGTGACTTCGCAAGCCGAACGGCGTCTCCGGGTTGAATCGAAACAGTCGGGTCGAGCACCACTAAATCGTTTAGGCCGATGCCGTCGAGAATCTCGGCACGACTGCTGTCGATAAACCCGACCTTGACAGTTTGCTTCTCGATGATGCCGTTGCTAGCACTGTACAAGTAAGGATCACCATCGTCGTAGCGCAAGCTCTGAGTTGGTACTATCATTGCCTGTGGGCGATCGGCGAGCACGACCGTGATCATGCCGTACATCCCTGGGCGCAAACCGGTGCGACCACCATTTATTTCCCCTTCCACACGGAGCGTCCGGGTCCTGGGGTCGAGAACTCCCGCCGTACGCGTGACTCGGCACTCATACGCTCTCCCCTTCAAAGCATCAACGACGAGTGACAGGGGCTGGTCGACGTGTACCTGAGACGATTGTGACTCCGGAATATCAAAGATAATTCGCAACCTTTCGTCTCGATCCACTGTGAAGAGCGGCTCTGTCATCGAATTTGCGGCGGACTGAACGAAATCTCCTGAATCGACCAGGCGACGTGTTATCAATCCATCATAAGGTGCGACGATTTGTGCATATTCCATCATTACTTCGGTCTGCTTCAGATTTGCCTCGGCAACCTTGAGTTGGGCCTCGGCCCGTGCCAGATCGGCTTCCGCTTGAAGTTGGCGAGTTTGCGCGACTTTGACGTTCGCTTCGGCCGATTGTACACTCGCCCGCGCACCGTCGAGGGCTGACTCGGCAGAACGAAGCTTGTGGACCTTTTCATCCAAGATGGCCTCATTCATCGAGTTTGTGGCGACGAGTTCGCTGATTCGCTGATGCTCAGCGTTGCGGAAATCGACCTCTGCTTCGTGCATGGCGATTGCCGCATGCGCCACTTCGCGCTTCGCCTGAGCAGCACCCACTGCGGCGGCGGCGGCGACGATACTTGCTTTCGCCTGTTCAACCGCGGCGCGGGCGTCGTCTACTAGCGAGACCTTTTGCAGGCGCTCTTGGTCCATTTCCGGAATCCACAACTGAGCGAGGACTTGACCCTTTTTGACGCGATCGCCAATGTCGACGTGGACATTCGAGACGTAACCACCAGCCTTGGCGTAGATATCGGTCCGCTCATACGGTTCCACGTGCGCCGGCTGAGTGGTCGAGCGCTTCAGGTGCTCGACCGTTGGCCGCACGACAGCTATTTGATTACCACCGCTGACAACTAACTGTTGGTCGAAAGCGGTAGGATTTGCTCCGGGATTTGCCGCGTGAGCCTTCGATGAAATACCGACTCCCAAGTAGGAGTTCAAACTAGTCACCGTAAGAATCGCGGCGGCTATAGCAGACCAAGAATACATAAATCGCGTCATGGCATATCTCCAATCACTTTAGAGGAATCAAACTGGAGCCGGACGACCGCGACCTTTGATGATCGCATACAGGCACGGCACCACAAATATCGTCAAAACCGTCGACGCGGTGAGTCCGCCGATCACGGCACGGGCCAGTGGCATCGTGGGATCGCCTTCGTGCAGCGCCAACGGCATCAATCCCATAACCATCGCCAAGGCGGTCATGAGGATTGGGCGTAAGCGGACGCTGCCAGCCTCAATCGCTGCTTCAAAGGGGGTCAAATTGTGTTCTTCCCGCAACCGATTCGCGAATTCCACCAACAGAATCGAGTTCGTGACCGCAATGCCGATCATAAACACCACCCCCATGAACGATTGAATATTGAGTGTCGTCCCGGTCGCCCACAAAATGAGCAGGACGCCGATGATACCCAAAGGGACGGCGAACATGATGATGAATGGATCGATGAACGAGCGGAACTGAGCGACCATGATCAAGTAGATCAGGATTGCCGACAGCACCATGCCAAAGCCAAGACTGCTGAACGACTGCCGCATACTGGAAACTTCGCCGCGCATTCGCACCGCGTAACCGGCGAGATCCTGGCCGGGATTCTGCGGGTCAGGTGGATTCCAAGAGACGACCGCAGCGGAGCTACCAGCAGGCGGCGCGGCGCGACTTCCCCATTCGGAGAGGACTCGTTCGATGTCTTTGGCCACGGAGCCGATGTCGCGGCCAGATGCGTTGGCATACACGTCCACGACCCGCCCCAGCGCCAAATGGGCTACTTCGACCGCCGACTCCTCGATGACAGGTTCTTTGACCAGGTTTTGTAACTGAACCGGTGCCTTGGTATTGGCTCCAGAAATAGGCACGGTACGCAGGGCATCCATCGAATCGATATTCTGCTCCTTGTAGGTCACCCCGACGAAGTAATGATTGCCCGAAACGTGGTCGAGCCAGAACGCCGGATCGAATGACGTCGAACTGTTGAGCATGCTCATTAAGTTCTTGGTGGCATCTTCCTGAGTAATTCCCGAGTAGGCCATCTTCGTTCGGTCGGGTTCAATTTTAAGCGTGGGATAGTCGATTGGTTGCTGCACGCGGGCGTCGACGACCCCAGGCACCTCGGCGATCAGGTCGCGAATCTCCTGGGCAATTCGCGTCTGCTCCTCCATATTGCGGCCTTCAACCTTGATATTGATTGGTGAGGGCAAGCCAAAATTCAACGCCGCCGACACCATGCCCCCCGTGTTGAAGGCAAACGATACGTCGGGGAATATTTCGTTCAATCGCGCTCGCAACTCATCGGCATAGCGCTGACTCGTCGTGCGTCTGGCTTGAGCTTCGGTGAGCTGCACCAGCATCGTGGCGTCCATGGGCCCGGCGTTGGCCGTGTAACCGGCGGGCCAGTCGTACAAGACGCCAATGTCGGTGACGATCATTTGGCGATCCTCCGCCGGGATCACCGCTTGAATCTCCTGCTCTATCTCTTGCGTGAGTTCTTCGGTTAATTCAATACGCATTCCCGACTCGGCCCGGACGTTGATGAGAATTTGTCCTGCGTCGGTCGCCGGGAACAATTCCTGGCCAATCAAACCATAGAGCGGGAGCGAGGCGGCAACCATGAGCAATGCGCCCAGCACCGTGAACCACCGCCAGCGGACGGCTAAGCGGAGCAGCCACGTGTAGAGGCCGCGCAGCTTCTCATAACCAGCGTCTGCAATGCGAAACAGGAGGAAGCGGTGTTCGTTCGGATCGTGGGCTTTGAGAAAGTAAGCACAGAATGCCGGCGACAACGTCCGCGACAGGAAGTACGAAGCGAACATGGCAATCGTGACTGTCAGAGCCAGCGGCGTAAACAGGTACTTACCCATGCCAAAAAGAAAAACGACCGGGAAGAATACGACCGTGGTAGTGATTGTCGCTACCAGCACGGGCATGGCAATTTCCATGGCACTATCAAGTGCTGCACGCTTTGGGGTTTTGCCCATTTCCAAGTGGCGGAAGGTATTTTCGATGTCGATCAGCGGATCGTCCACCAACCGCCCCATCACCAGTGCCAAGCCGCCGAGCGTCATCGCATTCAGCGTATTGCCGGTGAAATAAAGCCCGATGATCGCCACCAGCGCGGAGAGCGGGATTGCCAAAGCGATAATCAGCGTCGATCGGAAACTTCCGATAAAAATCAGCACCATCAGCGATGCCAACACGGCACCGAGAATGCCCTCCCAGGTAAGGTTTCTTATCGCGGTGCGGACGAACACGGATTGGTCGGCCACCACGTCGAGGTTGAGACCCGAAGCGGGTTTTCCTGTCTCCGGGTCGGTATAGCCTTCCTTGGGTGGTAGTCGTTCCAGGAACCCAGGAATGCGTTCCCGCACACCTGCGACGACCTCGATCGTGTTTGATCCAGGCCGGCGAAAAATGGGAATGTAGACTTGCCTCTTGCTTTCCCAGCCAGGCGCGCGACTAATGCGTACGACGTTCGATTGGATCGCCGAAGCGTCTGCAACTTCGCCCACGTCGCGAACGTAAATCGGCCTACCATCGATCACTTTGACGACGATGTCGTCGAACTCCGGTATCTCACTGACCATGTTTTCCATGTCGACCATGTAATCGATCTTGCCGATTTTGGCCGTGCCGGTGGGGATCATCAGGCTGTTCTTCTTGATGGCCTGCTGCACGTCCATCAGCGACAGGCCGTACGATTGCAATTTATTCGGGTCGAGGTAGATGTAGATTCGCCGCAGCTTGCCGCCGAAGACTGCCGGAGCGATCACTCCCGGCGAACCGGAGAGCATGTTGCGGACATTGAAGTAGGCCAGGTCGTAGCTCTCCTTTTCATCCAGCACTTCACTAGAGGCCGCCAGGAGTGCCGTCGGCATCGGCGCACTGGGGTCGAACAGCATCACCATCGGCGGGACGGTACCCGGCGGCAAATAGTACAGGTCGCTCATCGCGTAGCTAGTAACCTGTGAAAACGCCGTATTGGGATCGATGTCGTCGCGGAAGTAATCCTTCACGATCGACACGCCCATCATACTGCGAGACTCCTGTCGTTCGATTCCTTCCGATTGGCTGGTCCAGCGTTCGATACGGCTGGTAATGTCCCGTTCCATGATCTCCGTCGGCATACCGGGATAGAGTGTCAGCACTTGCACGGCCGGTGTTTTGAACGATGGCAGTATGTCGACGGGAATTTTCCTGATTGTCACGTAACCGAGCACACAGATCAGCAGACACAGCACGATGACCAGAAACGGGTTCTTGATCGAGATGCGAACCAGCCACGAGGCCTGTTTGTTGTCTGGAATGAGATCTGCGGCGGTTTCGTTCGACACGGTATCGTCACCAGTGGTCGCGGCATCCTTGTTGGACGTCCGATCATCGTTGCTCGTCATGAGTATTCTTGTCTTGCTGGGGAAATTACAAAGCGTGCGGGTAGGTTCCGTACGACTTCAGGACACGCGTCAATTTCGCACGCTCAACGTTGCCCGCGACCAGAACGATGTTTTTATCGACAATCGAAAACACCATTTCCGTGTCACCCTCACGGCAAGCTGTTAACTGTTCGCCGCGAAGTTTGGCTCGCTGCAGTGGAAAAGCATCCAGACTTTCCTTTGGCAACACAAAGATCGAGACGGGGCGTCGATCAACTGTTCCGACTACATACGCGGCGGGCTGATCAGAAAGCTCACACAAACCAGCTCCATTCACCGCGAAGCCCGAGTCCTTTCGGGGCGGACACCGAACCGGAAATGACACCCGCCTGAGCAGATACTCGTCAACTTCGATGTCGGATTGGCTCTCGAATTCCGGTCGCAGGCTGCCCGCGGCAACGTGCTGATGAACCTCAGCGGATAAATGAGACAGACTGGGCGAGCTGTCGATTCCGATCAGAAGCCCATAA
Source organism: Bythopirellula sp. (assembly GCA_041738415.1). Taxonomy (GTDB): domain Bacteria; phylum Planctomycetota; class Planctomycetia; order Pirellulales; family Lacipirellulaceae; genus Bythopirellula. Next base: position 42,631 of record JBGSPU010000076.1, read on the forward strand.
AGTCCAATGAGGACCAACAGACTTGCAGCAAGCGCCAAGATGCCGGAACTAAAAAACAGCCATGGCCGTGACTTCGACACTGGAGTCACGCCCGCGTTGATTAAGACTTTTGTCCAGTCGACGGGTGTTACTTTCTGAGCCGACGTGTCATTGCCAAGACGCTCCTCGATCAACGATTCCAGTCGGCTCTGCTTATCGAACCACTCTGCGCAATCCACGCAATTTTCGAGGTGTTCGTTCACTTGGAAGTGCAGTTCCGCGTCTCCTTCCGAGTCGTAGAACAGATCCCAGTACCGACGTACTTCTTGGCAGTTCATGCGCTTTCGCCTTTGGAGTTTAAACCGTTCTGGCGAGCATATTCGAGCAACTTACCGCGAAGCTGCGTTCTCGCCCGCGACAACAATCCCATTACTGTGCCCATTGGAATGTCCAAAATCTCTGCGATTTCTCGATACTTGAAATCTCCCACGGCTCGCAGCAACAGAATCCTGCGTTCTTGCTCGGTCAACTGACCGAGGCTCCTAGCGACGACCCCATCGCAATGGTCCAGCACAGCTTCAGGGTCGTCCAGCAGCGTTTCCAATCGGAATGTCTGGATGTTCAATATTTCTGTCTGATCCATTTGCTGCTCGTCTAGCTCGCTGGGCGCACGTCTCGCTGCTCGATTGTGGTTCAGTGATTCCAGTGTGACATAGCGAAACACCCAAGCCCGAAAATTCGTCCCTTCGGAGTATTTATCAAAGTCTCGAAACGCATTCGCAATGGCCGACTGCAAAACGTCTGCCGTCTCATCCGACCGATTCAGCGCACGCGAACAGAAAACCGCCAACTGATGCTGGATCGGTTCAAGGTGTGCGATAAATCGCTCTGCTCTCAGAGAGTTAGATTGAGTCAACGAGTGCCCTTCCGGCAGTTCATGTCCGAGGCTCAAACGGCCGTTTTCAGTCCGGTTATAACGATCAGGAAAAATGAGCGTCCATGCTTTGTATATGTCTCAAGCGGCTCGCTTTATTACATTTTTCGTTTATTCCGAAATTGTCAATTCGTCCCAATATTCCAACCGATGGAATGTTAACGACTGCACTCGACCCCTCGGTTCGAAGCGGGTGCAATCGCCGGCACGGAAGGAGATCCGATTCGGATCTAAACGCAGGGATTGAAGAAATGAAACGACATGAAGCTGACTTGAAATGGGCCGGTCACCGTTGCTCACCTGCAATGGTAACAGCTCTGATAGCGGTGGGAATTGTCGTATCGCTCATTGCAACTGGCTGCCGGACAGGCGGCGTTGGAAGAATGTCTCATTCCGCTTCCGATGCTCCACAAAACTTGTTCATGAAGCAGGTTGCGGAACCGGGTCGAGCTGCAGACTCCGCACCGATGGACGTTGTCAGCAGCAAGACCGAAGTGCAGACGGTCGCCTTTAACCAAACGCAATCCGAAGAATCCGGAGATTCGGTAGAGCTTACGCCCCTCAATCCGCCAAGCCCCGCCCTATCCTCTCCAGGTTTCACACCTTCAGGCACTGTTGTCGTCGAACCACTCGAGATTGTCGATAACGAATTGTCCGAGTCGACATACACGTATCCAATCGATTTGATGACCGCCATGCGGCTGGCCGGAGCAAATCACTTACAAATCGCCCTCGCGACTGAACGCATCCGTGAGAGCTGTGCTCGTCTTCAGCAGGCTGAAGTCTTGTGGGTCCCGAATCTCAATCTCGGAATCGGTTACAATCGACATGATGGCCCAATTCAGGACACGAGCGGAAACGTCATCGACGTCAGTCGACAATCGCTGTACTTTGGCGGCGGGGCGGGTGTTGGTGGTTCGCCCCTGACGGGCGGTGCGTCGGGACCGGCACGATTGTTCGTCGATCTCCCTACTGCCGATGTCTATTTTGAGCCGCTGGCAGCTCGTCAGAGTGTCGCCGTCGCACAACACGCTCGTCGCGTCGCCGAGAACGACAATGTTCTGCAAGTTGGCCTCGCGTATTTGGAACTGGTTCGCGCCAAACTCGAGATCGACGTTGCGGAAGAAGCCATTCTCAATGCCGAAGAACTGGTCGATCTCACAGAAAAGTTCGAGGAGGCTGGCGAAGGTCTGGCGGCCGATACTCAGCGGGCGCGAGCGGAGCTTCAGCAACGCCGGCATCAGCTTGCTGGCGCACAGGAACGTGTCGCCGTCAATTCGGCGGAGCTGGTTCGTTTGCTCCGTTTGGACCAATCGACACTACTCAGTGCCGTCGATCTACAGCCGTTGCCTATTGAGTTTATTGCCACTGACACTCCCATCGAGTCTCTGGTGACCCAAGGCTTGAGCCGTCGCCCGGAACTGGCTCAGCATCAGGCCCGCGTCGCTGAAACAATGACACGCATCAGGCAGGAACAGTGGCGACCGTGGTTGCCTCACCTCCACTTAGGATATGCGGGCGCCGGATTTGGCGGCGGAAGAAACAGTGACTTGCAAAACTTTGGAGTGCGCGGGGACCTCGATGCTCTGGCCATCTGGCAGGTGCAAAACTTCGGACTCGGCAATCGTGCTCGGCAGAACGAACGATCCAGCCAGCATCGTCAGGCTCATCTGCAATACGAATGGATAAGAGACCAAGTCATCGCGGAGGTCACGCAAGCATACTCGCGGTCGCGATATCGAAAGCAGCAGATGGAATACGCCGAGCAACAAGTCGTCGTTACCGTCGACGCGCTTCCCCTCAACCTGAAAGGCATCCGCGACCGAGTCATCCGTCCGATCGAGGCACAACAGGCGATAGCCGGCCTCGCAGCCGCAAGAAGCATTTATCTGGCGTCGGTCATCGACTTCAATCAAGCCCAACTTGAACTTGTCCGATCAATCGGCGAAGTATTTTGAGCAATCGGAGCGTTCACTTCAGCTTCTCTAACTCCGCGATAATTGTCTTGGTATCCAAACGCTGGCGGTAATCTGGATTACTGTGGGCGAATACAAGTTTGCCAGATCGGTCGATAATGTAAACGGCGGGAATGGGAAGTGCGTGGTGTTTATTCCCAGACGCCTTTTCCAAATCGATGCCAAACCCACTGTAGCGTTGGAGCGTATCGCTATCGACTTCGAAGGCTAGCCCAAACGCCGATATTGCGGTCACGTCAGCATCTGACAGGATTGGAAATGGAATGGAGTTCTTGTCGACGTTCGCATTCGAGCTTTCAGGATTGTCTGGGCTCACACCATACAGTTCGGCTCCGAGCTCCTTAATTCGTGGATAGGCTTTGATAAGCTCCTGCGTGTGCTTGGTACAAAATGGACACCACCCACCGCGGAAGAATACGAGCACTACCGGTTGTTTCGCGTGCAGCGATGCCAGTGAGACTGGTTTGCCCGCGATGTCTTGAAAGGAAACCTCAGGCGCTGGTTGCCCGATTTTCAATGGATGAGTGCTTTTCGCATCGCTTGCAATCTTTACTTCTTGTGCGGTAGCCGTTGAGAGCGAAACGCAAATGAAGCTGATGAGTAGCCAAGCCGTTAAATTGCGCAATTGAATTCTCCAAGGTCGTGAGGGAACAGAGATGGAATGTCCGTTGATGAAACCTGCAAGCATTGTAACGTGGTGCAGGAGTTCGGCAGGATTGATCAGCCGCAAAAGGCCTTGATCTGGTCGAGCGGAAGGTGATCGTTTGCGAAAAGACTGTTCCCATTATCGACAGGCGTTCTGCCGAGTACTGTATACGATCACACATTCAGCAGAAAGCCTACGCCATCCAGGGTAGAGGATTCATCTTACGACTTCTCGTACCGTCCCGATCTCCGAGGCAAGTCCCGGATGAGTCGCCAGGATGGGCGATGCGTAGCAACGCATTACAACGTGCTTTCAATAGACTGCTGTGTACTTGGCGGGAACCTTGTATTGGGAGCTATAGGTGTGAACTCGATTCGTCGGCTCGCCTTGCATAGTCATCAGCGGCAGTCCCGCTTGGCACCAAGCCACGATACTACCTCTGAAATTCTTTGCAGTAAAACCGTCGGAAATCAGCTTCTTCGCGTATTCTCCCGACCGATACCCGATCGTGCAGTAAACGACGATGGTGCGATGGCGATATTGCGATTTATTCCGTTCAAACTGCTCTTTGGTGATTGCTCCTGGGATCATCGAA
>JBGSPU010000100.1:0-89487 GCA_041738415.1 Bythopirellula sp.
AGCCGGGCGTTCGTCAAGCGGCTGCCCAACAGGCGGCGGCGACCATCGAATTCCGTCAGTCGCGACGGCAGCACAGTGGAGTCGGCGATCGGTGCCTTGCAAAGCGGCAACGGTTTGGCCCGTTGCCGCGATCGTTCTCACTTAGGCTATTTACGTTACATCGGCTTGGGCGTGTTGGGACGCAATATCTTTTTGCTGGGCAAGCTCTTGTTGGCAGCGGAACACCCCCAGTGTGTTGCTGCGATTAGCTTGCGTGGCAAAACAGCCGCCTGACGCTCTCCCAGGTCTTCCCCAAGAGCCAACGCAACCACAGGTTGTTTTCGCTGCTGCGCGGAAATAAAAAAAACCGCCCCAGTAACCGTCGCAAGCCTTACTCGCTAAAGCTTCGCCATGAAATCACCGACTCGGAGGCAACGCGACCTTGCCAAAATCAGTGCGAAGTCGCGAAAATGGTAGTTTCCCGACAGGCACTAGCTACACAAATTCTAAGCGACCACCGACCCCAAGCCATCATTCACTTGGCTGCCGAGTCGCACGTTGACAGATCGATTTCCGAGCCTACCGTATTTGCGTCGACGAACGTACTCGGAACTTGTGCCCTCTTGGAAACGACCACAGATTACTGGCAAGCACTTCCCCCCGCGGAGCGCGAAGAGTTCTGTTTTCTGAACGTCTCGACCGATGAGGTTTTTGGAACGGCGGTCTCTGATGAGCGATTCACGGAGTACAGTCCGCTGGCTCCCAATTCACCTTACGCTGCCTCGAAAGCAGCCGGGGAACTTTTGGCCCGCTCTTTTCAGGCGACCTACGGACTACCAGTCATTACCGTCAATCCAAGTAACAACTATGGCCCCCGGCAACATCCCGAGAAGCTCATTCCCCGCATGATTCTCGCGGCAGCGCGGGGGGAATCCTTGCCTGTGTACGGCGACGGCCAGCACGAGCGCGACTGGCTGCACGTCGAAGATTGCTGTCGGGCGTTGTTGGCTATTCTTGAGCAGGGCCAGCCTGGCGCGCGTTATCTCGTGGGGGCGAACTGTTGTCTTCCGAATCAGCAGGTGGTGACCGCGATTTGCGATCTGGTCGACGAATTACTAGGCGATCACTTGTCTCGCAGGGAGCTTATCGCCCACGTCACAGATCGCCCCGGACACGACCGACGGTATGCAATCGACGCGAGTTTCTTGTGTTCGACTACGCTATGGCAGCCGCAGATCACTTTTGCAAATGGACTCCGCGAAACGGTCGGTTGGTATCTGAATCACGCTGACTGGGTCTCGCAAGTTTCCGAAAACGGGAATGTTTCTGGCTGAGACGCGAGAGCTCAGCGTCGACAGCTAGCTCCGATTATGCCGAATTGTCCCATTGTTTCCCGGGGAAAATCGCTTCGCAATCAGAGCACTCTGTAAGCTAAACTTCAGCAGTTCTGGCCTGTGAGCAAGTCAAATAGTTGTCTCAATCGGCTTTTTCAGCTAAACTTAGTATTAGTGAACTGCGAGCTGAGCAGTTAGTTACCCAGGGAGCGAGTCATGTCAAAACAACACATTTCGCTAGCGATTCTTGCGGCATTGGCAACCCTGCACTTCGGTGCTGCGGATCTTTATGCACAAAATGTCGCCGGGGCTGCCTTAAATAGCATCTATCAAGGAAACAGTGCTGCCAATTTCACGATTAAGCGGGAACAGCAACGGATCCTTAGCCAGGGCATCCGACCAGTCGGCGTTCCGGGCGTCAATCGGCAGAACTTTGCACCCCGAAATCTGGATAGTTTGTCCCAGAAGCGGAAGCCTTTTACAAATATTGATCGGTCGCCTGCGGTGAGCCCCTATCTGGCGTTATCGAATCCATTCTCTACCGCCTCGGATTACTACAATATCGTCAAGCCTCAGCAGGATCAGCGACGCATCAACCAGCAGGTAGCTCGGCAGCAGTACGCTCAGGAAAAGCGGCTCAACCAGGTCGCTGCCCAGGGACCCTTCTCCATCACAGGCGATGATGAATTGGCCCCCACGGGACATGGTTCCGGCTTCATGCAACTCGGCGCTTATCTTAATACGGGCAGCTACTTTGCGCCTCCGACAGCACCCAAGAAGCGGTAATAAGAGCACACCACCAAAGGCCATCTTTGTCGCAGCCCAAGGGAGGTTCTTTAACGACTTGCTCAATTCCGACGGCTCTGACGGTAGTATTTCCAGCCGGGAATGAAGAACGTCGCCGCGGAAACCAGTCCGTACACGGACACGCCATATTCAAAATGGTGTCGTTGCATGATGGCCATCACAATCGACATGGCAAATAGGGCCGCCGAGTGAAAATAAAAACTTCCCGCGAGAATCCCTCCCTTCACTGCGAAGACCATCCCGCTGATCAGCCCCAACACGGGCGACAAGGTCAGCACCGGCAAGCTGAGCAAGGCTTCGACCCAGAACAGCAAGACCACCGCAACGATACTGCCGCCCCACGCATGGGCGATCTGCCGTTCGACAGCCGTCACGGGCCCCGCGCGATGCCGCAAGGCCCAGAAAATCGGTGCCCAGATGGCGAGACCTCCCCCCCACAAGACCAGGTAAGGCCATGGTCCAGCCATCGCGGGCCAACGGGTCCGCTCCAGGTGAAACCAATTCGTCACCAGGCACAACACTAACAGCACCGCCGCGTGCCACATCCACAGTACGCCCCAGTTCTCCAACACCGTCGCGTGGTGGGTCTCGCGAAACACACGGGCGAGGACATCCGTGAGCCGACCACTGCGGGCGGCGATCGAATCTCCCACTAAAAATGCCTCAAGATCATCGCCCAACGCCTCCGCAGAAGGGTAACGCAAGTCGGCTGGCTTCTGCAGGCACTTCAGAGTGATCATCTCCAGATCGCGGTTCACATGGCGATTCAGCAGCCGCGGCGGCAAGGGATCTTGCTCCAGCACCATCAACACCGTGTCCACGGGCGAAGTCCCCTGAAACGGTGCCCTCCCCGTAAGCAGCGAATACAGAATCGCTCCCAAGCTATACACGTCACTGAGCGGCCCAACCCGTCCTCTGCCGCCGGCGGCCTGCTCAGGGGCCATATACGAGGGTGTACCGAGAATTGTGCCCGACTGCGTGAGCGATGCCCCCGGGGTCACATGCTTTGCCAATCCAAAATCAGTCACATGCGGCGTGCCCGCTTCGTCTAGCAAAATGTTTGCCGGTTTGAGATCGCGATGAATCACTCCACGGCTGTGGGCATAAGCGATCGCACGGGCGATTGTTAGCACCAACTGAATCGCCTCTTCTTCGGGCACCGGTCCCAGCGCGATGCGTTTAGCCAGCGTCTGTCCGTTGATGAGTTGCATGCCAAAATACTGCCAACCTTCACACTCTCCCACTTCGTAGATTGGCACAATGTTCGGATGCTCCAAGCGGGCCGCGGCAGCCACTTCGGCTTGGAAGCGTGCCTTGTCTGAAGGCGATGCCTGGGCTCCCTGCAAAATAAGTTTCAACGCCACATCGCGGCCCAAACTTTTTTGCCGCGCGCGATACACGATCCCCATCCCGCCCCGCCCAATTTCTTCGACAAGCACGAAATCACCCAACTCTTGCGGTGGATACCTATCCAGGATCACCGCCGGACTCATGAGCGGAGTAATGTCTGACTGCGAGTGATACGCCACCGCATCGACCAGCATGGCGGTGCCCCACAACTTGCGAAGTTCTTCGGCCAGTTCCGGATGAGCAGAGGTCAACTCCGCTAGGGTCGGTCGCTCGGCAGGGTTCTGGTCAGCGAGTTGTGCCAGAATTTCCGCGAGCTCGAGGTCATGGCGTTCCGCAGCAGTAGGTCTCATTTCGAGTTGTCTGTGCCATCCATCAGTTCACGAAGCCGCCGCATCGCCCGCAGATAGCGCATGCTCGCCGCCTGGGGCGTGAGATCAAGGGCTTGGGCCGACTCGCTATTGGAGAGGTGCTCAAAGTGCCGCAAGTAAACAATCTCTTGATCGAGTTCCTCAAGCTGTTCACACGCCTGCTGAAACCGCACTTGCAGTTCTTGCCAAGTCGCGGCAGCAGCCGGCGTAAGCTCCTGGTCGGTGAGCTGCGCTACCAAATCGAACGAGGATTCATCACTCGCGGCCGCCACCAACGGCTGTTCGCGGTCGAGACTCCGCCGCGCCGCTCCCCGATGGCGACGGTGGGCATCGATCAGCCGGTCCTTGGCCATTTGCCGCAACCACAGATGAAACGGCATCACTGGATTTTCCAAGTAGTCAGCCAACCGCCGATTGGCTTCGATCATCACCTCCTGCACGATGTCACTGGCATCGACCCGCCGCTTGATCTTCTGATCCATCCGCAGATCGATCATGCGCCGCACTGAGTTCCGATGCCGATCCAGCAATTGATTCACCGCCACCGCATCCCCCCCACGGGCGGCGGCAAGCAACTGTTCGGTATTCTCACGATCTGGCCACATGCTTTCAGTATCGCAAGCCAACTGCAATATGACAACGCGCCAAGGTTTGCCGACATCGTCCCAATGCCGTTCCACGCATACCTACCGACTATACTCCGGCGCCACAAACCCCTTGATGGCCTCCGGCAAACGCGGACCCTGCTGATAAAACTGCGGATCGTCACTCACCCGCCATACCTCTCCCTTGCGCAGATAAAGCTTCTGCTGCTCCGCCAGGTTGAATGGCCGGGCACCCACCCGCCCGAACACCGCGATCTGATTTCCCGATTCATCAACGGCCCGATCACGGTCGAGTCCCTCCGAGATCGCCAATGCTTCCCCCTTGGCCAGCTTTCGCGTCGCAATCAGCCGTGGATAAGGTCGCGGACTGAATCCCGATGTACCAGGGGTATCGGCCGAGGTAAGTTGCAGCACATGCATACCATGTTCGCCGTCCGCCAGATAGGCAAACGCACTTGCGTTGGTGATACCGAGCTTCACGTCATGCAGGTCGCAGATCTTTCCGTTGGCGTTGTAAATCTGATCCACGAACGGCTCGGTCGGATTCTCCACGTCGACGATCACCAACCCCTGATGGCCCGCAGCCACATAGGCATAGGTTCGTGCAACGTAGAGGTTATGCACGTCTTCAATCTCCAATTCCGCTGCCGGCACAGGGTGCGCTAGATCGGTGATGTCCAACACTTTGAGTCCATCATGGTCCCCTACGAAGGCGTACCGGAACTGCGCCTGCACACTCACCGGGTGATGAAGAAACTCGTCGTCGATGACGGCCGTCACACGCGGATGTTTCGGGTCCTCTAGGTCCACCACAACCAGCCCCGCGTTGCAACACACATACGCATAGTTGCCCACAATCGAAAGCGCCCGCGCCCCTTGCAGGAGCCCGTCTGGATTGAAAGTCACCTCGCGATGGAGAAAATTATTCGTCGGATTCCCATCCAACAGGGTTGCCGCCGGCACCGTGATCAGGCCTTCGAATTTGTCGGCGACGTAAATATAGCCATAGATCGCCGGCACGGCTGGTTCTTGATTCTCCGGGTGCTGAACGCGCGTCGGATCGGGCGCAAGTGTTGTCGGTGCCGCGACGGCCAACGCGCATTTCGTTTCCACGTAGAATTGTTGCCCCAACGGTGAGAACGGTGCCGTGGTGATCCGCTCCGAGAATCCCTTATTGTCGATGAACGCAATGTCGAACACTCGCAGGCCCCCCGTCCCGCAGGCCGCGTACAGATACTCACCCCGTGCGAGCAGGCTGCGAATCGCCGGCTTCTCCAACGGATGCAGAATCTGCTGGCCGATGTCTTTGCCCGGATGTTCGTGGGCGATTTGCAACTCGCGGTGATGCTCCAGGTGTTCATGATAGTTGTCTGGGTATGCCAGCTCGTGCAATGTGCTCCCCAGCACCGCCTGCGGTTCGTCCCGCTCGGTCACCTCGACTCCCTCAAACCCATGCTCCCCAGCCGCGACCCAGCAAAACCGGCCGATGAAATTCACGAAGTTCGACCCCTGCATCAATAGCGTCGCCATCCAGGCATTGTTATCGTTCTGGACCGACACATGGCAGTCGGTACACATTTTGGTCTCACTCGAGAGCAGACGATGCACTTCCGAATCACGCAGTTCCGCCAAATGCGGCGGGCCTCCCCGCACCGTATGCGGCACATTTGTGCTGAATGCAATCCCGCTGAGCCCATCCCCCGAGATCGTTTGCTGCTGGGTGTAGATCGACTCCCGCTTGTCGTTGTAGCTGGTCACGTGAATCGCACACGCACTCCGGCAAGGCCCGATCCGATTTCCCGTCGCCGTGCCGTCGCGGGCCAACATGTACACGTCGTCCCGCAGTGTCTGGAAGTTGTACGACACATAATTCCGCGACACGTCTCCTTCATTGTGCAAACTGGGCATCTTGATATTTGCCTTCTGTGGCAGATGGCAGCCGAAGCAACTCGTGTTCCACGACGAATGGCAGGCGATGCAACTCATGTTGTTATCCGCATGGGCACAGCGCGACTCGTCGCCACCGGGTACATCACCCCAGGCAAACGTTCCGTCGTCCGTAAACCGCACGGTTTTCGAGAGTGCCGACTTCTCGTTGTAATGCCGATGCCCCGATGTGATCGTGTCCTTGACCTGCATCACTTCCCACGACAGATCCTTCTCGACCATCGAATTCTGAATCAGCTTGTCCCCCAGCTTCTCGAACAACCGCTTGCCAAACGGCGTGCGTTTTTGCATCAGGTCCAACCCTTCGCCTTTGGCAGCCGGGCCGGAAGTCTTAAACCGGGCCACTTGTGTCGTCGTCCCATGGCAATCGACACACTGGATTTCGGTCGCCGCGCGGACTTCGCCGTAGAGATGCGTATCGCCATGCACGTCCTGCTCGAAATGGCAATCAACGCAGTGCATCCCTTTTTCCAGGTGGATGTCCATCAAGTGAACCGCCGCCCCCTCGCGGACCTTGCCTACCTCACGCTCCACAGGTGTCGGCGGCTCGACGGCGGCCATCAATTGCTCCGTCTGGACGTCGACCAACCGATCTCCCCGATAGTCGAGCAGATTCCCCTTTCGGTCCTTTTTGAACACTGCGCGAAATACCCAGCCATGACCGTGGAAATCCGCAAACTGCGAATGTTTCAAATACGGATTCAGATCCACCACATTCCGCAAAAACTCGGGATTCGACCACAACCCCCGCGCGGCCGCCTCGTTGGGATTCGACATCTGCGCCCGCACAAATTGCTCCGCCGTCGGGTCTCGTTGCTCTTTGGGGTACATCAGCTCCCCGTCGGTCTCATTGTCCCACCACATTGTCCCCAGATAGGTGTTGAGCACGTTCGTCCCCGGATGCACGTGGCAGACAATGCATTGGCTCGTCGGCGGTGCGGTGGTGAATTTATGCACAATCGGATGCCCCGACTCGTCGTGTGGAATCATGGGATCAGGAGAGTGACTCGTTCCCTCGTTGCCAAATACCGCATAAGGCCCCGAGTGGACCGGCGACCGATCGTTCGCATACACGACATGACATGCCGTGCAACCGCTCGAACGATAATCCCCCGGGTGATCGTTGGTCCCCAAGAAATTGAGCGTTGGGTCCAACAGCCGTGTTTTCTGCAAACCGATCAGCACCGGATCGGTCCGATTGATCGTCCCCAGCCCGCGGTTGCTGAGCCGTTGCCGCGGCCTGCCCGGTTCCTCGCCGCGCCGGGGAATTCCTACCTCGGGCAGAAACCGCCCGCCGCGCTCAAATATTCGCAGCACATTCCCCGGCTGACTCACCTCGAATCGCGGCAAGGGATCGAGCCACGGCACGCGCCCCTTGAAGACGATCTCATCTGCCGTCGGCTGCGGCACATCCTGAATCCGCTGCGGCGTACCGTGCGTCGCATAACTCTCGCCGTAGTGGGGAATCTTGAACGGCACCGATCCGTTGTTGTACAGCGCCGCCCCCCACAGCATGGCGCCATGCGTCATCATGCTCTTTTTGACGGCCAGCGTTTCCTGTGGATGGCACCCCCCGCAGGCAACATCCGCCACGCGTAGGTCCCCCGGATTCACAAACCGAATAAATTCTGGCGACTCGTGATTCAGCAGGGTATAGGATCGCACCGGATTTGCCGAGGTCCGCCACGCATCCGGAAACCGCGGAGGCACATGGGCCTGTTCAAGGGTAACCGCCACCGGATCCCCCCCATGACAATCCACGCACCCTAGCTTCACCGTCTCCTGACGATGCATGTCGGTGACATTCTCATGACAACACAAACACCCCAAACTCTTTGCCGCCACTTCGTCCGCAGTCTGCACAGAGAGTTCCTCCAGCGGCCTGGCCGCTTCAGCAATCAGGTCCGTCGCCACCACCATGAGCGCACCTCCCACGACCAATTGCTGCACCATTCTTATTAAGCAAGCCCACGATTCCATTCGCGCCGGTCCTTGAGCAATTCCCCGAAAAGCGATAGCATCCAAGGCCGACAATATCCCCCACCTCGCCAGCCAAGGTCAAGACAAATGTTGCTAGCATAACGGATAGCTGCGATGCGTCCGGCAAATCCTGCTCGCCAAAGCGGTACACATCACCCGCCCCAACCATCACCCCCCGAGTCAACGCAATGCGACCTCTCGTCTCCATTCTCATAATAATTACCTTGCTTATCCCCACTCCAACCGAGGCAAGCGAGACCGCTACAGAATACGACATCGTGGTTTATGGTCCCACGAGCGCTGGAGTCATGGCTGCGGTGCAGGCCCAGCGGATGGGCAAGTCGGTGATTCTCGTCGGTCCTGAGAAACATCTCGGCGGCCTTTCCAGCGGTGGACTCGGTGCAACGGATATCGGCAACAAACGAGCAATCGGCGGCCTCGCGCGCGAGTTCTACCAGCGCCTCGGCAAACACTATGGCCAAGACGAGGCCTGGACGTTCGAGCCGCATGTGGCGGAGCAGACGTTCGAAGATTTCGTTGCCGAGAATCCCTTCGAGATACATCGCGACGAGTGGCTCGATCGTACTCCCGGTACCGGGGTAACTAAGGAAGAGGGTCGCATCACATCGATCAAAATGCTCTCTGGCAAGTCGTATCGCGCGAAGATGTTCATCGATGCCACTTACGAAGGCGATCTCATGGCAGCAGCCGGCGTTTCTTATACAACGGGCCGCGAACCGAACAGCCAATACTCCGAGACGCTCAACGGAGTGCAAACCGCCAACGACCGTTATCACCAGTTCGACGCGCCCGTTGATCCGTACGTCACGCCGGGCGATCCCGAGAGCGGTCTCTTGCCAGGCACTCACCCCGGAGTCCCCGGCGAACAAGGGTCAGGCGACGACCGAATCCAGGCGTATTGTTTCCGCATGTGTCTCACCGACGTCCCAGCCAATCGTCTCCCCTTCCCCCAACCGGCCAACTATGATCCGCTGCGCTACGAACTCTTGCTCCGCACGATCCAAGCCGGCGCAAATAAACATCCCCAAGGGTATTTCACCACGACTCGCATGCCCAACGGCAAGACCGACTCCAACAACTGCGGCCCTTTCTCCACGGACAACATCGGCATGAACTATGAATATCCGGATGGGGACTACGCCACCCGCCAGCGCATCATCGACGATCATCGAACCTACCAACAGGGCTTCATGTGGTTTCTCGCCAACGACCCGCGTGTGCCAGACCCGCTCCGCCAATCAACCGCCCGATGGGGATTGGCCACAGACGAATTCCAGGACAACGGCCATTGGCCCCACCAACTCTATGTCCGCGAAGCTCGCCGAATGATCGGCCCGTACGTGATGACGCAACTCAACTGCCAGGGCAAGACGGTAGCCAAAGATTCTATCGGCATGGCCGCCTACGGCATGGACTCCCACAACGTGCAACGCTACGTCGACCAGAACGGCAACGTCCGCAACGAAGGAGACGTCCAAGTCCACGGCTTCAAACCCTACCCCATTGCCTTCGATGCGATCGTGCCCAAAAAAGCCGAGTGCATGAACCTGGTTGTGCCGGTTTGCCTCTCCGCCAGCCACATTGCCTATGGCTCGATTCGGATGGAACCGGTCTTCATGGTGCTGGGACAGAGTGCTGCTACGACCGCAGTCCACGCCATCGATGAGCAAGTCCCCGTGCAAAAAGTGGGTTACCCGAAACTTCGCCAGCGGCTCCTGCAGGACAAGCAAGTGCTCGAATAGCGTTTCTACCCTCCGCTTGTTTAGCCGCGCCCCGAAGGGAAGCGAGCATCTGTTTTCACCTCAATCCCCCACACCACAACGTGACTCAATCATTAGCCCTGCCATGCGCCGAGCGATGTCGATGATCCGTTTATTCCCCGTCACATGCCGAGTGATATAGGTGCCTTCAACAATCAGGCATAACTCCTGAGCAAGCATTTCTGCGTCGTCAGCACCCGCCTGCCTGGCAATCGAGCCGATGATGTCCTCAATGGCCTGCTTATTCTTTGCTGCCAGCAAGTGCGCCGGCTCGTGCGGCAAGGGGAACTCCATTGCCACATTCACGAAGATACAGCCATGGAATTCATCCGATTCGATAAGTTGCTCGACAACATCCATCACAGCATACAGTTGACCTTTAGGCGTAGGCCCCCCGTGGTCGCGAATCATGCTGCGAAAGGTCTCTTGAAGCCAATCATTCTGCACCTCCAGAGCAGCGAGCATCAGATCCTCTTTGCTCTCGAAGTGTTTATAGAACGCGGTCTTGCTGATCCCCACATCTGCCAGGATCTGATCAATTCCGACGTTGCGAAACCCGTCGCGATAAAAACGACGAATCGACGCTTCCACGAGCCGTTGACGAGTAGGGGTCTTCATGAAATCCTCGAGATTGCCAGGATTCGAGGTGGACTACGGGTCAACCCGCTAGTTTACCACAAGTCAACTTTGCAAGTCTCCACCGGATACGATAATAATCTCACTCGGCGAGAACAGCGAATAATGTGGTTTCCTGTTGTCATGGCTACGATTTCCCAGTTTTCTTGAGGTACTTGAGATGAAACGATGGCTGTTTTTTATTTATGGGGTGGGTTGCCACCTGTTGTTTCTGGGCACTTTTGCTTACATGGCAGGTTTTGTGGGTAATTTGCTCGTGCCCAAGTCTATCGACTCCCTCAGCAATGGAACCCAAGGTTCGGAAATATTCATTAACTTGGCGCTCCTCGGACTGTTCGCCGTCCAGCACTCGATCATGGCCCGGCCCGCGTTTAAGCGCATCTGGACTCGTGTCATCCCGGCCCCCATCGAGCGAAGTACCTATGTCTTGCTTTCCTGTCTGATAACCATTTTCGTGATGTGGCAATGGCGAGCCATGCCGACCGTCGTCTGGGATATCCAAAATTTTGGCTTGCGAAGTCTGATGTGGGTATTGTTCGTCTGCGGTTGGCTCCTCATCCCCGCAGTGAGCCTGTTGATCGACCATTTCGACCTGTTCGGCACACGACAGGTATGGCTCTACTTGAAACAGCGCCCTTATGAGTCCTTGCCATTTCGAGTCCCGCTCTTTTATAAGTATGTGCGCCATCCACTCTACATCGGCTGGGGGATCGCTTTTTGGGCGACTCCCACCATGACGATCGGACACTTACTGTTTGCGAGTGTGCTCACTGGATACATGATGCTGGCAGCCGTGGTTGAGGAACTTGATCTGATCTCTCATTTTGGCCCTCAGTACGAGACTTACCGGCGCCATGTTCCCATGTTCTTGCCACGTTTGAAACCAGCAGCCGCTGAGACTTTCGAGCAAGCGGGTATTTCCAGTTCCCTAGTCCATGATGCCAACTAGCAAGTTTGCCAGGCCCAGGCTCATTGACAAACCCCAGCTTGTCGCTGCCGCCGGAAATAAACCGAGCGAATCGAAGATCGACAAAAGCAAGGTCCGCGTGACGGGACCCTTCACCGTCGAGGCGGTTCCAGCAGTCACAATCGAACAAATCAGCGACCCCGATGGTTTACGTAGCGAGCCCGGTGGTTTACCCACCGGGTTCGAAGCCGACGCCTCCATCGCCCGCAGCGGTGCCACCGCCCGGCAGGAAGATTGGCGCAGCGAACTCCTGCAAACCGGCGTGCGCGGCAAGGGCGGCGCGCAGATCGAATTCGCCCGTCTGGAAATCTTGCCAGCGATGCGCTACCTGCATGCGGTAGGCGAAACGAAGGGGGAAGACCGTGGGGATAAACCCCACGGCACGCAGCAGCGCGTGGTCGTGTCGTTCGGCCCCGAACACGCCCCCCTCGAACAACGGCACGTCGATCAGGCACTCGACGAAGCCGAGCACCTGCGGCCCAAGCCCGACCTGGTGCTCTTCGCTGCGTTTCATTTCGACCCCGAGGCAGCCAAGGATATCGACGAAACCACCTGGCCCGGCGTCGAAGTGCATAAGGTGCAGATGAATGCCGACCTCTTGACCGACGACCTCAAAAAGAAAAAGTCCTCCAACGAAAGCTTCTGGCTCATCGGCCAACCAGATATCTCCGTGCAAAAACTCGACGGCGAATACCAGGTCACCATCCACGGCTTCGACTACTACAACCCCGGCACCGTCGACTCCGGCGGCCCCGAGAAGATCGCGCTGTGGCTGTTGGACACCGACTACGACGGCCGCAGCCTGTACCCTCGTCAGGTGTTCTTCGTCCTCTCCCCCGGCAGCGATCAACTCAAGCGCCTGGCCAAAACACTCCGGGCGGAAATCGACGAAGAACGGATCGAGTCCTACTACGGCACCCAGTCACTGCCGTTTGCCGCCGGAGAGTACAAGCGGATCGCAGTCAAGATCGTGGATGACCGCGGCATCGAGAGCCTCAAGGTAGTGAACCTAGAATAGTTTAGCCGCGACCCGACGGTCGAGTCCTGCTCGACCAAGGGGAGCGTGTTTCAACCAGCGCGACACAAATCAAAAGGGAGACATTGATGGCCAAGAAAATAAAGGTATCCGAACCCAAGCGAAAAAGTGAAGGGAGCTTCGGCTCAGTGCATCATGACCATACGAACCTTCCTTTCCCAGAGGAAGGTCGTAAGGGCTTTCAGGTGCATCTTAGTTTGGAAGAAGGCTTAAATAAAACTCCAACTTTCGCTGCAACAAGCTTTGTGGGAACTGAATCGACTGGATCGTCGCTCACAGCGTTCCAAGGAAAAGAGCGTAGCCTTGGTCGTGTTCCCCCATCAAAACAGAATCATGCTGACGCATGGAACCTTGAAGAAGCAGTAGTTGCTAACACCAAGAGACAACGCCCCTAGTGGGGCGTCGGCCAGGAGATGCTATCTCCGGGGGGGGGGTAAAGAAGCAATGGCACATGGCCATCCACCTCCAGGATCCTGGATTACTGGTAGTTTAAGCAACTGACAGAACAGGTCAAGTCGAGTAGATATCAGCAGAGACCCATGCCTCACCGCACCAAAAAAATCGAAAAACTGATCGTCAACTCCCCCTTCGTCGAGCCGACGAAGTTCTGGAGCTACGACCGAGAATCTCAACTCTTCACCCTGGAAGAAGGCCGCCGACCTGCCGGCTACGTGGTCGCCTCACCTGGTGCACGTGGATTCGACGATCCTGGCGTGTTCGTCGAGTTGCCGCTAGTGAATCAGATTCGCACCCGGGTCCGCGCCTGGCGCGAAGCCAACTACCCTGGTGTCACAGGCATCACCACGCGACTCCTCGAGCACTGGCACGACGCGGAGCAGCGCGACTCCAATCAGCGGCTCTTCTTCTGCGGCCTGGAGGCCATCGAAACGCTGATGTGGCTCACCGAGGCCCCGCCTGCAGAGCGACAAGGGATCGACATACCTGGCGATGGCGGGCCCTTTGTCCGCTGGTGTACCAAGCTCGCCACCGGTGGCGGCAAGACCAACGTGATGGCCATGCTGATCGCCTGGCAGGTGCTCAACAAGGTGGTCTACCCCCAGGATAAGCGGATTTCGGCCTCGGCAATGTGTGTTCGGTACGCCAGGCTTCTTGCTCGGCCGAAGATTTTTTTGTTACCTTGACCCAGGGTGGCGCCAAAGTTCGTAGAACTCACTTTGACTTACCCTGGGCTAATGGCTTTAATCCCTTCGGGATATCGGATCCGTTACCACCAAATTGATGAGAACACGAATCTTCGCTCATCGACGCGAATCGAGATTGGTGCTGATTAGTGTAAATCAGCGTTCACCTGTCCGAAACAACATTCCCATCAGGTTTGTCTCCGTTTACTCTATTACCTCCTGTTCCGTACTTTTTGGTTGCGGCCAAAGGCCGGGCCAAGCCTCTGCGCCTTTGCGAGAACGTTGTTCCCTCTGTCTCTGGATTTGAACAAACCACAACGGCACAAAGACACCACGAATGCTGCAGAACACTTTCGTCGTGCCGTCGTGTCGTCGTGGTAACTATCCTTCCCATCGTCAAGACGCAAAAAATACCGCTCGCTCAATTTCCCTCACTCTACGACTTTGCGAGAAACTACTCCCCCCACCCCCTCATTTCTGACTAGCGTCTATTTCCCAGGTGGCCAAAAATAGCCTCTAACTTTTGCACACCGTTTCCTTATAATAGGCTTCATCGCAAAGCACAGGTTTCACCTTCAGTCCCATCGAGCTGAGAAGTTCGTACCGGTGGTTGCAGCGGACCAATCGACCGTTCAATTTGTGGGCCAGGGGGTTGCCCGCGCTCGGCGATGAGTGCGTAAGATCGAGCGATTGGGGCGCCCTTTTTTTCTTTCAATCGATGACAAGCTATCTATCAAACAACCGCTTCCCCCCCTGACGAAAGTCAGGCTGGGGCTCTCCGGATGCGCCACCGCTGGTGGCTGGCCACGTCTTTGACGTTCTCCCAGCCCTTGGATTCCAACTCACTACTAGCACCGCGCAACTCGCGCCTAAAAAACTCTTTTCTTTTCACGACACCCTACCACATCTAGTAGAAGTCTTCTTCGGAAACCGATAAACACCACAAGTGACCCCTGGCACCTATCCACTTGGGAATTTTGGCCCACATGATTTCATACAAATGATCAATCGGGCGATTCACCAGATTGCCGAAGGCGTTGTGAAAAAAACCAACGGTATGGGTTGATCCGGCGGAGGTTAAATCGCTCGAGCAGTTTTGGCAACGCGATTCAGCCCAAGCCAGTGAGCATCGATCCAACCACAGCGAAAACCACCGGGAAATCGCTTATTTCTTCCTCTACACGCCCCTTCCTTAGGCATTGTGAGAACGCCCTGTTCGGGTAAACTGGGGGTTTCTCTGTCTCGCCGTGGGCAGGTCCTATAGCTCAGTGGAATAACAGTTTGATGCACTCGCAAGTTGTCGTGTTAGGTGGCGGTCCCGGGGGATATGCTGCGGCGTTTATGGCCGCGGACCTGGGGATGCAAGTTACCATCGTCGAAGCCGACTCCCAACTGGGGGGGACTTGCCTCTTGCGCGGCTGCATCCCCTCCAAGGCCCTGCTGCACGTGGCCAAGGTGATCAGTGAAACCCGTGATATGGGCGAGTGGGGCGTGAGCTTCGGCAAAATGAAGCTCGACGTCGACACGTTGCGGGCCAGAAAAGAAAAGGTGATCGAAACGCTCACTGGAGGACTCGCCCAGTTAGCCAAGCGGCGGAATGTGCAAGTCGTCAACGCCCGCGGCATTTTTGTCGATTCTCAGACCTTGCAACTCGAAGGGGGCAACCCGGATACCTACGAAAGCCAGCGGCTTACCTTCGATCATTGCATCCTGGCGACCGGTTCGGTCCCAGCCATGCCCAAAATGTTCAACATCGATTCCCCGCGGGTGATGGACTCGACCGGTGCCCTCAAGTTGGAAGAAGTCCCCAAGACGCTCCTGGTGATCGGCGGGGGATACATCGGCCTGGAGATGGGCACTGTCTACGCGGAACTAGGCAGCAAGGTCTCCGTGGTGGAACTGACAGACGGCTTGCTCCCCGGGGCAGACCGCGATCTCGTGAAACCCCTCCACAAGCGGCTCGAAAAACTGTTCGCCAAGATCTACCTGGGAACGAAAGTGCTAAGTCTCGAAGACGCGGGCAAGCAAGTGAACGTAGAGGTCGAAGCTGCTGAGGGAAAGCATACGCTTACTTTCGACCGGGTGCTGGTCTCCGTTGGTCGCCGACCCGTTTCAACCGGCATCGGTCTGGAAAATACCAAAGTAACAGTCAATAAGCGGGGCTTTGTCGAAGTCAATGACCGGCAGGAAACTTCCGATCCACACATCCTGGCGATTGGCGACGTGGCTGGCGATCCGATGCTTGCCCACAAGGCGTCGCATGAAGGAAAGGTCGCCGCCGAGGTGCTCGCCGGCGAACCGGCAGCCTTTGACAAAGCAGCAATCCCGGCGGTTGTGTTTACCGAGCCGGAAATCGCTTGGGCCGGTCTGACGGCTGACGAAGCCAAGCGTGAAGGCATCAAGGTAGATATTGCCCAATACCCCTGGCAAGCGAGCGGCAGAGCCATTGCCATTGGCAAGACCGATGGACTAACAAAATGGCTCGTGGACCCTGAGACCGACCGAGTACTCGGCTGCGGAATCGTAGGCAGCGGAGCGGGCGAATTAATCGCCGAGGCGGTCGTAGCCATTGAGATGGGCTGCACCATGCGTGACGTGGCCGACTCGATTCATCCCCATCCGACGCTGAGCGAAACTGTTGCATTTGCCGGAGAAGTCTATTTGGGAACCGCGACGGAAGTATACAGACCGAAGAGGAAGAAAGAGTGAGTAGGAATATGGTGAGCAGGTGAGTCGGTCGAGATATAATCACTTTTTCACTGACTAACTTACTCACCTCACCCACCCTATTTGCCTTCAAACGTTGCGACGGAAAGAATTGCATAGAACCGAAATGGAATACTGCCCATGGCTAATACCAAAACTGAGATGATCAAGTCGCCGATCCCCAATGACAGCGACCCTGCAGAGACCGCTGAATGGCTCGAGTCGCTCGACTATGTGCTGGAAAGCAAGGGACCTGAACGGCTTCAGCAACTGATCTCCGCTCTGGAACAGACGGCCCACCGCAATGGGGTTAACTTACCTTTCACCGCCACGACTCCGTACTACAACACCATCTCGCGCGAAAAGCAGCCACCTTATCCCGGCAACCGCGAAATGGAGCGGCGCATCAAGAGCTTTATCCGTTGGAACGCGATGGCCATGGTCACCCGTGCGAATCGTGACCCCGCGGCTCCTGGTGGTCATATTTCGACTTACGCCTCTTCTGCCACACTTTACGAGGTTGCCCTCAATCATTTCATTCGAGGCCGTGGCGAAGAAGGTTTTGGCGGCGATCAAGTTTATTTCCAAGGTCATGCGGCACCGGGCATGTATTCCCGCGCTTTTCTCGAAGGCCGGCTTACGGAACAGAACCTGATCAACTTCCGCCGAGAGATGGGCGAGGGAGGAGGTCTTTCCTCCTACCCCCATCCATGGCTGATGCCCAACTTTTGGGAATTCCCCACCGTCTCGATGGGACTCGGGCCGATCATGGCGATCTATCAAGCCCGCTTCAACGAGTATTTGACCGATCGCGGCATCCTCGATTGTTCGCAAAAACGTGTTTGGGCTTTTCTCGGAGATGGCGAATGTGATGAGCCTGAGTCCTTAGGGGCGATCACGCTGGCTGCCCGCGAACACCTGGATGGGCTCATTTTCGTTATCAACTGTAACTTGCAACGGCTCGATGGACCGGTGCGCGGCAACGGCAAAGTCATCCAAGAGCTCGAAGGGGCCTTCCGCGGGGCCGGATGGAATGTGATCAAAGTGATCTGGGGTGGCGACTGGGATCCCCTCCTGGAGGATGACGAAACGGGTTTGCTTGCCCAGCGCATGATGGAAGTGGTCGACGGCCAGTACCAGAAGTATGTCGTCTCTCCCGGTGATTTCATCCGCAAAGATTTCTTCGGCAAGTATCCTGAGCTAGTGGAGCTAGTGAAGAACTATTCCGACGATAAGCTCAGAAAGATGCGCCGTGGCGGGCACGATCCCGAGAAGGTGTTCGCTGCCTACCAACTGGCTTGTCAGCGCAATGGCAAGCCAACTGTGGTTATCGCCAAGACGATCAAGGGTTACGGCCTGGGGGAAGGGGGTGAAGGTCGCAACATTACTCACAATCAGAAAAAACTCAACGAAGAAGAACTCCGCGAATTTCGCACCCGATTTGGAATCCCCATCTCCGACGAGCGTGTTGCCGAGGCACCCTTCTACAAGCCACCTGCGGACAGTCCCGAGATGAAATATCTACGTGCCCGTCGGGAAGCCTTGGGAGGTTTCGTGCCCAGCCGGAGCACCAAACCGATCTCATTAAAAGTTCCTCGCATGGCTGACTATGAAAAAACCATGTCTAAATTAGTTAGCAAGGGCCCAGGGAAAGAGATGTCGACTACCATGGGCTTTGTCCGTTTGCTGGGAGATTTACTCCGCGATAAAGAGATCGGCAAGAATATCGTGCCGATCGTCCCCGACGAATCACGCACGTTTGGTATGGAAGGTTTGTTCCGGCAGGTGGGTATCTATTCTCATCTAGGCCAGCTCTACGATCCTGTCGATTCCGATCAAGTGGCCTATTACAAGGAAGCCAAGGACGGCCAACTCTTGGAAGAAGGGATCACCGAGGCGGGGAGTATGTCGTCGTTCAACGCGGCGGGCACTGCTTACGCCAGCCATGGTGTGAACATGATTCCAATGTTCATTTACTATTCGATGTTTGGTTTCCAGCGGATCGGCGATCTGATTTGGGCCGCCGCCGACATGCGGGCGAAGGGTTTTATGCTCGGTGGCACCGCGGGTCGTACCACCCTCAATGGCGAAGGGCTCCAGCACCAAGATGGTCACAGTCTGGTCAACGCGATGGCTTTCCCAACCGTTAGGTCTTATGACCCGGCGTATGCCTACGAAACAGCGGTCATCATTTTCGATGGCCTTCAGCGCATGTACGAGGACAACGAGCAGGCGATCTACTACATCACGCTGGAAAACGAAAACTACCTAATGCCCGAGATGCCTGAAGGGTGTGAAGAAGGCATCGTCCGCGGCATGTACCGCTGTGCAAGTTTTGATGCCGAGGACAAAGGAAAAGAAGCAAGAGTGCAATTGTTCGGCAGCGGTCCGATTCTCAACGAAACATTGCGAGGTGCTGGCATCCTGGCCGAGAAATATGGAGTTTCCAGCGATGTTTGGAGTGTGACCAGCTACACCCAACTGCGGCGTGACGCGCAAGAGTGCCAGCGGTGGAACATGCTCAATCCTGGCAAGAAGCCGCGGTTGTCGTACTTAGAGCAACAACTTGCCGAGGTCGAGGGACCCGTGATCGCTGCGAGCGACTACATGCGAATTCTGGCCGAGCAGTTGAACCCATGGATCCCCGGCGGCCTCTTTGCCTTGGGAACCGACGGCATGGGCCGCAGCGAATCTCGAGAGGCGTTGCGGCGGCATTTTGAGGTCGACGCTGAGTGCATCACCCTGGCTGCCCTCACCCAACTGAGCAAGCGGTGTCAGTTTGATAAGAAGAAACTTGCTGGGGTCGTCAAAGAACTGAAGATCGACCCCGAGAAACCCTCGGCATTGTACGCGTAAGTAGATAATGACCATTTGCTAACGACTAACAGCTAACATTATGGCAACACAAATAAAATTGCCCCATTTGGGCGAAAAAATCGAATCTGGCGACGTGCTTTCGATCTTGGTAGCGGTCGGTGACACGATCACAGTCGATCAGGATCTCATTGAAGTGGAGACCGACAAGGCGACGATGCCGATCCCCAGCCCGGAAGCTGGCAAGGTGATAAAACTCCTTGTTTCGGAAGGTGATACCATAGAAGTAGGTGCGCCAATTCTGGAAATCGAGGCGGAAGAGGGTGCCGCGAATGGGAAGGACGATTCAACGCCTGCTCCTGCCGAGAAGCCTGCGGAAGAAAAACCTGAGCCAAAAGCGGAAACGAAACCCCAAAAGGTGACTTCAGAGGCAGAAATTCCTCCCGCACCGACAGACGATGTACCAGCTTTTGTCGAGCCTGAACCCGAACCGCCAGCACCAGTAACGAAGGGGGCGAAACCAGCACCGATCAAAGCAATTCCAGCTACGGCTGGCGATGGGCATGCCCCTGCAGCAGCAGGACCGGCGGTCCGCCGCCTGGCGCGTGAGTTGGGTGTCGAACTGCGGCGCGTGCGGCCGGCGAGTGGCAGTCGCATCACCGAGGAAGATGTCCGTGTCCATGTGCGGGCCAGCAATGCCCAGGCTGCATCAAGTGCCTCGCAGGGAGTGACTCCCCCCGGCACGCTTGATAGCGACGACCACGGTGCCGTGCGGCGCGAGAAAATGTCGCGACTGCGGCAGACTATCGCACGCAACATGTTTGCTTCGTATTCCACGATCCCCCAGCTCACGAATTTCGACGACGTAGACGTGACCGAATTGGAGCGGATCCGCAAAGACAGCAAAGACGACTACGCCTCGCAAGGGGTCAAGCTCACGTCGATGCCGTTTCTGGTGAAGGCAATTGCCACAGCTCTCAGGCAACACCCGATAGTCAATGCCTCGGTGAGTGAGTCGGGCGACGAAATCATTTACAAGGAGTATGTGAACATTGGCATCGCCGTCGATACCGAGAAGGGGCTCATCGTCCCCGTATTGCGCGATGCCGACCGCAAGAGCATCCCGCAGATCGCGCGAGAGATGGCCGCGATGGCGGAGTCGGCCCGCGCTGGAAATTTTGCCATCGAAGACCTGCGCGGCGGAACGTTTACGATCAGTAATCTCGGCGCCGTTGGCGGCACTTACTCGACGCCGATTATCAATCCCCCCGAAGTGGCGATTCTGTTGGTGGGCCGCAGTCGCATGTTGCCTATGTATGTCAAGGAGCACCTCGAACCGCGACTGATGATGCCGTTATCGATCACTTACGACCATCGCGTGGTCGATGGCGCGGCCGCGGCCCGGTTCCTTAACGACGTAAAGCGCTATCTCGCCAATCCGGGACGGCTGCTGTTGGCACCATAGCTGTGATCCTAAGTTCGTAGATTGGAACGATTAACACGAGTTCCGACAAGCCAAATCTACTGAAGTCACTAGAAGTGAAACATCCCTTAAGGGCTCACCAGAAAACTCTTAATCGTCTCCTGGGCATGGGTCCGACCGTTCTGGATATTGTAATCGCCTGTTTCTTCGATCTCTGCCGCGTAGCCCAAGTGCTCCTCGTAGAGTTTCTTGCCGTCAGCTTGTTTCTTTAGCTCGAAACGGTCGTGTGATCTGAAGACTTTATCCCAAACATTACGCACTTCTTTCCAATAGTCGCCGGTCTTCGCCCAATACGCGTCGGCCGGTTCTTGAACCCTTGGCTCATCGATGCGTTCGTAGCGATTGACGCCTAGCTCACAGGCAAGACAGTGTGGCGTTTGGGATTCGACCTGTAGCTTACGGTTGTCCTGGAGATGCACCCATCCTGTCGGGGTGATTGTGATTGTCTGCGTTCCGCTCAAGACGTTGTAGTCGTTGCGAACCGAGAATTCGCGACGCGGCAGGGGTCGCCAGGCGTCGTTACTGGTCCATCGCGAAACACCATCCGTATGCTTCCAACTCCCGAAGGCTTCGTAACGAGGCGAATCGTCAACTTGAAACACGGCTTGGGTCCAACACCCAGCGGCATCTTCTTCCGTGAGTTCCAACCGCTGCCAAACTAAATTGCCGCGATAGACATGCAGATCACGATCTTCGAAGGTCCAGTCCTGTCGCCAGTGCTTCGTGACCATCGGGCTGCCCATTTCGTCGTCTGCAAAATACATGACCAGCGTATGTTGCAAACTGACAAAAGTCGGGGTGTCGGCTAGTACGCGCACATGCTCGGTAGCCCATGAAAAGTAGGGTCGACTCGGCGAGTAATTCTCGGTGAAGCCCATCGATTCAATGAACTGAAAGCTGACTCGATAGGATCCTGCCATTGCTAGAATAGCTCGGCGGTCTTTTTCGCGTTTAGCAAGCTCTGGTTGCTGCAGTTCCTTCCAGGCTTCGCTCGGGGATTCAGCCAACGAAACCTTGCTCCCCCGCGTTGTGCCGCCTCGTGTTTCCATGGAAGCAGGATCGAGAAAGGGCCAACCGAAAGCCATGCTTACAACGGATTCAGAGGACTGTTGCGGTGAGTCAGTATCCTGGGCACAACTGGCATCAGAAATGGCAACAGTGATTCCGAGAATGATTGAAAAAAAGCGAAGGCGTTGCATGGCAAGAATAACTCAGTTTATCAACACTCTTTCCCAAGCTTAGGCAGATGTGCATTCCGTATTATAACGCATGTTGGTCGTCGGTGGGTAGAGTGGGCACTTCGCCGCTACGCTATAAGCTTAATAAGGCGGTATGTATTGCAATAGACCACCAGCGGTAGACTCTATAGATAACAAGGTGCTGGGGACCATCCAGGGAGGCAAGATCGTCTATCGAGCGAATTAGCCGGTGCTCGGCAGTGAGTTCACTGAACGAAGCGAAACGCTACCTCACCAACTCGTGGCGGTTGCTGTTGGCGCCCCTAGAACAATAGGTGGCCGATTGCAATTCGCAGGCCGGAACGAGCCTCACGATTTCCAGCAAAGCGTCAAAACAGGTGCTACTTGTCGGAACTCGTGAAACTCGTTCCGGCCTACGCGTTTGATGGCTTCACGCAGCCGCTGCGGTTGTCAGCTCGCTGAACAATGCCTCTAGGCATCGTGTGCTTTTGCCCCAGTCGAACATCTGGCCTGGAATTTCAGTCTTGGCCTCGACTTGTGTGCCTCCGAGGCTGCGACCCGCAGTGAGTATGAGATCGCCTTCAAGTGCGAATAAGTCGGAAGGTAGTGCGGCGACAATTACGCAGCCATCGGTGAGCTGATGCACTCCTCGAATTTCGCGGCCGGTGCGGGCGAGCCAGCAGAGCAGCGAGACAATGACCTTGCCTGGGGGTTGGGCTATGGACTGAGTTCTTGACTTGCCGGTCTTCATGCCCAGCTTGGCGTAGGTCGATTGCGCGAAATGAGCGAGACTCGACATCGGCAATTTGATGGGAAGCCCAGCGAGCTTACCCAAGGCACTGCCATACATGTCGAGAAAGTCCTCCCCGGTGAGCTTTTTTTTCGATTTGGCAGCACTTCGAGCGATGCGACTGCGGACTTCGGGAATGCGGAGCAGCGTTTCATACTCGATCACGTCGGACCAGTCGATCGGCAGTTCGAGCGATTCGGCAACATGAGCGTGGTTAATTAGAAGTTTCGTTCCGCATGATGAACAATACTTTCCGGCGACTTTGGCGCCGCACTCTGAGCAGAACATGGGTCCCTCCTTTGATTCGAAGCTGGCATGCTAGCACGAACGGCCGGCAGCACCCCTTATCAATATCATCGTCATCAACGTGGGGTTTCCAATAATTTTTGAGGAACAATAAACGAATGCCATCGGGTCGATTGCGGCGGAATCAAAATCCACGACCAGCGTTTGACTCAAAGTTGATCGAATTGACAGAGGCCCTAGATCGAACCTCCATTTTTTCGCTTTTCTTCCCAGCAAGGCTGATGTGGTGTAGGATGGGCGCTCTACCCCGTCTTTTGCTATCGAGCGAAAGAAAGATGGTTGCAAGCACCCATCCTACGGAATTGTGACAGCGACCTCAGACGGAGAATAACTGATGGCAAACTTGTTAGGCGTAGCGCCGGTGCTGCTCGTACGCGATGTGGTCGCGGCCGCAGACTACTACCGCGATAAGCTGGGCTTTTCCTATGACCGGTTTTGGGGCGAGCCGGCGAATTTCTGTATGGTGCGGCGTAGTGGCCTAACGGTAATGCTCAGCCAGGTTAGTCCTCACACGAAGATTGTTTCCCACTGGCAGGTTGTCGACAAAATGTGGGACGCCTATTTTTGGGTAGACGACATCGATGCGTTGTATGCTGAATATCAGCAGAGTGGAGCGAAGATCGACTACTCACTCCACCAGAAACCCTACGGGGTCAAAGAATTCGGCATCCAGGACCTCGACGGCCACGACATCGCTTTCGGCCAAGTCGTCGAAGAGTGAACACTGCACCGGCATAGCGAGAAAAAAGAAAGGGACGGGCACAATCCAAATGCCCTCGCTGCCGTCATGGGTCGGGTTCAATTCGTTGTGCCGTCATGGTTCCAAGTATTCCCATTAGCGATATTTGTTGACGAACGCCTGACGAAGGGGCTAAGTGTTCTTGTCGCGTTGAGGCTTTCCCTCAATCCATGTCACCTACCGCTCGATGTCCCTTTTTAGCTTTTGTCGCAAAAGTCTTCGAATTGGTGCTTCAGATGTAGGAAAAACTTCGTGCGAGCATCCATTCGTTTTCACTTTGAGTTTTTCCACGCCGTCCGAAATAAGTGGCTTCGATCAATCGCCGGTATGCCCAACTGACAGGACGAAACGCAAGTTTCCAATTCTATTCTGTGAGTCACCGAAGCTGTCAATGTGTTACTTATGTCGAGATCGCGTATTCTGATGGCTCGAACATGAGATATTATGCTTTATCATCAAATCAACACTTGAACTGATAGCCACACACCGACCAGAAGTATCATCCACCCGGTCCCTACCCGTGCCCACCACTCAACTTTGCTGACCGTCTTGAACGCTTTGCCAAGAACCTTTGACCCAACGGCGATTAGGACTGCGAAAATGATGACCGGCAGGGCAGTCCCGACCCCGAAAAGCAGGGGGAGAGTGATGGTAGAACCGGCGTTGACGGAGGCCATCACGTTTCCGAAGAACAGGGCGGCCGACGTGGGGCAGAAGGCAAGAGCAAACAAGGCTCCCAGCACCAGTGAGCCCCAGATGCCTAGAGCGTCAATGCGTTGCTTCAGCTCATCAGAGACGCCTCGCCCGCTAATATTTATCTGGATCAGCCCCACAAGAAACATCCCGACCAGCACCAATGTCGGTCCTAGCAGCAAATGCATGTACTTTTGGAGGAACAGCGACACCTGCGGCACAGACAGTGCGGTACTGACCAGGATGAATGCCAGCCCGAGGTAGGCTGCCACGCGTCCTATTGTGTAGAGTAGCCCGGCGAGCAGTACGTGCGGCGTGCTATCGACGCGACGACTGATGTAGCTGATCGCCGCTATGTTGGTAGCCAGTGGGCAAGGACTGATCGAGGTGAGCACTCCGAACCAGAGCGCAGATACCGCTGCCCAAACATACTCAGTCATTCCTTCGACTCCGCTTCTTTTCTAGTTAGTTTCAAGTATTTTGTCACGCCGTTTTGGACGTACGCCTGGAATGCTCCAGGCTCACCAACCAATTGCCAGATTTTGGGCATCGGTTCCCAGCTTATGGCCTTGCCGTCAAAGACGTTTATCAGCACGAGGGTTGGCGTCGAGATCTCGTAATTCTTCACGAGGGGAAAATTCTTCTCATCCTGGAAATCTGCCAAGCGAAACTCGACGGCCCTCGTCTTTAGTTCCTCGGCAAACCTATTGCGAATTGCTTCTTCCGCTAGCGCGCCGATGCGTTTGCAAGTCGGGCATCGTTGTGTGCGGTAAAAATACATAGCAATCACCTGAAGTGATGGCGATTGAATTGACTGCTCGTTGACAGGCCCCGTTTCTGCTATGTCTGTTGCCAGTATTGCAGTGACTGTGAGTAGGCTCATAAATGCTGTCATGTCATCGACCTCCATTCTACAGTGAAATAAAGTCAACCTTCGGTCTGGTCAAGCATCCCTTGCGTCTGACTTTGCACGTAGTCTACAAAGGCATCCTTGTTGCCGACCAATTCCCAGACTCGCATGAGGTTGCGCCAGTCAGTTTGCTTGCCCTGTGAGAACTTCACCAAGACCACGCTCGACGAGACGATCTCGTAATCCGTTGCGAAGTGAATATTCTCGGGAGTTTCGTAGTTCACCACCCGCCACCTGATTGTTCCTGAATCCACTTCTTCAGAGAAACCAGACTGAATTGCTTCCTGGGCGTAGGCTTCAATTTTGCGGCAAGTGGGGCAACGGGTCTCGCCGTGGAAGTAGTACGCCACGATCCCGTTGGCAGTTGGTGGAGCATCCACTGCTCCATTCGATGAGAAACTGAGAGTAGAACTACTGTCAGCTTCTCTACGGACGATCGTCGCGACGACTACGACCACAAAGAGTAGCAACGCGAACGTGAGTAGATTCTTGGCTTTCATACGGAAAGTTCCTTTCAATATTGGGCTTACGGTCGTATCTTTTCCATCACGGCAATGAGTTTGGTCCGGTAGGCGTCGCGCAATGTGGGCTCTAGCTCGCCAAGCGGCTTAACTGGAACGAGATCGAGGACCTCGTCACACGTCATTCCAGAGTCGAAGAGCGTTGCCATTGCGCCCTGTAACATGCCTCGTAAACCATCGGTCGCGTCTTGATGCGACAAGCCAAACGATTCGGCAATCGTGAGTAGCTCCGCCCACTGCGGCCAGAAGTACGTTGGCCCCATTGCAGTCACGATTGCGTAGGCTTCCAGCGTGCTTTCAGAAACCTCTGGGCATTGGCCAAGCGGCTGCAGTAGTTCACGAATTTCGCTGCGGTCAGACTCTGACAAGCATTCTCCCCACACGATCGGGTTAAAGCCGTAGCCGACAATCGACGCTGCATTGGGGATCACGCGTATAAGTCGACTGAATCCATCGAGCATCGCCGACAGCTTCGCGATTGTGATCTTTGGCGCTAAGGACAATACAATTGCGTCATCCCGTAGTCCAGAAGCGATGCTGCCGAGCACATCGGCGATCGCAGGTGGATGTACGGCCAAGAAAACTACAGTCTGACGCGCGGCTGCCAGGATATCTCCACGGTGGATGACGATTCCTGCCGAGGATGCTTGTAATCTATTTATCGCTGAATCGTCAGGGTCGCTAACGACCACGTCGCCAAGCTTGACTCCAGCGTGTCGCCAACCTCCAAGTAGAATTCGAGCAACGCGCCCGCCGCCCACAAAACCAATTGATTTCGTAAACATCGTCCCTCCTCCCCAATAAACGGCCACCCACCAAGGTCAGTGGGGAAGAACTGCCATGATTTCTTCAGTCGAAGCAACTTTGCCTACGATTTTTACTTCGCCATTGACGACCAGCGCCGGAGTGCTCATCACGCCGAACTGGACAATTTCGTTGATGTCCTCGATTTTCTGGACGTCCGCTTCAATGTTCATTTCTTTCAAGGCTGCCTCGACGTTTTCCTTGAGTGATACGCATTTCTTGCAGCCGGTTCCGAGTATTTGAATTGTGGTCATAGTTCGGTCCTTTCTCAATTGATCGGTTAGGGAGTGTTGACGACAGTAACCACCGATGCGGTGGTTGGTGCTGTAGCGTGAGTGGGATAAAATGAGCCATAGCCCATGCCGGCAACGGTTGCCATCACGACGACCAGTCCGACGAATACGGCAGTCTTGGCGTCTCCGATGATTTTGCGAATGACGAGAATACTCGGCAGCGACAAGGCAGGTCCGGCCAATAACAGCGCGAGCGCTGGCCCACTGGCCATGCCGGCCTTCATCAGGGCTTCGAGAATGGGAACCTCCGTGAGCGTTGCAAAGTAAAACAGGCAGCCAACCACCGAAGCAATCGAATTCGACATCAGACTGTTGTCACCCATCAGAGCAGCAACCTGCTTTTCGGGAACCAGTGCGCCGAGAAATCCGACCACGAAAACGCCACCAAATAAGAGTGGCACAAGCAGCTTGGAAAACTCCCAGGTGTTACTCATCCACTCGCCGAATTCCGCACGGTCGAGCCACACTAGGCTCATTACCGCCACCAGCACTCCCATCGCGCCAGCCAGATACCAGCGGACGTGGTGAATACGGGTCACCCAAGTGTCAACGTCTTCGATCTGAGCAATTTCTGACTTTGCCAATCGAACGACTTCGGAGGCCTCGTGTCCCAAGACGGCCTCTTGGAGGCGAAGGTCGTAGCTCGTTTCTGTTTCGTATTGCAGTGTTGCCGCGAATCGCGAACCGTCCGCGAGTTGCACCTGCTTGTCCCCTGGATTGAACCAGTCGCTAAAGATCAGGAAAGCCAGCATTGCAGCCAGCAAAGTGGCGCTCTGCCAGAGCGGACGCTTCGTGGCAGGCGGGTCAGGCATAGCGAGTGTCGCCTGGTTACGGTCGTTTTCACTGTGGCGGAACAAGAGGGCCATCAGCAGTCCAATAATGACACCGAAAACCATGGCACCAATCACCCGAGCTACGCCAAGTTCAAAACCAAGCACACGAGCTGTCAGAAAGATCGCTAGCACGTTGATTGCAGGCCCGGCATACAGAAAGCAAGCCGCTGGGCCTAAACCCGCTCCAATTCGATAGATACCAGCGAACATCGGCAGCACGCTGCATGAGCAAACGGCCAGGACTGTTCCAGAGATCGAAGCAACTGAATACGCCTCGGTCTTACTCGCTTTGGGGCCAAGGTGCTTGAGTACCGACTCCTTGGAGAGGAATGTAGTTATCGCACCAGCAATAAACAGGGCAGGTACAACGCACGCCAGCGTGTGATTGCGGGCGTACCATTGCAGCAACACAAATGCCTCGACGATGGCACCTGTCACTTTAGCGGCGTTCGGATTGGCATCTGCCGAGAACTGGGGCGTAGCCAGTGGAACGAAATAGGCGAACAGGAATATCGCCAGAAATATTGCAAAGATCTTCCACTCGCGAATCATGATAGCTCCTTGTATTTACCTATTTGGCCAAACACGCAAATATCAGGCCAAATAAAAATCTACTCCGTTTCACTCCGAAAGTACTTTTAACTGGTCGTCGACTTGGCACTTAAGCACCGATTCAATGCAGCCAAACAAACTTGTGAGGCACTTCACCCGCAGGCTATAAAAGACCATTTGGCCATTCTTCTCGCTCTCTACGATGCCTGCATTCCTTAGTTGAGCCAGGTGGCGCGATACGGTCGACATATCGCTCCCGATCTCATCAGTTAGGTCACAAACGCACACCTCATCGTGCTCAGAGAGCACATCTACCAGCTTGAGCCGTGCCGGATGGGCAAGTGCCTTAAGCACCTTGGCTCGGGTTTCATATTTTGTTTTTTCTGCTCGGTTCATAGTCAACTCATCGATACTTGGTTATTTGCAACTTTGTGCAAATATAGCGTCAATACTGAGACAAGTCAATAATAGTCTTCATAGAACCCGAACAACTAGCAGTCGAGTGGCACTTTTCGGCGGTGTTATCCTGGCTGGACTCTTTAGGCTTGTCACAAGAAATCGCTACTCAAGTATTCTGAAACGCATGGCTATCAAAGGTTCTTCTTTCGTAACATCGACGGAAGCCTGGAGGCGATTCGCATCCGACGAGTTGCGGGTACCGGGCTTTTTTCTAATGCCAATCAGTTTGCGACGGTGATTGACCCTTGTGGGTTGTGGTAGTAGGATCGAATAGTTCATCCATTTCAACCACTGGAGAATTATGCCATGAAGACTTTACTTACGATTGCATTGTTGTTTGTCGCCCTTTTGGTTCCGCAGCCGCGCGTTCGTGCGCATTGTGAGGTGCCGTGCGGGGTTTATGATGATCCTGCCCGGTTTAATTCGATGCTCGAGGATTCGGCGACGATTCAGAAGGGAATTGAAGCACTTCAGGATCTGGCCGGGACGCCCAACCCGAATAATATCAATCAAATGGGCAGGTGGATTACTACCAAGGAAGAGCACGCCACGAAAATTCAGCACACGATTGCCCAATACTTCATGACGCAGCGGATCAAGCCGGAAGCAGAAAACTATGTGGCGCAACTCACCAAGGCTCATGCGGTGATGGTGGCGGCGATGAAGTGCAAACAAGCGGCTGAGCCGGCTACGGTGGATGCGCTGAACAAGGCCATCAATGAGTTTAAAGCGGCCTACGGTAAGGGGCCGTGAGAGGTTCGCGTTAAAATTGAAAATTCGTAATTGTGCTAGTACGCCCAGGACTGCTCCTTCAAAAAAGAGGGGCAATCCGTGGGCGTTTTTCTTTTTGGCAAACACTTTGGATGGGCGGTGCGTAATGGGAGTAGGTCTCGGTGGCCCAGGGGGGCCCACCGAGATCGGCCATCTGCATCGAAGCAGTGGGACAGAGCAAAAGGAAACTCGAAATGTCGCACTTCAAGACGTATGGAAACGTATTCTTTTCAATCCTCTTGATCACATTCAGCGCAGGGATCGCGGTTGCCGGCGGTCCGCAGATTGCGTTTGACTTTGGGCGGATTGCCGAGTGTGTGGAAATCGCGGGTGATGATGCCTTGCTCACGCCTGGGGTAAAACTGGTCGAGTTGAAGTTGCGGATTTCGGTCCATTTGCTCGCAGGCAAAATCGGAGACGTGGAAGAGGTGCGGATCGAGGTGGGGGATCGCGAGAATCTCATGCGGGTCCACAGTTTTGCTCCCAGCACCCAGATGGCAAGCCATCTCGGAGGCGACATCGAATGGTCGAAGACCACCGAGGAAGGGCACTCGCTGGGCGCGTCGCTCGGAGGCGAATTGCCTACACCCGTGGGAGGTCTCATTGCGCATGTGACACCGACGATCAGCGGCGGTACGACGAACCTGGAAAAAATCACCGAAAAGCAACTGCGGCTTGCACCGAAGTTTGCCGTGGTGGCCAGCGGC
Organism: Bythopirellula sp.; assembly: GCA_041738415.1. Classification (GTDB taxonomy): domain Bacteria; phylum Planctomycetota; class Planctomycetia; order Pirellulales; family Lacipirellulaceae; genus Bythopirellula. The sequence goes on from JBGSPU010000100.1 coordinate 30,513, forward strand.
ACAATCAGCCAGGAGCATGGGGTGTTTTTTAAATTGCGTTCGTCGTCGCAAAGCTCGCTGGAAGGGACGCATGACCTGACAGTGCGATTTGTCGTGCCGGAGAAGTGGCGGGGGGATTCGGTAAGGGTTTGCTGTCAGGCGACAGGGACGGAAAAGGTGTTGTGGATGAAGCAGCAAGCGACCTGGGCTCATACCTGTGCACCGGTGGCGCTGTATCTGGCCGGCGATGCCGAGGCGCGTCAGGCAGCGATGCGGTATGTGGCGGGGAAAGAGCGCGGGTGAGCAGGTAGCGTGCTTTTGATTGCCTGACACGTAGCGCCACTTCTTGACACAGTGAACGTGCTGAATCCGCACACTACTGAAAGTATGATCTCCTGCTTTCTGCCAAAAAAGTGTCGAGTCATCGAGCTATCCGCGCCTTTAGAAACCGGCAAAAAGATCCTCTCGGAAACTCATGTCAATTTGCAGGGCCGTTTGGCACGACTCTTGCGGGTATTATGCAGGTGAAAGGGCCCGCGTGTGCGGGAGTAAGTGAGGTGGCATTATGAATACCAAATTGCTGAAACAGCAGGTGTCGACGTCCCAGTTATTGCGTTGGGGCGCTGAGATCAGCGGTGTGATGTTGTTTGTCGGCTGGCTCGGTTTCGTCTCCGGGGAATTGGTGAAAAACCAATTCGAAATTCCCGCGAAGGAATCCTTCTATCAAGCGGCTGCATTAGTGCTGATTTTTGCAGGCTATGCACTTTTGTGGCGACACGCCCTAGCTGGCAGTGCGCTGGTAATTCTAGGCACGGCAAGTTTCTTTGCAATTGGTTGGATTACTACCGGACTTCTGCCAGGAGTGGAAGCGATCTTGTTTGCCATTCCTGGGGTGCTGGCCTTACTGGCTTGGAGCTTAGATCGACGGCGAGCCAGCACGAGCCCGCAGTAACCATGAGAAAGTGGGTGCGGTGACTGAAGACAGTTCCTTGGGACACAACAAATGGCCGTCCGGAATACTTTAGTCTTCTGAATCGCACCCACGCCTCATCGGCCGGAGAAGAGCCCGTCAGTGACTCCTTCGCGAAAGCTTGGTTCTTCATTGAGCAACGGCCAATCGTTTTCTGCGGCCAAGCAAACCTGCTACTCCGCAAACAATCAGTATTGCGCAAGTCGGTTCAGGGATGGCTGTGGTCGCCGACAACTCTGCAGGCCCCGTGTATTCGCGTTGCCAGATGAGGAAGTCTGCGCCGTCAGAGTCGCCATCCAGGTCGGCATCACCTGCGGCTGTCGTGGCGTAGGCTGCTTGCCAATCTGCGAGGTCATCGCCGTCGACGTCGCCATCGCCACTGAAGTCGGCAGGAGAGAGTGCCGGGACCAGTGACCCAGTGGAACCGGCAAAGTTGGTGGGTGAGTTGGTTGCTACACTGGGTCCAGGATAGTTTAGCGACATGATGCCGTCGGCCGGGGCATTCATAAAAGTGACACTATCCCAATTGGCAAAGTTTAATGTGTCTGCTGCAGGTTCAAAAAAGTTCTCCGGGAGCGTGTAATCCGGTGGGACGCCTCCAGTCAGAGAAGCAAAGCCCGGAGTTGCTAGCAACAAGTGGCGATTGGTTGTGGGCGTTGGAGAATTGCTGGGAAACGTAAATACATTGCTGTTTGAAGTGAGCGTATGGTTGCTTAGGACATGCTGACCGTTGTTCAGAGTAAACAATTCGATGAACTGCACAGTTCCGTCGCTGTTGGAGTAGACTTCTTGGATATCCCACAAGTGGAAATTGGCTCGGCAAGGGAACGTCGAAGTACTTAGCCAGCAGATAAATGAAGCGGTGAGCATACAGGCTCTAAGAAAGTTATTGAACATCATCGACTTACTTACTCCATGAGGTATTGAGGAGCCGATAGAGAAGACTGGAGACCTATTGTAGCAGAAAACTGGCACATGCGGCAAACTGCGCAACAGGTAACTTTCGAGACACGGTATCAGAGGGGGAATACTTGGAAAGTCGCCGACTGGATGCGTGAAACTGGAGATTCGATCAACTTGATAGCCGGCCTCGTTTCGATAATTTTTCAATCCTCACCGTCCGGCGACGGCTATTAGGGAGAAACCTTATTCATCGCCTAAGGTTTCTTCGCCATGGCGGGTGGATAGGGCCCGCCAGGTGCGGGGATTGATGTCGCTCGCGAAAAAACTGGCCGAGCCGTCAGCGCGAGCGGCGTTCACTCCGCCGGGATGGAGACTACGGGTGGAACGCCAGCCGAAGGCGGCGTAGCGCTCGGTGATGGGGGCAATCAATTTAGCCGAGACGCAGTCGAACTCCACCGAGTTGGGGGGGCGGTAGTGGTTGTAGAGAGTCGACCGGAATTCGCCATTGGCCCACGAGAAACTTGGCGGGTCGGTAAAGTTGAACAGTCCCGATCCGTCACAGGCCCCCTGGTTGAGCGGCGCTGCGGTGGCAAACACGTAGGCGAACCGCTCGTCGATTTCATGGCGCGGAGTAAGTGGCGTGACGGTCTGACCCAGGAGGCACTCAGCGAGGAAGATCGTGTTGCTCGTGCCATCGGCAATTTCGGCCAGTTGCACGTTCGAGTTGATAAAGAAGATGCCGTCGGCGGAGTGGGGGGATCCACCGTCATTGCCACTGCCAGAAGAGGCAGCGTAGTTGGTTGGACCGAAGCTAGGATGAACTTGCTCTTGGCGATCGCTGGGGCACAACAAGAGCGGGATGACTTGGGCGAGGGCCGGCCGGTTTTCATCGGGAATCGAAAAATCCTTGCGGTACATCGGAAGCGAGAGATTGAGCTGCGCGCGGAGGGTGGATGATTCGAGTTGAGGCAGGATTTGAGCGAACGCACTCCACCGGTAAAACGTGTGCGGCGTGGCGTGATCGGCTGGGTCGGCTTGGGCAATTGAACCTGCGGGAAGATGCCCCATGGCGGATTCGTAGGTGTGCATCGCCAGGGCGATTTGCCGCAGGTGATTCAAGCAGGTGCTGCGGCGGGCACTCTCTCGTGCCGATTGGACAGCGGGCAGCATGAGGGCCGTCAGTATGCCGATGATGGCGATGACAACCAATAGTTCGACAAGCGAGAACGCTATTCGGTTTTTATTTTGCAACTTGCTCATTTTTTGAAATTAGGTGCGGACGAACGCGGATTTAGCGGATCGACGCAGGTCTCTTCACCACTTGGCAAACGAACGCAACGGTTGTGGCTCCTAACAGAACCAGGCACAGGCTTGTGGGTTCGGGAATTGCGAACGACTCGACGGGGGGGACGTAGCGGACGATGCCGGTGGGCTGAAAGGAGCCGGCCAATCCTTGATTGCCGAAGGCGCGCTGCCAGAGCAGAAAGTCGTTTCCGTCGGTGTCTAGGTCACCATCAAGATCGCCGTCATTATTCAGGTCATAGGCAGCCTGGAATACAGAAAGGTCGCCACCGTCCACCACATCGTCGTGGTTGCTGTCACCCACGAGCAAAGGAGTCGAACCACCTGAAAGCGCATTGATGCGAGAAAGTTCTCCGGGAAAAAGATTCGGCCCATAGAAAGGGTCATTAACATTATTATTCCCCAGACTTGTCGCCAAGAGATTGCCATCGGAACCTATCAACAGGCCCGAAGGATATGGCAAGGGCGCTCCCAACGGGGCGCCACTCGTGGCCACTCCTCCAGAAACAGTGTACTTGATTATCGACTGGCCGATCAAACTGGCGACGAACAGGTCGCCATTGGCATCGAACGCCAGGCCGTTAAATCCCGACGCAGGTGCAGGAATTAACAACGTAACATCATTCCCTGAGGCAAAAGTGGTTGCCGTTGAGGCGTAATCATCTAGGGGATTGCCCGCCGGAGCAGCATACTTCAACACGCTCGCTGGGCTAGAAGAGACTTGGGTGAAATTGGCTTCACTCACATAGAGGTTGCCGTCGGTGTCGAACGTGATGCCAGCGCGGCCCGTCGCGGCAGATCCAGTGCCAAGTGTTTGCAGCAGCGTCCCACTGGCATCGTAGCGGAACACTTCATCGCCATCAAAATTACCGAATTCGGAAACGAACAGCGTGTCACTGGCAGCATGATAGGCGATGCCGCCTGGACCCACCACATTCTCAATAAAATCTGATTCAGTGGTCCCAGTATCCGGATCAACCTTTGCCACACCTGCCTGTAGGTTGCTAACGTAAAGAAACCCTCCAGGACCGAATGCAAGCCCCGTCGGTTCGTCCAATCCTGTAGCGGTGACCACGCGCAGGAATTCGCCAGTAGTTTCGTCGAACGAAAGGATGCGGTTGGTGGCGCGATCGCTGACGAAAAGCTCGGCTGCCTGCAGGGCCGAGAATGTGGTGGCCAACAAAGCTAGACAATAGATAGACAGCGGCCGGATGATGGATGCGAGTGAAGGCATGCTGAAAAACTCCTGATGGTGTGAGTCGATCTAGGTTGTGTGTTCAAGTGTGCGACAATTTCGGAGAGGAGACTGCCAAGAGATCAGCAGTCATAGGCGGGCAGGCATGTGTGTGGGGATGCGAAGAACCGAACTGTTCCGAAGCACGATTCCTAGAGAGATTGTCCCCTTGAAACAAACTTGAGTCAATGTGCCCGTTTGGGCAACCGCAGTATAATCGCCGAAGTTCTGCTAAAACCGGTATAGGCCATGCCAGTATTGTAGAAGGTGCCAGGGGGATCACAGCTAGCGGTCGCAGCATTATGGGAAGAAGCGTCATGGGTTGGGGGCTTCGGTGGGGTCGTGCTCTCTTTCGAGGGCATTGATCGCTGCTTCGATGCGGCAGCGGAATTGTTCAACGCTCTCTCCGTCTGCGGGATGAAGTGGCTCACCGAAGTATCCGTCGATCGTGCTGAAGGGCTTCGGGATTTGCATGCGGTCCCACGCCTTGCTCAGGATCCAGCGGCGAGTGGGGATTGCAACTGCTATGACCACCGCCGCGCCGGTGCTGATTGACAGTTTGGCAATTCCTTTGCGGATGCGATTGCGGGGGCCTCGGGGACCGTCGACCGCGATGTACGCCGGGTTGCCGCTAGCCACATGAGCGATCATCTGGTCGAGCGCCTGGAGGCCACCTTTGTCTCTGCTTTGCCGGCGGCTTGATCCGCGAATAGGTTTTACCTTGACTAAGTTGAGGACAGGAATCAAAAGATCGCCGTCGGCCGAGTGCGAAACCATGGCTGCGACATTGGGTTCCGCATGAAAGATTGTCGCGAGCTGATGGGCGTGCAGCACAGCATAGACATAGGGTTGACGGGCCAAGCGTAACGTGGGTCGTGGATCGTCATGGAGTCGTACTCGGCAGGTGCGCATCAGGATGCTGACGAAGAGAGCGATCGTATGGCCAGCAATTCTGGTGGAAAACTTCATGAAAGCTATTCGCTGAAAATGGGAAATTTGGCCATGTCGGCAAGAAATAGAGGCTCTCTTTTTCACTCGGAGACGCGAATCCGGCCCCGGGAAAGGTCCGATTATGCGAGAAAACCTGCGGAGGGACAATAATTGCACATTTTCTGGCGAAATAACCATACCAACTTTCTGGCGAATACCGTAAAATACCCGGTTGCTCGGCTCGTCGAACGGGTTGCCGCCGCTGCTTCTCTTATGAAGAGCCCGAAGACTCTTTCGCCGGTTGTTGCGTATAGGCCCCCGTGTGGGTCTGCTCTTGTGGCCCCGAGATTGAATGGGGGCCGAATTTGCGTTTTCGAGGAGAGTTTTGGTGGGTAAGAAGCTTTATTGTGGAAATCTGAGTTATGGGATGACGAACGCGGATCTGGAGGCCTTGTTCAGCCCCTTCGGACCGGTTCGCAGTGCCGACGTGATCATGGATCGAGAATCGGGCAGGAGCAAAGGATTTGGATTTGTGGAGATGGAGAACAACGCTGATGCCGACGCAGCCGTTGATGCTCTGAATGATAAGGAGCACGAAGGTCGTCCACTGAAAGTGAACGAAGCGCGTCCCCGTGAAGAGCGTCCTCGTGGCGGTGGCGGGGGTGGTGGATATCGTGGCGGTGGTGGTGGTGGTGGTGGCGGGGGTGGCCGTCGCTACTAGCACTAAGCCCGCTATCGAAGAATCCCCCGCAATTGTCGCGAGGTGGGTTCGGGTTTCACACTTAGATAGTCATTAACCAATGGGGAAGTCATGTTAACTGCCGCCGAGCGGTCTGTATTGGATGTGTTTCGTCAGTATCTTATGGATCAAGGCGAAATGCTTTGTTTTCACGGTCCGCTGTGGGATAAGCATCATACTTCCCTACGCCAGTTGACTGAGAGAGATCTACTCTTTCAGGAAAGTTTCAAGGGGGGCTATAGCCTCACCGAGACTGGCTTCGCGGCAATGAAATCTGAAGTATTGGCTTAAAGTCTGTGCCCCCTCGACAGAGCCCTTGTGTGATGGGTTGCTCTGTGGAGGGGGTTTTTTCTCTTGAGAGTGTTACTCCAGCAAAATCTCTTTTGCTCGCAATTGAGTGCGAGTTGGTCCGATGCAAATTGCCAAGCACAAAATAGTCGCCATTGAATATCGACTGACGGATGAATCCGGGGAAGAAATCGATTCCAGTGGCGATGATGGACCGCTCACTTATCTTCATGGTATGCAGGAGATCATTCCTGGATTAGAACGAGCCCTCGAAGGACGCGTGGCGGGAGACAGTTTTCAGATAACGATACCTCCCGAAGAGGCCTACGGCGAGCGACTAGAAGAATTATGCCTTGCCATTCCGCGCGAGGAATTTGAGGACGTCGACAACGACTTGGAAATCGGCATGCAGTTCTCTTTGGCCGACGAAGAGGATGAAGAAATCTTTGTCACCGTAGTTGACTTTGACGACGAGTCGGTGACCGTCGACGGCAACCATCCCCTGGCGGGCCTGACTCTCCAATTCGATGTGAAAGTCTGCGAAGTTCGTGACGCCACGGCGGAAGAAATCGAAATGAGCGAGTCCGACGGGGAATGTGGCCCCGATTGCGGTTGCGACGAGCTTAATGGCCATGCGGAAGCCTGATTTCGCGTTTCCTGCTGCACCTGGTTAGGGCCGATAGCTTCTCAGACTGCCAAATAGGTGTTTTCCACCTTTTTTTCTCAAAAATAATAATTGACTCGGCTGCCCAGCAGATTACAACAGGGATTGGCGAATCGTTGCATTTGGGCAACACGGTATTTGCATCAAAGTTGGGGTCTCTACAGGGAGTCGTCTAATGAACTGGAAAACAGGTTTGTTTCTTGCCGCGCGGCGGTCATTTTTTTTCTGCGCGCTACCGATTCTTTTATGTTGCGTTCTATCTATGGATGCCTTCTCAGTGGTTGTTGATGATGGACAGTTACAACAGCCGACTTCAATTGCTTCCCAAGTGGTTTCGATGCCGTTTGGCCCTCCCAGTTCTGCCCTCTCCGTAGGCAGTAGAGGGACGGTCAATCTTGGCACTTTCAACATTGTGATTAACCCAGGACCCACGCTAGCAAGTAACGCTCCTGCCCTTACTGCCTTCAATCGCGCGGCTCAGCTATGGGAAGCCTTCATAGCCGACCCAATTGTCGTGACGATAGATGCTGACCTCGCCTCCCTGGGACCAGGCATCATCGGCGGAACGGATGCCGTGCTGTTGTTTGACACCTTCAATGTGATCCGCAGTGCGATGGTCGATGATGCGGGTGACGGGGAAACTGATGATGGGATCGTTGCTTTTCTGCCCACTGCTTCGCAATATGGAGCTTTTCTTCCCACGGGTTTCGGTTTTGATGGGAACCTGCAGGTTACGAAAGCGAATGCCAAGGCGCTGAACTTCGATAATCGTTTTGGTGACCTTGATACTCAGTTTGGCGTTTCGGACGGAGACATTGTTTTTAGTAGCACTTTCCCCTTTGATTTCGACAATAGCGATGGGGTGAATGTCGGGGCTTTTGATTTCGAGTCTGTCGCGGCACATGAGATTGGCCATCTATTGGGATTCATTTCTGATGTCGATTACGTAGATTTTATCCTTGACCTGGGTCAAGTTGCCTTGGACGTGGCACCGACTTCGTTGGACTTGTTTCGCTTTGAAAGTGGCACTGTGTCAGCTCCGCCTGCTGTGCTTAACCCGACTACGACCAACGAGTTCACCACTTCTCCACGCTGGATGGTCCCCGGATTTGATGCGATCTTTGACCAGATCGATGGAAGTTTTGGGGGAGATGTTGAGGTGCGAATGTCCACGGGCTTGTCTTTTGGTGATGGTCGCCAGGCGAGCCATTGGAAAGACAGCCTGGGACTGGGAATCTTGGACCCAACACTCGCCTTTGGAGAGATTTCACTGATTAGGCCCAATGATCTGCGGGCCTTAGATTTGATCGGCTACGAAATTACGATTCCTGAGCCGGCGAGCCTATCACTCTTGGTAGGGATTGCTTGCTGTGCCTGCGGCTGGCGTGGCCCGCGACTTGCTTGAGTATTTTCTCTGACCGCCAGTCCGCTAGCACTCTCTAGGTGGTTGCCGCATCAGGGCTGACTCTCCAGGCATTGGTTGCCACTCGGAGAGGCATGAGTTGCGAATTGATAGCACTCAATTTTCACTATTGCCGAGTAATAACGAATTCTGTACATCGGCACGTGAATTGCAATTACTCATCCCCAGAGGAAAGCTTGTTTCCTTGCAAGTTCACGAAAGTCTAAAGAGGGACTCACACATTCTTAATCGTTCGGGCCGATCCTAGAAACCTAAGGACGTTATGAGTAGTGAATAAGTTAGCAGAGTGGATTTGCCATGGGTTAGCTTCCGGTTCCGAGAGAGAAGGATAATAATGAGTGCCGATAATCCCAGTCCTACTGAAAATCCCCAACAATTGTTAGATGAAGCCGAGGCCCTGATTTGGGGGCTCTTGGATGAAAATATCGATGCTGCCAGTACTCAAAAGCTGGAAAAGTTGCTGGCTAACACCGAAGTTCGCCAGCGCTATGTCCAGTGCGTGGAACTGCACAGCGATTTGCAGGAATTATTTAAAGAACCTGTAAAGCAACCGAAGTCGCCTGTCTTGGGTTCGCTTTCGGATTTTTTCCCACCTACCGGATTTACCGGCCAGCCGGGCATGAATACGCCCCCACCCTTAGCTGAATAACTGACGTCTCCCTCGAAGTGTATCCTTTTGGGGGGAGAGTGACCGACCGCCTCCGCGATTTGAGGTTCGCCCACACGCCTCCCTCTGGCGGCCTCAAATCGCGTTTTTGATACGCTTGCTCCCCGTCTATTCCCGCGCAGCGACTCGCTCTTTTTTCCGGGCATTGGGTTCATTCCGTGTCGTCATCTCTCGCTCCACGAGATGAATATCTGTTCGCGGAGCGAACCGACCGCACTTTTTTTCCGGCAAACTGCCCCGCGATCAACTTGCGGCCACGGCTAGGATGAGGTTGCGAAGTTCTGTTACAATGCTTGTTTAGAACTTCTGAGGAGGTACCAGCCACGTCTAAGCAAAAGAAAGAAAAAAAGTCGGCCGCGAAAACCGACAAGAACGAGAAGACCATCGCCGAAAATCGCAAAGCCCGGCACAACTACATGGTGGTCGACACTTTGGAATGTGGCATTGTGCTGGTTGGGAGCGAAGTGAAAAGCCTGCGCAATGGTCAGCTCTCGCTCGAGGAAGCGTATGCCCGGCTGGAAAAGGGCGAGGTTTGGCTGGTGGGCTGTGATATCCAGGAATACAATTTTTCGCATCAGTTGAATCACGTCCCCAAACGTCGTCGCAAGCTGCTCATGCATCGCCGGGAGATGAACAAATTTGCCGCCCTGGCTACAGAGAAGAATTTGACGCTGGTCCCGCTAAAAATGTATTTCAAGGCAGGCCGGGCCAAAGTGCTGCTGGGACTCTGCAAAGGGAAGAAACTCTACGATAAGCGTGAAACGATGAAGAAACAGGAAATGCAGCGCGATATCGATCGAGCTATGCGACGCGGGTAGCATTGCATGCGATAATGCGCCTTGTCTTCCTGTTTGCATTTTTGGTAAAATTCCAGCCTCGGACCCGCCGCGCTGCCCCGGAACGCAGTGCTTTGCATGCCGCAAATTACGAGGAAAGGACCTCCATGTCGAAACACCCCTGCCGCCGTGCGCCTTTTGCGCAGGCATTGGCAATACTGATTGTATGCGCTTGGCCGATTTCCGCGCAAGCAACACTCATCGTCAACCCTCCGCGCCCCATCACTCACAAGGTGGATGTGCAACTCATTCAGACTTTGCTCACCGACGGTTCGCAGTCAGCGACTGTGTTTGGTAGTGCCACAGAGCGAGCAAGTATTGAGGCAGGGATCGATATGATCTGGGCCCAAGCCGGAATCGACATTAATTTCCTGCCGAGCATCACGACTTATGCCAACACTTTTGCCTACCAAGGTATTATGCCTCCGGACCAAGAGCGTCCGATCGACGATCTTAGTATGATCGCCAGCAATGCCAGGATAGCGGGGAAAACAAATCCAGACTCACGGGTCATCAACATGTTCTTTGTGGAAATCTCACCAGGTTTCAAACTGCTCAGTCCAAACTATGTTGCTGGTGTCGGGTATATCGGAAGCAATGGAATTGCCGCGTTTATCGGAAGCTCGAAACTTAGTACCCAGTCAGGACATGATGTCATAGCAGGGGTAATAGCCCACGAGATTGGACACAATCTGGGCTTAGACCATACGACATCGAAGATTGCCAACTTGATGAGCCCCGGCGGCACGAGTGACCAGATCTCTCAGCAACAAATCAATGACGTTTTTCAAATCGGTACGTTCTTTCTGCAAGAAGTTGCTCCTTTGGGGGATTTCACTGGCGACGGTATTGTCAACGGGGCCGATCTGAATCTCTGGCAAGGTGCTTTCGGAATCAATGCCAATGGGGACGCCGATGGCGATGGAGATAGTGACGGAGTCGATTTTCTCGCGTGGCAGAAATACTTCAGCGGCAGCACGGGTATTGTTGTAACCAACCAGGAAGTTCCTGAGCCGACGACGATCGTGATGGTATTTGGCATCTTTGGAGTCCTTTTTAGCCGCCGGCGGCTGGGAAGGACCTCGACAGATTAAGGTTTGGTGGGGACTATGCGCCGCTGACCAACAACGCGACGGCCTGTCCTGTGAGCTTGTGGTTGAGCGATAAAATGGTTGAAGTCTTGGGAGATTGAGCAGAAGTCACTACATTCAGCGAAGCCGTGGGGTCGTCACAGTTCAGAGTCGGCGGAATCAGGTTCTTATCAAGCCCCAACAGACTGATTGCCAATTCAATGGCACCTCCCGAGGCACCACTGTTGCCGATAAGACTCTTGGGTGCCGTCACGGGAACATCCTTCAACTCTTCCTGGATAGCAGCGGCCTCCACGGCATCGTCTTCGATAGTGCTTAGCCCATGGGCGTTGACGTGGCCGACCTCATTGGGTGAGACATGCCCCATCTCGAGTGCTGCCTGGATTGCCTGGCGAATCGACTGTCCCGTGAGCGTTTTTCCACGAGGAACCGCTTCAGACCGGCGACCGTAGCCCAGAATGCGACCGAGAATCTTGGCACCCCGCTGCTCGGCATGCGCGAGGTTTTCGAGCACAAAAACAGCGGATCCTTCACTCATCACAAAACCGTCGCGGGCTGAGTCGAACGGACGGCTGGCGGAGGCTGGTTGGCCATTGTTGCGAGACATCCGCGCCCCTCCATGCCAACAAACATCGACCCAGGCCAGCAGCGAGCCAGTTGCCCCGGTCAGCATCACATCGGCATGGCCACGGGCAATCGTGTCGGCAGCTTCGATGATCGCCAGCAACGACGATACATCTCCCTCAACAATCGTGTTGTTTGGTCCCCTGGCGTCTTTAGAGATGCCGATGTGGCAAGCCGACATGTTTGGCAAGTATTTCAACATCCACAGCGGATAGAGCTGCTTGATCGCAGAGTCCCAGCGAGTGAAGTCAAACTGGCCGTTGTTGCTCGATTCGCGGTACAGAGCCGTGAGCTCTGGCAGTTCCGAGCGAAAGACACTGGAACCCAAGACGACCCCCAATCGCTCAGGATCGAGCTTGGCGTCGGTGAGGTGGGCATCTGCCCATGCTAGCTCAGCAGCCGTAAAGGCAAGCTGTGTCTCACGGCACATGACCTTCAGACTTTTGCGGGGCTGCACATATTGTTTGCCGTCGAAGTTAGGCACTTCCCCGCCGATGGTCACCGGAAAGCCGGCCTCTACCAGACGAGCGATAGTCCGCACACCACTTTGTCGGTTCTCGATCGCCGACCAGACGGCTTCCGAGCCGATCCCCAGTGGGCAGACGATTCCTATTCCCGTGATGACAACTTCTTGCACTAATTCAACCCAACCCGCTAAAAATGACCCATCTAGGCGGAGAACAGAGGTTACAACGTGTCGCTAGCCCAATAGCCGCTTAGTGACCGCCTGAGAAATTACATCTTATCGCCCGAAACGTTCGTCAACAACAGTCTGAATCGGGGCGGATCGTCTGGAAAATCCGTCCCTTGAGGGATAAAATCCAGAATAAAGCAAATAAAAAGTGTGGCAAAGCCGACCTAAAAGATAGATTCGCAGTTGACTGCCCAACGAGATCGCCCTCCAGTTTTCACCGATGAGTTTGATCACTTGATTCCCTAATAGTACCATGTTGCATGCAACTGACTCAGTCGTCGCTGTTGCCAAATACGACCACCCGGTGGGTGAGTTCTCGCTCTCAGAGGCCCGCCGTATCGTCGGCGAGTACTTTACGCCGAATCCCTGGATTTACTGGCCCGATTTTCTCTTGAGTTGGACCGTGGGGATGGCCACTTTTCAAGTGGTCGATTTTCCGGAGTTGATCACTACCAATACGGTCTGGCATTGGCCCGTGCGGATCGTGGCGTTTGTGGTGTCGTCGCTGTTGATCTACCGCTGTTCGCTGTTTATTCATGAGTTGGTGCATATCCGCGCGGGGGAATTCACCGCATTTCGGTTTGTGTGGAACATGCTGTGCGGAATTCCGTTTCTAATTCCCACGTTTGTGTATTACACGCATCTGGATCATCATCGTCGCAAACACTACGGCACGAAAAAAGATGGCGAGTATATTCCGCTCGCGCGATTGCCCGCCTGGCAAATTCTGTTTTATCTGTCACAGGTGTTTATTATCCCGGTGGTAGCCGTCTTCCGCTTCGGTGTGCTTACGCCGCTGACCTGGATCAGTCCTACCCTGCGAAACTGGGTGCATCGCCATGCATCTTCGATGATTATGGACCCGAAGTACATCAGGCCGTTGCCAACTGAAAAGACGCTGCGGACAATCCGTTTTCAAGAAGTTTTGGTTTTTCTGTTTATCTGGATGGTGGCTCTGCGGATGGTTTGGGCCGGGGGCCTTCTGTTCCAAGAGCCTTTGCCGCCGACTTTCCTGTTGCACGCTTACCTCACGGGCGTGTTCGTCTTGGGGATCAATGCACTCCGCACGTTGGGTGCGCATCGCTGGACCCATCTAGGAGAGCACGAAATGACCTTCGTGGAGCAAATGCTTGACTCGGTGAACTACCCCAAGCATCCTCTGATCTCTGGATGGTGGGCACCCATCGGCCTGCGATATCACGCGCTGCACCATATTTTTCCGACGATGCCCTATCATGCACTGCCCGAGGCACACCGCCGGTTGATCCGCGACTTGCCTGCGGACTCTCCTTATCGCCGCTGCCAGGCCGATTCACTGAACGAGGTATTGGGTACGTTGTGGCGCCGAGCGCGGGAGAATGACACTTCCACTGCGGAGCCCAATCTGGAATTGGGCGCTTAGGCGATTCTTCGAATCATGCTATATCGCTGATCTGGTTCGAGAACTCAGCGAATCGGTCCACAGATTCCTCTACTGAACACTACAAGTCGTGGTGACCTATCGAGCCACCCGAGAAACCTTGACGAATGGTTTCCCCGTGTCGTATCATTGAGTGCAGGAGCGAACGTTATGAGTATACATATCGAAATCCCCGAACCACTGGCCGAGCAAGTGAACCAGGCGGCAAAGTCCCAAGCCAAATCGGCAAACGATTTTGTCTTGGATGCCGTGCAAAATACGCTGTCCAATGCGTCTCTCTCTGAGCCTCTTTTCAATGGCGACTGCAGTGATGACCCGCTCTTAGGTCTCCTCGCCGACGACCCCGAATTAGCAGACTTCATCGAGAACTCGGCGATGCACGCTCGTGAAACCCGACCGCTGAGAACTGCCCGTGACTAAGTCACTCTTGGATACGGACATCCTGTCAGAGATTCTCAGGAATAAGAATACGGTTATCGCCGAGCGGGCTGCTTTCTATCGTCACGACTTCGGCCACTACACTGTCTCCTGCGTCACGGTGATGGAAGTGGTGTGCGGATACAAGAAAGCCGAGAGAGTTGAACTCTTGGAAAAGTTTCGCGGACGCCTCGCCCGCGTCGAGGTGCTTTCGTTCGACGCTTCGACCGCAGACCTCGCTGGTTGCATTGACGCTGATTTGCAAAGCTCAGGACAATTCATCGGCCGAGCGGATCCCATGATTGCCGCCATTGCGATCCAACAGGGCTTGGTACTTGTGACTGGCAACACAAAACACTATCAACGCATCCAAACCTTGAATTATCCTCTGCGTCTGGACAACTGGCGAGTTGCTGCCCCTTAATCTTCAATCGTCGCTGCAAGGCAACTTGCTCAGCGAAGTGATCAGTACCTTATGGCGCCGGGCGCGGGAGAATAGCAATGTCACGGCTCACCCCAATCTTGAATTGGAGGCGTAGGGACGGGGCGCCGCTGGCGCACGCCACTTTCTAGAATACTTGCAGTCCCGGTTGCCAGCCGCTTTTCGGATAATCCTGAGGTCAGTCTTAGGTAAAGCGTGTTTCCTAAGAGTAGTCAGCTACGGCGGTTATGGCAATTATTGAGTGTATGAATCCTCTGGTGTGGGGTAGAAGTCCCAGGGTAAGATTTCGATAATCTGCATCACAAAAAGATTGACACGAATCGAATCTTTGTTACATTTCGCGATAAGCTTGCTGTATCCCATGGGAGTTTGGCCCCTAGCGTCTACTCGGGTCGATGCAAAAAAGGGGGCGTTTCGCGTTTTTCTAATGTTGGCTCACAGCCAACGGGGAGGAAGACTAATGACTCGTACGTTCTGGGGACTCTTGATGTCCCTCGCACTGTTCTCTTGCCTGCTGTGCAGCAGTGTTTCAGCTCAATCGCTCTCTCTGGACGACAACCCAATGTTGGCGGGTGGCTTTGGCAAAGGGGCCGAAGATGAATTCGGCCTTACGGGTGCAATTCCGCTCGCACCTTCACCATCTCTCGGCCTGCTGGGATTTCCTTCGGATGGGAATATCTTTACTCCGGGAATTCCTACTGTGTTGGAGCACATACCCAACGGCATGTATATCGATGCCTTTTCGACCAACAAGCCGATTCCATTTGCCGCGCCAGGGGGACCGGTTCCAGCGATCACCTTGCAATTCAGCGTGGATCGCTTGACGACCGGTCTACCAGGTAGTGCGGTGTTTGCGGAAGCAGGCTTTGTACAGCAAATGGGGGATATCTATACTTCGACTGCTACGTTTCCTCATCCTGCCATATTCGCGGGAATGCCCCATCCTGCGATTCCGTTTCTTGGTCCTCTACCTAGCGCCGGCATCGGTGGTTCGAATGCTCTACTGATCGATGAATCGTCATTCGGACTCACTACGGCTGTAGGTATTGTTCCTCCCGGTGTGCCTGCTGGACCACTCGGACCTGGTTCACACGATAATGTGGACGCCTTTGATTTCAGAAGTCTGGTGCCGGTTCCTGGGGGACCTCCCGGATTTGGGGTCTACCCGGTCCATTCCTACTTTGCCATTGCGCCTGATGAAGCAGTAGTAGTAGCTGCTTCCGCGGCTGATATTTTCGATACAGCCGCTTTTGCCCCGGGAACAGTCCCTGTTCCTTACGCATCCTCGTTTTCCATGGGACTTGATTCGCTCGGCCTGAACACCGATTCGATTGATGCCTTGGTGGTGTTTGACAGTGGCGCGCTGGGAGGGCCCTCGAACGGTGGCCCTGGTGCGGAACCGATGCGAGATTTTGCCTTGTTCAGTTTGGCTCCTGGTTCGGCGTCCTTGGGCACGGCAGTGGGCGCGGCTCCCAAGAGTGCCTCGGATATATTCTTCACGGATTTTACGGGCAGTTTTGCCGTGTTTGCCTTTGCTACGGACCTGGGACTACCATCTGGGGCCCCCGGTTTCCCGTTCCAGAATCAGTCGAACGTCGATGCTCTAGAAATCACTATTCCCGAACCGACAAGTGGTTTGCTGCTGATAGGTGTTATGGCATTGGGCTGGTGTGGACGGCGGCGATAACGCTTTCAGCGTTTAAGTTTCATTATTAGCAGCTCGGGAGGCAGTGGGCTTCCCTGGCTGCTTTCTTGTGAGCGTGTTTGGTTCAGCTCGCCGCGATCCTCGCAGCCGTCCCGCCAACGGCAGCGAGATGCTCGGCCAGGAATTCTGGCAGGTCCCCGTTGTGCAGATCGTCCCCAGCGATGAAGCGGAGTTTTACCTGATCGAGTTCACCAGCGGAAGATTTTATCGCGCGGTTGGCGGCGAGGTCGGCGATGCGATCGGTGTCGAACGCACCCTCGGGACCGTTAAGCACCAGATCGACTCCCGCGAGTTGCTTGGTGGTGACGGTGGCCCAGGGCTGGCGCTGCTGGGGGATCATCAGGTTGATGACCTGCTGGTTGTTCCAGAGGAATTGCGGTTGTGAGTCACCGGTTGCTGAAGCGACGTCGCCTAGGAGTTCAAGAAGTTCTTCGAGGACCTCGATGTTCCAGGCGGGTTTCTTACCCGGCGGAAAACCCTTGCGGGCGAGGTGCCATTTGCGGCCCAGCACCTTCCAGGGCATCACGTCCTCAGGGTCTTGCGGCGTTCGGTCCGTAAATTTGCGAAAGCCGGTGACGGCTTGTTCCAGAAATTTCCAAAACTGGGGGGTGTCGATTTCCTCCCAACTGTATGCCCGAATTTCAACCTCTTGAAATGGGGCACGTAGGTTCTTGCACTTCACCCGCGGGGTGCGGCCATAGGACTCGATTTCAGGAATGTCGTTGAGTGGTTTCAAATCGAGGGCGACCGCCAGTTCATCCCGCTGGAAGGTTTTCTTGGCCGTGCGGAATTTCAATTTCAAGAGCCATGGCTCGCCGGTGATCGCGTGGAAAAACCAGCCGTCGGATTTCTTGGCCGTAGTGATTTCGACGATCGAACGAGTGTTCCAGTTGGTGGGCGCAAAGTCACCGAGTTCCTGGATACGGCGTTCCACCTGATCGAGAATCTTGCCGTCCCAATTGCAGGGTGCCCCGCTCCGACTCACACGGTCGCGGGTGTGCCAGCGGCGGCCATCGACTTCCCACGGCATCTTGATTGCACCGCCGAGGTCGTTGATTTCGAGGTCACCAGCGCGGTTCTCGGTAAGCTTTTCGAAGTCGAAGGGCAGACGTTTTTTGTGGGGCCCGGCGGCGAGAACAGGGGCTAGAGCGGCGGCGGTGTGGGAAAAAAATGCGGAATTCGGAGTGCGGAGAGCAGAATTCTTTTTCCCATTCCGAATTTCAAATTCCGAATTCCGATTACCCTTCACGATTTGCTCAGGGGTGCCTACTGCGACGACTTGGCCTCCCTCGGCGCCGGCTTCGGGGCCGATGTCGATGATCCAGTCGGCTTGCTTGATCACGTCGAGATTGTGCTCGATCACGAGGACCGTGTTACCTAGATCGACCAGGCGGTGGAGCACCTCGAGTAGTTTTGCGATGTCATCGAAATGCAGGCCCGTGGTTGGCTCGTCGAGGATGTAGAGAGTCTTGCCAGTGTCGGGACGAGAAAGCTCGGCGGCGAGCTTTACCCGCTGTGCCTCGCCTCCAGAGAGGGTCGCGGCGCTTTGGCCGAGGGCTACGTAGTCGAGTCCCACGTCGCATAAGGTTTGCAAGATGCGGCGGATCTTGGGGATGTTTTCGAAAAGTTTAAGTGCTTCGCCGCAAGACATTTCCAAAACGTCTGCGATGGACCGTCCGCGATATTGGACGCCGAGGGTCTCGGGATTGAATCGCTTGCCGTGGCACACATCGCAATCGACCCAGACATCGGGGAGAAAATGCATCTCAATGCACCGTTGACCAGCTCCCTCACAGGCATCGCACCGCCCGCCGGGGACATTGAAACTGAAACGGCGGGCTGAATAGCCTCGCAGCTTTGCCTCAGGCAATTGGGCAAACAGATTGCGAATCAGCTCGAACACACCCGTATAAGTGGCGGGGTTCGACGAGGGGGTGTTCCCCAGTGCCCGTTGATCCACGCGGATCACCTTGTCAATATTCTGGACGCCAACGATGCGGTCGTGGGCGCCGGGGTTAGTGCCGGCACGGTGGAGTGTGCGGGCGAGTTGGTTGTATAAAACGTCCTCAACGAGCGAGCTTTTGCCGCTGCCGCTCACGCCGGTTACGGCGGTGAGTGTGCCGAGGGGGATTTCAACGTCGATGTTTTTAAGGTTGTTGTGGCGGGCGCCTTGGATGCGTAGGGTTGTTGATGAGCTTGAAGACCGGACCGCTGAAGCGACCTCGGCAGTCTTTTTCTTCGTCGGTTTGGGGTCCTGCGCCACGCGTCGGTTCATCGGTACCGGGATCGCCTTCTTCCCCGACAGGTATGGCCCCGTTACCGACCCGCGACGTCGGGCGACTTCGGTGGGGGTTCCGCGGGCGACGATTTCTCCACCGAGTCGCCCGGCGGCGGGACCAAAATCTAGGAGTTGATCGGCGCTTTCGACCACGTCGCGGTCGTGCTCGACTACCAATAATGTGTTACCGAGATCGCGGAGCTTATGGAGCGCTGAGATCAATCGGGCATTATCCCTGGGATGCAGACCGATGGTGGGTTCGTCGAGTACGTAGAGTACGCCACACAGACCGCTTCCGACTTGGCTAGCCAGGCGGATGCGTTGTGACTCGCCTCCGGAGAGCGTTGGGGCCGAGCGGCCGATGGTGAGATATTCGAGCCCCACCTCCAATAAGAAAGTAAGCCGATTGCTGATCTCGCGGACCAACTCGCCGGCCACTTTTTGCTGACTGGCGGTGAGCTTCCAGGCCTCAAGTTCTGGGAGGAGCCGGCCAAGTGGCAGCCGGCAATACTCGCCAATAGTGCGGCCTTGAAACTTCACTGCCGAGGTATCGTCGCGCAAACGACTCCCCCCACACTGGCTGCATTCGATTTCGTCCACCAAGTGATCGAGTTGCGCACGCAGTCGAGGCGACATCCGCGAGGCCTCCTCTAATGCGGGATAGAGACCTTTGTATTGAAAGAGGAAGTTGCCAGGTGCGCGGCGCGAGGCGCTAGTTTTTTTTGACTTATTGGAACTAGCGTCTAGCGCCTCACTGCTAGCGACTACCCTGATCCATTCGTCTCCCGTGCCGTAGAGGACCGTTCGACGATGTCGGGGCGACAACTGCTCGAATGGTACGTCAGTTGGTAAACCCGTGTGCGTAGAAAGTGCGGCAAGCATCGCGGCGAATAGAGGTCGCTCGACCCCCGGCCAGGCCAGGATTGCCCCTTCGGCGAGCGTAAGTTGCGTGCTGCGCAAGAGGGCCGCCGGATTGGCGCCGATTTCGGTTCCTAATCCCTCACAAGCACCACACCAGCCGAGTGAATTGTTGAAGGAAAAATGATGGGGCGAAAGCGCCTCGAAACTCCGTCCGCACTGACCGCACGAACGGTGTTGGCTATGCACCTTCGTTCGCCAGCGTGATTCGGGGATGGCTTCCTCAACCACGACCGTGACCATCACTCCGCGACCCAAGGAGAGCGCACTCTCGACGCTCTCCGCCAAGCGGCTGCGACTGTCATGGCGAATCGTCACCCGGTCGGCAATGACCTCGACCTTGTGCTTGCGGCGGCGATCCACTTCGGGTGCCGAATCCAGTTCGAAAGTCTTGTCGTCAATGCGTACCCTGACAAAGCCACTCGTGCGGAGCGATTGCCACAGTTCTTCGTAAATCTGTCCGGCAGCCAACTCGACCGGGGCCATCAGGTAGAGCTTCGTCCCTTCCGGTTCGGCGAGAATCGCATCGATCACTTCGTCGACACTTTGCGTACCCACGGGTATGTCGCACTCGGGGCAGTACATCTGACCCAGCCGGGACATTAAGATTCGGAAGTAGTCGTAGATCTCCGTAACGGTTCCCACGGTCGAGCGCGGGGAATGGCCGGTGGTGCGTTGTTCGATGGCGATCGCGGGGGACAGACCCTCGATCGACTCGACGCGAGGCTTTTGCAGTTGGCCAACGAACTGGCGGGCGTAGGAACTGAGGCTTTCGACATAGCGCCGCTGTCCCTCGGCGTAGATCGTGTCCATGGCGAGCGAGCTCTTGCCGCTACCGCTGGGGCCGCAGAAGACGGTGAATTCGTCGCGGGGGATTCTCACGCTCACGTCGCGCAGATTGTGTTCGCTGGCACCCTCGACGACGATGTGGGTGGCCTGTTTGACGGGAGTGCGCTTGGTCGGTTTGGTTGTGCTATGGGACTTACCGTTTAGATAGGGGGCTAGGGCCGTGGCGGTGTGGGAAACGAATGCCGCTGTGTTGCCGGCAGATAAAGCGGCCTCGCCAGCTACTATTTGTTCGGGAGTGCCGGTGGCGATGATTTCGCCGCCGTGTTTACCGCCGTCGGGGCCGACGTCGATGACCCAGTCGGCGGTTTTCACGACGTCCAAATTGTGCTCGACCACTAGCACGGTGTTGCCTGCGTCGACGAATGCGTGCAACACCTTGAGCAGCATCTCGATGTCGGCAAAATGCAAGCCGGTGGTGGGTTCATCAAGCAGGTACAGCGTACGACCGGTAGATTTCTTGACCAACTCGCGGGCGAGTTTGATCCGCTGGGCTTCTCCGCCGGAAAGTGTCGGAGAGGGTTGGCCTAGCTTCAGATAATCGAGGCCTACCGAGTGCAGAGTTTCCAATTTGTGACGAATCAGCGGAATGTTCTCAAAGTGTTCGAGCGCCTGCTGCACGTCCATCTCCAGGACGTCGGCAATCGATTTTTCTTTGTACTTGATTTGCAGCGACTCATGGTTGAAGCGGTGCCCCTGACACACATTGCAGGTGATCCACACGTCGGCCAGGAAATCCATCTCCAGTTTATTCGAGCCGTTGCCACTGCACGCCTCGCACCGGCCACCCGTCACGTTGAAACTAAATCGCCCCGGTTTGTATCCCCGTCGTTTTGCTTCAGGAAGTTGTGTGTACAGCTTACGGATTTCGTCGAACACTTTGATGTAGGTGGCAGGGTTTGAGCGGGGAGTGCGACCAATAGGAGACTGGTCGATCGCGATCATCTTGTCGAGATGTTCGAGCCCTTCGATGCGGTCATGCTCGCCGGGTTCTCCGTTGCCACCGTTGAGATCACGACGCAATGCTTCAACGAGGATGTCGCTCACCAGCGAACTTTTGCCGCTGCCACTTGCTCCGGTGACACACACAAACGCCCCCAAGGGGATCTTCATCGTGACGTTTTTGAGATTGTTGTGCCGGGCACCATGAATTATGAGTTGCGAGTCGCCAGGCGCTGGGCGCGATTTAGAATTAGTGTTTTCTGACTTGCGGCTAGGGCCCAGCGACTCGATTCTCCTCTTCGCCGGTACTTCGATCTTCCGCCGACCAGCCAGATAGGCACCCGTCACACTATTCTTATTCTTCGCTACTTGGTCCGCCGTCCCGACGGCCATCAGTTCACCGCCGCGGACCCCGGCACCGGGGCCGAAATCGACCACGAGGTCGGCGGCCCGCATCGTGTCCTCATCGTGTTCGACGACGACGACCGTGTTGCCCTGATCACGGAGTTGTTCGAGTGTCGAGAGGAGCCGCTCGTTATCACGAGGATGCAATCCAATCGAAGGTTCGTCGAGGATATACAGCACGCCAACGAGTCCGCAACCAATCTGCCCTGCAAGGCGAATCCGCTGGGTTTCGCCACCGGATAGCGTGGGAGCTGTGCGACCCAGCGACAGATAATCGAGTCCTACATTCGTGAGAAAACCCAACCGGCCGCGAATCTCTTTGAGCACTTCGCTGGCGATCTTTTGCTGCGTTTTGTCAAGAGCCAGTTCGCTGAAGAACTCCTTAGCTTCGTCAATCGGCAGGGCACAGACAGTTGGCAGGGTTCGTTGCGGCTGTTCGGCAAACTTCGCGCTAGCCGTGGTCAATGTAACCGCACAAGCCTGGGGATTGAGCCGCTCGCCGAGGCAGTCGGGGCAGCGGATCACGTTCATGTATTCTTCGAGCCTGGCGACAAGCGTTTTGCTCTTTGCGCCGCGATATTTCTCCAAGAGCTCGGGGATAAGGCCGTCGAACTTGCCACCGTACTTTTGCGAGTTCTTGCCGGCCCGCCAGGTGAAGGTAATGTGTTCGTCGCCGGTGCCCCAGAGCCACAGGTGGCGAAACTCTTCCGCCAATTCCTGCCAGGGGGTGTCGGTGAGTGTTCCCTCGGCCAGTTGGAGTTTTCTTTCCATCGTCTCGGCAACACCCTTGTAGATGTGCCGCTTCCACCGCCCGAGGTCCTTCCAGGGCCCGATGAGTTCGATGCAGCCATGCGAAAGCGATTTGCTGGGATCCGTGACCAGCTTCTCGGGGTCGAAGCTGAACATCGTTCCCAGACCATCGCATTCGAGACACATTCCGCGTGGGCTGTTGAAGCTGAAAAGTTGTGGCGAAGGGGGTTGGAAACTCAAGCCGCAGTGGTTGCAGGCGTAGTCCGCCGAGACGACCATGTCTCCCGCCTGGACCCCCGTACCACGTTTCGCCTTCACTGTTGGTCCCGCTGAAGTGGGACCGCCGGAGGGAGCTTCTTCCTGAGCGATGATTAGGGTTCCTTCGCCCAATTTCAATGCCAGTTCCACTGCCTCACCCAGGCGTGTGCGGATGCCAGGTCCGTTGACCAGGCGATCGACGACCACCTCGATGTCGTGCCGCATCTGGCGGTCGAGCGCGAGGTCGTCGGAGAGTTGCACGACCTTCCCATCAACCCGCGCGCGGACGAATCCCTTTTTCAGTAAATCTTCGAACAGGTCGCGGAACTCTCCCTTCTGGCCACGCACCACAGGGGCAAGGACCATGAAAGCTTCCTGGGCGGAGAGTGCCTGAATGCGGGCGATGATTTCCTCGCGGGACTGTGCCGTGATTGGCCGCTGGCACTGCGGGCAGTGCCCCTGACCCACCCGGGCATAAAGCACGCGTAAGAAATCATAAATCTCGGTGATTGTCCCGACGGTCGAACGCGGGTTGTTGCCGGCCGACTTCTGCGCGATCGAGATTGAGGGACTCAAGCCGCTGATATGGTCCACGTCGGGCTTGGGCATCTGGCCAAGGAATTGCCGGGCAAACGTCGACAAACTCTCGACGTAGCGCCGCTGTCCCTCGGCATAGAGCGTGTCGAAGGCCAGCGAGCTTTTGCCGCTGCCACTCACGCCGGTCAGGCAAATGAGCTTATTGCGAGGAAGCGTGAGGTCGACGCCGCGGAGGTTGTGTTCGCGGGCACCTTTGATGATGATATCTGAGGCGGGCATACGTCCGTGTGGCAAGTCCGAGGGTGGCCTAATCTTAGTCGCGATGCAACGCATCACAGGGAAATAGCGAACCACCCATTATACGCTTATGGCGACAAGAACCAACTCACATTTTCTATCCCGGAGAAAATCTTTCATGGTTATGCGAACTACTTTTCTCATCCTGTTTCTGCTATCGCAGGTTTTTCCCGCCATTTCCGCCGACTCGAGCCGAGATCCTACTCGCTGGCAGGCGGATATTGATGCGTTTATTGCCTTAGACGAATCCGAACCGCCGCGACCGGGCCGGATTGTCTTTGTTGGCAGTTCCAGTATCCGACTCTGGAATCTGCAGAAATCCTTTCCCGAACTTTCATGCTTGAACCGGGGCTTCGGCGGTTCAGAGATCGCCGATTCGACTCACTATTTCACTGAATTGGTGGGCAAGCATAAACCGCCGATCGTGGTGTTCTACGCCGGCGACAATGATGTTGCTAACGGCAATTCAGCCGAGCAAGTACACGCCGACTTTCGCGCTTTCACGGAGAAATTCAAGGCTGATTTACCCGGATCGCAGCTCCTTTATATCGCCATCAAACCAAGCATCGCTCGGTGGAACATGGCCGAAACGATGCAAGCTGCCAATGCGATGATCGCCGCCGACTGTGCGGCAGACGAACAACTCACCTTCGTCGATGTCTGGCCAGTGATGCTTGGTGACAAGGGCCAGCCGAATCCCGACCTCTTTCTCGAAGATGGCTTGCACATGAATGATAAGGGATATGTGTTGTGGGCAGAGTTGCTCGGGCCTCATTTGAAAAAGTAAACCAATTTACTAGCCGCCGGCGGAAGCCCGTGGTTTTCACAGGATACGACCATCGGCTTCCGCCGATGGCTACTATGGAATACGAACTCCTGGACTTCGGCGCAGATCGCAAATTGGAACGCTTCGGGGCATGGGTGTTGGATCGCCCCGCGCCGGGGTCCGACGGGCCGCAGTCGCAACCCGAGCTTTGGGCCTCGGCCACCGCTCGATACACGGGTGAGCGGGCGACCGAGGGTTCCTGGAAACCAGCGGTTAGGAAGTGGCCCGAGGCAACGGTACCATTTTCAGTGAATTTGGCTGCGGATTCGCAGTACAAACTTTTGCTCTCCCCATTACCTTCGGGACAGATCGGTGTCTTTCCAGAGCAATTTGACAACTGGCAGTGGATCGCACGGCAGGCCGCTAAGCCACCAGCGGCGAGGGTGTTGAATCTGTTTGGCTACACGGGAGGGAGCACCCTCGCGGCAGCAGTCGCCGGGGCCGAGGTAACGCATGTCGATGCAGCGAAGAGTATGGTCGCTCGGGCCCGAGAGAACGCCGGGCTCTCAGGCCTGGCTGACGCACCGATTCGCTGGATCATCGAGGACGCCGTCAAGTTTTGCCAGCGGGAAGTCAAACGAGGGAACAGTTACGAAGCGGTGATTCTCGATCCTCCTAGTTACGGTCACGGCCCTCAGGGGGAGAGCTGGTCCATCAAGCGTGACTTGTTGCCACTTTTAAAGCTCTGCCGAGAATTGACGGCGGGTCGGCCAAAGTTTGTTCTATTAACTAGTCATACTCCTGGCATGGGCGCAGCGGAACTGAGTGCTTATCTCTCCGACGGCTTGTTTGGCCACTGTGGCCAACCACCTGCGAGCGGTACGCTGTTTTTAACGACATCGGGTGGCCGGAAACTGGCGAGTGGAGAATTCGCCCGCTGGCCAGGATAAACTTGCTCGGACAATCCTTGCGACGCATTGCGTCTCGGCTAATCACTATGCCTCGTCACGAAATCACTAGTCGGCAGAACGAACGCGTCAAACAGGCGGTCAAGTTGCGTGATGCGCGCCAGCGAAAGAAACAAGGACGATTTATTATCGATGGGGTGCGCGAGATTGGACGTGCGATTGATGCGGGAATTGAGCTTGTCGAGGTGTTTGTTTGTCCGCAGTTGTGCAAGCTACCCACGGCACAGGAACTTCTCGCGCGGCTCGACAACTCGGGATCTGTCGTGGCTGAGGTTACTGGCGATGTCTTTGAGAAACTAGCCTTCGGTGCGCGAAGCGATGGTGTGGTGGTGGTCGCCAACACACCCGAGCGAACTCTGGACGCGATCGAGCTTCCTGCATACCCACTCATCGCCATTTTGGAGCGATTGGAAAAACCAGGCAACGTGGGGGCGATCCTCCGCTCGGCCGACGGGGCCGGTATGGATGCAGTCATTGTCGTCGATCCGCGGACGGATCTGTTCAACCCCAATACGATTCGCTCCAGTGTGGGGACCGTGTTCTCCAAGCAAGTCTGTGCTGCCACGGCGGAGCAAACGCTGATGCGACTCCGCGAGCGGGGAGTTTCGCTGGTCGCTGCCCGTCCAGAGGCCGGGCAGCTCTACACAGAAATCGACTTTTCCCTGGCCACTGCAATTGTGTTGGGTAGTGAAGCAACGGGACTAACTGATGTCTGGCAACAAGCGGACGTGACGGGAATTCGGCTCCCCATGCAGGGAATTGCCGACAGCCTGAATGTCTCGACGACCGCCGCAGTGCTGTTTTATGAAGCCCGCCGCCAAAGAAAATGAGTAGCCACTCCAGGCAGTATGTTAGTATATTATCCCCTTCCAGTTGGCTATTCGATGTGCCTCCGCAAAGAAACAGAAAGCAATTCATGACGCAAAAAAATCACGAACACAAACATTCCAATACCCACAATCAACAGAAATCCTCTGCCGGGGCAGGAATCCACCGCGATTGGCGATTCTGGGGGGTCATTGCCATGCTGGCCGCCATCGTTTTCTATGTACTCAGCATGGATGAGTCGCTCGAACCGGAAGGGGACGGCCCGCAGGTTCCCGCGGCGGATGCCTTGTAGTCTACGGTTTGGATGTAGAGGTAACTTTGCAGTTAATTTTTGAGAACTCGGCATAAGAGGAATTCCACATGCCCAACGAAAACTGGGGCAAGTGCCCAAAATGTGGGGCACCTGTCTTGATCGACCCTGTCACGTCTCAAATGGAAGCTTGCAGTAATTGCGAATCAGTAGCCTCGCCCGTAGGACTTTTTGCCGGTGGCTTGGGCATTCTTCTGGCCCTTGCGGTGGTAGCCCTGGTATTGTTTTTTAGTCTCCGCTTGTTACTCGGTTAACCCAAGAAGAGCATGTGGAGACCGGGTTCATAGCAATCCGCAATCCTGATCGCGATGCTCCTCAGGCAAACTGCAAGGAGTTGCCCAGCTTCTCTATCCCACGATATTCTTGCTGAGAACTGTACGGGGTGGTACACTGCTTAGCGCTCGGGGAATGAGGCGCAACGAGTCCGTTTTCTCTTCTTATAGACGGAGGCAATCGAAATGCGTTGCTATCTTCTAATTCTGTCGCGTGCGATTTTGGCGGGAAGTGCGTTGGTCGGGATCTCCTCGGAGGGGCTGAGTCAAATCTGGACCGGCTTGGGAGACGGTGAGACTTGGTTGGACGGATCCAATTGGGATGCTGGCATTGCGCCTCAGGTGCCGGGGAATTCAGCTTTCTTTGATGGCAACTTTGCTACACTCTCCAAACCGGTGCAACTCGACGGCAACATAGCCATTAGTGCGATCGAACTACTAAACTCACCGGGTGATGTAGTCATCGCCGATGACGAACCGCTGCATCCGTTTTTAACATTTGCACTTGATGGCGGCGGCGGGACCGTGCCCATCAAGCTCGATCCTTCGGGAGGTTATTCACTGACGTTCGACGAAAGCATTGCTTCGCTCCAATTCAATGACGACGTGGAAGTCGATCATCAAGGTCCAGTTGGCACCGTATTCCGAATGGAGTCTAACGTCTTCGGTGGCAACTCGTTGACTTTGCTCCCCGGTACGGGCCGTGCGGAATTGGTGGGATCATTTTTCCAATTGAATGATCTGGTCACGAACCTGGAAACTCAGTTGGGCGATTTTAATTCGAATGGCCAGCTTGATTTCATTTCCATTGGTGGTAATTTTCGCGTCGGTGCCTCCGCCACAGTCTCGACAAGAGCTTTTACTCAAAGCGTGGGTAGCCTGGACGTGCAGGGTAATTTGCTTGTCGAACCCCGCGCGTTGATGACACAAGATGCGAACTTGTTTGGTGGAGGAGCTATCGATGTTTTGGATCTGGCCACGATTCGAATCTCCGGGAATGCCGGCTTGTTTACCGGCAAGGTCAATCTCTTGGGTGGTTCGTTGAGCGTGGGCAGCCCGATCGGTCCCGGAGGACAGGTAACGTTGCATCAGTTTGCCACCATCGGTACTACCCAGCCAGTTTACAATCCGGCAACTGATCTTGCGGTGGTGGTGGACCCCGGAGTCACGACTCCTGGCTCGGTGGGATTGGCCATCGATGGCATTCCTGCCTACGCTCTCCCGATCGATCTCAACTTCAATAATGGCGTGGATAATGCGTATCGTTTGGGAAGTCCCAGTCTTTCTCGCATAGCTTTTGGTACGGCTATCGTGCCCTTCGACGATGGCGTGAGCCCACCCGCTTATTTTTTGGGAGGGGCAGGCCACTTGTTCATCGACGCCACGCTTACGGACTCGCCGATTAGTGGCAACTCGACAGCGGTTATTATGCCGTTTTTTCCCTCGGCGGATTTTGGCGTGAACCGGGGGATCATTGGCATCAATTCCTTTACCGCCTTCACCGGTCCGGTACTTGTCGAACAAGAACAACTCGTACTGACTCACCCGTTGGCAGTGGCTGCCGCAGCGGGGCTCGATATTGTTGCGCAAGGGCCCCAATACCATGGCGGCAATTATCAGCATGGCACGATTACACTTGATCCACTGCTGATTGGTTCCTATGCGGGCCCGCTGCCGCAACTCTTGGGAGGGGCGTTAGGTTTCACATCCCCGCAGACACTTGCCTTTCTCCCCACGAACACGAGTTTGCTGGGCCCCGCCTTGTTTGATGCGAGTGGCTTTGGCGGTGGCTCGCCGACGTCGAACCTGCTGGCCTTGGGGGGTGATTCGCAGATTACACAGGACCCCATTTTCGTCATCGACGATGGGTTAGATCCCAATGGGAATTCCGTGGTCTTGGTAACCACGGATCAAGCATACGTGAAGTTGACACGCCCCAATTTTCATACAGGGGGGACGGCCGTAGTGGGACGCAGCATTTTGGAGATCGACGATCCTGCGCAGTTGGGTTCGGGGCCATTAAATATTGCCGATGGTGCCGATTTGCTGGCAACCAATAGCATGACGATTTCCAACGAGTTGGACTTACACGATGCGACGGCTTTCGGTTCCTCACAGATTCGAGTTCCTGTTGGGGAGACATTGAGGTTCAATGGCAACATGAGTACCGCCGCTGCCCCGCAAGCAACTTTCACCAAAAATGGGGCCGGACGCATGATCTTTGATCCCACATTACCCTGGCAGCCCTTTAATCAAGAGAATTCTTGGGGATTGAGAGTTAGCGGGGGGGGTGAAGCAGTTCTCCACCAGTTACCGGAATATGATCCATTGTTTGGTGCTTGGCAGACCGGTCCTTTAGTCTTTGATGGAACTGGAACAAGTTTGGTAATCACAAACAATGTGCTTCCCAACGCATTTACGATTGCCAATGCCGGCTTTCGTGTGTTGCACGCAGAGGCAAACTCTTTCACGAATGTTGATGTGGCTCTCGGCGTCGATCTTGTCGTGGCTGGTGTCAACGATCGCCATCAAGTGTTTGGTGCGATTGAAAAGAGGGGCCCCGGAACCCTCTGGTTCGGTGGTGATTCCTCGGGCGGCGACGCGGTCGGCTCGCGTTACGACGGCCGCGGCGATCTGAATATTATCGAAGGCGCGGTACGCTTCGGCAATCTCCCGGGCACGGATGATTTCGGCCGTGCGTTTCCAGATGATGTCATTCTGCGGATTCAAGATCAGGCGACCCTTATCAAGGAACAAGACCAACCGGGACAGGTGCAATCCTTGTATGTAAACGATCAAAGCGGCGGCGGGTTCGCGGAAATAACCCTATTTGGCGGATTTTCTCCCTTGGGCGATGGTTCGCTCAACGCGGATATCAACTCGTTAGGGAATTTCGATATCCGGGGAGCGTTGCGCAAGTTGGGAAACGCTCCACTCAGATTCAGTGCCCAAATGGGAGCAGCGATTAACATCAATCCGGGAGCAGGATTGTTGATCGACGACGGCACAGTGGAGGTCGACGGTTCGGGCATTGATCCCTTTACCGACACGGTCGGTGGGAACTCGCTCTCGGTGGTCAGCAATGTCACGACAGGGGGGCTTCGAGTGACGGGAGGAAATGTGCGCGTTGAAAGTCTCATGGGCACAGGCCGCACGCGCGTTGAATCAGGGGCAAAACTCGATGTTGCTTTGATACTGGCCGTACAAGAAATCTTTGAAATCAATGGAGAACTTGTCGTTCCAATCGCGCAGGTTTTTGGCTTGATGACGGGAAAGGGACAAGTCACCGGTCAAGTTCTCCTTAATGGCGGTTCTCTCGCCCCCAATGACGATATCAATCCGGCCACGCCCACTCCAGCCACGCTGACTATTACAGGCAACTTAACTATGGGTCTGGGGGATGAGGTCAATATTGACGTCGATGGGGCGACCTTTACCAACGACCTTGTCGACATCGGCGGCATAGCTAATCTGGGTGGTGCGCTGACTATCGACGTCCATACGCCATTCAATTCACTGGGCATGAGTTCTCATGTCATCTTGAGTGCGGCGGGAGGAATTCCGTCGATTTTCACAAGTGTCCCATCTCCGGGCGACTATCTGGGAGCAGGAGTTGAGTTCCAGGGTATTACCTACGGCCCCAATGATGTAATCGTTGATCTAATGCAAACGGCGTATGCCGATTTCAATGAAGATTTAGTCGTCAACATCGCTGATCTGCTCACTTGGAAAGTCAACTACGGCGCGACAGGAGTCACACATGCCCAAGGAGATGCCGATCTCGATGGTGACGTCGATGGCCACGATTTTCTCGTTTGGCAACGCCAGGTTGGCACCGTGTATCCTGTGTTCCCCTCGATTACGCCAAACAATGTTCCAGAGCCTTCAGCAGTTTGGTTGCTAGCGGGATGCTTGTCATTGACGACGCGCCGGAGGTGTGTTTCTTACGGTTTCTGAAGGCGTGAAGTGGCGGTGGTTCGTTTTCAACGCAAGTTACTCGTTCCCCAGCCTCCCTTGATACACGACAGTCCTGCGCGGCGATTTTGATTTCGACGACAACGTCCATGGCAGCGACTTTTTTAATCTGGCAGCGCGGAGGGTCGCCCTTGCCCAGAACCACGTCGGACTTGTCGGATTGCCAAGCGAATAATAGTTTTCCTCCACTCGTCGCTACATGCTCGGCTGTGCCGAACCGGAGCACTTGTTCTTATCTCCTTTGCGGAACACTATTTAGAAAATTAAACGACTCCCAGTGCAGGAATTCCTTGAAAAAGCTCCTCACGCCATGAATTGGGTTGATCGGGCCGCGATCTCTGTTAGACTGCTGGGTGCCTGCTTTACTCTTTCCACTCGATATAGTTTCTATTTGGGACAAAACCGCTCCGTTCCGCTGCTTGTTTGAAAATTTGCTGGCAAATTGCGGAGATAGTCTGTCGTTAGAAAGCGGCGTTCATTTCTGCTGAAGGTACGAGGCGGGAGTTTAACTCTTGCTTGTCGAACGCATATTCATTCTGGGTGCGAGCAACACTGCCTGCTTTGCTCGTGCCGCTTCAAAAGGGGGATTCTAATGTTTCTGCAACGTTCATGCTGTTTCGCTTCTATCGCCTTGTGCCTCGGTACCATCAATTCGGCTCATGCGGTCGATCTCTTTTGGGACAATCAGAGTGCCTCGGTCTTTCCGTTCTACACCGACGCGTCGTTTTGGAGTACTGATTCGGCACTCACTATACCGGCTGGTGCGGCGCCCGTTGCAGGCGACAATATTTTTTTCTTGTTCGACACAAGCCCCTACAACGTGATTCTGACTGCCGGCAATTTGGCGACAAATGTCACGGCCAGCAACGGTGATGTGACTCTCACGGGCCCCGGCGGGACACTGGCCAGCAGCGGCCTAGTGACGATCGACGATGTGTTCGCAACGGGCCTTGGCGATGGTGCGCGAGTTACCCTCAACAGTGCCAACTGGGACAACGTCGGTGACGCTATCGTTGGTGATGCCGGCTTCGGTTCGTTTTCGCTTAATTCTAGCGGCGACTTCCGCAGCGAAGACATCTTTATCGGAAACCAGTTGGACTCGGTCGGCGTGGTCAACGTCGACGGTGTCGGAACGACACTCCAGACCGATGGCCTCAATAATGCCAATGGATTTCGTATCGGTCAAGCTGGCACGGGAACACTCAATGTCACCGGGGGTGGCCTCGCGCGGATCGTGAACGACGTTACCGGCGGCATTGCCAACTTTGAACTGGGTCTCCTTGCTGACGGCGAGGGGACGCTCAATATTTCAGGTACTGGTTCCCAAGTGATCGCCGAGGACGTTTTGATAGGTCGATCAGGCACAGGCCATCTGAATATCACTGCTGGTGGTGTGCTCAATCAAAACATCTTCACAAGCGCCAATGCCTTCGTGGCCTTGGAAGTTGGCTCCAGTGGCGACGTCACCGTCAACGGCGACGGTTCACAGTGGTTGATGGCCCGGCTCGAAATCGGCAACTTCGGCGACGCCACATTGTCGATTGAGGATGGCGGTCTGGTGCGCAGTAACAGCAACGACATGGCCCTTGCGGACGCGGGTGGCAGCGGACGCGTCGCTGTCTTCGGTGCCGGGGTGAGCAATTCAACGCTGCAAGTCACCAACGATCTTTATGTGGGATCAGCCGGATTAGGCGAACTGTATGTCGGACAAGACTTACTGGGCGCTGCCGATGGCAACGGCTCGCTAATCGTGGGCAGTGATTTATTTATCGGTAATAACAGCGGCAACAATCTCGACAACAAAGTCGTGGTGAGCGGGGCGAATGCCACAGCAAATATCAGCGGCACTCTCCAGGCAGGTGTCTCTGGCACCGGTACGTTCGAGGCTCGCAATGGTGCGACGATCACGGTAGGCAGTTCTCTCGGTGCTGGAGGCCTGGCAAATGGCAACGGCACGATCCTGATCGACGGCCTCGGTACGACCCTCA
Source organism: Bythopirellula sp. (assembly GCA_041738415.1). GTDB lineage: Bacteria > Planctomycetota > Planctomycetia > Pirellulales > Lacipirellulaceae > Bythopirellula. The sequence continues at coordinate 63,179 of JBGSPU010000100.1, forward strand.
CATCGAGCACCATGTTTTTGGGCAACGGCAACGCCGGCCCCTTGGCCACCGGCGTCATGACCGTCAGCGATCAGGCCGTCGTCACTTTCACCAGTGCCGCCAACGGTGTCGTCACCCTCGGCGACGAGGCCTTCGGTGAAGGGACGCTCACCGTCACGGGTGATGGTTCGCTTGTGCAATCCGCCGGAGGAACGGCCGAGTGGTGGGTTGGCGGTTCCAGTAATGATAGCGGCGGCACCGGCACCCTCAACATTCTTGATGGCGGTAATGTTACCACCACCGGTCGAATCGTCATGGGCCATGGCAATGTTGCTAACAGCGGCTCGTCAGGCACCATTGTCGTCGATGGCGCGGGCTCGCAGCTAGATGCGAGCGGTGACTACATTCTCATTGGCTTCCAGGGCCTTGGCAACATGGATGTCACCAACGGCGGAACAGTGAACGCGAATCGAATTTTCGTCGGCGACGCCACCGGCTCGGCCGGCAGCCAGCTCGACATCGACGGTGTCGTCTCGGTAGTCAACATCACTCGTCACCTTCACGTGGGCGATAGCGCCCGCGGCATAGTCAACGTCACCGGCGGCGGTCAACTCGATGTCGCTACCAGCAATCTTGCCGAGCGGCTAATCATTGGCAACGAGTCTGGCACCGACGCTTCGCGGCTGACGGTGTCTGGCGCTGGTAGCCGTGTCGATTATTTTGGCACCACTGCCGTGAGCGTCGGTGGGCTCAGCGGTGGTGGCAGTTTCGACAACCCCGTGATACTCGAGGTGCTCGATGGCGGAGTCTTCGAGACAGAGCACGTCGGCGTGAACTCGTCAAACGGTCTCTTTGTTGCCGACCAAGCCAATACCGCGGGTCTCGTCACCGTCGATGGAGTTGGCTCGCTACTACGTACCCGTCTGATGAACGTCAGCGACGATAACAACTCGCGGGGGACCGTCAACATCACAGGCGGTGGCATGATCGACGTTGACGATTTCGTCGAGATCGGCTCGGCAGGCGACGGCGACGGGTTCCTCACGGTCTTAGGCGCTGGCTCACGACTCGACGTGGGGGGCGATCTCTCCGCCGCTGCCGGAGCGAGCAACCTTCGCGTCGATGGCACCATCACCGTCATCGACGGTGGCGCGGTGACCAACGGCGACCAAGGCTTCATCGGCCGCGCCACCACCAATGTCGGCACCGTCAACGTGGGCGGCGCTGGTGCATTGGCAACCTGGGACGTCGGGACCGACCTCTTCATTGCCGGCAACGATTCACTCGCTGTAGGTGGCAGCCAGATCTCTGGGTCCGGGACGCTTAACGTCCTGGCCAATGGCCGAGTGACCGTCAATAACTTACTAGTGCTCAAAGACCGCGGCGTGATCAACCTGGACGGAGGCGAATTGGCAGCCAACGACATCTTGTTTCAGGATTTTCCCGAGAGGGCGCTCAGTCCCACGGTCAACTTCAATAGCGGCACGCTCCGTTTCACCAATCCATCAGGCAAGACGCTCGATGCGGCGTCGATCAACACGATCTTGGGCGGGTCGGCAACGCTCGCCAGCGGTCAGCATTTGGCGGTAGAAGGCGTCACTGTGCTGGGTGGCCCAGTGCGCGTCAACGGCGGCACGCTTAGCGTGGGTGCGATCTCCAAGGCGAATTTCGCCAACGTCGATTTCGACGCTGGTACGCTCAACTTCACGAACTCGGGTCTCGTGGTCACCGTTGCGGGGATATTCGGCAGCACGCTTGTCGTCGACGAAGATGAAACCATTAATGTTGCGACGTCGCTGTTTGTGCAGGCCGATGGGCTATTGAATGTGGCCCGCGGGTCGATCTCGGCATTTGCCGGAGTCAACTCAGGGACGACCGTCCTGGCCGAAGGGACCGCCACGTTTGGGTCGAGTCTCACCAACGACAACACTTTGGTGGTCATCGATTCCACGATCAACGGCGATCTTATTAACAACGGAACACTCGAAATTGTCGGCGTCAATACCTTTGGGGGGAGTGTCACGCTCTCCTCGACAAGTTCGTTGAGCATCGACATCGGTGGCACGCAGCCCGGCGAGTTCGATCTACTCGAGGCCGACGATTTCCTCACCCTCGACGGCACGTTGAATGTGTCTCTCGACGGCGGCTTCGCGCCGCAGTTGGGCGACTCGTTTGGCATCCTGCGCGGTGACACGGGCTTTTCTGGTATCTTCGACACGCTCAACCTTCCCGCGTTGAATTCGGGCCTCGCCTGGCAATTAAACCCGGGGGCGATCACGGTGTTTCTGGACGTCGTCTCAAGCACCGCCACGCCCGGCGATTTCGACTTGGACGGCGACGTCGATGGCCGGGATTTCCTGGTGTGGCAACGGGGGGGATCCCCGAATGGGACGAACAGCGGTGATCTGGCGTTGTGGCAGGGACAATATGGTAACTCACCGCTGGTGGGAGCAATTGCCCTGCCGGAGTCTTTAAACTGGTTGCTGATGTCGCTCGCAGCGATGGGTAACGAGTTCACCAGACGGCGGCGAATCGGCTTGCCGGCTCGGATGGGTTATAATAAACGTCATGACCAACATCACTCAAATTATTTCTGAGATCGAGCAGGGCAACCCGAGTACCGCTGAGCAACTCTTGCCATTGGTCTACGAAGAACTACGACGACTGGCCGCTCAGAAGCTCGCGCATGAGCAACCAGGGCAGACCTTGCAGGCCACGGCCTTGGTACATGAGGCCTTTATGCGATTGTTAGGACCAAAAGGCAGCGAACAGTCGTGGAACAGTCGTGGGCACTTCTTTGGCGCCGCGGCGGAAGCCATGCGGCGAATCCTTGTTGAGAAAGCGCGGCACAGGGACCGCATAAAACATGGTGGCGGTCGAGTTCGCGAAGATTGGGCGCTATCGGAAGTCGCGGTCCCCGAGGTTGCGGAGGAGCTACTAACCCTTGACGATGCCCTGCAGCGGCTGGCCGAACAGGATCCTCAGTCTGCAGAACTAGTAAAGCTCCGCTACTTTGCCGGGCTGACAATTCCCCAGGCGGCGGAAATCCTTGGCGTTTCGGCGCGAAAGGCTGACTTTATATGGTCTTTCGCTCGAGCCTGGCTGCGCCGCGAGATTGAGAGGCGTTAAGCTCACAGATACAGTTGAGCTGCGTGGGAATATAATTAGCTTTCGTTGCGCGAGGCGAGGCTAATCGTCGCACTGCTTAATGGAGACTCACGCCGTCAACTTGTGCGAGAAATGGCTATGCGAGAGCGCGAAATTTTCATCGAAGCCCTAAGCGTCGAGCCATCCGAACGCCCGATGGTTTTGGACCAAGCATGCCGAGGGGACGCAGCGATCCGTGCCCAGGTAGACCGGCTTTTGGCCGAACATGAACGCCAGGAGAGCTTTATACTGGACTCACCTCCCGCCGGCCTGGACGCCACCGAAGATCAGCCACTTTTGCCAGAGCGTCCAGGGACCACGGTCGGCCCCTACAAGCTCTTGCAGCAGATCGGCGAAGGGGGCATGGGCGTCGTGTTCATGGCCGAGCAGACCCAGCCGCTCCAGCGGACGGTGGCGCTAAAGATCATCAAGCCGGGCAGGGACACCAGGCAGGTGATCGCTCGCTTCGAGGCCGAACGGCAGGCGCTGGCAATGATGGACCATCCGAATATCGCGAAGGTGCTCGGCGCTGGGACGACAGGAGAAGAGGGGGGACGGGATACAGGTGACAGGGAAAGGGGAGCAGAAAAGAATGAAGTTCCCCGGTCCCCTGACCACCGTCCCCCGTCCTCTAACCTGGGTCGCCCCTACTTTGTGATGGAGTTGGTGAAGGGCGTGCCGATCACCGACTACTGCGACCAGCAGCATCTTCCCGTCCGAGAGCGATTGGAGTTGTTCGCGCAAGTTTGCCACGCCGTCCAGCACGCCCATCAGAAGGGAATTATTCACCGTGATCTGAAACCATCGAACGTAATGGTAGCAGAATACGACGGAAAACCTGTCCCCAAGGTGATCGACTTCGGCGTCGCCAAGGCCACCGCACAGAAGCTGACCGAGCAGACGATGTTTACGGAGTTTGGACAGGTAATCGGGACGCTCGAATATATGAGTCCCGAACAGGCCAAACTCAATCAGCTCGATATCGACACCCGTAGCGACATCTATTCCCTAGGAGTCTTGCTCTATGAGCTGTTGACGGGATCAACTCCCTTCGGACGTGATCGCTTGAGCGCGGGTGCATTTGATGAAATGCTGCGGGTCATTCGGGAAGAGGAGCCCCCAAAACCGAGCACGCGTTTGAGTACCGCTGATCGGCTGCCGGGAATCGCGACGAGGCGTGGGCTAGTGCCGGGTAAGCTCAGTGGCTTGGTTAAGGGTGAACTGGATTGGATCGTTATGAAGGCCCTGGAAAAGGATCGCAATCGTCGCTACGAGACGGCTAGCGGCTTTGCAGCAGACATCCAGCGTTACCTGAACGACGAAGCGGTGCTGGCTTGCCCGCCCTCGTCAAGGTATCGGTTTGGTAAATTCGCCCGCCAAAATAAGGCCGCTCTCCTGACCGCGACCGCAGCCGTGGCAGGTCTCTTGTTGCTTGTCATAGGACTCGCCGTGGGCAATCGCATGATCGCTGCCGAGCGCAACGAAAAGTCCGAAGCCTTGGCAGCGGAGCAAAAAGCCCTTTCGCTGGCAGAGGCACAAAGAGAGCGTGCGTCAGCAAACTTCTTGCGCGCGCGGGTCGCTATCCGCGAATTGATGACCAAGCTTGTCTTAAGAGGCCGTCAGATGCCTTCGCCGTTGCGACGTGACTTTTCAGACCAAGCGATCAAGTATTACCAAACGCTACTTCAGGAAGAAAACACCGATCCCACCTTGCGGTACGAAACAGGTGTGGGCTACCGAACGTTGGCCATGATTCACGCCAGTTGGGGCGAAATTGAAACCGCAGAGAATTGCTATCGGCAAGCGATCGCTATTCTGGAAGACCTCGTCCGTGAGGAGCCGTCCGACCAACATCGTCAGCAGCTCGGGTATGCCCTTGCGCGATACGGCGGAATGTTGGACGGTGTTGGACGAGTTGGCGATAGCTTGATCGCTCTGAATCGCGGAGAAGAAATCTACGACGAGTTGCTCGCCGACACGCCCAGCTATTTTGATTACGCATTCGAGTTGGCGTACTTACTCAAGTTTTCCGTCAGTGCTCATAGCTCCACGGGAAACCTGCCGAAAGCCGAGCAAGCTTATCGCCGTTCTATCAATCTGTTTCAAAGATTGATCGATGGAAAGGTTGGACCAGACCCGTTCCCGGCTGCGCACGAAGGCGGAGCCCTGTTGGTCCAGCTTGGCCAAACACAAGAAATCTGGGCCAAGGCGTTGGCAGAAGCGGGTCGGTTCGAAAAAGCAGCCCAGGTGATGAGTGACGCAGTGAGCACCTTCGAACTGGCAGGCCGTGAACACCCGGACGTTAGCGAACACGCAAATTCTCTGGCGAACGCTCGCCAACGACTTGATGAGATCAGGTCTGAACAGAGCAAAGTCGGCGAAGAGGAGTTATCAAATTAAGGACGAATTTCCGCAGACCGTCCTACTAGCTCTCATCCTAGCTCTCATCTCGGCCCTCAAACGCCGTGACCCGCGTCTTTCATAGGCCGTATTCGCCCATATTGACGCGTTTCTACAAGTTTTCCCCCATTTCTTTGCGCGAGTTGACGTTCTTCATCGCACTGACTTGCGGAGGAGTTTGCGCGATCCCATCGCGCGACAGCCGCTCTTCTACACAGAGTTTACCGCCTGACAGCTTCGCCCGGGCGGTAGAGGAGTTTTTGGGGCGCACCGCGCTGTAAATCGGCGCACGCCTGAAATCCTCAGTCGTCGCTAAATTTTCAACGTCCTTAGTTTCTTCATCGAGAGCTTTTCTATGTTGCTTCCAAAATTGACTGGTTTAAAAGTGTCCAACCGCGCAGCCGGCCTGCTGATCTGCAGCGTGTTGTCTCTAGAGTTCGGCATATTGGCGAGCGCATGCCGCGCCGACCTGTTCGTTTCCAACCGGTACCCAAGCCAAGTGCTGCGCTACGACGGTGACACCGGCATCTTGGACGGCGCTTTTGGTCCGGACAGCGGGCTGTCCGAACCGACGGGACTGGTGTTCGGACCGGGCGGTGACCTGTTCGTCGCAGCCGCGGGCTTGAACCAAGTGTTACGATATGACGGCGGCACCGGAACATTCAAAGGCGTATTCGCCTCGGGCGGCGGGATGGCGGGGCCCTACGACATCCTGTTCGGCCCCAGCGGCGACCTGTTTGTTGCCAACTTCTTCTTAGACCAGGTGCTACGCTTTGACGGAGTCACCGGCGCACCCAAGGGCGTCTTTGCTTCGGGCGGTGGACTGGATGCGCCGTCTGGCCTGGCGTTCGGCCCCGGCGGCGATCTGTTTGTCGCCAGCGCGTTTACAAACCAGGTGCTTCGTTACGACGGCGTCACCGGAGCATTCGAGGGAGCCTTTGCCTCCGGCGCTGAGCTCGGCGAACCTCACTATCTCGCCTTTTCGCCAGTCCCCGAGCCGAGTTGCGGAGGGGACTTCAATGGCGACGGCGACGTGGATGGCCGCGACTTTTTACTTTGGCAGCGTGATTCGAGTGTTGGCAATCTTGTCGACTGGCATACAAACTACGGAGCGCCGCTGGGGGCAGCAGCGGCGGCCGTACCGGAACCGGCTGCAATCTATATGCTTTTTATTGTTGCTTTAATCTGCCCACCAATCTTCCGCGAGAACCTAAAGAAATGAAAATCGGAAAACTAAACCAAAAGTCCTATCAGCCTTTAGTGGCATCTTCGCAAGCGGTGCCGGAGCCAACTTCCTCCGTGCTACTTATCGCTGCAGCATGTCTACACTTCGGTGCTCAAAGGGGTCGGAATTGGGCGGCAATTTCCCCAAGCATGGGGGAGCGCTGCATCGTGCTACTGGTCATAGTGTTTGCCGCTACTGTGCTGAGTTTAACTTCCCCGGCCGCAGGGGACATCCTTTATCTCGGCTCCCAAGGACCGGGCCGTCACATCGTTGAAGTCAATTCCTCTGGTACGGTAAGTGTATTTACAAGTTTGCCCGCTGGCGCAGTTTATGCTGCAGGAGTTGCGTTTGACTTAAGTGGAAATCTCTACGCATCTGATCCTAACAAAGACACGATCAGTAAGATCACACCTGTCGGGACGGTAAGTCTTTTCAAGTCGCTTCCCAGCTTTTCGTTTCCGACAAGTCTGGCCTTCGATGGCAACGGTGACCTCTACGTGGCGAATAATGGAGCCAACCAGATCAACAAAATCACACCCAATGGCACATTAAGTATCTTTGCGTCCTTGCCGGGTGGATCAGATTCCGGAGGTCTGGCCTTTGACGATAGCGGCAATCTCTATGTCGCGCGTGGCGATGCCGATCAGATCTACAAGATCACTCCAGAAGGCACACCAACACTTTTCGCAACCTTGTCCGCCAACTCAATTCCTCTCGGTTTGGCCTTTGACGGCATCGGCAATCTTTACGAGACAGGCTTGGACAACAAAGTTCGAAAAATCACCGCGAGCGGCGAAGTGAGCCTGTTCGCAACGTTGCCGAACTACACGTCCCCAGAAGCGGTTGGATTAGCATTTGACAGTAACGGCAACCTCTACGCGGCAGGTTTGTCTGGCGAGGTAAGCAAGATCACCCCCGACGGCACGGTCAGTCTCTTCGCGACCGCTACCAACCAAAGCTTACTTTACATCGCGGTCACCGACGATTTAGGACATCCACTGGCATTACCTCCAAATAGTCTTGCCGCCGACTTCGACAACGACGGCGACGTCGATGGGCGAGATTTTTTAGTCTGGCAGCGGGGTGGATCGCCCGGTCCACTTTCCAGTGGCGACTTGGCGTTGTGGCGAGGGCAGTACGGTAACCCTCCGCTCGTGGCGACGTCCAAGGCTGTGCCTGAGCCGGCGGGGACTTGTTTGCTCGCCATTGGCGCAGGCCTGATAACGATGCTCCGCCGAAAAAAAGTGGTGTCGGATACGGTATAACTTTCAATTTCAAGAAATCGGAAAACCCACATGGTTCCATGTAAGAAAACTCGAACTCCCCAAAGCGTAGCGGTCTTTATTCTCTCTCCCCTCCTCGCCTCGCGTCGGCTGCAGCACGTGATCGCCGTGACATTTATCATCAGTACCATACTAGCCAGCTACGAGGCCCAGGGAGCGGCGTTCTTTTGGAACAGTGGCGGTGGTACTTATAACTGGTCGGAAGGTGCCAACTGGAGTACCGGTTTAAGCCCTGCAAACAATGGTTCGTCCGATCTATTTTTCGGCGCTCTGGCAGTTCCGTATCTCACCGTCGCTAACATTCCAGGTAGTACGGTCTTTGGATCCTTCTTTGGTAGCGTTGTCGCCGGCGGCGAAATCAACGGGATCACTTTTCTGCCGGCTGCCGGTTCCTATGACGTGCAAGCGACGAGTCTTCCTGGATCGTTCGACGGGATCATGTTCCGTTCCGGCGGGATCATCAATCAGAGTATCAATCTGCAAACATTCAACACGCGGATCTACTATGACTCGCGGTTCAGTACAAGCTTAGACGCCGGAACCGGCGGGCTGCGTTTCAATTCAGGCTTCGGGACTCTCGGCGGTGGAGACCATAACATCACGCTGTCGGGAGCCGGCCCTTACTTCTTCGCTGGCTTCACGCGATTTCACGGGGGGTTTACGAGCGGGGGCGGCGTCATTGCCCCGACCGTCAAGTCCGGGGGTGGTACGGCAACATTCGAGAATGGGCTTACGAGCATCGGGACGTTTGTCGTGAATGGCGGCGCGATTCAAATCACTGGAAACTACGAGTCGAACGCTAGCACACTCAATGGCCTGATCGTCAATGCAAACTCTTCAGCCGCGCTCTCGAGTGGTGGGCGATTGGCACTTTATACACAAGGCAAGGGCGTCGACATTAATTCAGGTGCTTTGACCGTCACCGGGTTCAACACGCGTCTGGACGCGAATCGAGATGCGCTGTTCCCCCAACCCGATGTGCCGTTCGTCTTGTCGACAATCGGCAATAGCGGAGATACGGGATCAATTGCGCTTACGTCGAATGCCGTCGGTGCGTTCGACACACTTATCGTCGGTCATACCGGAATCGGCACACTAAATGTTCTTAGTGGTAGTGACGTTTCGACGAAGGATCGTGGCTTTATCGGCAACGGCGTGGGCGCGAGCGGAACTGCCATCGTCAGCGGTGCCGGATCGACATGGACCTCAGTTGGCTCATTATTTATCGGAAACCTCGGAAGCGGATCATTGCAGGTTTCCGATGCCGGGCAAGTCGCCACCACCGGGAATAGCTACCTTGGGTTTTCGCCAGGTGCTAACGGGACCGCTATCGTCAGTGGCCCGTTTTCAACTTGGAACTCGGCAGCCACCCTCGCGATTGGTGGCAACTTGGCCGCTGCGGGTGGCACAGGTTTGCTGAGCATCGAGAACGGCGGGGCGGTCGGCGCAAATCAGGTCCTGCTCTACAACACGGGCACGCTTGCCCTGGTCGGCGATTCGACCCTTAGCGCCCCCCTCACGATTTTTGGCGGGCTTATTCGCACCAGTGGTGAATCGACCCTTGCCAGCGCCATCAATATCCAGGCGAGTGGAGTTTTCGTCGACACGCTATTGCCTTCGACCAACACGACCTTCAGCGGAAACATCGATGGCGTCGGCGGGCTTACCAAGCGTACGGCCCTAGGCATCACGGGCATGGGAAAGCTCATCTTGACTGGCACCAGCACCTACGCCGGTCCCACAACGATCGACGCCGGGACGCTCTTGGTTGATGGTAGCATCACCAGCGCAACGACGGTCAACAGCGGCGCGACATTTGGCGGGTCTGGTATAGTCGGCACGGTCGACTTCAAAAGTGGTAGCACGCTTGCCCCTGGCAATAGCACAGGTCTGCTCACTACGAGCGATACCACCCTGCGAGCAGGCAGTAGTTACCAATTCGAACTGCGCTCCGATAGTTCTGGTGCGGCAGGCATTGATTGGGACTCGCTTGCCATCGGTGGCACGCTTGACATTTCTGACCTTACCCCTGCTAACCCTCTCATTCTCCGACTTCGCACGCTCGATGGAGCCAACGTTGTTAACCCACTCGACGTGTGGAATCCTGGGCTAGATCACACTTGGGCGTCAATAGTTAGCACCACAGATGGATTTGTCGGAACGGTTGTTGAGAGTCTGTTCCAGGTCGACACATCTGATTTTCTCAGCTCGATTCAGGGGGCGTTCAGCGTGGTGCAAAACGGTTTGAACCTCGATTTGCAGTACAAAGCTCCCGCGGTTAGCGAGACCCTCCTTGTCAGTAACCTCTCCGAGCCTCTTCGTGATGCAACTGCCATCGGCAACAATCCCAATCCAGTTGATACGCCGCAGGGCCCGAGTGTCCCCTGGTCATGGGGAGCCCAAGCGTTTGTGTCCGACAATCAGCCACACCAGCTCACTTCCATTGCAGCTCTCGTCGGTGATGGATCCTTGAGTCCGTCGCCGATCGTAGTCGCGCAGTTGCATGCTGATAATGGGGGTGTTATCGGCGACTTAATCACCACATTCACAGCACCAGATGTCACAGGGCCTCTGAATGCTCTGACGTTCTTGCCAGATGGCACGGTGATATTGGACCCCAATACGCAGTATTGGTTTGTGCTCGGTTCGGAGGCCCCAGGCGACGGCACTTTTTTCATGGGTTATGCAGACTCGAACTTGTCAGTTGGTCCCGGCGCACTTGGCAATTTTGCCGACTCCTCAGATTCGGGGATGACCTGGAATTACGGAGACGCATCGTTTCCCTATTTCATTCAGGTGAATGTTGCCAACAGTTCACTCCTCCCCGGCGATTTCGACTTGGACGGCGACGTCGATGGCCGCGATTTTCTGGTGTGGCAGCGGGGCGGATCACCCAATGGCATAAACAGCGGCGACTTGGCATTGTGGCAAGCGCAGTATGGTAGTGCTTTGCCGCTATCTGCTAATGCGAATGTTGTGCCGGAACCGGCGAGTATCTGCCTACTTCTCGCCTTACTGGTTTGTGTGAGTGGGTACCAACGAAAGTAGGTTGCGCATAAGAGACGCCAAGGCTACGGCTCACATTTCAGAGCTGCGCTCACCCTTCTAGATGAGGATCGCCGATTTCTTTTAGATACTCGGCAAGTTGCGATTGGAGGTCCAAGAATTCCTGCCATTGCTCGAGCGAGAGTATGACACTCTGAGACTTATCTTCGATTGAGGCCCCTCGGATGATTCCGCGTGCGCGTAGGTGCAAGTATTCCAATAGCTCAGAGAGTTGGGCAGCCTGGCCGGCGGACAAGGAAATCGGCAGATCGGGGGGCTCGGGAATATGGAGCGTACCCTGCATCTCTTCGGAGGCACCCAGTCGAAGTTCGAAGCTGAGGGACTCGCTGCTCGAGGCGGCGACCAGATCGCTGGTGGGGAATTTCTCTTTGCCACACAGGCCGTCGCTGCGCAGTTCACTGAGCCGCCCGGCGATTTCGTCGCGCGTTCCGTAAAGCAACACCGAGCGACCAACAGCAATTACGTCTCCAAATCGCAAGATTCGCAGGTGGGTATCTTCGCCGTTGACACGCGTGCCGTTGGTGCTTTCGAGATCGGTAAGCACCAATTTGCTTTGATCCTCTTGGATCTTGATGTGGAAACGGCTGATCCGCTCGTCATTGAGCTGGACGGAGTTGCCCTCTTCACGACCTATCGTGATAGGGGGCTCTAGGTTTCCAAAAACCTGGCCGCGATCGGCACCGTCGAGAACTCGCAATGTCACGGTGGGCATGACCGCTTTTCCGCCTCTCCTGGTCTGTCGATTAGCTAAGAAACACGCCGGAAACGGTGCGTTTCTTCAGTTTTCCTTATAACACGCCATCGGTCTGGGAGCAAGCGTTTTCCTGGTCTCACACGGATTGCATGATCGAAGACGCTCATTTCTCGGCAATCTTACTTACTAGCCGCTAGCGGAAGCCAGTGGTGGTGCCAAAGGAGCCCGTGGGCATCCGCCAACGGTTAGGCAGGCGCTTTGCTCAGTCCCGCTCCGGCCTCTAAAATGAATGGCTCCCCTACAAAGAACCTCGGAAGAGAGAAACCATGCGGATCGCGTATCTTGATTGTGCCAGCGGGATCAGTGGCGACATGATGCTCGGTGCGCTGATCGACGCCGGCGTGGACCTGGCCACGGTGCAAGCGGGTATCGATTCGCTGGGGCTACCCAGTTGTCGACTGGTCGTGGAGGAAGTGAAAAAGTGTGGCTTTCGTGCATTGCAGCTTACTGTGGAGCATGAGCCCGAACATGCCCATCGACATCTGCATCATATTGATGAGATGATCGAGCGTAGCAGACTCTCGGATTCTCAGCGTGAATTGGCTCGCAAGATATTTATGCGATTGGCCGAGGCCGAGGCGCGCGTTCACGGCACGACGATCCAGAAAGTGCATTTCCATGAAGTGGGGGCGGTAGATTCCATCGCCGACATCGTCGGTTCGGCCATCGCCTGGGACCTGCTGGGGGTAGATCGCATCGCTTGCTCGCCCATCCCGACTGGAAGTGGGTTTGTCGAGATTGCCCACGGTCGGTGTGCGATTCCTGCCCCCGCTACTGGGGAGTTGTTGAAAGGGATTCCCCTAGGCGTGAACAACGCCGAAGGGGAACTCACCACCCCCACGGGCGCGGCAATCATTGCCAGTCTTGTCGATCATTTTTGCCCAATCCCACCCATGACCATACGAACGATCGGCTACGGCGCGGGGCAAAAAGATTTTCAACATCCTAACCTGCTGCGCTTGATAGTTGGTGAAACGAATTCCTCCGACACTTCGCTTCTGACGGATACCATCGTCTTGCTCGAAACTAATCTGGATGATGTCACAGGCGAGGCACTCGGACACTGCGGCGAACTCTTGTGGCAGGCCGGCGCTTTGGACGTGGCAATGATTGCCATTCAGATGAAAAAAGGCCGGCCGGGAGTCTTGTTGCAGGTGCAGTGTCGAGAGGCCAACGCAGAGAAAATCGCGGAAATCGTGTTCCGAGAGACGACCACCTTGGGCCTGCGCCGGTCGATGGTCCCTCGGCTCGTACTGCCTCGCGAGTCGGTGCAGGTGCAGACCTCATGGGGCGTGGTCGATGGGATTGTGGCCCAATTACCCGACGGAACCAGGCGTTTTTCTCCCGAGTACGGCTCTTGCTGCCAAATTGCCGATAAGAATAAGGTTGCCTTGGCCGCGGTGGATGAAGCCGCCAGGCGAAGCTTCGTCGCGAAGGACAATTAGAAAAAATGCCCATCCTCTACGCCAGCACGCCGATTGCGATTTTTATGTTCTTGGTAGGATGCGCGCTGCTGGTGTCGATCTTGCTCAAACGGTCTTACCGGTATTTCGGCAAAAAAAAGGGCTCGACCGTCATTACTGGGTTGGAGCATCTTCCTCGTCCTAAGTCAACTTGGGAGGGAACGTATCGTGACGCGGGGGCAATCTTCGACCGCCAGGAAGTGGAGATGGCCGAGATGGCTCGCGACCTATCAGGACAACTCACGACCAAGATGATCGTGCTGGAGCAATTGATCGCTGACAGTCAAAAGCAGATCGACCGCATGGAAGAACTGCTCAAAGAGATGGAGTCGGTTGGTGAGAAGCAGCGAACTTGATTGGTCTGCAATTCAACAGAAAATCTCTGATCGATTCAACAAACCGCTGCCAATTCCTTCGCCTGCATCTTCTTTGCCGGAAAAGTGGGTTACTCATTCCAGCCTAAAATCAATCTGTATCCTCGGCGTCTTTCAGAATCTTACGGGCCTTTTCTGCATCCTCTTCCAAGACCTGCAGTTGCACCCCTCCGGAAGTCATGAGCGGGAGCCCGGCGTAATCGTCTGCCAGGATGAGGGCATTAATACCGTAAGTCTGTAGTAGGGACTTGAGGAATTCGGCCTCTTCCTGGGACGCGCAGGATTTTACGGATACGGATTCTGACATTTCGCCTCTCCAATTGGGGTCAACTTGGTTGCTCAGAAATCAATCGATTGCGCGCCGCTTTCGTCAGGTACAGATTTGGAGTCACTCTGATCGTTGCTGTCGGCGATGTTTTGCCGTTCACGCCAGGGTTGCTTCTTCAGGTAGCTGGTCAGTTCCTTCTCCAACTGCTCGTCGTTTTCCGGGTCATCCATGTTGACCGCCTTCTGCGACCATTCGATGGCCGTATCGAAATTGCCCGATTCGGCGAAAGCGGCTGCCAAGGTACTTAGAATGTGGGGAAGTTTATACTCGGTTAGCTCACAGGCCTTGGTGGCCAATTCCACGGCGCGCGTTCCATTGCGGACCTCGGCCTCGGGCGACGTGGCCAGCACCCAGGCGAGATTGTTCAAGAGGGCTGCGTCGTCGGGCTGCACTTTCAAGGCATTCTCAAAATCGACGATTGCTTCGGCGTGCTTGCCCATGTTTAGATAGGCATCCCCCCGGCTCCGCAGTGCGAGAAAATTCTCAGGATCCATGAGCAACACGTCATCGTAAGCTGAAATCGCTTCTTTCGGCTGTTTATTGATGAGATGGTACAAGGCCAATTGCATTTTAAGCTCAGGTTGATTGGGAACCGTGCGGGAGAGTTGTTCGATCTCCTCGATCGCCTCATCGAGCCGATTGAGTTGGGCCAGTATTTCGCCGCGAAGTCGATGGGCTGCTACCACCTGCTCCTTTTCCAGCACGGCATCAGCGTCGGCCAGGGCTTCTTCTAGTTGACCATTATTGAGATACGCTTCTGCACGATGCACCAGCGGTAACAGGATGCCCGGTTGGAGTTCGAGCACCTTAGTAAACTCGACAATCGCTTTGGCAAAGTCCTTTTGCTCGCGGTAGATTTCGCCTCGATTTTGATAGGGACCCGGTGCTTGAGGAGCTAGTTTAGTTGCTTCGTCAAAACTTTCGAGCGCCTGGTCGGGCTTGTCCAACTGCCGAAACAATTCCCCCTGTAAGATGAGGGCATTCGCGTCCTCGGGGGACTCGTCGAGCATCTCGTTGACCGCCGCCAGCGCTTCGTCGAATTTCTGCCGATTGCGCAAAAAGACTGCACGTAACAAGCCATAGTTCTCGTTTTCGGGATCAAGCTTGATCGCCTCGTCGAAGTCCGCCAGGGCTTTTTCTTCATCGGTCTGTACTTGGCCTCGCAAGATATAGGCCTCCGCACGCTGGGCATCTGAAATCTCGGCGGTTTCCAGATATTTTCCCAGTAGCCGCCGTGCTTCATGCGGATCACCGCCGGGTAGGGCCATCAAGCGGCCCAACATTAGATTGGCATTGGGGGGTGGATTGTCGTAGGCGAGCACGCGCCGCAAGTCCGAGATGATCAGCCGCAAAATCTGCTTGACGCGTTCATCACGGATCGAATTCGAGTTGACCACTTGCATCAAGGCCGAGGAACGCTCCATGAGAGCGTCGGAGATCATCTGCTCGGCCAGTTCCGCCTCTTCGACCTCGAGCCCTTTGTCAAGCGACAGTTGCAGACGATCGATGACTTGACTTAAGTCGGGAAGCCCTTCGGCGGTGACCCGCAAGCGCAGGGCCTCATCAAGATCGGCCTGTCCGGCACTCTCTGCCCAAGCACTCTTTGTGCCTGTCACATTGCCCAGAGCCAACAAACCATAGCCTATCACCGCCAACCAAGGGACGCGCCGAAGAATCATCACATCTATCCTTAAAGCATGAACTTATTACACGGGAACAAAGGGTTCCGTAAGAATCCCCCCCGTCTCCCATTATTACCGGTGAGAGCGATTCTGGCCACGCAGGATATTCCGCAAGGGGAAAACCCCCGAAACTAGGGTTGTTTCCTGGAACCACGGGTGGCTGATGCTAGTGTGCCTGTTATGCGGAGGGATTGTGGATTAAAATCCGTCGCTTTGACAGTGACCCCAAATGCACCCTAGAACTTTCAAGAGAATTGGCCATGGAAGCTGGAATCGTCGGTCTCCCGAACGTCGGAAAATCGACCCTGTTTAACGCGTTGACTGCGGCGGGGATCGCCAGCGAAAACTATCCTTTTTGTACGATCGAGCCCAATGTAGGGGCCGTCGCGGTGCCCGATGCGCGGCTCTCTCGCATCGAGAGTCACATCCCGACGCAGAAAATCGTACCTGCCGTGCTCAAGCTCGTCGATATCGCCGGCATCGTCCGCGGTGCCTCCGAGGGGGAGGGACTTGGCAATCAGTTTCTCTCCCACATCCGCGCCGTCGATGCAATTCTGCATGTGGTTCGCTGCTTTGAAGAAGCCGATGTGATCCACGTCGAGGGGAGTGTCGATCCAATTCGCGACGTGGAAACCATCGACACCGAGTTGATGCTCGCTGACTTGCAGTCAGTCGAGTCGATGACCGAGCGAGCCACTCGCACGGCACGCACCGGGGACAAGGATGCCAAGCTGCGGCTCGAAATACTTGTTGAATGTCAGAAACTTTTGGCCGCAGGGAAGCCCGTGCGGGGACTCGTCCATGAAGAAGCGAACCATGCCAAAGCCTTCAAAGAACTGCAACTCCTGACCGCCAAGCAGGTGCTGTATGTGGCCAACGTCGATGAGGACGATCTCACGGGCACCGGCAAGCACGTTCAGGATCTTCGCGCGCGAGCCGAAGCCGAAGGGGGGGCCGTCGTGCCAGTCTGCGCACGACTCGAAGCAGAACTGAGCGAACTGGACGAGGTAGAACGTGCCGAGATGCTTGAGAGTTTGGGACTAACCGAGCCGGCCTTAGCATCCCTAGCGCGGGCTTCGTATCAACTGCTGGGCCTGCAGAGTTTCTTCACCGCCGGAGAAAAAGAAATCCGTGCCTGGACGATCCCTGCCGGAGCCACGGCCCCTCAGGCCGCCGGTGTGATTCATACCGATTTCGAACGGGGCTTCATTCGCTGCGAGACCTATTCGGTGGACGACCTCGATCAATACGGCAGCGAAAAAGCGATCCGCGACGCTGGCAAGATGCGCATCGAAGGGAAAAGTTATGTCATGCGAGATAGCGATGTGTGTCACTTTTTGTTTAATGTATAAAGCTAATGGACGGACTGTTCGCTTGAGCGACCAGTTCGAACCGCTCAAACTCAATTAGTCGATATCCTAGTTTTCATGAGAGTATGTATGTCATTGAAATCCAAAGTGTACTTCCGGATTCTAGTCTTCGTAGCGATTGTCAGTGCCTCCTCCCAGGTTTGGTCCCAAGAAGCCCAGCCATACGTCCGACCGCCACTCTTGAAGCCGGGGGACACAATTATGTTTGTCGCACCCGCGGGCGAACTTGATCGAGAACGAATGATGCTCGCCAAGAAACGACTCGAAGAACGCGGTTATCACATAAAAATGCGTGATGATCTGTTTGCCGTCGATGGCTATCTTGCTGGGAGTGATGGGCGTCGGGCCGAGGAATTGATGCAAGCCTTTCGCGACCCCGAGGTCGACGCCATTTTTCCTGGGACTGGTGGCTATGGGGTTATGCGGATACTCGATCGCCTCGATTACGGCGTGATTCGCCAGAATCCAAAACTTCTAATCGGCTTTAGTGACATCACGGGCCTGCACGCGGCATTAAATCGTAAGGCTGGGTTGGTGACCTATCACAGTCCCAATCCGATGTGGGGTCTGGGAAGCGAGAAAAATTTGCAACCGTTTTCGGCCGAGTATTTCTTCCGCGCGATTGAGGCGGGAAACGAGATTCAAGAAGCTTACACGATTGAGATTCCTGTCGACGCGCCGCAACCGGTCACTCTGGGATCTGGAACGGCGCGCGGGCGTCTCACGGGGGGGAATCTTTCGTTGGTTGCCGCGTTGGAAGGAACTCCCTATGCCGTAGATACTCAGAACGCTATTTTGTTGATCGAAGATGTGAGCGAAGCGCCCTATCGGATTGATCGCATGCTTCGACAGTTGCAGCTCGCGGGAAAACTGCGTGGACTCCGAGGCGCCATTTTGGGCCAGTTCACTAAGACGGAAGAGCGCGAAAAAAACAAAGTTGAGAATCCTCGTTTTTCGGCGGAAGGAGTGCTACGACAGTATTTCGAGCCGCTGGGAATCCCCGTGCTGATGAATTACCCCATTGGGCATCACGAAATGAATTGCACGTTGCCGCTGGGAGGTGAAGTAGAGATCGACGTGGACCGAGGGACTCTGACGGTGATTGGCAGGGAGACATTCGGCCAGGCCGGAAGCGGCTTTAACCAAACAACTCCGTAACCACCTCACCCCCATCGACCAATTTGATCGGTCGGCCTACGCGGCTGATGTTTTCTTCGTCGGCGTCGATATCGAGCGCGTGATAGATCGAGCGAAAGAAGTCGGTGATTGCCACGGGGCGATCGGTCACCTCGGTGCCGGCGTCGTTGGTAGCGCCAATGACTTGCCCGCCGCGAACACCGCCGCCAGCGAGTACGGCGTTGAATGCGCGCGGAAAATGATCCCGTCCCGCACGAGGATTCACCTTAGGTGTGCGGCCAAATTCGCCAAGCCACACCACCAATGTTTTTTCCAACATGCCCCGTTGCTTGAGATCGCCGATGAGCGCTGCCATCGGTTGGTCAATCTGAGAAGTCAATTCACGGGTGCGATTAAAGCCGTCAAGGTGCGTGTCCCAGCCATTGGAAACCACTTCGACGAACGTCACCCCCTGTTCCACCAAGCGTCGGGCCATCATGCAGCCGGCAGCGAATTCTCCCTGGCCATAGGACGCGCGAAGTGAAGTTGGTTCTTTCTCCAGATCAAACGCATCCATTCCGGGACTCATGATCATGTCCGAAGCACTTTCAACCAGCTTGCGGTGGTCGGAGACAATCTGTGAGCCTTCATTTTCGGCAAACGTACTCTCCATCGAACCTAAAAGTCGCAGCCGGCGATGGTAACGCCCTGTGTCGGTAAGGGGCTTGGTGTTGTCCGGTGGGCGGTTGGCGGAGCGCAATACGAGAGGATCGTATTCAACACCCAGGAATCCGCCACCACCTGAGTTGGCCAAACGGCCGCCGATACGAACGAAGTTAGGGAGTTGATTGGCTGCATTGCCAATCTGATGGGCCACGTTCGACCCTAGCGAAGGGAAGTTCACGCCACCCATTGGCAGATACCCATGATGCAAAAGATAGGTTGCCCGCTGGTGGTTGCCCTCTTTGCTGGACATGGAGCGGATGATGGCCAGATCATCCATCACCTTTGCGCAGAACGGCAAATTCTCGGCGATCTGAATCCCTGGAACACTTGTGCCAATCGCCTTGGTCTCTCCGCCGTTGGCATGATTCGGTTTGGGGCTGAACGTTTCGAATTGTGACGGACCTCCCTGCATCCACAGCAGAATACAGGCCATTCCTTGAGAGCGCATCTGTTCGGCAGAGGCCGCGATGGTGTCGGTCCAACTCCAAGTGCTCGCGGCAAGACCCGCCGCCGTGATGTTACGCAAGAAATCACGTCGCCGAATCACATGACCCTGTCGGGTAGCGACATTGGTGAGATGTTGAATTAAAGGAGTATTCATGGCATGTGCTTTCATTTTCGTAACATTCGACACGGGGAACATGCTGGGGCACCTAGGGTGAGTAAGTGCATGGTGCGAAGAACAACGCACCCGCTCACCAAACCCTTATCTTCTGTGCTGAAACTCAGCGCAGTTCACTAGCGACCAGGCCAAGTCTTCAAACACCTCTCTCCGACTGATTCCTTCTTTACGGTAGGTCTTCACTGCGTCGAGTTCTTCGGGACTGGGTTGTCTTCCCAGACACCGCAAGAACAGCTCGACCGTGAGATCCTCATCGTGGTCTATCTCACGAATCAATTCCGGAACGACGCTGAATTGCTTATTGTGAAAAAATTGATTCACTCTCGGCGAATTCATGAGTGCCAATACTTGAGGAATTGAAGCCACCGCTTCCGCGCGGTTAATGCTCGGATCATAAGCGAATGCCTCGGCAAATGTTGCTCGTGGATCCTTGCCACCCTGCGGGCCACGCTTCCGAGGTAATTGATACTCCTTCACATCGAATGCCGTAAGCAGCGCATTATAAAGTTGATCGCTCCGCAGGCGTTGTGGCACGTTGGCCACGAACGGGGTGCCATCAGACCCGCGTTGAGGACGCGACTCTCTTTGGTAGGCCTCGGTCTGGCAAATCGTTTTGATGAGCCACTTCAGATTGTAGCCACTCTCCTTGAATTTTCGGCTCAGCAGTTTTACCGCCGTAGGGGCGACAGGAGTGCGATCGGGACCAATGTCCTCCACACTTGTATAAAAGCCTTCGCCCGCCAGCTCTGCCCACATGCGGTTCACCAAAGCCGTGGCAAACCACTCATTCCCGGTCAACCACTGGGCTAGCTGTGATCGACGAGCGGCATCGCTCGTGCCCCAAGGGACCTTGGCGCTTGTCAAGAAAAACGTTGGCTCCATCTGGGTACCCGGCGCTTCGGGATTTTCCAGGTCAGGCATTTGGTGTTCGGCAGTGGGGAACCGCTCATTCTTGGGCTGCTTGCGACCAAAGCGGTCGGAGCCAATGACTTCGAAACTCTTGCGGGTGAGGTCCCTTACCGGTCGCACGGCAATGCGCGGAAAGAAGGCCGCGAGTTCGTGAAATTGTTCGCGTTTCCAGCGGTCGTAGGGGTGGTCGTGGCATTGGGCGCATTGAATCTGAATACCCAAGAAAATTCGTGAGACTTCGGCGGTGGTCTCCTCGGTCATGCCGTCTTGAGCCATCATGATTGCTGTGCCGCCGTTCTCAAGCACGTCACCGTGCGCCGTGATGAACTCGGTGGCAATCTCGCTCCAGGGGCGGCCCTCGTTAAGCCACTCGGTGAGATCGGCCTCCATCGCACCAGCGGCAATCTCGGATCGTTCATCGAGAGCCCGAAAAAAAACGACATCACGCCAATAGCGGGCCCAGTTTTGACCGTAATGAGGATTGGCCAACAATCGATCCACCAACTGCGATCGTTTATCCTGGGCGGGATCAAGCACAAAGGCCGTTAACTCTTCGGGAGTAGGGATGTCCCCAACAATATCAAGCCAGACCCGACGGACGAAAGTTATATCGTCGGTGCGCGGTGCCAACAGAATTTCTTCCGTTTGGGCCTGCTCGGCGAAGACCTCATTCTGGAGAGCTTGGTCGATTCGCTCGGCGAGTCGGCGGGGTGATTCTGCGTGAACGAGCGAAGTCCCGATGAATAGCCACAAATAAAAAATATAACGAAGCATAAAGATGCACCTAACTTGCTGCTAGCCGCAGGCTCAAGCCCGCAGCTCTTAGGAAATCACTTCTTTTATTGTTAACCCCGCTCGTGTAAATGGGTATCGCAATGTGGCTCACGATGCCGAAAACCCCAGAAAAAACAGAAAAAGCCAGTCCCACGGTTGTGAAACTGGCTTGGCGAGTCTTGAAATTGTTTAAGCTTACCGCTTGGAGAACTGGGTACCGCGGCGGGCACCGTGTAGACCGGGCTTCTTGCGTTCCTTCATGCGAGAATCGCGAGACAGGAAGTTCTTTTCGCGGAGCTTTGGCTCGAGGTCGCTATCGTGCTTCATCAGGGCACGGGCAATGCCCTGCATGCAAGCGCCTGCCTGTCCCGTCGTGCCTCCCCCGTGGACACGGATGACGACATCCACGCTATCGCGAACTTCGCAATGATCCAAGGGCGCAAGAACCGCGTTGCGATCCTGCGGCACGCGAAAGAATTCATCCAACTCGCGGCTGTTGATGCTGAGCTTACCGCTACCAGCACGAATACGAACCCTTGCGACCGAGGTCTTGCGACGTCCAGTACCCAGGGCCTCTTCGACGACTGCTGCCATAAATTTTTCCTTGAATTCAATTAAACGGTCCATGAGCAATGGAGCGTTAAGCCTTGATTGCCAATTCGGTTGGTTCCGGTTGCTGTGCTGTGTGAGGATGGTCGGTTCCAGCGTAAACCTTTAATTTGCTCAACATGTTGCGGGCAAGTTTATTCTTGGGGAGCATCCGCCTGACGGCTTCCTCGAGAATCAACTCTGGTTTCTTTTCGAGCCGGACGCCCGCGGTGACGGTTCGTTGCCGAGTGTAGCCTGTGTACCAGGCGTATTTCTTGTTTTCCCACTTCTTGCCGGTAAAGGCAATCTTTTCCGCATTCACGACGACGACAAAATCGCCCGTGTCGACATGCGGGGTGTAGGTGGGCCGATGTTTACCCATGAGAATCATGGCGATCTCGCTGGCAAGCCGCCCGACAACCTTGTCCGTGGCATCCACGAGCAACCACTTCTGTTCGACCTCGCCGGTCTTGGCCATGTACGTTTTTATCTGCACTTGATTCTCGCCAGTTTATAATTCGAATGTTGTTCCCGCTGGTTTGCCTGAGCAAAACCGCCTGCGGTGGAGAATCCATCAATTTACCGGGGAATCGGCGGGGCGACAAGGGTGAGAGCTAAAACTAGCCGAGCAGGAAGCGCTACTGCCCGGAGTGCGGGCTTGAGGATGAACTGGATCGCTCCAGATGCTTCTTTTTCCGCATTCTGCGCCTGCTCATCCACAAGGCCAAGGCCCAAAGGCACAGAAATCCTCCCGTGGTGGCAGCCACGACCCACAGCTTGCGGCGGTCGTGGCCGGGGTTTTCTCCCGCGGGGGCTAGGTAGGCTCCCCAAGCCAGCAGCAGGCCCCAGAGTGCCAGTGCCCCGGCAATCAAGATCAGTGGTAACCACCGGCGGTTCGATTTCTCAGCCATTCAACTCTTAACTACTGTGTGTTTAGCGCAAAATTGTCACTCTCTTGCGCGGCTCTGCTAGGCACAATTCTGACATCGGCGTATCGTAGTAAGGAATCGCCAGTCCCACAGTTCCCTTCATTCTCACCCAGAAGTAGCTTTTCGGCCAGGAGTAATCTCCCATGATCATCGGTGTTCCCAAGGAAATCAAACAAGACGAGTATCGCGTAGCGATGCTTCCCGTCGGCGTGGAAGAACTGACCCGGCGGGGGCATCAAGTGCTCATCGAACAGGGGGCGGGGCTCGGTTCAGGGCTGGCCGATCACGATTATCTGGAGAACGGTTGCGAGATGGTGGCTGAAGTGGCGGAAATCTTCGCCCGCGCCGATATGATCGTGAAAGTAAAGGAACCGCTGAGTACGGAATGGTGCTTGATCCGCCCAGGGCAAATAGTGTTCACTTACTTCCACTTTGCTGCGGATCGGGAGCTGACCGAGGCACTTCTGGCAACCCACTGCACGGCTGTGGCCTACGAAACGCTGGCCGACGACCAAGGGCGACTCCCCTTGTTGACACCGATGAGCGAAGTCGCAGGCCGCATGAGTATCCAGGAAGGTGCCAAGTATCTCGAACGCCCGCAAATGGGTCGCGGCATCCTGCTGGGGGGCGTCCCTGGTGTGGCACCAGCCTGGATCACGATACTGGGTGGCGGCGTAGTGGGTGCGAATGCCGCTAGAATTGCGGCCGGTTTTCACGCCAATGTTTCCATACTCGACATCAATATGGATCGCCTGCGTTATCTGGACGATGTGATGCCCCCCAACGTCGACGTGCTCTTCAGCGACCGCCATACGATCCGCAAACAACTCGAGCGTGCCGATCTGGTTGTTGGTGCCGTGCTCATCCCCGGCGCGAAGGCCCCGCGGCTGGTCGAGCGCGAAGATCTCAAGCGAATGCAAGCCGGGAGCGTGATTATCGATGTCGCGATCGATCAGGGAGGGTGCATCGAAACCTCGAAACCCACTTCCCATAGCGACCCCATCTATATCGTGGACGACGTGCTCCATTACTGCGTGACCAACATGCCGGGCGCCGTTGGACGCACCAGCACTTATGCCCTTTGCAATGTGACTTTGCCCTACGTGATCCAGATTGCCCAAAAGGGAATCGAAACTGCCGCCCAGACCTCGAAGCCCATCGCCCGGGCTATCAACATGTACACCGGCAAGGTCACGAACCAAGCTGTAGCAGAGACTTTTGGAATTCCTTGTGCGGATTTGTAGTCGAAGACATACAGCAAGTGACATTGAGCATGTCTTTCACCTACGAAGCTCGGTTCGGATATTCATCAAGCACGGTTAACACAACTTGCCCCAGGAATGCTCCGTAGAAGGCTTTTTAAACGATCCGAGGGAGCTGGTACGCGAGATCGATCCCCTGCTCGACCAGAACAGACGGGCAGCCAAGTTGTTCGATCTCAAGTCCAAACAATGCTAGCACGTTCTTGATACCTCCCCTAATCAATCGCATCGCATTAGCGATCGGTTTCATAAGCATTTTATGGAAAACCGAGTGCTAGCGAGTTGGGGCTGATGAATCTTCTGATCGCGTAAGACTGATATAGCCGGGCCAACTCAGTTTGCCTATCATCCTCTCGCCTTCTGAGCTGGCTCGGCGCAAAGGATTGTTTTTTCGGTGAGCCGCGCTGCAGTTGAAAGCTTACCATCCCTACCGCTTGTTATGGAGAACAAGCCGTGAATTCGCTTCGCCCTCTTGTCACTGTTGGCTTCTTGGCCATCGTTGGACTCTTTCTGTACATGAAGATCAACGAAACCGAACCCGTCATCCCAGAAGCTGCCCTGGAATGGAACCTAACGGAAAACATCGAAATCGGTGGCATGGACGGTGGTGGCCTGGCTCAATTCGAACCGCAGATCGTAGGCAAATCTACCACTGCGCCGACTACGACCGCACCCTCGTTTGGCGCGGCCCCCAGTTTCACCTCGGCTCCCCCCTACAATGCGAGCATGAAGACTGAAGCGCCGCCAGCTTTCAATCCTAATGCGTCACTTCCGCAGTTTAATGCATCTGCTGCGAAGGCACCACCGACTACAGCCCAGGCCCAGCCGAAGTCGGATTCCCAAACCACAGCGACTCCCTCGATGCCACCCCTACCGGCACTACCACCGGCCGCGAATCGCTATGAATCTGCACCTAGTGCCGATCTCTCGTCGGTGGATTTAACTTCCCAACCACCTAAATCTCAACAAGCCGCAATTCAGACGGAGAGTGCGGCTCCATCGGACACTGCCAACACGACGCTTGCCCCAGGTTTTGCGACGCAGTCTCCCGTTACTCCCACGGAGTCTTTCCCTCCCGCCGGAGTCCCTGCCGCGAATCAGACTTCGCTGTTTTCGACGGCGCGTGTGAACGTGCAGGGGGCCCTCGACCGGGGCGAACTTTCGCAGGCCTTGTTGCTGCTCTCAGATTGGTATGGTGATCCGTCCCTTTCGGAGAGTGAAGCCGCCGAGGTGCAGGAGTTGTTAAGCCAACTGGCAGGGAGCGTGATTTATTCGACCGAGCATCGGCTCGAATCCCCCTATCTGGTGCAAGCGGGTGAGCGGCTCGAAGATATCGCTCAGAAATTCAATATTCCATGGCAATTGCTGGCAAAAATCAACGGCATCTCTGATCCCGAACAACTTCAACCGGGGCAGCAATTGAAGGTTGTCAATGGTCCCTTCACGGCGCGGATTGATCTGAGCAATCACACGCTGGTCTTGATGTTGGATCGCCGTTACGCAGGTAGGTTCCCATTGGACATTGCCCCCTCGACTTCCATCGAAGCAGGTTACTGGGTCGTGGATCAAAAGCTGCTGACTCCGGGAGATGTGGGCTTTTCGGCTGCGTCCACGGAAGAGAAAAGCCTTCTACTCAAGAGTTCCGAGCCCGGCGTGAATCAGGTGACGATCCTCCGCGGAGCGACTCCGGCAGCAGGCTCTGCTGAGACGGCCGGTCGTGTGATCGAACTAAAGAGTGCCGACGTCCAGGATGTGTACGACATTCTCTCGCTGGGTTCGCAGGTGATAATCCGGCGGTAGTTTTCAGTGTTGAAGGAGTCCTATTTGGGTGCAGGAACGCTAATCTTTTTTAGGCGGCGGTCGCTAGCATGTTTTTCCTGGTTTGTCTGGCATAGGGGCTGCCGGGGCGGTTGCGAAAGTGGTCGGCAAGTCGTTCGTCGTGACTCAGCAGTGCAGCGCGGACTTGCAGGATGGCCTCACCCTGGGAGCCGTCGTTCCAAAACTTCTCGCTTCCTTTGACGCGATAGTTCATTTCTTTGACCAGCGACTCAATCAGCGCGCTCGTGACCGGCAGGCCTTCGCAACGGTAGAGGAGGAGAAAGGACAGGCATAATTCCGAAGAAATCACTTGACAACCTCCCCCGATCGATTGCTATACGGGCGTACACATAACTTCTCTTTGGAGGTTCTGCCATGACTGTGCCCCGTCGTCAGTTGGTTGACCTGGAGTTAACCCGTTACTACCACTGCATTTCCCGCTGCGTACGCCGGGCCTTTCTCTGCGGGGAGGGCCACGAACACCGCAAGGCGTG
>JBGSPU010000101.1:0-48183 GCA_041738415.1 Bythopirellula sp.
TCGATGATTGAGCATTGTCCAGCGCTACCGTTCACCACGTCCGGAGGGAACCTTCTTTTTTGCCCTGCCGATGCCTGAAAAAACGCATTCCCGCCTGCCAAAACCCGATCAATCACCCACAAATTCTGGTGAGGAGCCTGATTATGAGACCTTAACCTAGTGCCATTCGTTGCATCGCCCTCGGAGTTTAAGGCTCAGGCAAACCTTGAAGCGGGTAAAACAACCGACCGCAATTCGGAAAAGCGTAGGATGCGGTCAAATTGATGACGCTGCGTGGCTTGCGAGAGGCTCCGTTCGTGACCAAGGACGAACCGTCATGGGACGCAAACCCGAGTTTGTGCGATATGTCGTGGGGAACAGCGGGCAGGGCGCTTTACGTCTTTCGAGGGAAACAATGGTTGGGCCGGAGTTCAAAGATTCTGTTTGCTCCGTCAAAGATCACAGTGAAGAATTCGAGGCAACCGGTATGGCCAAGCACGGCACATTCGCTGTCGACGTTTGGGAAGTCGGCGAAGCCAACAGTAGCGGTCCAGATGAGTGACTCGGACACAGCGTGAATTTCGAGTTGAACTTCGCCGGGAATAATGGTCGTGATGTCTCCGCGAAAATTTGCTGCCTTGCAGGATTGTTGACTTTCAAGACGCACTCCAAGTTTTCTGGCGACTGACAACGGAAGGACTGTTTGGTCGGAGCCGGTATCAAGCATCGCGATGGTGGTGCCATGGGCGGCAGGACCGTGAACAGTAACATTGAGTTCGGGCCTCCAAATTGTTCCAGTCGGATAAATAAGTGATGGGGCAACGGAGTAGGAGTTGTATCGGAACTTCAACGAAACTTACCGTCAACGTAGAGAACACCGCGGGGAACCTTTCTAAACACAGGTTCTGCTTCGCCCGTGGCATGGGCCGCTTCGTACGCCGCTTCAAACGAATCACCTGAGGCGATGATTTTGGCTTTGGCGGCGTCATAGGCAATCCACTTGCCCGCATACTCCAGTGGTGGTGTTGGCAGTGCCTCTACAATCTGTTCTTCCATGAGGGAATAGTAACACGGATAGCTGGGCAGCGACTAGCCAGGCAATCTTGTATCACGTGTCGTTTCCTACGAGTTGCAGAACGACGGATTGTCAACGATTCCTGCACGTTACTTCACTAGAAAGGGAATTCTCATGATGTCGATGTCCTTTTGAAGCGGGCGGGTATTAGAGTATAGCAACGGAGGGAAGGGCTTTCGGAAAGCACTCGTGTGAACGAGTGGGACAGTCGCGTTCTTGGTTGGATCCTTATTGGCGAGGCTCTTGAGTGCAGAGTTGTCGACAGGCGAGTGCCCCGTCGATCTGCCCAATGACACGCCCAGGTAGTTAGACGTTAAGGAGTTGGCAGATTCGAAGGGGGTGCTCGGTGTGCAGCTTCGTCGGAAGGCCGCGTGGAGCTGTGTGAGAAACTGCGTTTGACGGCACTTTGATTGGATACGGTTTTCAATCAACTATGTCCGAATGCTGTCCTGCCCGCAAATTGGGCCGCCTTGCCAAGCTCTTTTTCAATCCTGAGCAAGCGGTTGAACTTGGCGACCCGCTCACTCCGGCATCCGGAGCCCGTCTTCAAATGTCCTGCGCCCACGGCTACCGTCAGATCGGCAATCGTCGTGTCTTCGGTTTCGCCCGACCGATGCGAAATAAAGCAGCGGTAATTGTTCTTGCGCGCAAGTTCAATCGTGTCGAGCGTCTCAGTGAGCGTGCCAATCTGATTGAGCTTGATGAGG
This sequence comes from Bythopirellula sp., assembly GCA_041738415.1. GTDB lineage: Bacteria > Planctomycetota > Planctomycetia > Pirellulales > Lacipirellulaceae > Bythopirellula. The sequence continues at coordinate 1,762 of JBGSPU010000101.1, forward strand.
ATCGCGTTAGCGATTCCCTTTGAAATGCCTTCGCTGAGAATCTTCGGATTCGTGCAGAACAGATCGTCGCCCACTAGTTCGACCTTAGACCCTAACCGCTCGGTGAGAAGTTTCCAGCCCGACCAGTCGTTCTCTGCCATGCCATCTTCGAGGAGCACAATCGGGTACTGCCGGCTCCAGGATATCCAAAGCTCGACCATTTCTTCGGACGACTTTCGCGACTTATCGGACTTGAAGAACAGGTACTGGCCGTTGTCCCACATTTCGCTCGTCGCCGGATCGAGGCAGAGCGAGATGTCATCGCCGGGACGATAGCCAGCTTGCGAGATCGCTTCCAGGATGACCTCCACGGCTTCCACGTTGGACTTCAAATTGGGCGCGAATCCGCCTTCGTCGCCAACCGCCGTGGCGTAGTTCTTCTTTCGGAGAATTGCCTTTAAGGCATGGAACGTCTCCATGCCCATGCGAATCGCTTCCGTAAACGACGGCGCATTATGGGGGGCGATCATGAACTCCTGGAAATCGACGTTATTATCCGCGTGTTTGCCGCCGTTGATGACGTTCATGCAAGGCACCGGTAGCAAAGTTGCGTTCTCACCGCCCAGATAGCGATAGAGTGGAAGCCTGGCCGACTTTGCTGCTGCATGGGCCACCGCCAAAGAGACAGCGAGAATTGCGTTGGCACCCAACGCCGATTTGTTCGGAGTTCCATCGAGTTCGATCATCCGCTGGTCGACGGCTCGCTGATCCCCAGCATCCATCCCAGCCAAAGCGGGTGCGAGTTTCTGTTCAACATTGGCCACAGCGGTACGCACTCCTTTGCCGCCGTAACGCCGAGGATCGTCATCGCGTAACTCCGTGGCCTCACGTTCGCCGGTCGAAGCTCCTGATGGAACAATCGCTGACGCTTGGGTTCCGTCCTCTAATGTGACCGTGGCCTCGACAGTCGGGTTTCCTCGCGAGTCGAGAACTTCAGTAGCCTCAATGCGTGCGATACTTGTCATCGATATGCTCCTATAGATAGAAGAGAAATGGCGACGGCTCTTTTCAAGAGCCTTCCGCGGGAATCGCTTTGGCGCCGTTGGCACGGTACTTGATGACCTGCACTCGCTCTAAGGTGACCAGGCCTTCCTGGACCATTTCGTCGATGTGCGGCATCAGCTCATCGATCTTGTCTTTGCCGTCTACAATTTCGACGATCATGGGGAGATCCTCGGAGAGCCTAAGAATTTTTGTCGTATGGAGCCTGCTATTGGCACCAAAGCCCATGGGTCCGCGAATTACTGTTGCTCCAGCAACGTGCAACTCCCGGGCTTTGAGCACAATCGCCTCGTAGAGCGGCCGGCCGTGCCAGTGGTCGCTCTCGCCGATGAAGATTCGCAATAAGTAACCGTCTTGGGGAATTTTCATTCTTACACTCCATACCAATTTTCGGCGACGCGATACCCGAGCCATACTGCTGCGAAGCCGAGCGCGCAACTTACGAACATGTTGAGGAACGCCAACCAAGACTCGCCGTCGTTCGCGAGATTGAACGACTCCAGCCCGAGGGTAGAGAACGTTGAGAACCCTCCGAGCACTCCAACTGTTAGACCGATGCGATATTCCTCCCGGATCAATTGTGGTCCCGCGAACAGTCCCGCAAGTATGCCCACTGCGAGGCAGGCCGAAATGTTGACTACCAAGGTACCGATCGGAAAAGTGTGGGCGGTGAGACGCTGCACCCAACCCTGCAAGGCATACCTCATCAGAGATCCCAACGCGCCACCTGAAGCAATTATCAGCCATTTAAGCATAGCAACTTCTCACCCTGTAAAATGTCCTCATCAAATGCCCTGAATCAAGTTATAATCCGATCACCGCGTATGCAATTCATCTCGCAGTGAGTTAACCCAGGAAGTGCTTTGGTTGTTAACTCGTGTTTAGCAATTCCGGTCAAGAAAGAAACCTTGCCGCGGCAAGGCTTCTTGTGCGAAGATTGATCCCTACCGCGCAATTTCTCGCTGGTAGGAGTCATCAGCCCAAAGGGCGGTTATTGGGGGGACTCCATCCCCAGCACTAAGTTTTCAAACAATTACGCGCAATGTCAAGCCATCAATCCATTTCGCCGGCAGACTGGCCATATCCGAATGTCTGATAATGCAAGTTCTAAATCTGAAACCACCGAAACGACGAGTCGCCGCTGGTTCAACCGCACCGTCATCGGAGCTGGCGTTACGAGTGCCTTCGGGGACTTCGCCTACGAGACAACGAATGTTCTGCTGCCAGGGTTTCTCGCCGTACTCGGAGTACCAGCCGTCTTCCTCGGAATCATTGAAGGCATTGCGGATGCCGTGGCTAGTTTCACGAAGCTCGCAGCAGGATACATTTCTGACAGGCTCGGAATTCGAAAATCGCTTGTGGTCTTCGGTTACGCTCTGACGCCGCTTGGCCAGGCGCTCATTGCACTGGCTGCAGGATGGCCACTGATTTTAATTGGTCGCATCGTCAACTGGTTCGGAAAGGGTTTACGTGGGCCACTGCGCGATACGATTATTGCCGAATCTATCACTTCCGAGACGCGCGGCAGAGCATTCGGCTTTCATCGTGCGATGGATACGATCGGCGCGGTCATGGGCCCCTTGCTGGGCGTTGCACTGCTTGGCTGGGCACAACATTTGGATAACTCTGACCCGGCAGCTGCCTTCCGGTTCGTCTTTTGGTTGACACTAATTCCTGGCGTGCTCTCTGTGCTGAGCTTTGCTTTCTTGGTGAAGGACGACTGGACATTGCCCAATAAAGTTCTACGATTCTGGTCTTCACTCCGTGAGTTTCCACCCAGCTTTCGACGCTTTCTTACCGCTGTGGGTGTATTCGGCATCGGCGACTTTTCTCACACTCTGCTAATCCTTGGCGCGACACAGCTCCTCACACCGGAAATGGGAGTCGTCAAGGCTGCTCAGATAGCTGGTTTGCTCTATGTTCTTCGGAACATCACGCAAACCGTATGCTCCTACCCAATTGGTGCATTGGCGGACCGGCTTGGCCATCAAATTGTGCTTCTGGGCGGCTACGCTCTCGGATCGCTGACTGCCATTCTCATGGCTCTCGCGTTCATGGCAAACCTTGGTCTGGTTCCGATACTTGCCAGTATCTTCATCGTTGCCGGCCTCTATGTGGCTATTCAAGAAGCGCTTGAGCCGTCCTTGGTGGCGGAATTTGTACCCGAGCGTGTGCGAAGCACCGGATACGGCGCGCTTGGTACTATTAACGGTGTTGGAAAGTTGGTGTCGAGCGTTACGGTCGGTGTACTCTGGACCGCATTGTCACCTGCGGCTGGATTTGGCCTTGCGGGAGTAATGATGGCAATCGGCACTGTAGTGCTAGCCCGTTGCCCTGGGGGCCCGACCCATTAAAGACAAGCTTTGTGTGGAAGGTGAAGGTTATCGAGTGTTGGACGCAACTCATCTGGCACAAATCCGACACGGTATGGGCTACGCAAAGCCACTTTCAACGCCATGCATTTGCGATGTGCCCGACAGCGTCAAAGATCAGAAACTGCTACACAGTCCCATTCACCAACGTGTCCACCATGCTATTTGCGCGCAAGACCAACGCGACTTGCTTACCTTCGAGTCCTACCGGGCAGCATCTCATCAATTGGTTGGAGCGTGAGACACATCATCCACAGACCGTTTTCGGAACGGTCGTGAGCGAATAGATTCTATGCCCAGCGTGCAAAATGACGAACCGACATGTGTCATTTGAGAATTGCTCGAAGCCACACACACTTAGCTCGCTGCCTCGCTGTTAGACCTGATGCAGCGACCAACGTAAGAGATATCAACTTCCTCGTACCAACCACAAAAAAACCCCGCCGAAGCCATCACTTCAGCGGGGTCCCAAGTTGAAAGCCAGGCGTCTTTCGACATCTGGTCGAGAAGGTTAGTCCCGGGCCGTACGTGGAACTGTTTGGCCGTGAAGAAGTCCCGATGGCAATTGGACGGTGTTTGCTGACGAGATTGAAGCTTGATATTGTTGAGGCTGGGAGGCTTCACGGCCGCGTTCCCGAGCGCCAGCAGATTAGAACTCTTGTAATTCAACAAAGACAACGATGCCTAGTGTTGTACGCCGAACAAAAGACAGGCAGCAGTCGCAACCAATGACACGCGACCGCAGATTGCTCCAAAACTGTCTGAGTCTATTCATGCTTCCGCCTTCAATGAATCTGGCTCATTCATGACTGAATCTCTACGGGGCTGCCCCGCGCTGTACTTTTCAAATGCCGTTAGCTGTGCCAGCTCCCAATGCGACAGTTCGATGCGCAACCAAATGCCGCCGTCCTCCTTGATGCAGGTGGAATTCGCGATGCTTCAAGCCACAAAAAAACCGACCTGGCAAAAACCCACAGGTTTTCGCCGGTCGGCTTACTCTATACCCTCCCTCCCCGGAATGGGCGGGGTTGGGGTGTATCATGTCGTCCGATTTCAGGTGAAGCACTCGGCGATCACTTCACGCCACTTTCTTCATGCTCCTAGTCTACCAGCGGTGCCCAGGAAAACAAACCCCGTGGCATCTTTTTAGCACGTGGACGATGGACGCGAGCTGACGCGAAAACGCGGGATCAATCCTGTCCTGTTGCCTCTCCTGAGGAACCGTGCATCATTCTTTTAATCCGCGGGGGACAAATAGCAATTTGGATTCAATCTGCCATGGTGCGATTGGCTCTTGGGGACTTACAAGGAGCAGCCGAATGACGGGCTCTCATACCTGACACGGAACGCCGCCTCATCTGCGCCAAGCCCATTGCTGAGAATCAGTCGTCTCTCCCAAGGCGGACCGCCTGATTCGTAGTGATTAACGACCTGGGCCTGTCTTTCGCAATCCACCCCGACCCACGAAGTCCTTTACGAAATGAGCGCCATCATGTTCAGGCGCCCTCAACAATGGTATTGTGCATGCTGGATGACTAATTAAAGAGCAAGCTGGTTGCGCCAGAGGGCTAATTAAAGAGTAAGCCGACGATCCGGAGTGTTTCGGTTCGTCGGCTTTATCATGTACGGGCAAATCGAAGCAAGAACAAAGGGAGTCGACATGATGGGTTTTGTACAGAATATCGAAAGTATCGCCATTCAGAATGAAGCGTTTCGAAGGGTGCTTTACACCGCGAAGAACTGCCAACTTGTGGTCATGGCTTTAAAGCCCGGCGAAGAGATTGGGGCAGAGGTCCACAAGCTCGACCAATTCTTTCGCGTCGAGGAGGGAACTGGTGATGCCGTTCTCGATGGGGTGCGAACGTCAATTAACGCGGGGTTCGCAGTGATCGTCCCAGCAGGTGCGAATCATAACATTGTCAACACTGGCAGTGTGCCACTAAAGCTCTACACGCTTTATTCCCCTCCGAATCATCGTGACGGGGTCGTGCACCAGACTCGTCAAGAAGCGGAGGTCGATAATGAACACTTTGATGGCAAGACAACGGAATCGTGAAACGGCTGGCAGTTTAGGAGGATTGCATTCTATTGAGGATATCCAATGACTAGGGCCATGCAATGTTTCGCGATGCATGGTATCGGCAAGGTCGGTCTGCTGGACAAGCCCATCCCGCGCGCTGGCCCGAACGATGCCATCATCCGCACGACAGTCGCGCTGATTTGCACTTCCGACGTTCACACCGTGGCTGGTGCGATCGGAGATCGCCACGGCCTGACGCTCGGACATGAAGCGGTCGGCGTGATTCACGAGTTGGGCGAACTCGCAGCCGCCAGTGGTCTGTTCAAAATCGGTCAGCGCGTCGCGGTCAACGCCATTACCCCGTGCTATGCCTGCGACAATTGTCAGCGCGGCTATTCGAGCCAATGCGGCGAAATGCTTGGCGGCTGGAAGTACGCCAATCTCAAAGATGGCAGCTTTGCCGAGTATTTCCACGTCAACAACGCCGTGGCTAACCTCGCACCGATTCCTGCTGGCCTTACAGACGAGCAGGCTGCGTACTGCTGCGATATGCTTTCCACCGGATTTGTCGGGGCCGAGCACGCTAATATTCCTATTGGGGGCAGCGTCGCGATTTTCTCGCAAGGGCCGGTGGGATTGATGGCGACCGTCGGTGCTCGTCTCCGCGGTGCAGGATTGATCATCGGCGTGGAGTCCATGCCGAACCGTATCGCGCTGGCTAAGAAGTACGGCTGTGACGTCGTCGTGGACTTCACTCAGGAAGATCCGGTCGAAGCAATTCTGAAACTCACAGGTGGCAAGGGCGTTGATTCGTCGATTGAGGCTTTAGGTGCCGCACAAACTTTCGAGTCATGCGTGCGTGTGACGCGCCCCGGCGGAACGATCTCTAACATCGGCTACCACGGCGATGGGGACAGTGTGCCGATTCCGCGTGTGGACTGGGGGGTGGGCATGAGCGACAAAACGATTCGAACGGGATTATGTCCTGGCGGCTCAGAGCGGATGGGCCGCCTCCTACGGCTCATTGAGACAGGCCGCGTCGACCCCCTGCCGCTGACAACGCACCGGTTTCCATTCCAGGACATCGAGAAGGCGTTCCGAATGATGCAAACCAAAGAGGACGGAATGATCAAGCCATTGATCCTGTTTTCCTAAAGCCTCGCGACGAAGGATGGCCGACTATGAAATTGTTAATTGTTGGTGGGGTGGCTGGCGGAGCGTCCGCAGCCGATCGCGCTCGGCAACTTTGGGAAGACTCGCAAATCATTCTCTTTGAGCGGGCTACAAGACGTACCGACTTTTCCATCCTAGTGCGACAGGAGCACTGACCACTTGGTGGACAATAGATGATTGAGAAAACAAAGATTGAGATCGCCGTCTTGTTGCCCACGGTTCCGGATGCTCGTGATGCGTGTGTACAACGACTCAGGGAATTGCTGAAAGGGAAAGACGGGATTGAGACCGCGCACCTTGTGGAGCACACAGACAAGGGACATGAAACAATCTGCATTCACTACAATCCCGACCGGCTATCGATCGGCGAAGTGCGAGATTTGGCCGGACGAGCCGGAGTTGAGCTCGATAAGCGGTTCGGCCACCTACTTCTCAAGTCTGATCCGATGCACGCGCGCCAGGCACGTACGGTCGAGTTGCGAACGAGCCAAATCGTTGGAGTGCTCGATGCCGCCGCATCTCCTGCGGGCGTACTGCGCATCGAGTTTGATCGCCATCTGACCACTGACGAAGTGCTCCTCGCTGGTGTGCAAAAGCTCGGCCTACGAATCATCGGCGTGCAGAAACAACGGACGTTGGCTGAACCGTTGGAAGTCGAAAGCAAGGCTATAAACAAAGAACGCGAGCAGAAGCCTGGCGGCCTGCTAGGCGAGCGGACGGAGCTGTATTTTGCCGTGCTCTGCGGCGGGTTTCTTCTGGCCGGATGGCTGCTGTCGACTTTCTCTAACCTCTCGTCTTGGATGCCCTGGAGCCTGTATGTAGCCGCATACATCTTTGGCGGTTCTTACACTCTTCGTCAAGCGTTTCAGAGCATCCGCGGCGGACGTTTTGAAATCGATTTCCTGATGCTTGTGGCAGCGGCGGGTGCCGCCACACTGGGAGAGTGGGCTGAAGGAGCGCTGCTCCTGTTCCTATTCAGTCTGGGGCACGCGCTCGAACATTATGCGATGGGTCGCGCCAAACGAGCGATCGAAGCGCTCGCAGAGCTTGCCCCCCAGACTGCAATGGTCCGTCGTGAGGGCAACACTGAAGAAATGCAGGTGGCACAGCTCCGGCCAGGGGATGTCGTGATCGTCAAGCCGAACGAACGCATTGCGGCTGATGGTTTTGTGATTCAGGGCGAAAGCAGTGTGAATCAGGCTCCGATCACTGGCGAAAGCGTTCCCGTTGACAAGATGCCGGTTGAGAATCCGCAGGACGCAGCTGCAAACCCCGAACGGCTCGCTCCGCAATACCGCGCCTTTGCCGGTACCATCAATGGCGGCGGCGCGCTAGAGATTCAGGTCACCAAACTTGCGAGTGACTCCACGTTAGCGCGCGTCGTGCAAATGGTGAACGAGGCTGAGACGCAGAAATCCCCTACGCAGCGGTTCGCCGACAAATTCGAGCGCTACTTCGTTCCCGCCGTGCTGGCATTTGTCGTCCTACTCTTGTTTGCCTGGGCAGTGATCGATGAACCATTCAGCACGTCTTTCTATCGTGCGATGGCGGTCTTGGTGGCAGCCAGTCCCTGCGCCCTTGCAATTTCAACCCCAAGTGCGGTCCTTAGCGGCGTTGCCCGGGCCGCGCGCGGCGGAGTGCTTGTCAAAGGCGGTGGGCCGCTTGAAAACTTGGGAAGAGTGGGCGCTATCGCTTTCGACAAAACCGGCACATTGACCGAAGGAAAACCTCGACTGACGGACGTAGTCACTGCGGACGGCGTGACCGAAGTCGCTTTATTGCGCGTTGCCATCGCAGTGGAAATGCTGAGCGACCATCCACTCGCTGCCGCCGTAGTGCGGGGTGGCAAGGAGCGGCTGAAGAGCGACTTGGTCGTTCAAGCTCAGGACGTAGAGAGCATTACCGGTCGCGGTGTCAAAGCCACCGTTGATGGCCAGCCGGTTTACATCGGTAAAGACTCCCTTTTCTCCGCTGTCGAGGGGCCACCACTACCGGAAGCAATGCGAGTGTCTGTGGAGAGACTGAAAGCCAGCGGACGGACCACGATGATCGTTCGGCAGGGGGACAGCTATCTCGGTGTCTTGGGCTTAATGGATACGCCACGCGAGGCAGCCAAGGACGTGATTGCCCGTCTTCGCCAACTTGGTGTCCGACGAATGATCATGCTCTCTGGCGACAATCAGCAGGTTGCCAATGCAGTAGCAAAGGAAGTCGGAATCGACGAAGCCATGGGCGACTTGATGCCAGATGACAAAGTCGAAGCAATCAAGAAACTCAGCGCGCATGATGGCGTAGCGATGGTTGGGGACGGCGTGAACGACGCTCCAGCGATGGCGAACGCCACAGTGGGGATTGCGATGGGTGCTGCTGGTTCAGACGTTGCTTTGGAAACTGCCGACGTGGCGTTGATGGCGGACGACTTGAGTCATCTCCCTTTCGCTGTCGGCCTGAGCCGCCAGACAAGTCGCATTATTCGGCAGAATCTCTGGATAAGCCTCGGCATGATTGCCCTTCTGGTTCCCGCAACCTTACTCGGATTGCAAATGGGACTGGCCGTCGTGTTCCATGAAGGGTCAACGCTCCTAGTCGTGTTGAACGCCCTTCGTTTGCTCGCGTATCAAGCCAAGTAATTTGTAGGCAGGAGAGCGCTGAGCGGATGGATGGTGAATTCCAGCTCGGCGTCAACCTCGAATAGCGTCACCCTACGAGAGGCGCTCTAAGGCAGCGCCGCTGGGAAGCAGCGGGCAGGGCGCTTCACTTCGTGCGTGGAAAACAATTATTGGGCAGGAATTCCACGGCTCTGTTGGCACCGTCAAAGGTCGCAGTGGTGAATTCGAGATAACCGGCATGGCGAAGTACGGCGCATTCGTTAGCGACAAATGGCTTGCATAATGAATGCGAAAATTCAGGTCATTTCCTGGGATGAATTCTGGCGGCCGTGCAAGATGCGAATGATCCGGATCTCGTGGTCGCGGATTGCGCAGTTGGCACGATGGTTTCGGTGTCGGAAGCTGCGGATGGTTTCCATAAGCCGTTCAGACAGTTCGTTCTCCGCTCAGCCCAGTTCAGGATGCTGGGCATGGCGAAGAGCGGCTAACTCCAGACCTGCCAGGTACTCATCAGCAGCAACAAGATTGTCTTGGGCGATATGGTACCATAATTCATCGAGATCAGCTTTGGCGGGAACAGACCAGCGGAGAGCACGCATCAGCTGCCGCTTGTAGGCGTGTTGAGACGTCGGCGACCATCTTTCCTGATTTGATCAAAGTCCAGATCCACGCCTGGTTCGCCGCGTTGCAGTGCCTCAATTCCAGGGCGCAGTTGTTCGGTGAGTTGATCAAGATCTGCTTCGTGGTTTCTGAGCACGCCGATGGCGTAGCGGACCAATTGTTGATAGCTGGCGAAGCGTCCGCTTGCTAACTGCTGCTCGACGAATTCGTCAATGGGATCTGTCTTAGTCATGAAACAATTATCTCATTACTTGCAATTGGTTGGCAAAACCATTCGGCCATCAGCGAAGACAACGAGTGCCAAGTGACTGTGGTAGCTACCGTAGACCATCAGGCTGATTGTGACTTTGGCGGAGCTAGTTCACGCTTGTGGAACTTGCGAACTGGAGTGGTTTCAGCACGTTACTTCCCTAGAATGGAAATCCTCATGATGTTCCTTTGAAAGCTGACTGGTCTGGCACAAAGGACGCAAAGAAGAGGAGGGAACAGTCGCGCTCTTGATTGGCAGTTCGTTAGTGAGGCTCATTTGCACAGGCCTTTCGTTGGTTCGAGGGCTGGAATGCCCGGACGGCGCAATAGCGCGAGGTGGCTTAGGTCACGCCCAGGTATGCACTTTAATGCCGGCGCGACAGGAAGTCCGGGATCCGACCTGGCTCGTTGGCCGGTGAGCGCTAGACAGAAACGGCCTATCACGCGGCAGCAAGCGTGACAAACGCGCAACCTAAGTTTACCATGCGAGTTACGACGAACTCCTGCCTGCGCGTTAGGCCGCACGGCTGCCCCGTACAGGTGATAGGCGAAAACTTCGTATACCCAAGTTGGGCGTAAGTGAATATGAGTCAGCTCACGATCATTATTATCGCTTCCTGGCTTGCGGGTCTCGCAGCCTTCGGTGGCGGCGTGATTGCTTGGGCCACAGACGGTGCAAACACAGATACGAAGCGTGAGGTAACTCACGGTATCATCGCCTTCGGCGGCGGAATCCTCATTGCCGCAGTGGCTTTTGCGCTGCTCCCTAAGGCAATGGTCGCGCTTAGCCCAGTGGGTCTTGGTGCCACGTTCTGCGCCGGCGGGCTATTGTTCTGCGTTTTGGATGCACATCTGAGCAGAAGTGGCGATACGAAGGCTCAGTTCTTGGCCATGCTAATGGACTTCCTACCTGAAGCGCTCGCCCTTGGTGCAGTTTTTGGCCAGGACCATCGACTGGGCGTATTGCTAGCCGCCTTTATTGGTGCCCAGAACCTGCCTGAGGGTTTCAACGCTTTTCGGGAGATGACGACCGTCGGCATCAGATCTCGTGTGGCACTCATGACCCTGCTGGCAGTCAGCCTGCTCGGCCCGGTTGCCGCATGCACTGGATACTTCTTTCTTCAGGATCAGGCAAAGGTGACTGCGAGCATAATGACTTTCGCCGGAGGCGGCATAATGTATCTGGTTTTTCAAGACATTGCTCCGCAATCAAAGATCAGAAAACACTGGATACCAGCGCTCGGCGCAGTTCTGGGTTTCGCGGTTGGAATGATCGGAAAACAGTTGATCGACTGAAACAACTCGGACGCCCAATCGGGTGCCGCGAACGCGCCGTCGCCCTCGGGCAGCTCCTTCAGCTTGTCGATCGCCTTAATGAACCATCCTTCGAACTTCTCAAGCGGTGTCGCGGTGGTTTTCATGTGGGACCCTCCAGCCATCAGTTCACGATCAGCGAGGCTAGTTGGCCCAGCTCGATGAAGTTTGTCAGGTGGACGACGTTGATTATAGCCACCGGACAGTTGAAGGCGCAATCTGCCTGTATCAAGCGGTAACGGGCGGCGGCGCAATTGGGCGGGCCGGACTAGCCGTCAGTAGATGGTCAGTAAACCTTTGGGCCCGTTTTGCTGATAGTGAAGTGTGCGAATAAAATCCCAGCCAAGGAGGCCATCGATTTGGTCCTTTTTCCATTTACTAAAGTCAACGAAAGCGACCTCAAAGTCGCAATGTGTGCTGCCGAGCGCTATGAATGATTCGAGTTTGATGGAGAAGGTTTCGTGGGTCGGGCCAGTGACACTTTCAATGCCTAAGTCAGCTACCTTGTCGGCTTGAGTGTAGCCAAGGGCCGTGAGAATTTCGCTATCAATCTCGGTTCGGCTGGCGCCGGTGTCAAAAATGAGTCGGACTTGTTCGCTGTCTTTCGGGCCTTTGATATCGGCGTAGGCAAGGATGAGATCTGCCTCCGGGTCGAAATTAAGCCTCAGCATTCTTTTCCGTTAAGTCGAGCTTGAGCTTCTTTTTCAGATATGCGGTACAGCGCCGCGATTCCGTCGACGTAAAGTCGTGCTGTCTCGCGCGGGCGATCCTTGGCAGCGAGCTTATTGAACTCTCGTTTGTCGGGCGAGTGGACCTTGACGCCGTGGCAGGATTGGAAGTCACACAGTTGCTTCGTGAGAATTCACTGGCGCGTGGTGCATAGTCGAGGTACTTGCTTGGAACTGCCGAGATATTGGGGCCATGTCGCCAAACGGCAGGAAGGTACCGGAACTCCTGGGTATCGGTCTCTACCTGGCGGAATTGCATTTGACAGACCTTAATCCGTGGTCCATAATACCTCCAGTTATTGACATGTGGAGGTATATTGTACCATGCCGAAACAAGGAACATCGCCGGAGAGTTCGACGATTGGCGAGGCCAAAAAGATTATCCGCGCCCGTGGCGGGATGATTCGCATGGCCGACGCACTGCGGGCGGGAGTTCATCGCAACACGCTTCGAGCCATGCTTGAGGTTGGCACGATTGAACGAGTAACTCGGGGGCTATATCGCCTCCGGGACGCACCACCACTGACTAATCCAGACCTCGTAACAGTAGCAGAGAAGGTGCCTAAAGGAGTCATCTGTCTCATTTCGGCGCTTGGCTACCATGAAATGACTACGCAGATACCCCACGAGGTGTATCTTGCAATCTCGCGCAATAGTGAGCCGCCAAGACTTGATTATCCACCACTACGAGTCTTTCGCTTTAGCGAAGACTCGTTTTCGACTGGCATCGTCAGAGAAACGCTCGATGGGGTGACAGTCAGAATCTACGATCGCGAGAAAACGCTTGCAGACTGTTTCAAGTATCGCAATAAACTCGGGATGGATACCGTGATTGAGGCGATTCGTTTCTATAAGGAAGGGGGAAAGATCAACGTCAAGGCACTGCTTCGATACGCGAAAGTGTGCCGTGTTGCTACCGTGATGCGGCCCTACCTGGAGGCCATCGTGTGACAAAAGGCGAGCCAAAAGACATTGCGGCATCAGTCCGCGCGCGACTGCAGGAGCGGGCGAAACAAAGCCATCGACCATTTGCAGAGTTGCTCCAATACTTCGCAATGGAGCGGTTCTTGTATCGGTTGGCGCAGTCGCCGCATGTCGACAAGTTCGTACTCAAAGGAGCATTGATGCTGGTTGCCTGGAAGACTCCAGACTTTCGCCCGACAAAGGACATCGATTTTCTGGCGCGGATGCCAAATGATGTCGAGTCGGTGGTGTCAGTGTTTCGCGATGCTTGCGGTCAGCCCGTAGAGGAAGACGGACTCAACTTCGATGCGACAAGCATCAAGGGCAAAGTGATCAAGGAAGATGCCGAGTATGAAGGCGTTCGAGTAACATTTCTTGGATTGCTACAGAAATCGCGAATCTCGATGCAAATCGATGTCGGGTTCGGAGACGTAATCGTGCCGGAAGCAGCTTTGCATGAGTATCCCACGATACTTAATTTTGAGGCGCCACGTCTGCTTAGCTACAGTCGAGAAACGGCAATCGCCGAAAAATTTCAGGCGATGGTCAAGCTAGAAGAACTCAATAGCCGTATGAAGGACTTTTTTGACATCTGGCTACTATCGCGTCAATTCGATTTTGACGGTGCGATGCTTAGCGAAGCTGTGCGACAAACGTTTGCCAATCGTGACACAAGAGTCACTTCCAGCCCCGTTGCCTGGACGTCTGCCTTTACCGAAGACCCAGCCAAGCAAACCCAATGGGCTGGGTTCTTGCGAAAATCTCGACTCGAAGGCTCGCCAGCAACTCTTGCCGAAGTTGTGAAGGCAATTGCTGATTTTTTGCGGCCGGTGGCGGCAGCCGTCGAATCTGGCACAGCGTTCCGCAATCTCTGGAAGGCACCAGGTACGTGGATTTGAGTGGAAGCGAAGCCTCGTTCATGAATCCGCATTGAAGTGGCCATTGAGCTCTTGGAATCCGTCGAGCCAGTTTTCCAGGGTTTGGTTAGCCATCTGAGCTCACTATGGAGTCTGCGAAAGAGGATAGAATGTGTCCTTCTGTGCGGGTCGTATTTGGTGCGAGGTGGACAACCCAGATGGGGCCAAGTACGGAAGGGAGTTACTTCTTGCTTCGAATTCTCTGGCATGTACTCAAACACTGCTCGCTATACCTCCCAACGTTGGTCTTAAGACGCGCAGGGCGGATAGCGATCAGTCGCTCATAAGCGAACGGAGCCATCGGATCGCTTGGGCCCAGAAGCTTGTCTCTGCAGCTAGTTTCGACCCATCATTCAACTCTTCGGGTTCCGGCGGATTAGGCTCTTCTGCGTAGTATCGTGACTTGGCCATATGATTGCGCCGCTGCTCCGCCAAGATCTGCTTGCTCGTCCAAGGAAGGGCTTCAATCGCACGACCATGCTTGATGATATAGTGGGAACGACACGGCAGATTCCAACTGCCTACACTTGGGTATAGGCTGATGGTCTCTCCGTCGTATATTATCTGCCAGTCTGTAGGCGTGAGCGGAGTCACAATCTCCTCCCCACAACCACAGCAGCAGGCATGTGCTACTGACCCATACTCGATTGATATGTACAGCAGACCCGGTAGCAGCTCGTCGGGTATGTGCTCCACGAAGCGATGTTCCAAATGCGTGTATCGAATCATGCAGCCTCCCCATTCAGCAGCATATTGCCATCGACGGTGTACGTGGAATGTAACTGGCCTTCGAAGTCGCAGTAGAACTTCCTTAGTTTCTTCCACTGGACTACAGCGTGAACTGCATTCATGGCATTGAGCTCGGCCACCTGGACATTCGACCCGTACAGGTCGTCGTCAGCGCCCCCGGCGAATGGTACGTGAGTCCGAAACTGGTCGCGGTCTGCCGGCACGCTGGCTGTGGTACGGACAATTCCAGTGACGCCACTTTCCGTTGCTTCCAGGCCCATTCCGGCATCGACAAAGTCGATACCCATGGACTCGAGTTTTTCGACGATCACACGCTTCGCCTCACCCGAATCGATTGCCAAGAAGGCAAAGGTGATGCCATCCAGCAGATCGAGGTTGTCGGCAGTTATCCGAGTGACGTAGGCGTTTATATTGCCATGCATATTGGAGTAGACCTCCCTGTAATACTCGACCTTTTTAGGCATGCCGCGGAGCAGTTGTACCGGTGGTGCTCCAGGAGCTCGGTATGCATTGTGTGAGAGGAAGTCGTCGTCATCGAATAGGCGTATTTCTGCCACCCTGGTCTTGGCTACGAAATCTAGAATGTAAGCACCGGTCCCACCTAGTCCGATCATGGCGATTCGATCACTCGCCAGTTTGTCGGTGTGTGCACCTATACCGGTTCGATCGGTAGCAGTGTCGATGTAGTTGTGTACACGCGCGGAACTGTTTGTAGCAGCACGGTATGTCCGTGGGCTTGCCTCGGGGTCGACCTGCTGGGCATGACCTGCGAGGATCGAGGCGTAAGTGGTCATTTTCTGGTGATAGTTCTGGTAGTCACCCTTCGGTTTACTAGAGAACATGTGCTTGGCGTGAAGCCCACTGCCTAGGTCGGTCTGCTTGCTCGAATGCAGCAGCGCTTTGATGGGGGTGCCATCTGCCTGGCACGGGACTTCTCCGTCGAAGTAGATTTTGTGAGTGTCGGGTCTGCGCGTTTCATCCCCAGCCAAAGTGAGGCTGGAGATGAGAACGCCGGTTTTGACCTTCCCTTCAGAATTAACGTAAGGGACGTCTCGAAGGACAAGATGGCCGCCGCAAATTTCGACGGCATACCCTTCGTCGCGGAGACGCTTGAGATCTTGATTACGATCGAACAGTTGGGCTGACATTGAATATTGTTCCTTTCTTTTTCACTTCTACGGTTCCTCCCAAGCTCAACTCACCTGCGTGGGGTTTGGAGGCTGCTTTGCGAAACGTCATCGAGAAGAGGACGTTGTCGTCATGCGGCCCAGGAAACGCGATTGCTACAATTTGTGTATAAGTAACCGTCTTTTCTGGGACGGTCTTCGGGCGAGCGTTGACGATGATCTCATAGACAATCGGCTTGCTCTTGGCAGTGATGAACCGTTCGATGCCCGGTTCTTGAAGGTCGACGACGTCATCGGAAACGAGCTGCTCGTCTTCACCGCCAGGCACCTCCAGGTAGACTGATTCGTCTTCCTTCGGTTTGGCTAGGCGAATAAGCTCTATGCCGGAGATCAGGGGCTTGCCCCAGCGGATTTGGTCGTCATTGATCGTGAGCTTGTATTCACGGTCGGTGCGAAACAGCACGAATCGCTCGGCCCCTTTGGCTCGAAGGTCGACGGGTTCATCGAGTCGCACGTCCTCAAAATCGCCATTTTTCAGGATGGCGAAGACACTGAATTCGCGAACGTCGTCGACTCCCGCTGCCTCGGCGATTTGGCGTCCGAGTGGGATTGGGTCTTGAATCACCACCGACCGAAATTCCAGGTCGCCTTTGCTGACCTTGATCCGGTAGGCCGAAGCCTCACGTACGGATCGACCTGCCCGAAGGGCTGCTCCAACGTCGACGACGTCATCCTCTGCATTAGTTTGATTGGGTTCCATAAAATTAGACCTTTTTACGTTGTTCCAGTTTCTCTCCGACGGCCAATCCGTCGAATCTGGAGGTCTAATCGCCCCAAGTTCTCTGAACCGGAAACTCAATCTGGAATTTTTATTTCCAGTGGTCCGGCAGGTACGGCCCCACATACGAAGAAGGCAGGGCATCGGGGACAGGAGATAGACGGATTGAGGGGGAACTTACCCCCCTTAACGGCAGTGAATGCCTGCGAGATAGAAGTCGCTCTGTTCTGCTGCTTGGTCGGAGAAAACTCGACCGGGTAGACCTTGCCGTCACTTAGGTAGACGAGCTCGACACGGCAGGCGGAAGAATGCGACTTGGCAGCGATATGAAATGCGGCGGCAGCGAGGCTGTCCGAATCTCTGCTGCCTTTGTGTCCAGTACGGATGCGTCGCATGGAAACAACGCCGTCAGGGGACTTAAGCACCTGGTTCGGCGTGACAACGACCTCGCCACCGGGCACTGGAAATCGCAATTCAGGGACAAGCTCACTAGTCATTCCGGACACAGAATCGAGGTAGTAGCGAACGAGCTGAGAGGCGATCCGGCGATATTCCTCGTTGTAACCGTGGTCTATGGGGCCGCGGGCTTGCCAGGCGATTTCGAGCTGCTTCTCTACTTCGGCCATGACCAGAGACTCAGTGGGCAACTCGGCCACTGAGTCAATGACGTACTGCACTGCAGCGTGTAGCTGCATGAAGGCGGATTCGGTTCGCTTGCCGCCGATCTCAAGAATGTGCGTGTAGAAGAAGCGGCGCGGGCATTTGTCGTAAAGAGCCAACTGATGATCGGTGAACGTGAAGGCCCCACTTATCGAGATTTGTATCGAGGCATCGTCAATCGAGTCGTTACCTGACCCATCAGCGGAGTGATCTCGATGCAGTAGAGTCCCCTGCAATCGACTTATGTAAGGCGAGCGCTGTACCGCACGCCCCCCGCTGCCAGACGAAGGGTGATACAATAACATCCGGTCCCTAGCCCGCGATAGCGCAACGAAAAATAGGCATTCGTGCTCCTCACAAATGCCATCATGAGTTGCTTGAATGGATGAGCCCTCAGCTCCCTCGATCATCCCGTCCGGTGGAAGAATCACACCCACAAGGCACTGCCCTGGACTACGAGGAAGCGCCGATTTCGTCAGACCTGGAAGGTGCACTGCTTCGAACTCTAGGCCTTTACTACCGTGAATCGTCATCAGACGGACTGCGTCGATGCCTTGTGCAGCAGCGGGCAGTTGTCGTAGCTCTCGCTCGTCGGAGTAGAGCACTAATCTTCTGATTCGTTCAAGGACGCGGACGATTGGTAGGCCCGCTCCGGGTGGTTGATTTCGGAGGAAGTTCATGAACTGCCAAATCGCAATACCCTTCGTGCGGTCTGCGACCGATTCACTCCTCGCGAGTGATGCAGCAATTGTGGTCCTGTCGAGTAGAACTGTGGCCAACGTCGTCCATGGGGTAGCAGTTGCGTCGAAGCCATCGAGTAGACTGGCAATAAGCTGCAATCGCTCAGTCGCTGGCGATGGAAGGATGGCATGGAGTGTTGGGTCGTTTAGCCATTTGAGTGGTTCTGCCTCACACTCTCTGAGAAATCGCAAAATCGTTGCGACATCTGCAAGAGGGAGTTCAAAGCCTGGAACTGTTGCAAGTCGCAGTAGTCCCATTGCCCTACGGTCAACCAGCAAAGAAAGTACGGCAAGTAGGTCTTTTATCTCTGGTCGTTCGAATAAGCTCCCCAGATAGAGGACGGGAACTCCAAGAGACTCCAGGCCTTTCGCCACTTTTGAGAGGCGATCGTTGCCAGTGCAAAGGATTGCTTGGTCGGCATAGCGGTGCCCGGCAGCAAGTAGCTCATCAATACCGTATTTAATGGCAGGAATCTCGTCGTCAGTGCGCTCTACCTTGCGACACTCTGGAGAGTGGCCTGCCTCACCACGATGCGCTTCGAGCGCAACATCGGTGCCGCTTGCAACTGACATCGTCGATGCGAATTGCACGAATGCGTCCCGCAGCTCGCTCACGCTGCGATAGTTGACACTCAGGCGACCGCGATCTGCTCTGCGGAAATCTTCATTGCCAAACCGTCGCGTATTGAAAGAAGACGCTCCACGAAAGCGGTAGATCGATTGCTTGGCATCGCCAACAGCCCAGAGGTTCTCGCCGTCGTTCGTCAGTATCTTTATTAGCTTCACACTCGCACGATTAACGTCTTGAAATTCGTCTACAAGTACGTGGTCGTAGAGCGAGCCTAGATGCTCGCACGCTGCGGCATCCATTTCGCAGAGACGGACAGGCATGGAAACCAAGTCGCCGAAATCCACACAGCCACGTTCCCGCTTTACCTTCTCATAGACTTCGAAAATGGAGGCTACCTCCAGACACCGCTCCGCACTCGTTGTTTCTACCTCAGTGCTCGCATTCGCAAGCATGCTTTCCGAGAGTGCACGATATCTCGCTGGGGAAACGACTTCGTCATTCGCGCGAGAAATGGCATTCAAAGCTTGACTAAGAGGTTGCGAGGGGTCCCAGAGGTTTCGAAGGTGTTTCAGTTGCAAACGAGGGTACTCATTCTCAAGCAGCTCAATCGCATCGGTGCGATCGAGAAGTCGGGGTTCGGCAGGTAGCGAGAGCCGATCGTGAAACCTTCGAATAATATCTAGCCCAAAGGCGTGGAAGGTTCCAATCCACATTCCGTTTGCCGCCTCGGGATGGCGGACGGAGATTCGTTCAGACAGTTCACCTGCGGCCTTGTTAGAAAAAGTGAGAACGAGAATTTTCTCCGGCAGCACGCCGGACGAGAGCAAGTGGTTAACGCGCCCAACGAGTGTCTGTGTTTTTCCGGTACCGGGGCCAGCCTCCAATAGATATGGGCTTCCTTCATGTTCGATTGCCAGCTTCTGGTCGTCGTTCGGCGGACAAGACTTCTCAGGTTCGGGCTCTTGGAGAGCTACTTGTGGAAGCAGGAGTGCATCAAAAAGTTGCTGGGCAACCACAGAAAACGGAGCATGACAGTGTGCAGCGATTTCGCTTGCCGTTTTCTCTTGGCCTAGATGAAGACTACTCATCCAGGAACGTGGGAGCAGCAATTCTCGCGCAAACAAGTCCATCTGGACCTCTCTGCGCTGTTTGCAGTTGTAGTCGACGACTCTGTCAATTCCCACGGGTGAGGCTTCGGCACTCCGAAGTGGGTCTGCGTCTACCGTAGAAGAAAACTCGTCAGCGCCGCCGAATTCGACATGGCCGATTTCATGGGCGACGAGAAATGCGTCAGTGAATAGATCGCCGCTGCTCTCATGGAGGATCAGTAAGGCATCAGGGTCATAGAGTGCCCGGCTACCGTGCAGGCGAACATCCCCCGGCAAAACGCTCTCGACTTCGATATCGCGACGTGTAGCTTCGGCGACGGCAAAAGCATAGGGCTGGCAAGGGTCGTTGCCCCGATCAGTCGCTTCTGCGTGAAGGCGTGCTCCAGTCTGTCTGCTAATCTCATTGAGGTCCATTGGCTCCGCTGTCCTTCAGTAGAGCTATTCGGTCCTCCTCAGGCATGCTGGTCTTCTCGACAAGTTCTTGAAAGGTAATTTGTCCCTGTTGTTGGGGTTTGTCGTCGGACTTGAATTGAGCTTCGCCAGCAAGTTGAGGAGGCAAGGCGAGATAGCCTTGCACAGTATGTAGACTTACTTTAGCTGCTTCCGCTAACCGTGTGACGAACGACTTGGGAATTGTTGATGGAATGACTAGCCGGTCGCGAAAGGCGACAAGAAAGGCACGAGGAACGCTCATCGCAGTAGCCAATCCCACGAATGCTTGGCCGCGAAGCTTCTCACCGAATGTCTCTACTTCCGACACAGTCTCTCTGCTCGGATGGCAGCTAATAAACTTATTCCATGCCTCCTGCGATCCAGTATCGAGTACGGCTTCCGTTTCTACATAGGAGAGCGCTTCTGTAAAACGAAACTCGTGCAGTACGTCGAGCAGATCCTCTGCGTACTCAGGGTACATTTCCACATACCGCTTCAGAGTTTCTTCGTCGTGGCTCGGTTCTGCCGAGAACGAGTAGAGAACGTCTTCCAACGCTTTTTCTTGTGAACTCATTGCTTGCTCCCTCCTTCGCCCAGAGCCTCTCGAATTGCCTTGTATGCGCGGTCGCGGCGGTTTCTCACTGTCTTCTCCGTGCAGTTTAACAACTTGGCAATTGACGGAGTCTCTGGGTCTTGTGCGTCAATTTGTATATTTTCCACATGAATCAGATGAATTATCCACTTCTCATCTGGGGGTAGCTGGTCAATCGCCTTTAGGAGTTCAAACCGGAAAAACTTTTCTTCAGGTCCGACAACATTTCGCGTGCTAGCAAGCCGTTCTTCCATTTCGGCAATCAAAGACGATGAATCGTCCTCGTATTCAACGGATTTCTCTCGCTTTCTTCGCCTTGTGAGGGATTTCTTGGCGGTCGAGCGAAGAGCAGAAAAGGCGAGATTAAAGCGAGCCTCGTAGATATCGAGCCTTTCGTCGTACTCTTCACGGTCCTTGCAGAGGATTTCGAGGAACTTGTCGAGGACGATTTCCTGGAGGTCTGCCGCATAAGCGTTTATGGGAACGTATTGAGATGTGCCGATACGACGGTAGCGCACTGGTACAAGCTTCATCAGTCGGGCACGAAGCACGTTAAACAAAGCCTGGTAGGGTGGGGCATCGTTGTTCGCGCAGCTCTGACGAACGAAGTGAAGCACGCACTCCGTAGGAACGAAACCACGCTCGCCCTCTGAAGCGTTCTCTGCCCGGTCGGCCACTTCCTCAATGGGTATTGAATCCAGCTCTTCTAACGCTGCCTGAATCTCAGGCGGGCGCACGTACGGCACATCTTCTGCCGTCAGCTTGCGTAGTTCTGGTATCACGGAAACTCCCTCCGCCTATATTCATGCTTGCTCTGCACTTAAGACAGAACGGACAGTCTTCGTCAAGTCCGCCACGCCTCGCGGTGAAGTTGGAAGAAAAGCCAGAGTATACCAAAGAAGTCTCCCAGCGGGACCATTCCCAAGATCTGCGAGTTATACATGACCTGTCGCGGTGCCACACGCGGGTAATAGTCTGAAGTCGCGAGTCTATTAAGATGTCGACCCATTGAGATCGTACGGATTTGTTCGGTTCCTGGGGGCGAACCGCTAGTCACCGCAATTCGGATGAGTCTACCTTAAACTCCGTTCGTAGATGCGAGAAGAGAGAAGAGCGCTAACGACGAACGGTCCTTTGGCAATACCGGACGAGACGAAGAATGACCTAGACCCGTCAGTAGTTCACTTTTTCTATTCTTGAAAAACATAGTCATTTCGACATCTTACTTCACTAGAATCGGAATTCTCGGGAAGTAAAACTACCGGAGGGGAGAGCGTTCCTATCGCGTTTTGGGCGAGTTGATTTGCGGCTTCATTTCGTGCGACAGTCATTGAATGTCGCTTACTGAAAATGATTTGAAAGCCCTTCGTTCGTTGATCCGGGAAGAAGTGCGCGGCGAAATTGAACCATTTCGCAAGGAGGTGAACACTCGATTTGATACAGTTCAGGGGCAGATACTTGAGCTTTACGACCGTGATAACAAGCGGCAGGAAGAGTACGTAGTCATTAAGGAGCAACTCGACCGGCACGATAAGCAGTTCGAGAAGATTGATGGACATTTGGACCGTATCGAGAAAAAGGTGGACCGGCAGAACCAGTACATTGAGGACCTGGACGCGAGAGTTACAGCACTTGAAAAGAAGAGTGCGTGATAGACTCCCCTATCGGGGTTGACGCCTCTTACGCGTGGTTTCGGCCTTGGTAGCCCGTTCAATCCAGGATTCTACGCACTTAGATACCCTATATGGCTTTATTTGGGCTCACTGTGTGGGCCGGCAGAAAGAGTCTGTTGAAGCAGAAGCTCGAACGCCTCGGTAGTGAGGTCGGCATATGTGGTGAGTTTCCGTCCTTCACGTTTGTCGAGCTTTCTTCTAGTCACGTAGAGTTCGTCGATTAGCTCTCGCATGTCGAAAGGAATCTCGGTGTTGAGTGAGGCCATTCGGTTAGACCATTTAGGGGCAGTTGAAAGTCGTGTGGCCGCGGTCTGCTGCTCATGGACCGGTTTCGGGTGCTGAGCTTGCTTGCGTGGAACGACTGGCTGGAGTTCCACGGTCGTGACATCACTCTTTGTGCGGATGGTGTCAGTATCCTCCGATGTTTCGGCGTTTAGAGCCCGGAGTGTTCTTGTTCGAGCGGCAAGCCGACTCGTGTCGTTGGAGAAGTCTGGTTTAGGCATTTGCAGTCCTCCTCTTTGGTTCGTGGTCTAGCGGTTGAAGAAGCTCGCGAAACAGAGCAATCATTGCGTGCGCATGCCTTCGACCGGCCCTATCCTTGCGACGGGTAGTAACAGTACCCAGTTGCGGAGCGTCGCGGTATGCGTTCACGGCGTTTAGTGTGTGCTTCGCAATGGGAATACCAGAGTCGCTCAATTGCTCACGAATTCTGTTTCCAACGGAATCACGGCGCGATGTTTGATTGAGCACCAGCCAGGCAGCGGGACGACCGGCATTTTGTTCTTGCGAGAAAGCGACGGCGTCGAGCGTGTCTTGCAGGCGCCAATAATCGAGACCTGAAGCCTGAAAAGGAATGAGAGCTAAATCCGCTAGGAGCAGAGCCTGGTCTGTCGTGGTGGCGGCCTCGCCTTTGGTATCGACCACTATGTAATCGAATTCATCACGAATACTGCTGATGAGGCGGCGCAGCTCGCGATTTCGTTGATTCTCCTGGTGGTCGTTGCTCAATGAATAAACGGCAACTTGGTGCTCCATTCTAGTGAGCCAGTCGGCTGCGGAGAGCTGGTTGTAGTCCGCGTCGATAAGGGCCACCTTGTAGCCGAGGTCGCTTTGGTAGGCGGCGAGATTGACCGCTATTGTGGTCTTCCCTGCCCCACCCTTGCTATTGGCAACAACAATTACGTATCCCACGTTCTGACGATAGCGCGGTTTGATGCGTTGTCGCAAGGTACCAAATTCGGACCATCGGGAGCATCAATGGTAGGGAGGAAGGTGGCGAGGTAGCGCGATGGGAAGCGTCCAACAACCCTCCGTAGAATGCCACCTCGGTGACTGTCGAGAGAGGAAGGTATGTTCGGCTGCCGGAAAGCGCCGGGCCGACTTTCTCGGTTCCGAGCTTCCGAGGATCCTCGGAACCGAGGACGCAGGTGAACAAGCGAGAGCACTGCTAGGAAAACAGTACCTTGCCACAATTGGTGCGTTACGTACACAGTAGGGGAGATGGGCGCAAGACATTGAGTGCATTGAAGACGACGGTCGATGGTGTCGCCTTGGTGTGCCGCAAGCATCCCTACGCCGTTTTGGTGATTCACGGTGAATCACTACATGCGGCTAGCGCGTTCAATGCGTGGCGCCGCGGGGATGTTCAGAGTAAATACGTCGGGGGATATGGGCAAGGGAAACGAAGCAGTTAGGATGCCGCAATCGGAGGGTGTTGGCGCGAAAGTGGCGGACGGCGAGACGGCTGTGATATTGGTGGAACAGATTCGGAGCGAGGAGCAGGTGCGCAAACGCTTCGATGAAGATGAGATCGGGGAGCTTGCGGATTCGCTCGACAGACTAGGGCAACAGCAGGCGATTACGGTGTACTATGACGAAGTGAAGAATTGCTTTGTGACGATTCATGGTGAGCGGCGAGTTCGTGCGGCAAAGCGGCTGGGGTGGAAGAAGATCAGAGCTTGGATTCGCGCAATGGCACCGTCGGAGGATGAGCGGATTGAACTGCAGCTTGCGGAAAACATCGTCCGCAGCGATCTGAATGAGATTGAGATTGGAGAATCACTTGCGCAACTGAAGGAGCTTCGGGGCTACTCGACACGCGAGCTGGCGAATCGGGTGGGGAAAAGTCAAACGAGTGTGATCCGATTGCTGGCCATTCTAACACTGCCGGAAGAACTCAAGCAGCATGTCGCGGATGGGTCGCTTCCTGGGAGTGTTGCTTATGAAATCGGCAAGTTGCCGGGGCGATCCGAACAGGAGTACGCCGCCAAACGATATCTTGGGGGTGAATGGACGCGTGCCGATGTGGAACAATATTCAAGAGGGAGACCGAGAAGGAAGAACACAGCCACGGTTAAAAAGGACTCGTGCAAAGGACGATCCCCTCACAATCCTTGGCCAGTGAAATTTGATGGCGGGAATGGTTTGCGGATATCGGTGAAACCGAGTGCGAAGAACGAAGAGGATGCGTGGACTTTCGAGCACGTCAAAGGAGCGTTGGAAGAGGCACTTGCTGAGGTCGGTGCGTGGGTGGAAGGACAGGTGAAGCTAATATGACAGCGAGGAAGGAGGCACGTACCGCGTTCTCGACGGGTTTGGAGGGAGGATTTTAAGTGGCGAGCGGGTGGTTGCTTACATGTAGAACTTCACATGTCATGCGTCACTTCACGGGCTGGCAACAAGTGGCGGCAAATTCGAAGAAACGAGTTTACCCCGTGAATTGGTGCGATACAGAGCCTTTTGCACGGTGTCCTGGGGAACGAGGCATGGGTTGCGATACGAGTTCGGTTCGAGGAATACGTCATGACATATTCACAGTAACCACCGCACTCCTCATACCAAGGGTGTGCAAGTGGCGCTTCACCTGATGCAGGTTCAGTATCCATATCACATTTTGTACCTGCCGAGCCAGCACGCTCCTAGCGAGGAAGGCTGCTGTGCAAGCAGACTGAATTACCCCTCAATTTGTTAGACTAGTGCAGCTTTCTTTCGACCAAGGGTCTCCACTACTGTAGGTCCTTTCGTTGTGACTCTACGAGAATCTCGCGCCATGCTTGGCCGTTTATCACCCATTTGGCATCTGGTTGAGACCAGCCACCATCTGTGTGACTTCTTCTAGATCGGTAGCGCCAATAACGGTGATGTGCCGCTTGTCATACTGCCAACTAACGGCAAGCTTCCCGTTTAACTGAACAACGCTGGTCGGCACTCCGTCGCATAGGCACTCGATACGTGATCGGTCGCCAAACCAGACTGGCTGGGAATCCGCGTGTTCCAGGACACTTACGACAGTGCCATCGGTCCTGCGGCAAACGGAGAGCATGCATCGGCAACACGGCATGTCAAGCGAGTATGTCTGTTCGACCGTAACATCCGCCAAGGCGCCAGTCGAGGCAATCGGACGATAGCCGAATACTCGCTCAGCCTCATCTGGTGAAACAGGCTGCCCACCATAGGTTGCAATGAGCGTTTCGTGCGCTTCGCCAGGGTCGACCGCGAACTTGGCTAGGTAGATGTCGAAACTGGCGGCCATCGAGTCATGGCCATGATCGTCCCCCCAAAAATGGTAAGACCACAAACCGGCCGCTGCTACAAGCAGAAGCGAGGCGGCTAGCGCCCACTGCCCGACGGACATGTGCCATAGGCGCCGCCTGGAAGAAATCTTGTGAACGGGCGACTCCTTTTCCTGCAACCCAGATTCAATACGCGCCCATAGATTCGCTGGCGGAGTCGGATCAGCAAGCTCTCGCGTCTTGTAAGAGAGTGTCCTAGCAAATTCAACGCTGGCCTTGCAGTCCGGACACCCCTGCAAATGCGCAGCAATATCGTGATGCTCCGCATCCGATAACTCATTGTCAATGTAGGCTGACAAACGTTCTTGGACTTGTGAACAGTTCATTGTCATGGGCCCCATCCAAATGCTGTTAGCAGCTCCTGCAACTCGCGGCGGGCACGATTGAGCCGTGACCCTACAGTTCCCTCGGGAATGTTGAGCACATCGGCGATCTCGTGATAGGGCAATTCTTCTACCTCACGCAGTAAAAAAATTGTTCGCAATTCCGGGTCGAGGTGGGCAAATGCCGCCTCCAGAACATCCGCCTGTTCAGAAGTCTTTTCATGACACGCTCTGCGATCAACCGGCTCGTATTCAAGAGATTGAGTAAATGTACGCTTCTTCCGTCGCAAATACTGTAGCGCCTCATTAACTGCCACTCGATACAACCATGTGCTAAGGCGCGAACGCCCCGTGAACTGACCGATTTTGCGATACACCTGTAGGTACACCTGCTGGGTAACATCCGCCGCGTCCTGCAGGCCGACCATGCGAATCATTAGCCGATAAATCTTTGTATGACTATCGTCGAAAAGCTGTTGCTGCGCGCATTGGTCTCCCTGCTGGCAAGCGGAGACAAGTTTGGCTTCGGATCGTTCCATGCTTCATGCATCATGATGCTCCTGTACTCTTTGATGCAGGGAGGAGCAAGATTCTTCGCTCAGGGGGGCGATGGTCAGTAAAAAGTGCCTTTCATGGTCTTCAAGCAACGGCCATCGGCGGGCAAGATGGACAAGCTCAGTCCAAATTGGGCGCTTTGGAGACACTTCCCCCCCAGTTTACTTATAAAGTCGAGAGAAAATAGGCCGATCTACTCATGCAGACCAGGCACCTCCTGGAGGCCCGACTCCGATTGCGCTTCGTCTCGCATGACCAGCATAGATTTTCTTCGCCTCCTTGCCTGAAGAAACCGGTCCGACCTGGCATCAAAAAGGGTGTGCAGGGAGACCCCGTCAACCATGACAGGGTCGTGACCCGCTTTTAGTTCACCGCTCGGGCAGTTGGAACCTGGTGTCAAACGACGTCAACTCCGAGCATATTTCCAGAGGAGATTGTGTGCCATGTTAAACGACCACAAGAGATGGCTGAACCTAGGGGTGATTATTCTCACAGCTGTAGTTGCGGCCGGGCCGACAGTTGCCCAGGCCCAGAGGAAGAGCCCGGGGGGCGTTACGGGCGGAGATCGTCTGCGTCCCCAGAGCTCTTACAACAATCAACGAGCGTCACGGAGCATTCGCCACGCTCGTGACTACTCGCGGGACATCTATCACTACTCGCGAGTACCGGAAACGATTCAGCCGAGTGTAGCCAAGGCTGATGCGGAGGAGTTGGGACGCAGCATCAAAACTGCCCAGCAGGAACTTGCCACAGTCCGGCAAGAAGTAGGAAACGATCCAGCCGGGACGCAGACTCTTAAGACGATCGATCAGCACCTTGGCACCGCTGAGAAACAGCACAAAATGCTTTACGAGGAATGCTGCAAGGAATCCGTGGATGGCTTGGCCTGCATGAAGCATTGCAATCAGATTCTTTTGGAGTTGGATAAAGCTCAGGCCGAACACGATGCCCTGATGCGATCAATGGAGATTAAGTCGCAACCAACAGAATAGTCGAGATCGAGAGGCTTGTTAAAACGGCCCAGGCTGCCATTCATATCGGCGCTGGCTCGAATGAAAGAGCCGGCGCCGATTCTTCTGCATAGTGTCTTAGAAATGAGGATTGAACCATGATACTTAGAATGTCGTACCTTGCCGCCGCTGCGCTATCAATGGGAATCTACGGCTGTGGTGCCTCTTCGGTTTCCGAGCCGGCCGCCCAGCCTTCACCACCTGCTTCCAGCGATCAAGACACCCACGGTGAGCACGATCACAATGAACACGGCGACCATGGGGAACACACGCAGTCTGATATGGAGAAGATGAAGGCAGAACTGGCCAAACTTTCGCCAACAGACGCCGCGTCCGCAGAAAAGCAGCACTTCTGTCCCGTGAGCGGCGAAATGCTCGGTACGATGGGCGAACCCATCAAGGTAGAAGTTAAAGGGCAACCGGTATGGATCTGCTGCGAAGGTTGCCGAAAACGACTATTGGAAAACCCCGACAAATACCTGGCAAAGTTGCAGAACTAAACCATCGCCACGACTAAATGAAACGGGTGGATCTGCGTCGTAGCTGTCGCTTGAGGGCCCTATTTAATGTCTGACCTCGCCACTTTTGCCGGTCACGTTCAGGAGGTAGTTAGTGACGCCTCTCGAGCGTGCGTCTGGAAGCCGGAAGAGCATGCTCGGTATATGGCCGAGATGGGTGATCGCCGCAAGCAATGGGACAAGGTAGCTCGCCATCTAATCCGGGCCGTCGTCAAACCGCGGCTGGAGACTGTAGCCAAGCTTTTTCCCAATACCGTCTTTCCGGAAGAGCAGTTGCCACATGTGCTAAGTTGCCAGTTCGAGTACAGCGAACGATTTTCGGCGCTTACTACCATTGAGTTTTCTGTCGAACACGACATCCGTTTCGAGAAAGTCATACTCCATACGCGAACGCACATCATGCCAGTATTCGTCCGATACAACGAGCAGGACAATCTACTGGTGCCGCTAGGTTCCGTGAACGATGCGGAAGCGGCCGACTGGATCGAAGAGCGACTCTTAGAATTTCTTGATACCTATCTGCGCTTTGATTCCATGGGCGAGACCACGAGCGAGCAGTCTGCTGTCGACCCTGTTTGCGGTATGTTGATTCTTCGGTCTGCGGCAGCTGCGACGGAATCCTACTACGGACACCCCTATTACTTCTGCTCAAAGGATTGTCAGTCCAAGTTCGAAAAGGATCCCACTCAATACGTTCAAATAAGGACAATGTAACCCGATAACGAAGCGAATCCATGGTGCAGGAGACAACGGCTCAAGATACTGTCAAGCGAATTAAGCCGACAATTCGTTCTCGACTCCTCTTGGCGGTCAACCTACCTTTGGCCGTCCTGGCGACGTTTTTCTTAGCTTATGACTACTCTCAGGAACTGGCCCGTCGCGTCGAAAATAAACGGATTGCTCTAGAAGAAGAGGCGAAAACTCTTCTGCCGGCAGTAGTTCGACTAAGGCCCCATGGATTGAGCCGAGTTCAAGAATTCATCGACGAAGTCTGTATACGTATGCAAGACAGTGAGTCTCCCGGCCATCACATTGCTATTGAGCTAGGGTCCGAGATTCATCAGGCTTCATCTCATCACCGAGCTTCGAGAGATATGTTTTCGGCGATGCAAGAGGCGGCAAATTCACCCGACTCCCAGACTTCTTTTGGGGAGACGGAGCTGATTCTGGGGGTTTACGAAAAGGACGGAGCCGCCGTCTACGTCTCTGAAGAGTTGGGTAGCCTCAGTAGGATCAGCCAGAAGCGACATGCTGAGGCGGCTCATTGGATTTCTGATACTGGCCTTAGTCGCCGCCACAGTTGTCAACTTAGTGCTCTTTCGTGTCGTCAGTCGGCCGCTTGAATCTCTTGTGCGTACCGTTCGCAAGATTGGACGAGGCCACTTAGGCGTGCAATCCGATGCTTT
The DNA here is from genome assembly GCA_041738415.1 of Bythopirellula sp. Classification (GTDB taxonomy): domain Bacteria; phylum Planctomycetota; class Planctomycetia; order Pirellulales; family Lacipirellulaceae; genus Bythopirellula. The sequence goes on from JBGSPU010000101.1 coordinate 31,585, forward strand.
CCAGACCAGGGAACTGGGATATCTGGCCGACGAAATTAATTCAATGAGTCAGTCTCGCTTCTTCGAAAGCCCGACGGCTGCAAATGGCGCAAGCGCGCGAGATTCAGCGTAATCTCTTACCGACGGGATTCGTACCGCACAGATTCAGAGTCGCACAACTCTTTGAACCGGCCGAGGATGTCGGATGGGATTTTTACGACATCCTCAAGCTTGCCGATGACTCGTGGCTGGTGTGTGTTGCCGACGTATCGGGGCACGGAATCCCGGCGGCAATGAACGCCGCTATGCTAAAGACACTTGTGACACAAGCGGCAAGAACACTTTCTTCTCCATCCGCTATTTTAGTAGAGGTAAATCGGCAGTTCACCCCAATGAGCCTCGATGGAGATTTTGCTACGGTATTCATGCTTCGGATAAACACCCGAGCAGCGCGTCTCGAATATGCAAGCGCAGGCCACGATCCAGGTTGGCTGCTCTCAAAACAAACGGGCTTGCGGAAATTGCCCTCGACAGGTTGTTGCTGGGAATTGATCAGGAGGCCGCCTGGGAAGAAGTGCATGCTGAATTAGCGGGCGGCAAACGAGTGTTAATCGTCACGGACGGAGTTTGCGAGACCTCAGATTCTAATGGCCGGATGTTCGGAAGAGAACGAATCGGAGAACTTCTGTCTCTTAATCGCGATGCTTCTTTAGATTCGATGATCGAGTTATTACGCAAGGCGCTTCAAGAACACCGTGATAGAGTTGTGCAAACTGATGATGTAACCGCACTCGTTTTGGAGATCGATCATGCTGACGATGACTAGCTGCTGAAGGCTATTGTACATCGCGCACTACTTTGAGGGCTCCATCTCTACTGCGTCTGGCGGTGAAGGTGGATTGATTGGCTCTGGCGAGCGGCCCATGAGATACGGCTCTGCCGCGTGTGAATGGCAAGGGCAGCCACAATAGATCGGATAAGGGAGCGGATTAGGAGCGCAGTACTTGCAGGGAACACGACACCCGTCGTACCAGTGGTACGCTGGAGCGCAACCCCCGGTCGCAAGAAGCACCGATAACAGTACTGTTGATGTGAGTTGACGAATTGCCATCTGCCAGCCCCTTCAGTCACTATGTTCGTTTCGTTGTTTTAATGATTCTTGGTTTCACTCAATTCGCCCCGGGTGCAGGCAAGCGATTCGGATCCATGTTGCTCTCCTCCTCGTTTGGCTGCGGCGGTGGCAAATTCTCGGCCGTTTGTGGCAAGGGGCCCCCCACGACCCGTTCCAGCGAAGCAATGGTTTGCCGCAGCGACGCTTCTAGACGGCGATAACTGATTTCGTACCGCAGCAAGAGGCGAAAGTTGTCGATTAGTTGTAGAAAATCGACCTCCCCAACAGCGTAGGCCCTGCTGGAGACTTCGAGCGTTTGCCGCGCTTTTGGCAGGATATCTTCGCTGAATAAGAGCAGCAGGTCCTGCTGACTGCGGGCTTGGGCGAATAAGTCAGCCACTTGTTCCAGCGTAGCATCGCGGAGCGTATCATAGTCTCGCGCGGTGGCCACCGCATTTGCCTCCGCAGCTCGCACTGCCGAATCGAGTCGTTTGCGATAGATCGGCAAGTTCACTCCCGCTGTTACCAGCACTGCATCCCGGCCATTGGCGACTGGACTGATGCCGGAGCTAGCGGTGTCAATCCAAGTAGCTCCGAGCGTCAGATCCGGCACGTAATCTAGTCGAGCCAGCTGAGCCGCTCGGCGGTCACGCTCAAGTGCGGCGAGTTGCGCATGTAGCTCTGGCCGCGCTGCGACCGCACGCCTTTCCAATGAGGCTAGGTCTTGCGGCGCTTCTTCGTAGCTGAGGCGGTCGAGAGCTTTCAAATCGGTTTGCGGCGAAAGATGCAGTACGCGTGCTAGCCGCGCCTGGGTGCTTTCTCGCTGTTGACGCAGGCGAATCAACTCGTTGGCGATGTTCGACAATTCCAGTTCAGCACGCAGCACATCCTGTTGACTGGTGAGTGTCGCTTTATAGCGGGCGTTTGCGGTGTCGCGAAATTGGACCAATTCCTCTTGCTCGGATTCGGTGATTAAGATGGCGTGTTGAATAAAATAGAGTTCGTAGTAGGCCTGCTTGACCTGTTCGACTGTTGCTAGCTCTACGGCTGCGAGCTTTGCCCTAGCCACATCCGTCTTCGACTCGGCTACGCCGGCTCGAACACCCAGTTTCCGGCGGGTGGGAAACTTCTGATTGACGTTTAGCGATATCTCTTGCTCCCCGGCGGCGGTCTGCACCGGCTCAGGATACGTTGTGACCCCCAACATGGGGTCGGGAAGACTGGCTTCCACGGGAACCATGTGAGCCGCCGCCTCTACGCGCTTGCGAGCCGCCTGAACTTCAGGGTTTTGGTTCAGGGCGAACTGAACCAGTCGTTCAACCGGCTGTGGCCCTTCGAGTTCTGCGAGCGGAAGAGAAACCGCCGAATCAACAGACGTGGGCATGGTGTTGGCATAGCTGACCGCATTTGCTACACGGGCGTATTCGGCATCGCGAATTTGCCGCGTGCTGCGACAGCCCGCGGCAAGAAGAGCAGCAAGAATGACCGTTAGGCAAAGATTTGTGTGATGCTTGGCCATCCTTGGCCCCCCTTGTGAATTGCCAGCCGCTGGTAGTCATTCCCTGACATAATCGGCTGATCTGGCGTTATAGTTACAGCTGTCATTTTCGCTACCACCAAACTCTACGTCATCCACGTCCAGTTGTATCGATTAGGTAAAGTCTCCGAAGACCGGCTCACAAACTTCTCACGGTGTTGAATCAACTAAAAAACCGGCCCGGGCGACCCAGTTTGGGGGCACGTTGAGTCGCCCGAGGCCGGCAGTAGCCTCAACATCAACACCGTTAACGTACCTCACGCCTTTTTTCCTCTTCCGCATTTTTCTCAAGATACGCTATATAGTACGCATCTACTTGAGCAAGGCTTTCTTCTGGATTGGCCTCAATCTTCTTGATACAAGGCGGACAGCATACGTAGACAAGTTGCCCTTCCACTACCGTCCACTTCACTTTCTTGGGAAGCTCCTTTTTCATAATGGGGCACTTGCCCTGCGCGACTGCCAGGTTGTGATGAATCGTGGCCCAATGTTTGGGGTCTATTTCACCCTTTAAGCATCCTTTACAACACAGATAGACTTCTTCTTTTAACTCACCGACGGTTACCTTAATCGGATCCCCCATTGAACCTAGCTTCTGACCAGAGATGGGGCAGATCTCTTGCACGGCGATACGCAGCTGCTCGCGGCGCGCCTGCTCTTCGGTCTGCTTGGAGACTTCTTGCGCTAGCAGCGACTGCGACGCCCCCAAGAGAGCGGCCACAATCAAGACGGACATTCGATTTCTCATCATCTTCTCCTTCACTTCAAACCTGGAAATCGCCACAGCCACATAGCCGCAGCTCCTCAGAACGCATTAACTAAGCTGCCGAAGTGACGCGCGACGCGTCACCATCCGACAGACTATTCTCAACAGGGGAGTTCTCCCAGTACTCATCGCCGAGATCAGCTCGCATCTTGAATTCGACGTAGGCACAGTACAGCGTTGGTACGATGAACGTCGTAAACGGTTCTATCAGCATTCCGCCGAAAATCGGCAGGGCCATGGCTCGGGCCACGTCGGCGCCTCGGCCGGTTGACATCAGCACCGGCACGAGGGCCACCAGCGTGGTGATCGTCGTCATCATGCAGGGGCGTATTCGCTTCAGTCCCGCCTCGTAGATGGCGTTGCGAATGTCGTCGACGCTGCGGATCGTACGGCGATTGAGCGTGTCCCGCATATAAGTCGCCATTACAATGCCGTCGTCAGCCGCCAGGCCGAAGAGCGCGATGAAGCCCACCCACATGGCCGTGTTCATCTCGACGCCCATCACCGCCACCGCGATCATGCCGCCGGCAGCTGCAAAGGGAATACCAGAAAACACGACCAGCGAGATGGGAAAGTTACGGAAGTGCAAGTAGTGCAGCATCAGGTTGATCAGAATCACTGTCGGGACGATCCACATCAGTCGCCGGTTCGCTTCGATTTGGTTTTGAAACGAACCGACCGCCTGGAGTTCGAAATTCCCTTTTGGGAACACCAACTCGCCACTTTCCCGACCCTCGCGCAATGATTGCATCACGGAGTCGACCGTTTCCAAGGCGCCGGCCGCGCCGGAGGGAGAAAACATCACGTGTGCCACAAGGCGGGAGTCTTCGCTGTTGATCGCGCCGGGGCCCCAGGTGGTTGACACTTGCGCCAAGCGCTCCAAGGGTACAACGTCTCCTGTGTGCGTAACGACCGAAGCCTTGTGCAATTCGTCCAATCGTTCGCGTACGTTGCGGGCATAACGGACTTGGATGGGATAGCGCTCGCGACCTTCGACAGTCGTCGTTACGTTGACGCCGCCCAGACCGGCTGAGACGATCTGATTGACCATCATCGTTGACATGCCGTAACGGGCCGCCTCTTCCCGGTCTACGTCGAACTCGTAGTAGGGCTTGCCCATCACGACATCTGGGTTCACCGTGCCGGAGTTCACCAGGTGGTGCTTCTTAAGATGCTCGGCAACAGCGAGCGCTGCTGTACCAAGTCCTTTCAAATCATCGCCGTAAATTCGCACCGCCATCGACGCTTTGATGCCACTTTGGAGCATGACAACGCGACCCTCGATGGGCTGCAGGGGCGAAGCGGGCGTAACACCCGGAAGCGTGGCCACGGCGTTGATTTCGTCCCAAATCTTCCGTTCGGTCATACCCTCGCGCCATTGATCGCGGGGCTTGAGCATGACATACGTTTCCACCATCGCGGCTGGAGCCGGATCCAGCGCCGAATCGACGCGGCCAATCTTCCCTAATACGTCTTTGACTTCGGGAATTGCTTTAATGAGCACGTCCTGGGTCTGCAACGTCTCCATGGCCTGTGAAAAACTCGCGGCCGGATAGAGGCTTGGCATGTAGAACCAGCTCCCTTCATCCAGTGCAATCCAGTCGTCTGACTTCAGCCCCGTAAAGATGTGTTTGGCATCGACGTAGCCAGGCACATTGTTCAAATCCGCTCCCAGCAGTGAAGCCACTTTTTCGACTGGGCGGAGCACCGTCGGCAGGCCGATCCAGGCGCCCAGGCCAAGAACGAAAATCATCGCGGGCAGCGACAGCATCAACGCCTTGCGCCGCAGTGCCAGCCGCAGCCGCCCGGCATACACCCATAAGACGAATCGGCTGACGGGGTTTTCCTCCATTGAGCGGATTTTTTCGCGAGTCATCCACCATCCGACAAAAGCGCCAAGCGTTGCACTGGCGGCGGTCATCCAGGGCAAGCTCAACGTAGTCCAGCTCCCGAGATGCTGCCCCCACACAAAATAACAGAGCCCTGCACTAAGGGCAGCAAATCCCAATGCCGCTCCTAGGCTCGACCAATTGCGTGATTTGGACGACTTAAGAAACACATTGCAGAGCATCGGCACGACCACCACCGCTACGATCAAACTCGATGCCAGCGCAAACGTCTTCGTCCAGGCCAACGGTGAGAAGAGTCGGTGGTCCCGACCCGTGAGGAAGAATACAGGCAGGAAACTGACGATGGTTGTGCTAACCGCTGTGATTACCGCGGGGACGACTTCCCCGGCGGCGTCGCGAATGACTTCAAACCGCCGCCGAGTGCCGCCGGGCGCACCTTGCGACTCCCATTCGGCCAACGCACCGTAGACGTTTTCCAGTACGATAATGCCCATGTCGACCATTGTGCCTATGGCGATCGCAATGCCGGCCAGCGACATGATGTTGGCGTCAACGCCAAACACGTTCATGGCCACGAACGACATCAGCACCGCCATCGGCAACGTCACGGCAATCACGATGCTGGCCCTCACGTGCAGCAGGAACAGCACCATCACGGCAATCGTGATCAACGTCTCGTGAAATAAGGCGTCGGTGAGGGTCGTTACGGTTTCGTCGATCAACACCGTGCGGTCGTATACGCCGTGAATCTTAATGCCGCCCAGCTCCGGCTCCAGGGCTGCAATCTTCTTCTTGACGCGCTCGATGACATCGCGGGGATTCTCGCCGTACCGCATCACGACTACGCCGCCGACGGCTTCCTGGCCGTTGTAGTCGAGAGCGCCTCGTCGGAAGGCCGGACCAGTTTGAACTTGAGCCAGGTCACGGATGCGGACCGGCACGCCGCCGCGCGTCCGCACTACCGTGTTTTCGATCTGCTGGAGCGTTTCCTGTTCGGACTTACCTGAACCAATAAACCCCTTGCCGCGAACAATAAACTCCATGCCACTGGTTTCAACGGTCTTGGCGCCCACGTCGATGTTGGATTCTTTGACAGCATTGATGACCATGCTGAGCGGAATATTGTGATACCGCAGCGAGTCAGGGTCGACTTCCACCTGATACTGACGAACGTAGCCGCCGATCGACGCCACCTCGGCCACACCCTCCACGGACTGCAAAGCATACTTGACGAAAAAATCCTGCTTCGAGCGCAATTCGGCCAGATCCATGCCGGCTGGCGGCTGGAGCACGTAATAGTAGATCTGGCCCAGTGCGGTAGCGTCCGGCGCCAATTGGGGTGTGACTCCTTCGGGAAGAGTTCCCGAGACGGTTGTAAGCTGCTCGGCGACGCGCGATCGTGCCCAGTAGAAATCAACGTTGTCCTCAAATGTCACTTGTACAAAGCTGAAGCCGAACATGCTCTTGCCCCGCACGTTCTTCGCCCCTGGTACAGCTTGCAACGCCACCGACAGAGGGTAGGTGATTTGGTCTTCCATGTCCTTAGGTGAGCGCCCCGACCATTCGGTGAGCACAATCACCTGGTTTTCACTGACGTTGGGGATCGCGTCGAGTGGCACCGTCTGTGTCGAGTACCACCCGTACGCAACCAGCGCCACCGAAGCTGTCAGGACGACGAGCCGCTCACGGATACAGAAGTCGAGAAGCTTGTTGATCATCGCACGGCCTCCTGGTTGACCTTCGCGAGATACTTGGCCGGCTCAGCGAGCAGCTTGTCGCGGCATCCCTCGCAACAAATAAACACCTGATGCCCTTCGACCATGACCTTAATTGGTGGTCCCATCGACCCCAATGGCAGGTCCGTCACGGGACAGGTTTTCTGTTGCTGTGCAAATTCTTGTTCGACCGACGATAGGTTGGGCGTCTCTGAGGTTTGCTCGTTAACCGGTTTCATTTGCAATGGCAGCGATATTTTGGGTATCGCGTCGGAACCGTCCGAAACCATTTGAGGCTTACCGATTGGTGGCAGATCGCCTTCTTCAAACTCGAACTCCGGAACTATCTGCGCCTTAGTGGGGTCAATCAGCGAGGGATTCCCGGCAAGTTGCATTTGGGAATCGATCAGGAAGTTGCCCGATGTCGCGACTTGCTCGCCCGCTTCAAGTCCATCGAGCACGACAATCTGATCTCCGTTACTGGTGCCGAGCGTCACGTGACGAATCTCAAATCGCCCCGGCTCTGTCTCGACGTAAACGACGCTGTACCCGCCGTTCATCAGCACGGCATTGCGAGGCACAACCAACGCGTCAGTGGAAGCAGTCGGCGTGTCGACAAAGCCGAAGCGGCTCGCGGGCTCCAAATCGACGCCGCACACCGGGCACTTGCCTGGTTCTGAGGACACAATGTGAGGATGCCGCGGGCTAATCCACTTTCCTGCCAATTCGGGATCGTAGATGCCTGCCCCTGGATTGTGGGCTACGGACATGGGTACACGAATGGTCGCTTTCGCATAATCACCTACGCGGAGCAGCCCGTCGTCGTTGGGCATCAAGACGCGGACGCCGACTGTGCGATTAGTCGGATCGACAGTCGGGTCAATGAAGGCGACGCGTCCGCTGAACTTCCGCCCTGGCATAGAGTGCAGTTCCGCTTCGACCTTCTGGCCGTACCGAATGGCGACCGCATCTTCGGGAAACAGTTCGAGCATCAGCCACACGGTCGATAGGTCCGCCAAATTGTAAATCGCTTGGCCTTCTTTGACGTACTGGCCTTCCACGGCGAACTTTTCGATAACCGTTCCACTGATCGGTGCGCAAAGGTGCATCCGGCTGTTCGCCTCACCTGCCTGTGCAAGTTGAGTGATCTGCTCGTCAGTCATACCGAGCTCAATCAGTCGTTGCCTGGCGCTCTGATGGATGTCTTGTGTTGAATCGACAACCCGCTGCAAAGTGGCCGAGCGTCCCTGGTCGAGCGATTTCTTGGCGAGCAAGAATTCCACCTGCGCCGAGTAAAGTCGGGGGGAGTAGACCAGTGCCAGATGGTCGCCCTTCGCGACAACGACACCTGTATAGTCCGCGTACAGCTGGTCCAATCGCCCGTCGACGTACGCCGAGATCGTTTTCAATGAACCTTCGTCGTAGTTCAATTCCCCCACGGCACGGATCGTGCGATCCAGCGGCATTGATTTCACCGCTGCCGTGTGGATGTTCGCCAGACGTCGAGCAACCGGATCAATTTCGACCGAGCGCGAGTCCGTCTGTCCACCCCCGGAAGTTGCCGGAACAAGCTCCATCGCACAAACGGGGCACCGCCCCGGCTCGGCCTGCGGAGGCGTACACATCATTGGGCAGATGTACCGTGTGCTGTCGGCGCCAGACGAAGCAACATGTACTCCGCTTCCGCCGCCTGCGGAGATCCAACCGAGCTTCTGGGCCACACCGAGCCCTGCGAGAAGCAGTGCCCCAGCTGCCAACAACAGCAGTGGCTGAACAAACAGCTTGATCCACCAACGGCGCGAGTCACTCTGTCTGCGCGCAACTGTCGCTGAGCTTTGACCTTCAGTGCTTTCATGGGCACTCGATTCCGGCTCAAGAATCGGAGTCTGCTTCTTTTCTGTCATATCTGACCTCACCTATTTATCCGCAGGATTTTTCCCCGCGGCTTCTGGACCAGGAACTGCCTGCGATTTTGTCTATTGCGAGCAACAACCGGAGGAGCATCCTGATGAACGTGATGGAGACGAATTCGTTGGGCGGCTACGCTCATATCTACTGGATTCAGAGGACCAGTCAGTCCTAGCGTATCCGCCACTACCTGTGTCGGACGCGTCCGACGCATCAGCCTTGGAGTAATAACCGTAGAGCGGGTCGTCGCTGGCAGGCCCGACTGCATTCACGCCCGCGTTGTTCGATTCTGTGCCTTTGGCCATCTGCGGACCGGCGCTCGTGGGTGGAAGCCCAGTCATGCCGGTTGAGTTGGATGGTGTCGCGGCTGCTACCGTCGTTACACGACTCGAACCAGGAATGAATCGCTTTGCGGTTTGGCAACCCCCAGCGGACAACGTTGCAATTGCGAGTAATGTGGCCATCCGGCGAAGTCCATTTCGGTACATAGCAATCCTCGAGAGTTTGTGATGATGGAGAGTGCATTCGCGTCGACTCTCGTGACGCGAAACGCTCGTGGAGTTGAAAGGAGGATCGCGCCGACGTGACTGACCATCACGGAGGCACCCTTCCATCCGCGACCATGCGACTAGCCAGCAATGCGCGCAGCTAGCACATTTGCGAAAGGGCGCAGGGGCGCTGTAGGAATCGGTTCAGAGCGTGAACCGGCAGAGAACGACGCAACGGTCGAGCGCGTCTAGTGCGGCAGCCACAGGATAGATGTCGAGATGCTGCCGAGTCGCGTCGGGACTATAGATGCCCGCGAACGAACCGACTGATAAGATGTCAGCTAGAATTCTCTCGGAGGAGTCGTTGTTTTCAGTCGGCGGGGTCGGGGGAGCTTTCGGGGCATCACTGTTCCCACATTGACAATTTGCACCGCATGGGCAAGTTCCGGTGTTGCCCCGCGAACAGCAGCAACCATGACAACACGAAGGTGATGCACTCTTTTCGGAACAGCAGGAGTGGGACGATGATTTGCGGCACGGGCTTAACTCGCCGCAGTGGCAGACTTCCGCGCCGGTGCAAGGACAGCGCCCGACGCTCAATTCGCCACTACCTGCAAGAGCACCGCCAACTTCGCAAGCTTGTGCACCGCTAGTAGTACACCCGCACGCCGCTGTGGGCAAACTCTGAAGCGGCATCGCAATGGTTGCGAGCCACACAAGAGTGCGAGCGGCGGTGTGTCGAGTCATGTGCATAATGATTGCTTTTCTTTGTCAACCGCTAGGTATGCGGAATGACAATTTCCCATTTGCCTCATCGGCATCCAAAGAGACGCGTCTATAGGGCAAAATGGGACTACCAATACAGACCCGCGATTTACTGCATCTAGCTGAGTGGAGCGTCCATAATATCTGCGGAATGTTCAAGGCCAGATTTGCTAGCTTCTTGCAATGATGGCTTGTACATTCCTGGTGTCAAGGTATGCCTCCGTTGCCAGCCTTCGCCGTAGTCCTTACGAACGATGCTCAAAACGCCCAGCAGAAAGCCTCAGGGGCGTTTTCGGCACCTACTTTGCCCTTATAGTTCTGATTGTGGGGCATCCCTAGTTTGTCCTGAGGAGGCAACGTCTCGCGAGACATTTCCGAAATCCATACGGAATGGTAGCATTTTAGCAGCCGGTGCGGGTGGCGTGTGTTGGACCGTCCAAGTCCATGGACTCCTCCTCACCAATAGGCCGAGGATTGGGTGATATGAAAAAATTTTGGCTGGGAGCATTGACTGGCATCGCAACGATGATCGTTTTGCCACTTTTGGTCGTGGTGACTGGCATGATTAACATGGGCGCCTCGACTCAACCGTCGGCCTTGGAAAAAGGCATCGCGGCGCTGGCTGTCAATGCCTCCATGTATTGGCGAACACCTGATGACGCGAATCCTGTTGCAGAGAATAAGGATGCTCGCAAGGCAGGCTTAGAGCACTATCGTTCTATGTGTGTACGCTGTCATGGAGGTCCTGGTGTCCAACGCCAGGAATTTGCCAAAGGCCTCAACCCTCCTGTGCCAATGTTGGAGCAAGCGGGGGAGGAGTTTACTGATGCCGAGCTCTTTTGGATCACCAAGCATGGAATTCGGATGACCGCGATGCCCGCTTTGGCGCGACGCACAAAGACGAAGATATTTGGACGATAGTCCAGGCGGTGAAGGCCCTGGACAATCTGACCGCAGAAGAGAAAGAGCAACGAAAGCTGGTCAGCATGACGAGGCGCATCAGCACGACCATGGCCATTAGTGCGGCAAGTTACCTGCGCGACATGCTCTATGTACGCTCCTTTATTCAACGGCTATCTAATCGGCCACCCGGCCGTATTTGCGGAAGATTTCTATCAACTCCTCAAGCTTTTCATCACGCCGTTTGCTGCTGCCGCTCTGTAATGCGTCTGCCACACATGACTTGATATGGCTCTCCAGTATCATCTGCCCAACCCGGCCCAAAGCCCCGCTTGCCGCCGCAATTTGGGTGAGGATCTCAACGCAATAAGCGTCTTCAGACATCATTCGCTCCACTCCCGCCACTTGCCCGGCGATACGGCGGAGTCGATTCGCGATCTTCGTTTTCTCGTCGTCAGAAAGCATCGTTTTAGCGGCAAGTGTCCGGTAGACTCGATGGGGCAGTTTCTTTCTCGATTCTACTGGACACCGGCGAGGGCGAATAGCAGCGAGACTGCTATGCCGTGGGTTACGCTGCCATCGATTGGCATACCTCAGCACACTTGCGACAGACCTCGGCGCATTGTTGACAATGGTCGTGCTCGTGAGCCGCACATTCGTCGGCGCACCATTGGCATACCTCAGCACAGAGACGGCATAGCTGCTGGGCGTACTTGCCATCAATCACCATCACTTCCGCGCACACCTGACAGATCGCAGCACATTCCAGGCAACACTTTGGGCAAGAATTCTTGCTTTCTTTACCGAGCATTGAGACCACATTCGAAAGACACTCGGCGGCGCAACTTTGGCAAGCCTCGATGCACTTTTGAAACGACTGATTCTGAGCCATGAGATTCCTCCTTTGAATTCGGGATGAACTACCACCTACAATGAGGATATGCTGCAGCAAATCGCATACTCAATGGGGGTATCGCCAGGATTTCTATGAGGAGTGGTCCATCATCATTTTCGGAGCCGCCACATTGATCTTGTAGCCTGGGAGAAACTCTCGCTGGACCGCCATCGGCACCAAAAGAAATTCCTTCGCACCGTTCACCATCTTCCAGGGTAACTTTTCAAGGTCCGGAGCTTCGAAGGGGGTTGGGCCTGCGTCCGCGCTCCGAAACCCAGGCATCAATTTGCCGAGGTAATAGTCCGAATCGGGATCGTTGCCACGACCCGGCTGGTACCGTGAATAGCCGTCATACTTCTCTCTATCACTGCTGGGCCGATCGGCGTTGGGATCGCCGATTGGTTTTGGCATCTGGCTTTCGTGCTTCGTCTTGGGCATCGGCTCCATGCCTGGCATCTCACGCTCGTGTTCTTGCGCGGCGGCGCTGCTGATAAATCCTCCATACAAGGCACCACCCGCTGCAATGGCTGAGGTTTTTAGGAACTGGCGCCGCTGATTCTGTTTTTCGCTTTTGCGTTGTGTGCTCATTGGAGGCTCTCGGGGAAAGAATACACTCTCTAATCCGCTACGCGCATTAGCGCGGCTTTGGCACCGCGTCAATATGGCCCGGCGGGGTGCTGCCCGGCGCTGCCATTAAGCCATCGTGCAGCAAGTAGCCATAGACCAGTACTTCTTGCGTGCGGGCATGCAGTAGATTATCCACCTGTGTCAGCCGGGCGTCAAAAAAGTCATGCTGAGCCATCAGTACTTCCGGCCAATCAACCCGGTTTTCCTTGTAGCTTTGCAGCAATTCCGCGTAAGCAGCCTTAAGTTCGGGGAGAATAACGCGATCGTATTCGTGGGTATGTTGTAAGGCTGTTAGATATTGCTGGTAGGTCATCGCCAGACGATTGCGAAGGTCAAGCTCGACCCGCTGAATTTCCTGTCGCTGTCGAGCATAGTCTGCCCGAGCTTGTCTGATAGTGCCCTGATTGCGATCGTAGAGAGGAATCTCTAAAGATACCCCCGCCACCGCAGTAGTTTCTTTGGCCTCAAAATTGTATCCCGTCCCTCCTCGAACCACGATGTCTGGCACCCACTCCACACTTTCTCTTTCTACGGTGACCCCGTCGACGGAGAGCTTTGCCCGGGCCGCTGCTAGCTCCGGGCTTTCGCTGAGCACGCGTTCCAATGCTTGCTCGTAGGTGAGGGTGGGGCATTGGGGCAGGAGTTCGCCTTCAAGTTGCCTCACATCCAAAGGCACTCCGACTACGCTTTCACAACACCTCGCAAATCACCGCCCACCAGCGTGACGCCCGCCGATTCGATGGCGACGTCGCTCCCGGTTCCCATGGGGATCCCTACGTGGGCAGCCGCCAAGGCAGGCGCGTCATTAATGCCGTCACCGGGCAACCACGCTGTTGAGCTTGGCCGCTTAGGTCCTGTTGATGTTCCCAAACCCAGTGCCCCTATGTGGCAAGAAAGGAGATGTGACGATGGCCGAGAATAATCGACCTGTTCATCAAGTTCGTATCGGACGTATCAAGGCCGCCGTATTCGAGAACGGCGATAACGCTCCTCGCAAGGTCCAGTTCGCCGCCCTCTACAAAGATGGAGAGACGTGGAAAGGTTCCCAAGGTTTTTCTCGGGAGGATTTACCCCTTCTCGCAAACGTGGCCGACCAGGTTCACACCGTCCTCTACGAGCAAAACGGTTCTTCCGCTGGCTAGTACGGTTTCTTGAGGCCAACCATGCACCATCGGGCCTCCCTTAGCAGCACCGGGAGCCGACTGGTCAATCGCAGGACGGTTCGTCATTGGTCACGAACGACGGAGGCTTGGCTGCGTCGGACAATGAATCCGACGCAGTCCGACTGCTTTTCAGTGCGTCGAAGCGGGGTGGCCTTCTGCGCGTTTTGATAGCAGGATGATGGATACCCCAGAAAATCTCAGATAAAGTGTCCAAAACAGACTCGGCCGTGCGTCACGGGGTTGTTGGCCAACATTGGCTTGAAACCATATCTGACAAAAAAGGAGAGAATTATGGCGAAAAAGAAGTATCTGTGCATTCAACGGAGTCAGGAGAGCGGCGAATGCGGTAAACCATCCCCGACACAAATGGAGGAAATGTTTGCCAAATTCAACGCGTGGAAAGAAAAGTTTGCCGCGAATATCGTCGATATGGGCGGAAAACTTGGTGGCGGCAAGGTCGTCTCGTCGGAAGGAGCCACTGACGGTCCGTTCGTCGAGGCCAAAGAAGTCGTTGGCGGGTTTATGATTGTCGAGGCTGAGAGCATTGAGGAAGCAGTCGAGGTGGTTCGCGAGAGTCCGGGCGTTGCGATGCCGGGGTCCAGTGTCGAAGTCCGGGAGATTACCACACCTTGACCGCACCGGCCCTTGTCGAACACTTCTTCCGACACGAATACGGCAAACTCGTATCGATGCTGTCGTGTCGGGTCGGAGTGGAGTACGTCGAGGATGTTGAAGACTCCGTTCAGTCCGCGTTGATGAGTGCATTAGAGAACTGGACAATCACGGGCTTGCCAGACAACCCTTCGGCTTGGCTATTCCGAGCGGCACACAACAGCCTGATTGGTGAGCTGCGGACAAACACACGCCGCAAGAAAATCCTCCGACAAAACGCAACAGAGGATTTCGGGACTGACAATGCTCCCGAAGTCTTCCTGCCGAGTGAAGTGCAAGACGACCTGCTCCGAATGTTGTTTGTCTGCTGCGATGAAGCGATACCTCTCGATTCTCAACTCGCCTTTGCTTTGAAGACTCTTTGCGGGTTTGACGTTCGCGAGATTGCGATTCGACTGTTTACGAGCGAGGCCAACGTCTACAAACGCATTGGCCGTGCTCGGAAATATCTGCGGGAACTCCGCCCGAATGTTGATGACCTGACGCAAGACAGGCTTTTGTCCCGACTGCCAGCCGTGCATAAGGTGTTGTATCTTATGTTCACCGAAGGTTACTTATCTTCGGATGCAGAGATAGTTCTGCGTCGCGAGCTTTGCGACGAGTCAATACGGCTTGTCGGCATTCTCGTGGAGCACCCCGTCGGCCAGTCGCCAGAGACGTATGCCTTGTTGGCCTTGATGCATCTTCACACATCGCGAATATCGGCTCGGCAGGATGGGACGGGCGGCCTGCTCTTGCTTGAAGAACAAGACCGCGACTGTTGGAATCAACGCGGCATTCAAGAAGGACTGAAATGGCTGGCGAAGTCTGCCGAGGGTGACGTGTTCTCTCGCTACCACGCCGAGGCGGGCATCGCCGCGGAACACTGCCTCGCTCCCTCCTTCGCAGAAACACGTTGGGACAAAGTTGCGGAGTGCTACGAATTGCTTGAGCAGTCAACTCTTTCTCCCATCCATAAATTGAATCGTGCTGTGGCGGTCGCAGAGTGGAAAGGCCCGGTCGAAGGGCTTGCGATACTTTTAGGATTTGAGCCACCGACTTGGCTCGCACGCTCATATCTGTGGGCAGCGGTAATGGCTGACTTGCACCATCGCTGCGGGAATACGAACGCGGCCAAGGGATATCGAGATGTCGCTTTGGAGTCGGCCCCCTCACCGCAGATAAAGCAGCTTCTTCGACATCGCCTCGGGGCCACAACGTAGCCGGATTTTGGAGACAATCATGAACGAGAAGACAGCGGGAAGTGCTCATTGGAGCTTCTGGGTCATTGGGGTTGGGGCATTGGTCTGGCACGTATTGGGTTCGGTAAATTTTGCCATGCAAATGAATCCGAGTATGGTTGTCGAAATGCCTGAGGCGTTTCGTGCAGTTATCGAAAGCCGACCTGTTTGGGCGACTGCCGCGTTTGCGGTTGCCGTCTTCGGCGGCGTCATCGGATGCATCCTGCTCCTGCTCAAGAAGTCGGCGTCGACATACTTGTTCGTCGCGTCGCTTATTGGAGTGCTTGTCCAAGTGATTCCCTTCGTTGGTGTCCCCAACGTTCAACTCAGCATCTGGATAGGAAGCCTAATGTCGTTCGTCGTTGCGGGATTCTTGATTTGGTACTCAATGCATGCGACGAGGAAGCCGTGAGGCTCCCAGGTCGCAAATCACCGACCGCATTCTGAGATTCTTACTAGCGGCTCGGTTACATCGACTTTTGCAGTCACTTGCTCCGTTCAACTCGCGGAGGGGAACAGGACCGCCGTAACTCAATGTGGGCCACCGCTCCCTTAAAACCTCATTCGATAAGGTGCGTCGGTGTGAACCTCCTGCGCTCGAAAGGTAATACCCGACCCCACTAAGTGAGCGAACACTGGCACTAGCTGGATGGCAAGCGTAGCGCGACATGTGGGCGTAACCTGAGTTGGCAGCGTCGAGAACGCAGGCTGTGGAGGCCTCGATACTTCGGAGGCCTGCAACTCGGTTCTCGAAGCTCTGCACTACCGGCCTCCCTCAAATCGCACCTGCACGAACCGTCAACTTCTTCTGGTGACAGTCCAGCCCAAGGCCTGATAGGGTGGCCTTTGTAACTTCAATTCACGACGGCGTCGGCCAAGCCGATACCGTCAAGCATGGAGTCAATGAATGGACTAACGGCGAAGATGCCCGTATGAGATGGCCAGCCTCGACCGAGGCCCGCTGAAGAAAGGGAACAAGCTGTTCCGGTGTCGCAATCCGAGA
>JBGSPU010000094.1:0-53565 GCA_041738415.1 Bythopirellula sp.
TCGCACGGATTCAGCACACCCGCCGCTGGCGGGTCACCCAACTCGGCCAACAACTGCTCGGCGCGATTGTTCAACTGCACTATCATGGTCTGTCAAAAGCAGCTTGAAATTTACGTATGCGCCGTGCGCGCATGTTACGAAGAAAGACTCTGACGGCGTAGCTTTCAGGAAAGCCTAGATCTTGCGGATTGTACGAAGCCTGAAATGCCAGTCTTCGATTCTCAGGCTCTGCGTCGAATTCATTGACTTCCATAGACCAGAGAACATACCGAAGGTCCTGCCCCCAATCGACATTACTCCCCAAGAGATGATCCGGCCCATTGAGCGGCCCGCCGATGGATTCGTTGAAGTAGCTCAGGCTGTGGGGGTAGATCCACAAGCTGCTGGCGAGAAACCAGCAGAAGGAGCCGGCGGCGGCGAGGGAATAGAGGGACTGGAGCATGGCACTTCTTCCTGCGATGCGTTGCATCGCGGCTAGCGCTGCGCTTGCCGATCAGCCCATTTGACGCAATCTAACCCTGTGGGGAAGGGCAATCAAGCAAAAGTTTGAAAAAAGAGAAAATAGTTTCGAGTTACGAGTTTCGAGGCGCGAGTCGGTGGAAAGACGCTAGGCGCTGGTCGGAGTTTGGGGGAACTGGGTTCCCGACGTCTCGGGAGTGACGTTTAGCGCGGGGGGGAGGTTCTCGCTCGGCAAGCGAGACCTACTTTTCTTCACTCGCGACTCGAAACCCGCAACTCGCAACTTTGCGCAAGCTTTTGGCCGCGCGATGGGTTAGAATCTTCGTGGCACAAGTTCGTGCGCCGCCGATCTTTGACATTCGAACCGTTTTTTAGTTTCCCGAAGCCGCTTCGCGGCTAGCGATCCGTCGGTTGCCGCGAAGCGGTTCGAGGGCGCGAAGCACTGGGGGTTTTGTCGTGAAGAGTCGAGGTTTTGTTTTACAAAACTATTGGACAAACACTATAAAACAAGGGGTAAATCGCCGACTTTTGTTTTGGTTTTTTAGTTTTCAACAAAATAGACGAGATAAAACCCCCAACCGCAGTGAAAAATAGAAAAACGCGCGGCCAACATGACCAACATGAAGTAGGCGCGAGTTTCGAGTTGCGAGGCGCGTGTAAAGAATTTAACCCGTAACTCGAAACTTCCCCCCATGCTCCTCCAGTTGCTCTCCACGACCAACAGTATCTCAGGCAACATGCGGCAGCTTCGGCATCTTCTTGCCCTTCAATTGGTAAACATACGCCAGCACCTCGGCCACGGCAGCATAGCTCTGATCGGGAATCGGGTGGTTGATGTCGACTTCTTTGTAGAGAAGTTGGGCCAATGGCTTGCGCTCGACCACCGGAATGTTATTCTCCAAGGCCAGTCGGCGAATTCGCTGTGCGATCACACCAGCTCCCTTGGCAATCACAATCGGAGCGTGCATTTCTTCGGGAGCATATTGGATCGCGACGGCAAGTTCCGTGGGATTGGTCACAATCACGTCGGCCTTGGGCACCTTGTCGCCGATGCGATTAAGAGCCATTTGACGTTGGACAGCCCGTCGGCGGGCGATGATCTGGGGATCGCCCTGCAGGTTTTTCATTTCGTCGAGGACTTCGCGGTGGGTCATTTTCAAGTCTTGCTCGTGTTTCCATTTCTGGTAAGCAAAGTCGAACAATGCCAGCACAAACAGTGCCACCCCGACCCACAACGCGGTCGAAAGCAGAATGTCGACAATGAACAGCGCCAACTCACCTGAATCAAACCCGCTGCTATACAGCACTTGAGCATGGCGTTGATACACGACCGTGGCGGCAACAATCGACACAACCGAGATTTTGAACAGCCCGAATCCGAGTTTCACCGCACCGGTCAGCGAGAGGATCCGCTTGAGTCCGCTGAGCGGATTGAGACGGCTGATGTCCGGTGCCAATCGATCAGGCACAAACAACAGCCCCGTTTGAAATATGCTTGCTAGTACACCAGCCACGGCCAAGAGGCCCAAAATAGGCAGGATGCTTCCTCCCCAGGAATTAATGACTTGCTGTGAATGAGCGATTGCATCCGCTGGTTGTATCGTGAGCGGACCCACGTTGCCAAGTTGATGCCGCATGAAGTTGCCGGCCAGATTGACGACGTCTGCCCCCCAAGTGCGGGTCAAGAGCACACCTACTATCAAGAGGGCCGCCGAACCCAGATCTTGGCTGTAGGCCACTTGCCCCTGCTTGCGGGCTTCGTCCCGTCGATGCGGAGTCGCGTCTTGTGTTTTTTCGCCTGATTCTTCCGCCATATCCTTGCGTTACCCCTTATGGACGGCTGGTCGCCGGTTGGAGGGTATTCGTCAAAAGATCGAGTGCTGTGCTTGTTTGCTGGGGAAATGCCCAGGCGATCAGGCCAATCGAAGCAAACAAACCGCCCAGTGATAAGAGGGCGTTCACGCTAAAACCGACCGCCAGAATATTGATTTGGGGCAGCGTGCGTCCAATCAAACCCAACACCAGCGTGGCCAGCAAGAGCGCAGTCATGGCCGGTGCTGCTGCGCGAATGCCCAAGGCAAAGCTCTGCACGAGGAGGGTCGTCAACGCATCGACATAACTTGCTCCCAGCGCGGCTTTCCCGGGAGGTAAATGTGTGAAAGTATCGAGAAGGGCATCCATGGTAACGCGATGTCCATCGAGCAATACAAACATGGCCAGGGTGAGAAAGTAGAAGAACTGCGAGAATACTGAGACATTCTCATCCACATTGGGATCAAATACATCGGCCAGCGCGGTGCCTCCCAGTTGGCTGATGATTTGCCCCGTCAGTTGAATGCCGCTCAAGAGAATGGTGATGCCAAACCCCAGTAATACACCGATCAAGACCTCGCTCAAGAGGAGCTTCGCAAAGACGAGCAGCTTGGTGATGTCGGCCACCGAGTTTTGTGCCAACAGGGGAGTCACCAAGAGGGAGATGATCACCGTAATCAACGCGCGGCCAACAAGCGGAATTGCGTGACTGCCAAAAATAGGAGCCGTCATCACGAGCGCCCCCACACGGCCCAAAACCAGCGTAAAGGTTCCCAAATGCACAAGAAGCAGATTTTCCAGCACAGTCATTGAGATTGCCGACTCTTGTTGCTACAGGGTGTTGGGAATATTCGAGATCAGTTCTGTCGAGTAGTTCAAGAGTTGGCTCAGAATCCAGGGCAAGGCCAGGGCGAGGGCCACAACCATGGCGACTAGTTTCGGCACAAACGCGACCGTTTGCTCCTGAATCTGAGTCAAAGCTTGCAGCAAACCGATTAACAAACCCACGATCATCCCGGAGAGCAGAATTGGCGCAGCGACCAGGGTGGCGATCAAGAGGGCTTGACGGGCTAAATCGACTGCTTCTTGGGGATCCACGGTGCGTTACTTCCAAACTTCACTAACTGAGAACTTGAAAACTATCGAGCAACATTTGAACGACGAGCGTCCAACCATCTACAAGTACGAACAGTAGCAACTTGAAGGGCAATGAAATAAGCACCGGCGGCAGCATTAGCATGCCCATCGAGATCGTGATACTTGCCACCACAATATCGAGAATCACAAAAGGAAGATAAACCTGAAATCCGATCAAAAAGGCCGTCTTCAGCTCACTCAGCATGTAGGCTGGCAGGAGTGCTTGCAGCGGGACGTTTTTCTCATCACTAGTTGCACCATAATAAACATAGTTGGGATATTCACCTGTCCTCGGGTCGATCTCATCCGGCATGTATTTCAAAAACAGATAGACATCGTCGTCATTCTCGGTTCGTTCGATTTGGGCCGCCATGAAACGGCGCACCGGCTGAACGCCTCGCTTCCAGGCTTCCTCCAGGCCGATCTCTTTGTCTGTGTACGGCTTAATTCCATCGTTATAGACCGCAGTCCAGACTGGGGTCATCAACAGTATGGTCATGAAGAGCGCGATCGAAGTAATCACCTGACTTGGCGGCAACTGTTGTGTTCCAATAGCCTGCCGCAAGAGTCCGAGGACCACCAAAATCCTTACGAAGCTAGTGGTCATCAGTAGCACTGCGGGGGCCAGGCTGACCACCGTCAGCAGCAGCATAATCTGGATCGAAGACGTCAGCCCTTCGGGGCTTGTCCACTGCTGAGGACCCCCACCGAGGACATTGGGCAGCAATCCTGCTGGCCCTGCCGTCGTTTGGGCAATAGCAGCTTCCGCAGAGACTCCCCCAAAGAGGGCACCGCTGAAGAGAAGCAGGCGAATTGTCGATCGCAGATCCATGATCTATTGGGTAGTCGTTGTTAAGGCTCGACTGGACGAGTTAAACTGACAAGACCTACTTGCCGAGGAAGCCGCGCGCAGGTTCTTTGCTCATTTGTTGGAGCATCCGCTGAAACTCAGCCGATGTACTCCGCGAGTTCGATTTCATGCAGAGTGCCAGGAGGCGCTCCACTTCCGCTGGTTCTGTCACTTCGGTAATCGTCTGGATACTGTCGGGAGTAACGGCGACAAGCACTAACTTTGTTCCAACCTGGATCAGTTGGGCAAAGTGCCGACCGGCCAGCGGCACTCGCCCCAAAACGGCCACGGCATCCGAGGGAAGTGGCGTCATAGCATGGGGCTTACTTTTCCGCACCAGGGAGACACACAATAGAAACAGCCCCACGACCAAAGCCAGACCCGCTCCCGCCGTGCCGAGTGAGTCCAAATTCGGCACTTTGAAAGGAAGTGCGTGGGGGCGTGCCTCTCTATTATCTCGTTCAGTAAGATTCCCCAGATTGCTCGATGGGGGTGCCAGACGACGCCTCTCAGGTATTGAATTCTCATCCTGGATTTCAACACGAGACGCTGGAGCAACCTCCGAATCTAAGTGCATCACGGGGCCGGGCAGGGGGGCAGGGGGAAGTGTTTGGGGAACGCCAAGGTTAGACTGGTCATCGAATACTGGTGCGGAGGCCAGTGGTTGCACAGCCTCATTGGGAGATGGGTCTGAATCTGCTGTGTTCTGCCTGTCATAAGAAAACAGAACCTGGGAAGAAGTTTCGCTGGTGCCGAGTTGCTGCGCGATGACTAACTCAATTGCCATCAGACTCGCGACGATTGCCACGGCAAGTTGCAGAAGAAATGGATGTCGCAGCACCATCGACCGGCCTCTAACTAGGAGAGCACCGGCAGAACCCGACAGGTAACCACCTGCCTTCCGGCGCAGGGCCGCTTATAGAATTCGGCCCGCGTTGGGGCCAGATCAATTGGTGGCAGCACAGCAACTTGCTAAGCTAGCAGTCCTCAGGCAGCTTCGCCGACGATCAACTCGGCCACGCGAATACAGAAATTGTCGTTCAGCACTAGCACTTCACCCCGGGCAACAAGCCGGCCGTTGACAAAGATGTCGGCTGGATCGCCGGCGAGCTTGTCGAGCGGCACCACGGCTCCCTTGCGGAGCTGCAGGACATCTTCCAGGTGCATATGGGTGCGTCCCAACTCGATGGTCATATCAAGCTGGACGTCCCGCATGAGTTCCAGTGTGGCAACCTCGGCATTTGCTGCAGAACCACGGAATTTTTCAAATTCAAACGACCGGATGCCTGCTGGCAAAGCTTGCAGAGGATCACTCGTGCTATCGTCGATCGAGGCGAGCGCTTCCTCCGCTTTGTTGAGCAGGAGTTCGATGTCGTTGTGCGGGGAGTCTTCGCTTGCACCGCTGCTAACTTGCGGAGTTATCTCGTCGACTTTGCCCTCTCCAATCTGTTCTGATTCGTCCGCCATGAAAATCCCTTTCGATTGCAGTTCGCAAGCACATTCCACTTAAGATATCGGCACACCTATCGTTCTATAAACGAGAACTTACTGAAAATCGCTTCATGAATGAGAGGTTTGCCGAGCGTCCGATTGGTTTTCTCCAATATCTTGCGTTTAATCAAGTCCAAGTCAGGATCGCTCAGGTCAGATATGTCCGCACCGCGCACAGTCACCAGGATCTGCTCTCGCAGGCGCCGTTCGTTGTCGGTGTAGAGCTGCAGGAATTCGCCTTCTTCACTTGCTAGCACCGTGCCAAACAAATCGAAGTCGACGTTGAGACTGCTACCTGTATCAGCATCGTAGGTCACCACATGAAAAGTGCCAAGGCTCACTTCACGCATATTGTAGGTAGCTATCTGAGCAGGCTTGTTGGAGGGGGCTGCCGAAGAGCTCTCCTCAGTGTCCGCCGATTTTTCAGCAGCAACGAGTTGCTCTGCAATCTTGGCCGTCTCTGCCGAAGAGGGCAATAACATCGTTACGCCGACCACCTGCAAGAGTACCAAAACTGACAAAACGACCAGCGCTTTCACCAAGGTCATAATCCCTGGTTTCTCATGAGGAGCTGGTTCAATGGTTACCGATTCATCCGTCGTTGGTGTAGCGGACATGATTAAACTCTAAGGAAGTTAATGGGATTGATAGAGTTGCTTCGGAACCAAACCATAATTGCTATAAAACCGAAGACTCCACGACAATCGGTTTCAGCGAGCCATCCAAATCGGAGACGCGTTCGTCCCACATCAAGATCTGGACACGCGAATTCTTCTTCAAACGGTCGGGATCCACGCCGTTGTACAGTGGTTCGTGGGATTCCGCGTTTCCTAAGCGAATCCGATTCGGCTCGATCCCCTGTTCAATGAGGAAGTTCATCACATGATGACTGCGCCGGTCGGCCAGATCCCACAGGTCTTGGATTCCGCTTTTCGGATCGACTGGCCTCCGCGAGGTGTGCCCACGAATTTCAATCTTTTGCGGTTTGCCCGCCAATTGTTCGATGATTCTTACTAAATCGCGCTTATTGTCATCGGTCAATTCCGTAGCGTCTTCGTCGAAGTAGATCACGCCACCGATTGAAGAATCGTCGCCAGGTCGGACAATCTGGACTTTCTCGTTGTCTCCCACGACGGCCTTCACTTCTTGACCACCGTTCTTGATGTCTTTCTTTTGCGAGCGGCCCATCGAATAAATCGGATGGGGCGACTGTGATCCTCGGTTGCGACTATCGCCCGGAACCATCGATTCTCTCGAAGTTTCATGGGCTCCGAACTGCTGCCGAAATGATTCGACCATCGCCTGGAATTTCTCTTCTTCCTTCATCTCGCTCATGGAAACAAGCATGATGAAGAACGTCAGCAACAGCGACATCATGTCGCCAAAGGTGACCACCCATTCAGGAATTCCCGGTGCTGGTTCTTCTTCAACTGCCATGTTTATCTCTAACCGACTAAGCCGCTTGGCTCTCTTTGGCGCGCAACTTAGGAGGAATAAACGTATTCAGCTTTTGTTCGATCACGCGGGGATTCTCTCCCGATTGGATCGCCATGATGCCCCGTACGATGATTTCCATCGCAAGTAGTTCTTGCTTGTTGGTAAAGCCTAGTTTTTCAGCAACAGGCAGAAAAACCACATTCGATGCAATCGCCCCATAAAGTGTCGTTAACAACGCCACCGCCATGCCCTGGCCAATTTTCGAGGGATCGCTCATGTCGCCCAGCATGATGACCAGCCCCATTAACGTACCGATCATGCCAAACGCCGGCGCAAAACGCCCCATGGTATCCAGTACGGCCTTGCCATCCCGATGGCGTGTCGCCACCGCGTCGAGCTCGGTCCGCAGGATGTCTTCCATCACTTCTGGCCGGGTTCCGTCGACGGCCATTTGAATGCCGAGTACGACAAATGGATTGCTTATTTCGGACAACCGACCTTCAAGGGCTAACAGTCCGTCACGGCGGGCTGTTTCTGCCAGGCTCACAATCTCTTCGATCAAATTCGGGATGGAATCAAGTTTGTAAAACACTGATTTGAGCGAGACCTTGAACACCCCAAGGAAGTTTCTTAAGGGGAAAGATATCAGCGCTGCGGCAATCGATCCCCCAATTACCACGCAAACCGAAGGCAAATCATAGAAGGCTTGGAACGAACCTCCACCGATCACAATTGACCCCAAGATCAATGTGAATGCGATGATAATTCCAAATATGGTGGCGATGTCCATGGATCGGAGCGGCTAGACTGGGGTCTTAGGGTTCTCTGGGGGCGGGTCTTCCCGGCTTGGAGCATGGGAAAACATAGCTTTTTCGTTGCTGGCGCGAGTCATCGGAAATCGCTCGATTCCCTCTCTTTTGGCTCACAGCACTCGCACGATCCGCACAATGCTTTCCTGGCGCGCGCGACCGATTAACCGACACAATCAGCGGAAACTAACCGTTTGTTGCGATGGTACTCAAGCGTCCGCCGCATTACCTCTTCGGGTGTCTCGGCGACCACAATGCGATCGTTGGACGTAAGCGTGATGAATGTATCGGGACGCTGTTCGATGTACTTAATCAACTCGGCGTTGAGAATAAAAGCCTCTCCGTCGAGTCGTGTGAGTCTTATCATGGGTCGTACCTCGGGTTAGCCAGGCATTTTGCTTCTCAATTGTAGGTCGCGAAAACAGATTACTCGCGCCCGATTAATCCGCGTGAACCTTCCTATCGACGCAGGGCCAGCAGCTCGTCGAGCAGTTGCTGAACAGCCGTAATCACCCGGGCACCTCCCCGATATTGGGTAGAAGCGAGGATCAATTCGATTAAGTTCTGGCCAATGTCGGTATTCGAGAGTTCGACCGCTCCGGCGGTAATGTTCCCCAGGCCGTTGGCACCAGGATCTCCTTGGATCGCCAACCCAGAGTTCACGCCGGCGGCAAACAGATTCTCTCCCACTTGCTCCAGGCCACCATTGTTGGCAAACCGCGCCATGCGCAATTGGCCCAGGTCGCGTGAGCTACCGTTACTGAACACGCCCTGAATAAGCCCCGTTTCGGTGATGATGAAGCTTGACAACGTTCCGGCGGCAAAACCATCCTGCCGACTGGCATTGAGTTCATTGACGCCGGTACTCAAGCCGGTCACCTGCGAAAAATCTAGCTTAAATAGCAAGGGGGAGGCCGACGGAGATTGCCGACGATCGATCGCAACGGAGTCTTCCGTCACCGAGATGATCGAACCATTGCCATCGGTCTTGATCACGCCCGTGCCGACGATCGTACTATTGCCGGTTTCTGGTTCATTGTCGGGTGATGTCGCAATGTAGCGGAATTCCGCTCCGTTATTGGTCTTCCGCTCCAGCACGGTGGTGACGCGCACACTTAGGGGAATACCGAGACTGTCGAAAACAATGAATTCGGCGGAACCTCCCTCACCATTGACTGGAGTCGAATCGGGATTGGTCGTCGTGAAATCAATAGGCAGTGAAGTTTTCGAGCCCGTCAAGTCCGTCAATTGAAATGCCGAGAGATTGATGTCTAACGCGTTTTGCAAGCCCATATTCGAGGTAAACTGCAAGCGGCTATCTTGGATCGTTCCTCCATAGTTGACCGACCCGGGGAAGGAGTCCTCATTGGCAGTTTTGAGCACTCCCATGGATTGTTCCATGAAAGAAATCAGATCGCCCACCGTGGTGGTATTGGTGATCGTCAACTGTTTGCTGGCCAACTCGCGGCCACCTTTGGTGCCTGTAAAATCCAGTACGCCTTCCTTGAAGAGATTCGTGTAGTTTGACCCATCACGTGAAATTACTTGCACCAGAGGCAATGCAAACGATATCTCAGGACCATCTAAATTGATCTCTGCGGCAGATGCAATTGCCGAGTCGGGGGAACTGTCGATAAACGAGATGTTGTTCGCCGCGAAGG
This sequence comes from Bythopirellula sp., assembly GCA_041738415.1. Lineage (GTDB taxonomy): Bacteria > Planctomycetota > Planctomycetia > Pirellulales > Lacipirellulaceae > Bythopirellula. The sequence goes on from JBGSPU010000094.1 coordinate 9,657, forward strand.
TTCCCACCTGAGTGGGATTGATCTCGCCCACCAGGCGAAACTCGTTCTGGCTATTCGCCTGATTACGATAGATGCGCACGCCATCAAAACCTCCCGTGAGAGGATCACCACTCGGCGAGGGAATATCATCCAGGCGGATAAAGGGACTTGTGGTAGCATCCGCAGTGACAGGCCCAAAGCGGGCTGAGGGCCGTGTCTCAATGCCACTGGTGGAGTTGTAATAAGTGACATAATAGCTGTAGCTGCCGTTGTTGAGTCCCCCCGAAGCGAGCGATGCTCCGAGAGAACCAGTGTCCAGCGTGTCGCTGTATGTGGTGGTGCCGACGGATATTGAATCGACGAACCGGAAATCGTCGTCACCATTGAGATCGCGATAAAGGCGTAGGTCGGTAAATTCACTCGTTCCCGCCGGCTGCGGAATCGAGTTGAGGTTGATTTGCCCCAATCCTCCCGCAGAGAGATTGATCGTGCTGGTAACGTTTGAAGGAGGCCCTTCATTTCCATCCCCGTCGACAAACGTCACACGATAGCGGTAGTTCCCGTTGGCAATACTCCCACCGAGGGTCGCCGAAAGAGTCGTTGTCTCGTTCGGTTTTGACAATGCGCCTGCCGTCGAAGAATTTGCCGGTACCTCCTTGGTGCCGTCGCTAAGGACATCCGACTGGATAACGGCCGGCACCGAACCCACTTCGCTGCTTGGATCGAGCGCACCCTCAAGAAAAACATTCTCCGTCGGTTGTGCGACTGCCGCTGCACCCAGAGGAATGCTGATGGGCTTGAGACCGGTGGGCTGAATCTCAAAATTTGAATCCACACCAAATCCCAGGACACGCTGACCGGTACTGGTGACGATCTCGTTGTTGGCATTGGTCTTGAATTGGCCGTTGCGAGTGTAGAGTGGTGCCCCACCGGACCCTTCGACGATGAAGAAGCCATCTCCCTGGATCGCCAGATCGAGCGGACTGGAACTAATTTCTATCGTCCCCTGGGTAAACTTCGGTGTAATTTCCGCGACCTTGACACCCAGACCGATCTGGCGGGGATTGGTACCACCCCGGCCGGGCGTGGGCGCCGACCCAATACTCTGCGTCTGCAAAAACTGCGTCGCAAAATTGACGCTCGATTCCTTGAAACCGACCGTCTGTGAGTTGGCCACGTTATTGCCCACCACGTCGATAGAAGTCTCGGCAGCGGTCAGCCCTGTAAGTGCTGTACTGAGTGCGGATTGAAGGCCCATCTTGATTTCTCCTCGTGATGGAGTTGGTGATTGATTGGTAAGCCGGATGCATAAGCTTCCGGTAGTTTTGGTCCGTTGTCAGCGATCTGAGTCAGTTGCAATGAATTTGAAATCTCATTCCGTATAGAGAATTTATCTCGGCGGCCTTATCTCACCCACATTGTTCAGACTCACCTCAAAACTGCGGTTCGGTTGGTCTATGAGCTGCGGAGTCCGAGTGAGTGTCGTCCCAGAGAGGTCGTCGTCGTGCGTCGTGTCCAGATAACTTGAAGACTTGCCATCGTTGAGCGAGCCAACAAAAAAGTACGCACCACTCCCATCAGATTTCGTGCGATAAATCTGCTTCGAGCGATCCGTAACAGGCAGATTGCTGATTAGTATCGATTGATCTTCTTCAGTTACCTCTACCGGCCCATCGGTTTCCACACCAAAAAGCACGCCATTCTGGTCTTCCCAAACGATGCGATAGTTGTACTTTCCTGATTCAAGGTCGCCCGGCTCAGCGGAGACGGCCACCTTCGAGCCTTCATCCAAGTGCAGCTTCGGCTGGCCATTGGAAATCGTGATGCGATTTACCAGTCCCGTGACGCGCTGATTATCATCAGAGATCGCTTCGATTTCGGCTCCGATCAAACTCGTGGCGCTAGTGATGTTTTGTCCCAACAGCACTGCGTCGAGTGTCGAAGTAAGTTTCTCCGTGGCACCAACCTCACGGATCTGGCTAATCTGAGCCAGCAATTGGTCATTTTCCAGCGGATTGAGCGGATCTTGATTCTGCAACTCGGAGATCATGAGCTTCAAAAAATCATCAAGATCAACGTCGTTGATCGCGCTGGCCGCTGATGCTTTGTTGCCGCTGGTCAAATTGCCGAGGTTAGTGACTTGGGACATTAATTCGGTCTCATTTGGGAAAGGAAAACTCAGGATAAATTCAAATTCTGACGTCGAGGCTCTCAGGAGTTAGGTTCAGCACAGCTCGAGGTCCTTGCGAAGCGCTGATCTCCGGCTCCGTAGCCAATCGATTGCGCGCAGTCGTGCCGCCACGATGTGATCCGTCACGAGACTGACGGTCTTGTGTGCCGGGCTGACCTTGTCCACCATCACGGCGAATATCGACCTCAAACTTTTCGATGCGGATCTCTTGTTCTGCCAATCGCTGCCGCAATGCGGGCAAATTATCCAGCAACGCGCGACGCGCATCGACAGATTCGGCCTCCAATTTGGCAGTAAGTACTCCGTGCCGAACGGCGATTTCAATTTTCAGCGAGCCCAACTCGGGGGGACTCAGTCGCAGTTGGATTTCACCCTCATGTTGCTGCGCCGAACGAAATGCATTCGCCACTCGCTGCACAAAACGGCCTCCATCGAACGTCGGAGGGGCGGGGTCTGTCCTCACTTGAGAACTTGCTGTCTCAGGGTGTTGGCTTGTCGAAAACACAATCTGCGCAGCAGACGTATTTGATGCTGATAAACTCGAGGAAGGTGACCCCCCACTTGAAGTCGCTGAATTGTTATTCAGAGTGGTCACCGAAGAATCGGCGGTGTCGTTAATAACGGGTGTCGGTCGTTGGGCCGGGGTGTCGATCTCAGGCTTGGTCTTTTCGCTCGTCGGAAGTGCCTCTGGCGGTAGCACAGGCTGCTCGTCGGATTCACCCTGCAATTGAGTTTCCTGACTAGTGATCGCTTCGTGGGGAGTCCCCGATGATTCTGGCGCCTGATCCACAGGCTGTTTGGCTTGCTCGGCAGTCAGTGTATCCGAGAATTCTACTGACGACTCTTGCGATTTGGCTGGGGCGCTCTCGCCACTTGATTGATGCAATTCTGAGCCTACTTCGGCCTCTTGATCGGCAGGATTCGCGCCTGCGGAGGTGGTTAACTCCTGCGATTCTTTTGACTGTGACTGCTTAGGATTCTGATCCCCATCGTCATTGGCTGATACCAGCGATTCACTCTCTGTACTGGTATCTTGAGGTACCGATTCCGCAGTTTGCAACGCAGCCGACGCTACGGCAGCGGCGGAGAGGATCACTTCATCCTCAGTATCGTCGATCTCCTCGTTCGTTTCTGCCTTCTCGCTTGTTGCTCCAGATTGTTCGTCTGCCGAGTTGTTTGTCTCACTTTGATCTTCAGAAATCTCTGCTTGCTCTTGATCATTTGTCGTGACCGGCTCACTTGTGGATAAGGCTTCTGCGTGAGAGGTCTCTGGCTCGCGAGTCGGAGCAGGTTTCTCGACTGAGGTAACAGGCGTCGCTGCCTTGTGGAGATAGGACTCGAACTCATTGGAATCGACAGCCGATACCACCGGTACAGTGGGAGTCGGTGCGATGAGTTTCAAAACGCTATTGATGGAGGTGGTGCTCATGAATATCCTTGGCGATTCGCGGTCGCGAGTCGGAGGCAGTCCTACAGGTTGTCTAGTGCTTTGAGTTTATTGAGTTCGTTAAGCTGATTTTCCACGTAAGGTTTCACGGGATCCCCGTCCAGCATGTGCTTGTGGAGATCCGCCAGAATGTCGAGGTCTTCCGGTTCGAAGGTCTTAATGATGTCGCTCCGCTTCTTGGGAGACATTCCGTTGAGAATCAAAATCACCTGCTGCGTACGATCTTGATCCCTCAGCATTTTGATCAATAAGGGCTTGGCCTGCTTCTTGGGATTCATGCTTTGAAACTGTTCGCGGACCGATCGAAGCCCTTCATCGAGTGCTTCATCTTTAATCTTTTTCAGGAACTGCTCTACCTCGGTCTTGTAACTTTGGTATCGAGCGCTGGCGGTGCTCAATTGTTTAAACTGCGATTCAAAGTCTTCCAGTAAGCGTGTCAGATCGTCTCGTTTGGCTTGAAGTTGCAGCGTGGCCATTAGCGATGCTTCCTGTCGATGATCAAAGGAAGCTTCTTCGCGAGGGACATCCAGTTGCTCCTCGGAATGTGCTTTCGCAATCTTATCAAGCTCCACGTCATGCAATACTGCCACAAGGTGGAACAATTTTTCGTCATCGAGTTTTCCCGCATTGCGAAGATAGCCATAGCCGCCCAGTGCCGTAAGCACGGTTGCCGTCGAGAGAAAACCCACCAGCGGAAAGACAAAACGAATCATTGAGGCCATGCATTCTCCTCCTGTTGGCAGCGGGCTGCTACCTCGTCTAATTGCTTTGCCTCTGCGAGTCGTTGTTTCTGCTGAAACTCTGCTTGTTGGCGGTCGCAAAGCTTCTCCAGAACTCTTACCTGCCGATCTGCTTCGACCACTGCCTGTCGACGATGTTCTGATTCTTCGGCCAGCAACCGCGACTGTTCCTTCATCGTTTTTCTTTGAGCGAGCAAAACAGCCTGATAACGTTGGGCAGAAAGCAGTTGGTTGACATCGATTGCACCACTTGTGACGGCCTCTCGACGCGCTGCTTCCAAATCCAGGAGTTCGCCATCCACTTGCGTGAGCTGTTGATCCAGGATCTGATGTGCTTGGATCGCTTCAGCCAACTTCATCCGCAATTCGTCGCGATGTATCTCGCGGAGTTTTTGCAGTGTCGTCAGTCGAAAATGAAATCGAGCCATAAAAAGTTTATGTGCTAAGCCGATAGTGAAGTGGTGGGCGAACCTTGCAATTGATTTGCGCAGGCTTGGGCCAAGGTGCTCACCGCTGAATGGACCTCTGAAAGCGGCTGTTGTGAGTCGACCGTTTGACGCAGTAGCTCATGAATTTCTTGTTTCATGGCAACGGCCACGTCCAACTCACGGTTGTTTCCCTTGCGATAGGCTCCAATCGACAGCAAATCCTCATTGTCGTGCAGCACCGACAGCAATTGACGTAGCACACGAACCGATTGTTGATACTCGCGGGGGGTGATATCGGTCATCAGCCGGCTTATGCTTCGTAAGACGTCAATGGCGGGGAAATGGCCTCGCTCGGCCAATCGCCGCGACAACCACACATGCCCGTCCAGCAAACCCCGCATCGCATCGGCAACCGGCTCGTTCTCATCGTCACCCTCTACCAACACGGAATAGAAAGCCGTAATGCTTCCGCGGTTGGTGCGGCCAGCGCGTTCCACCAAGCGTGGCAACATACTGAACACCGATGGGGGATAGCCGCGCGTGGTGGGAGGTTCGCCCGCCGAGAGACCGATTTCTCGTTGGGCAAGTGCGAATCGTGTCACCGAGTCCATGATCAACAGCACGTTTTTGCCGGCATCGCGAAAGTACTCAGCGATCGTGGTTGCTGTGGAGGCCGCTTGCACTCGGAGTAATGCCGGATCGTTGCTCGTGGCCACGACGACCACACTCCGCGCCAAACCTGCCGGACCCAACTCACGTTGAATGAATTCATTGACTTCACGACCACGTTCTCCGATGAGTCCAATCACCGCGACCTCAGCATCGGTATAGCGCCCCATCATCCCCATCAAGACGCTCTTGCCAACGCCGGATCCTGCGAAAATTCCTAGCCGTTGGCCCTGTCCACACGTCAGCAAGCCGTCAATCGCGCGGACACCCGTGGCCAGCGGGTTATCAATCCGCGGCCTGTCGGTGGCGGGCAGGGGATCACATTCCAAGGCCCGGCGCTCCAGCAACATCGGTTGGGGCCGACCATCAATACAACGACCCCGTGCATCAACTACTCGACCAAGCAGGTTCTCACCCACGCGCAGAGTACGAGTCGTTCGCACGAGCTTCACGGGGCTGCCACGGCGGATGCCTTCCATGCGACCTAGCGGCATGACCAGGGTGTGTTTGTCCCGAAAGCCAATGACCTCGGCTTCGATGGCCTCACCCGATTGTTTTTCGATCTTCACCACGGCACCGACCGGCACAGGCAAGTCAGCCACGGCGGCAGTTAAGCCGATGGTTTGCGCTACACTGCCGGTGATGCCGGCAAGCAAGGCAGAATCGAGATGGGGGGGATACGCGATGGTCATAGTTCGGCTAACGAATACTGTTCAGCTCATCTCCTCGGCAAGCCGCTTCAGTTGGGTTTCCAGTTGCATGTCGACCGTTCCAAATTCGGTCTCGACTCGGCAGCCGCCTGCGGTAATTGCTTCGTCGGAGACGATCCGGGCAGGTGCCGCGGGACTGAGCATTTCCGTCAAACGCTGAACCTGGTTCCGCAGCGTGGACAGGTCGCTGGGACTCAAATGCAGCGTGATCTCGGCAGCACCGCTGGCTAATTCAAGTGACTCACGAATCCAGGAGAGCGAAATCTCAGGCTGAATACTAATTTCACGGCGCACGATGCGCGTGGCAATCACACACGCCAAGTCGATGACGGCTCTCTCCCAATGATGCTGCCAGTCTGCTTGCGAATCGACGATTTGCCCAACCGCAGCTTGCAGGGCAGGGGTCAGGGTTCGCATCTGCTGGGCGACTTTTTCGTCCAGAATCTTTTCGACGGCTTCATGCGCGGCTTTGCGCCCTGCTTCTTCTGCCTGCGAACGAATCGTGACTGCTTCTTGTTTCGCTTTCTGGACGATCTTCATCGCCTCGGCTCGCACCTGATCGAGATAATTATCCGCCTGCCCCGAAAAGTCCGTCAGGTCGTAGGCCACCTCGCGCAGCGGTTTGCCCGTGGTATAGGCTTGAGTTTCGCTTTTGATGATCGTGGCCATGCTGGTTATTTCCGTTACTTAGGGAGCTTGCGCGCAGCAAACAATATCTCTTGCTGGGCAGCCAGGATGTCGCTCAGCCGAGTGGGTCCGATGTCTCGCAGCGATTGGCGAAATTGCTTGGCCTCGCGCCGCGACCGTCCCACGAGTACTTGCTTGAGTAGCCTTTCGCTCGCACCGACCAGTGCCAACCGCACCACCTGCGGCTCGCAATCAGCAAGTGCTGTCACCAAACTGTGATTGTCCAGAGACTCCAGTTCAACCAAACATTGCTCCGTCGTGTAACCCACGAAGGGGTTCTGAGGCAGAGTCTGCACTGGCTGAGTGGACACGGCCTGCGACGGTTCAAAGCTGGGTTTCGCATGAATCACAGGACGCGGCGCGATGTGTTCGGTTCTCATCGAAACGGCAGCCTGCGGCGCCGATGGGACTTGCCCTCTCGCCAGTCTGAGAGCAAGTACCGAGTTTTTTTTACTAAAAGCCGCGATCATTTTTTCTCTCTGTGCAGGGGGCGTCTTGCTCATGATCCGCTCGACCAGATCCATTCCCGCACTCATGCGATGTTTGCGCTGGCGTTCGTCGGCAATCCAACGCGCGACTTGCGACTCGACCACCTTGACGCTCTCTTCATCAATCGTGTCGAGTTCGGCCAGACGCTGCATGATGTCGGCCTGATCGGAAGGCGAAAACTTGCCGAGAACTTCCACAGCTTGCTGCGTCTCGAGCCGCGACAACACAAGGGCAATCGTCTGCGGATGTTCCGCGACGAGCATTTCAACAATAAATGAAGTGTCTGCCTCGGAAAGAGACTCCAGCGGGCGGCGGTGGGAATTAACACTTGAGACATAATCGCTGCGCTGAATTCGATTCTGCAGCGAAATATCAAGTTCCACACCCTCGTCTTTGGGCTCGTAGGTCTGGGCCAGGCTGCGGCGAAACTCTGCCAATATCGCTAGTTCTTCTTCTGGATCGATGTCAGTAAGCGACTCAACTCGCTGACGCACTATGGCGGCCTGATCGGCTGGCAGGCTCGCCAACACGCGTTCGCTCCACTCCACGTCAAGACTGGCGACGAGAATCGCTACTTTGCGGAGCGGATTGTCTTGGATGGATTGGTTCATCTTCTTTTTACTTTCAGCCAGCATTAGCAATCCAACTTCGTAAGATCGAAGCCGCTGAGTCAGGATCTTCGCGAACGATATCGGTCAATTCATCACGGAGGTTCTTACCCTTCTTGAGCTTTAAGCGCGGACGGTCGGAACTATCTTCGTCAGCTGCTCCACCTCCGCCGACGGAATCATCCCCTTGTACATCGGGCATCCTAAGCGACAGCAAAGGGGCAGCAGTCGACCCTATCGGCTCGGCAGGTGGAATCCCCTTGACCAGCGACCGCAACATCACCAGACCCACGAGGGCGACTCCTGCCATCGTGAGGGTGTTGAAATGCTGACTGGCCCAGGCGAGTGCCTGGCTGCTGGCCGCCATCGGCTCGATCGGGTCGGGAGTGAGTGTTTCAAAGAACGAGACCTTAATAATGTCATTCTTATAATTGTCTACGGCAATTTCCTTAGGCAGTAGCGGAACCACAACCTCCTTGATTTTGTCCTCAAGCGGACCTTCTTCCCGTGTAAGTATTTCTTTGATATTTTCCGGAAGGGGCTGATTGGGATCTCCTCCCTCGCGGCGTTGCTGCTCTTGGTACATCTGCACCAGATAATTCATCGGCACCGCAATGGCCACGCGCACGTGTTCAGGCACAAGCCCCGCTTCGGTCACAATTTCATTCTTGGTGGGGACAAAATAGTTAAACTCAGTCGACTCGTCCTGATCGGAGTCTCTCACCGTAGCTTCATTGACGGGGTCATTTCCCCTGCCGGGACCTTGGGACACCAAACCGGGACGACCGCCATTGTTGAGACGTTGTGTTTCGCTCACTCTGTTCTGCGTAGTCTCGTGCATTGCCGTTGGTTCACCCTCAGTGGCTACGGTATGCGTCTCCCGCGTCAGAGCCGGACTCAGTTCGGCCGTTACTTGCACACGAACTCCGGGAATGTAAGAAAGTAACGCATCGATATTTCCTTTCATGTGACGTTCGAAGGCGACTCGATGCTGAAAATAGGGGCTATCAAACGACTCTGGTGAAGTTTCCTCACTGAAGAGGCTCCCATCCCCCAAATTCACGACCACGACATTTTCCGGCTTGAGGTTTGCAATCGCACCGGCAACCGCTTTACGGATGTTTTTCATGCGTTGACCTGTAAGTGCCTCTCCAGGAGCAGGCTGCACGCTGACCGTGGCCGTCGCCACACCCTCGCGGTCCATGCCCCGGGGCTGGGCGATATCGTAAATCACCTTTGCATCTTCGATACCGTACATATCCCGTACAATCATCGAGAGTTGCTGCTCTCGACCTGCCTTAAGTTTTTCTTTGCGAGTTTTGTCATCGACGAAGGGTCCCAAGTCGAGGGCACCATCCAAAAGATCATGAAAATTGGGAGGCAGTGCCCCAGCATCTGCCACGGCAGCCAAGTAGGCAGTCTTCTGGCCACGAGGGACTTTGATACGATTGCCGACTCGCTCCGAGCCTGCGAGACCCGCCTTGGCGATGGCAACCTCAATGCGATTGGCATCTTCCGTCGGGAGAAAATCGCCATTGAACAAGTATTCATCCGGTCCAGCGCTATGCTGCTGGACAAGGAACCCGAGACTTACCCCAATAACCCCCACCAACAGCACGGCCGTAACCCGCGCCGCAGGCGTCATGGAAAGAAACAATTCGCGGACTTGACCGATTGCCTGATTCAAGAAATCCATCCAAGGACTCCGTAAAGGTGCGTATTGACTGTCTTGTTAAGCGAGCTGTTCTGACAACGTGAACTCACCTACTTACTCTTCCCACCTAAACCCGAATATCTCTAACTTCCTGGTACACTTGCATCATCTTGTTGCGCATCTGCATCATCAGTCGAAATGCCAGGTCCGCCTTTTGCACGGCGGTGAGCACCTCGGCTGGATCGGCGTCACCGCCGGTCATCATTGTTTCCACCGCCTGGTCGGCTTGCTGTTGCATCGAATTCACATCGCGAATCGAATCAAGCAGAAAGTCCTTAAAGTTAGCGGTACTTTCTCCTGGCGCGGGTGACTTAACACTCTGTGGCAGAGCTTGTTGGGTAAATAACTGGGAGGGGGTTATCGAACTCATGGCGCGGGATTGTGTGTTGTCGGCGTTGGCCCCCCAACGTCCGCTTTTGCGTCAACTTCTCTAACAACGAGTCCTTTCTTGGTTAGTAGCGGGTAACTATGAGCCGGCTTAGGCGAGGATCTGCAACGTACGCTCACCCATGTCTTTGGTGACTTCAATCACACCAATGTTGGCTTCGTAGGCACGTGAGGCACCCAGGGCATCGACAAACTCGGTCGTCATGTCAATATTTGGATAGGCCACGTATCCCTCGGCGTTGGCATCAGGATGCCCCGGTTCGTATTTCATGTTCGGCTCCACGTCGGCATATTCGACGCGGTCGATGCTCACTCCTTGTCCCCCGCCGCTGGTGGTGATCCCTTCGTCGGTTTTGAAGACGACGAATCGTGGAGTATAAGGAACTGCCTCGCCCTCCTCGTTGCGGGTGGTCGAGATGTTGGCCAAATTTGACGAAATCGCATTTAACCGAGTCCGCTGGGCAACCAGACCACTTGTACTCACATCCAAGGCATTAAACATGATCCATCGACTCCTTGTTTCCCCCAAGCATTCCGACCATTTTCATCGCGTTAAACTCGTTCCGTGACAGCCGCTCTTAAGAGGCGAAACTGTGCATTCATAATGGTTAGTGCCAAATTATGTTGGGCCTGGTTCTTACTGATTTCGGTAACTTGTGTTTCCAGACTTACGTCGTGGTTGTCGTGATATAGAATATCCTCGGAGGTCTCACGCACTCGATCCCAGTTTTCGACCCCGCTTCCCGTAGGTCGCCCTGCCATCCGGGCGTTCAACGCGTACGTCGGCGACTCGGCGGCTTTATGCTTTGCTTCAATGGCTTCATGCAAACGTGTTTGAAAACTCTCCACCGACAAATCTCGCGACTTGTAGCCCGGCGTATCAATGTTGGCAATGTTTCCAGCGAGCACGCCATGCCGAGCCTGGGTGAAGTTTACCACTTGCTCGAGCAAGGGGACGGTCGATGATTCGAACATGGACGAAAGCATGACTTCCTCTTAAAGACGTTGACTTATCCGGTTTAATCCAAGCAACTGCCGTACCACGCAAGAATCATCACTGTGATACAAGCCGGCTCGCAGGTGCCAGCGATGCTTCTGAATCGCATTGTTTACTATTTCGCTGAGCTTCCTAGTTTCGTTTTTTCCCGCAATCTACGCGGACTGTTTCGTTCGCAAATCGGCAGAACTTGCCGACATATTCGGCAAGTCTTGCCGAACACTGGGCGGTTCACCAAATTCCCTGGCATGGGGAGCGTAGCCATACCCGCGCAGCTTGCCGCTGAGCGTCCGTACGCCGATACCCAGCGCCTCTGCCGTGCGCGCTCGATGCCCACCATAATGTTCCAAGGTGGCTACGATCATCTGCCGTTCCATCTCCTCGAGAGTAACGCCAACAGGTAATGACGAGCTGGAAGCTTCACCGACACCATCGGGTTGCTCGAGCCAGGGCTGCATTTCCGCCGCCGAAATCGGTTGTCCTTCATTGAGCACACACGCTCGAGTCACAATGTTTTCCAGCTCCCGCACGTTGCCGGGCCAATGGTAGTCAGCAAACAAACGACGAGCATCCTGCTCCATCTTGCAGAGCGGACGTTGCAGACGACTGGCAGCACGCTCCAAAAAGTAATCGGTCAGCATATGGACGTCACCATCGCGTTTGCGCAGCGGGGGCAAAACCAGCGGCACAACTGCCAGGCGATAGTACAAGTCTTGGCGAAATCGTGCGCTAGCAACTTCCTGTTGTAAATCGCGGTTTGTGCTGGCAAGAACGCGTACATTCGCGGTGAGCGGCTCGCTGCTGCCGACCCTTTCAAAGGTGCGTTCCTGGAGGACCCGCAGGAGCTTTGCCTGGAGGGACAGATCTATTTCCGTGATTTCATCGAGCAGGATCGTCCCCTTGTCGGCCATTTCGAATCGGCCAACGCGGTCGTCGTCCGCTCCTGTGTAGGCACCTCGACGATGTCCAAACAATTCGCTTTCGGTCAATTGAGGCGAAAGGGCAGGGCAGTTGAGGCTCACGAGCGGCCCATCGCTCCGTTTGCTCAGGCGATGCAAAGCACGGGCAACCAATTCCTTACCGGTGCCGCTTTCGCCAATAATGAGCACGGTTTCGTCAGTCGGGGCCACCTGACGGATGCTCGCACGCAACTCTTGCATCACTTGGCTATCACCGACTAATCCGAGCACGTCGTCTCCGATGAGACCCCCAATTTGCTGACCACTCTCCTCCGGGGCAAGCAATCGGCCCCGTTCAAGCGCTCGGCCTACTAACTCTTCCAAACGAGTAGCATTGAAAGGTTTTTCCAGATAATCGAAGGCGCCATATCGCATCGCCTCGACGGCAGATGCGATCGTGGCGTGGGCAGTGACCATGATGATCTGCGAGAGTAACCGTTGCTTTTGAATCTGCTGAATAAACTCCAGCCCATCCATGCCGGGCATCTGAAGATCGGTGATAATCACCTGGAACTCACTCTTGGCCAGCAGTCCCAGTGCCTCGCGTGCACTCGATGCACAGGTTACCTGGTAGCTCGCATGGCGCAGCACGTCGGCTACCGATTCACGCGCTGCGGCGTGATCATCGACCACCAAGACGCGATTTAGTTCCAAGGACTTTGCCTGCCCACTCATGCGGCCATCCTTTTCATTTGCATTGCTGGCAGTTCAATCGTGAAAGCCGCCCCCCCTTCGGGGCAATTCGCGGCAGTGATTCGGCCGCCATGGGCCTCGGCAATGCGATGCACGATCGCCAGCCCCAACCCGGTGCCGTTGCTTTTGGTCGTGAAGAAAGGTTCAAATACCTTGTCCAAGTGATTTTGGCTAAGTCCCTTACCGCTATCAGCGACTTCCAGCAGAAACCCATTCGGCCCCTCAAAAGCCGTGATCACCAATTCGCCACCCGATGCCATCGCATCCAGCGCGTTGAGCGCAAGATTCAAGAGAGCCCGACGAAGCATCTCCCGATCTGCGTAGATGAAAGAGGACTGCTCAACTTCTGTAAGTACTCGGATCGATTGGGCATCGAGCTGAGGTTTCAAAGCATCACACACCTCCTGAATCAATACCGCGGCTGGAAAACTTGCCCAACGAGGCTCACGATGTGACGTAAAGTTAAGTAAATCGTTCACGGTAACGTCCAGGGCGGTGAACCCTGCCTCAATCTTGGTTAAGATGTCCAGGCTGCCAGAGTCTTCCAACAATCGACGCTTGAGCAGTTCGACATACAGGGTGACAGGGACCAAACTATTGCGCACCTCATGGGCGACATGAGACGCCATGCGTCCCAGATCGGCCAAGCGTGCATTCAATGCCAATTCTCTATTCTTTGTTTCCAACTCATCGTTGAGACGCCGGACTTCGGATTGCAATATCTCATGCGTCTGTTCCAAACGCACCGTTGCTTCGTGCCAGGCGGTCAACACCGTTTCCAGACTGCAACCGGCTTCCAACTCGGGGACGGCAAGTTCCCCCTGCAACTCATCTACGCCATTAAATAGCCGCAAGTAGGGTGTTTCTTCACGTTGAGCAGTTTTCGATTGCATGGTTAATTAGGGTCCTGTTTGCAGATCTAAAAGAGATGAAAAACCTGGCGATCTTGGAGCACCACCCAGCAGCATCGGAATCGCTTGCTGCTTCGCGTGGTGTGCCTGATAAGCCCGCCGTGCCGACGCGGAGGACTGGACTGTTTGCAGTTGCTGTGCTAACTGGTCTCGGCGCTGCGTCATTTTCGCTTCGTTCTCACACTCCAGACGCATCACTTTGTCCAACAGTTGCTTGCATTCGGCAGCTTGTTGGGAACATTTCTGATGTTCCACCGCTGAGGGCCACTGCCTCTCATCCGGGTGTTGTTCATGAAAGGGAGCTAACTGCTGCTCAATGCTCTGCAGAGCAACGATCAGTTGATTCTTAACCGCCAGCAATCGCAACAAAGAACTGATCTCGCCTGATACGATAAACTCCGACTGCTTGACGCCCAACTTGTGCAATTGCACCAGACAAGAGTGCCGCTTGCCAACAAGATCTGCGAGTTTGTCTGTGGATAAATCAGTCACAAAAGATCTTTCCTGCATAGACATGGTGCGGTTCACTACCATTGAGCCATTTCGTTCAACAACAATTCCCATTGCTGTCTACTGAAATTCGTTGTCTGCTTGAAGTCAACCGTTGTTGGTAAACGCTCTAAAACCAATTTCGCTTGGGCAATTGTCTGTCGGGCATTGAGTGGTTGGTTCAATCGATGCCAGCAGTTGGCAATATGCACAAAACTTTCCAGCACGAAAGGTTCATGTTGATACAGTGTCGATACGTTGGCATAGGCTTTCCTTGCATCTTCGTAACGACGCAACTGGAAAAGGACCGAACCCTGCATCATGTAACAATTGCGAAGCAGTGCCTGGGTAAGCAGCGAATCCTCCGCGTGTCCCCCCAAGGTAATGCTCCGTTGCACGTCCAGATAGTTTTGTAATGCGGACTCGAGATTCTGGTCCCTCGTTTTACGGTTCTTCTGTCGCTCGTTTTCGGTCTTGGCTTGATTGGCTCTGCGTGCTGGTTCTTCAGCAGCACTATGAAACGAGCGTGCAATGGTATAACGGGCTAGCAACGCTTGAGGTGCCGTCGGATAACGGGCCACGGCCTCTTCCAAAACCTTGATTGACTCCTCGTATTTGCCGATCTCATGCAAATGGGTCCCCAAGAGAAACAGAGACTCACGCCATTCCGGGCTTTCCGGTCGCAAAGTATCCCCTGTGATATTACTCATCAACAAGGCTTCCGCCTTTTCAGGTTGATCCACTGCAAGAAATGCCTGCGCACATGTTACGCGGGCAGCATAAACGCTGGCATCTCGGGGATGCATTTCGATACACTCCTCTAGTGCCGCGATCGCTTCCGTAGTCTTCCCGATAGCCAATTGTGATTGACCGTAGCGAAGGAGTGCCAGCGCACGTCGAGTGCGAGCCTCGTGATGCAGATATTCGTCTAGGACAAGGGCTGTTTGGGTATAGCTGTGTCCGAGATAGTAGTTCTCAGCCGCTGCCCAGAGATCATCGGTATAGTGAACGGTCGCATAGCGCATTTCAGCAAGGGACTGAAAGGCTCTGCCGGCAGCTCGAAAATGGTAGCGGCCCTCGGTTTGAAGGGATTCTGTCGAACGACGACGCTGAGCCTTGGAAGCCTCCTCCAGATTGGCTTCTCCCCAAGCTACGTGGGTCAATCCACGCAATTCAGTCACCGTTGTTGGTTTAAAGAGAGAAGTGAAGTGTTCCACCAGCGCCATTGCCTGCTCGAAATTCCGGTTTTCTACAAATCGAGACTGGGCCTGTAGAAGTTGTTTGCGAAGTTGGGCCAAAGGCAACAGCGGATTCACGTAGGTAACCGGTTCACCGACAGACTCTAGCACAGAGCGGTAGGCTATGAGTGCTTTCTCCGGATGATTCGTTTGCAGCAACAATCGCGCTTTTGCCAATGTCGCAACGATACTCTCTGCGGTATCGCCGTAACTGTTGCCAATGATTTCATATTCAACGATCGCAGCAGGTAGATCCTGTTTTAATTCGTAGCATTCACCAACGAACACCATAGCCTGCCGTCTGACTTTTCCGTGAAGCGCATCTTGTCGCAAGGCCTCGCGAAAGTCTTTCAATGCGTTCTCCAACAGCGCTGACCGCTCGTCTGAACCCGGTGTAGCTCTTCTTGCCTGTTCCAATGCAAGGCGACCTGACAAAATCTTTTTCGCAGCCTGCTGTCCCTCTTCACTCTCAAGAGAGTCGAGCAGTTGCTTGGCTTCATCAAGTTTGCCAAGTTGAATGAGAATTTGCGATTGCGTGAGCAAAGCATCGGCTCGCTCGGAAGCATCCAGTGACTCATCCGAGATCAGAAAGCGATTTTGTTCCAGTGCTTCGTGGAACTTAGGATTGGGCAGATTCAAGTAAGCTTCGGTCAACAAACGCCGCAACTGAATGGGTGGTTCGGTCAGTCTCTTGAGTGATTCTTGTAGTACCGCGATCCCTTCTTGAGGTTGGTTGCCATACACCAGACTCTGTCCAAGCAGATAGATCAATTGACCTTCGCGCTCGTCAGGTACTCCAAGTTCACGAGACTTCTGCAAATAGCGTGCGGCAATTAGATGCGATGCCCGCTTGCGATCGTCCGACCATTCCTTATCTGCCTGGTAGGATTTCACTGCCCCGAGAATGTACAAATAGCTGCCGAAGTCCTTGAGGTCTCTCGGGTTCCTTTGGATTTCGACAATGAGATTGCGTGCCTCATCATATTTCTGCTGATCGAGAGCTTCCCAGGCCATGTCAAGGGTAACGACAGGTACGTCAAGCACCGTGACATGCCCTAAGTAGCTCCAAAAGGCAAACAACGCCGCCAGCCCAATCAAAGAGACTGTGCCAAGCACCATTTTGTGAAGGCGGCTTGCGCCTGACCAGTGCAGCAGACCGGCAATCCTGGCGCGGAACCCGGGCGCAGCCGTTCCCTCTGGCGAGGATTCTCCGCTGGTGGTGGGCTTCGTATCGGACAAGGGATCTTAACACGTAGAGGCAAATTGGGCGCAGGACCAAACGGCTGTCCTGCGAGACTAGGGCGGGGAGGCTTGTACCGAATTGCCAGTGCGAGTGTCAATCCAAATTGACGCTCGGGAGTGATAGCAGCATGAGAAGCCCCTCTGCGAGAAGCGAAGAGATTACGACCAATGAGCCGAGGCGATTCATCAGCCGCAATGCGATTCGGAATGTTGAGGATACTTTCAGCGACTGGCGATAACGGTACTCGGGCAGGCAAGTTCCATCATCCAGCAGTTGAGGTCCGCTAGCATCACATCTGTCAGTCCATGCCCATCGGGATACAGATTCAACGAGACCGAGAAGCCGCCGCTATGAAGTAATCGCAGGTCGTCCATCACCTGCTCCCGGCTGTACTCTCCTTCCGATGGGGAGACCGAGATCATCAATGGCAGGCTCCGCGCCGCATTAATCCGGCGAAAAGCATGACCACCCCGGGGAACGCGGCCCCCCATAGAAATCGCTCCGGCAAACAGTTCAGGATGCTCCATACCCACTCGCAGGGCCATCGTACCTCCGACACCAACACCGGCGACAAAGATGCGGTTTTCATGGATGTTGAGTTGATTGTGCGCGATCTCAATACAGTGTCGTACACGCTGACAAGACTCGGCAACCGCCGAGGCAGTCTGTTCCCAACCGAAGCGGCGGTGAGCCGCGCTCGATCGAAGCGTTCCACGCGGTGCTACCCCGATGTAATTTCGCGTACTTACCAGCGACATCACCTGGCGAAGTTCCCACTCGCTACTGTCGGGGCCATGCAACCACACAACCAGCGGATACGCGTAGCCAGCTTCGTAATTGATAGGTGAATAGAGGCAATGAGGTGTCGAGGTGTCGCGTCGTCGGGTGGCTGATGGCTTTCGTTTTTTGGGCCACGCAGTAATACTCGTGTGGGTGGCTGGGAGTAATGCAGGTTTGGGCGGGAGCAGTGTTCGGTTCATAGTTGGTTTGAATAGGTGGTGTTTTGCGGAAGTGGCCAGAGACTTTCGCTACGCCTTCGATCTTGCTCCATGACCAACACCCGTGTTGCAACGATCCGCAACACATCATGTGAGTCGCTCGAGGTAAATCGGCAAACACGCTATAACAATCACGTAAGCATCAATTCTCGGACAGGCCCATCAACGAGGCTAGCAAGCATCCAGAACCACTGCATTTGCAGCCTATTCTACATGCTAGCTAGCTCTGCTGATAAGCATGACGAGACTTTCGCACACGAAAAACTAATCGAATGACGTAACGATGGCGGTTGTAATCCAGCCGCTGGAAAATGTCAACGTCACGGGCCAGTTTCGTGCCAGATGGGAGTGCTAGCACTTTGTCTGCCAACAGCTTGAACGGAGAAATCCTCACCACATGGAAATGGCATGCCAGCACCAGATGTAGTGAGCAAACCACAAAAAATAATGCAATTCTGCCAACTCAGCCGAGTTTAGCCATCGTGTCGACCAATTCTTTTACGGCATCGACACTTTTTTGGAACGCCGTTTTCTCATCTTCGGTCAGCGTCAGTTCGATGATCTTTTCGACTCCGCTGGAACCAAGAATCACAGGCACACCGACGTAGTATCCCCCCACGCTATACTCCTTGTCGCAATAAGCCGCACAAGGAATCAGTCGCTTCTTATCGCGCACCACGGCCTCAACCATTTGCGCGGTAGCAGCAGCGGGGGCATAGTAGGCGCTGCCCGTTTTGAGAAGACTGACTATCTCAGCGCCCCCTTTGCGAGTGCGGTCAACGATTTCTTCGAGTCGCTTGGGGTTGATCAATTGCAGCACGGGAATCCCCCCCACCGAGGTGCAACTGGGAATAGGCACCATCGTATCACCATGGCCACCCATCAATAGCGCTGAGACGTCTTCGACACTCACCCCCAACTCCATCGCCAGAAATGTGCGATAGCGGGCCGTGTCCAGAACCCCCGCCTGGCCGAGTACGCGACAAGGATCAAACCCGGTGACTTGCAACGCCTTCTGCACCATGGCATCAAGCGGATTGCTCACCACGATCACCACGGCGTGCTGGCTTGTTTTCTTGATCTGCTCGCAAACGCTCGCCATGATCTTGGCATTGGTGGCTAGCAAGTCGTCGCGGCTCATACCGGGCTTACGGGGAATGCCAGCAGTGATCACCACCACGTCGCTACCTGACGTGTCCTCGTAGCTGGTCGTGCCGACGATGTTCGAGTCAAATCCCATCACCGGCGAGGACTGCATCAAATCGAGCGCCTTCCCCTTGGGCATATCCTCGGTCTGTGGGATGTCCACCAGGACAATGTCCCCCAGTTCAGCCGCCGCACACCAATGAGCCGTCGTGGCCCCGACATTCCCCGCCCCGATTATGCTGATTTTCGCTCGCCGCATTGCTTTGCTCCCATGAATAACTTAAGAAACCCCAACTGCAAACAGTGAGTATCGCGCGATTTAGGCGAAGATACAAGTGGCTCTGGCAATGCCTATCCTGCAGGCCTTGGCGAGAGTTTTGTCGAATCCAATTTTGTCGAAAACTTTTTTTCTACAAAACAAAAATCTCTATTTTGTCCTTGTTTTACAGTGTTTGTCTGCGAGTTTTGCAAACTAAACTCCGACTCCTCGTGACAAAACCTCCGGGTCCACTCACCACTTCCGGGCGCTAACGGATCCGGCTCGCCATTTCCAGCTTATCGCTCACAGCCACGAGCTAACCGCAACGACATTCTTGCAGATCGCTTGGACAATTTCTACAATTATTCTTGTGCCAGGCAGAGGTCGTTCCTGTGCTGACTGAGAGGATTCACGATGATGCGAGACGGGCATCCTACTAATTCTCACCCACCTGTGGGTATTACTGTGATACTGGAATTTGCCTGCTGGGTGATCGTGGGATTAGTGCCGCTGCTTAGGCTGGTGAATGGCCCTGCCGTCACGGTAGATCAATTCGTGATCCAGGTGACGATCGCCACAATGGCCTTCGTTGGTGCACTGGCCCTGCGTTACTACAACTGGCGTTCTTCCCCGTAGGCCGTGAACAAGTCCCGCGCAATTCCAGCACCGTGACTCCGGAGGCTCACGCCTTTCGGCTCGCCATCATTCATCTCACAACTCGCGCCTCGAAACTCGCAACTCCCCCCTCCCATACTTCACCACACACCACATCGCCCGCAGGGCATCGCCGAAGCCGATCTTCTTCCCCTCGGCATAGTCGCGCCCCGCATACGACACGGGCACTTCGAACACCCGCCACCCAGCGCGGGCCACCTTGGCCACCAACTCCGGCTCGACACCAAAACGGTTCTCTTCGATCGTGATTCCATGAATCACTTCCCGCCGAAGCGCCTTGTAGCCGCACTCCATGTCGGAGAGGTTCAAGTTGGTAAACAGATTCGAGAGCAGCGTCAACAGGGCGTTCCCCACGCGATGCCAATAGAGATGGACCCGCTGCACCTCGCCATGAAACCGCGACCCGATCACCACGTCCGCCCTGCCGTCCACAATCGGCTGCACCAGCCGCGAAATATCTTGCGGATCGTACTCCAAGTCGGCATCCTGCACGACGATGATTCGTGCGCGACAAGCCGCAAACCCGGTCCGCAGGGCGGCCCCTTTGCCCTGGTTCGTAGCATGCGAAATCACTTGCAAATTTGTCATTCCCGAGGGCCTGCCCTCGCGCAGGCGGGGGTCGGGAACCCAGCCCTCTTCCCAATCCGCATTCCGCAATCCGCAATCCGCAATCGACCGAATCACCGCCTCCGTCCCATCCGTCGAGCCATCATCGACCAACACGATGTCATGCGGCACCTCGGCGAGCGCCTCCTGCACCCGCTCGACGATCTGGTAGAGAGTGGCTGCTTCGTTGTAGATGGGAATGACAATGGAAACGAGCGGCGTGGTTGCGGCAGGTAGCTCAGCAGTTTCGGTCATGCGCTGTGCCGCAATTCTATGTGATGCCTGTGAGCGTTCCTACTATTGATCCAGAGAAACAGGCATTCCGTCCGCCCGATCATATAATCGCTCTAATACTTCTGGATCCAAATCGTTATTCAATGGATGAACACTCGTATCGACCATTACAAACTGGCAAATTCCAGCATGAGAACTCCCGAAACGTTCACAACCAACAGTCCATTGGCTAGTGCAAGGTTCATTTGCGTGAGCAATCGGATAGTCGGGGCCACCACCGCGTGCAAAAGTGCTCACATGGTCACCGTTGTAGAGCGAAGAGTCATTGGGAAATTTCGAAAAGTCGCCAAAATAGACATGCTTTTCACCCGCAAGAAAGGTATTTGATGTGCCATCTAGTATTCTTGCCATGTTCATATCGGAACCCCACTTGGCAATGTCATCTTCCTTGGCTTTGTTAGGAACTGCTAACTCCAGCCAGGTTGATTCTGTGGTGATCACCCCATTAAATTTGTCCTCGTAGTGCCCCCGAAAATAGGAGCCCATATTTCCTGCATAGTCTCCGACGGCCCCTTCAGTTCCTGGATGCTTTTCACCCGAAAGATAATCTCCCAGGCTGCGCCGGGAAGGGCACATCCACTGGGGAATTCCTTGTTGGCGGGCGACCTCATTTTCCTGGGCATAATACTTGTGCTTTAATGACCACTGGTCGAACAGGGGCTTGGCTTCCAGGTTGGGAAGCAGAAACACAAACTACGTGGGGGAACTCCCCGTCCAACGCCCAGGTGGGAATTTCTTGTGAACATCATGAAACTGTTGCGTCGCAATACCAATCTGCCGCAGATTGTTCGCACACTGCGTCCGCCGCGCCGCCTCCCGGGAATTCTGAATCGCCGGCAGGACCACTGCATCAAGAGACTCAAGATTGCAATCACGATCAAAAGCTCAATGAGGGTGAAGGCGGAAATGAGTTGCGAGTTCCGATGCGCGAGTTTTGAGTTTTTAATCATTTCTTCATCTCCTCGTTCCCACGCTCTGCGACGTTGGTTCGAAGTGTTTTCCCGCTCCGCTTGTGCCTCGTGAAACTCGGCAGCCGCGTCGCGGCTAACATGCCATCATCTGGCTCTTGACTCTCGACCCTTGTCTCTTGACTCTCCTAATAGATTCTCTTCCGCTTCGCCTGCTGCATCCGCTCGAGCGCCTCGCGCTGCGCGCGGATCTCCCGCTGTTTCTCCTCCTTCGTGTGCTCACTGGAGAGCCGCTCCCGCCGCTCGCGCCACTCTTCGACCAACTGCGGCCCAAACCGCACGGCGACCAGCACCAGTAGCACAATCAGGTTTGCCCCGAACCATACCGTCCGCGGCCAATTCCGCACGTCGAGCATCCAGACCAGCGTCTGCCCGGCGCGGGGAAAAAGCTGCAGCACCAGCGCGAGCATGGCCAGGGCCAGCAGGAGTTCCAGCCAGGCAAAGCCACTACGGCCTTGTACGGATATACGTTGGTGTCGATTTCTCTTAATCATCTTGCATCTTCACTGCTTAACCCAATACCCCCTCCCCGGCCCTGAGAGGCCGACCCTCCCAGAGGGAGGGTAATGAAAACACCCTCCCTCCGGGAGGGTCGCGAGCTATCGAGCGGGGAGGGCCATCGTCGCCTTTTGCTCCGCAAAAGTAGCGCTACTTTCGCGGAGCGAAAGGCGACAAACTATTGTAGCACGACACTCCGAGTTGGAATTCCCCCACGTAGCTCAGTCTCTGGTGAGACTGAAGCCGCGACGACTCCGTCGGGTGAAATCCGAGTCTCGGAGAGACTCGGCCACGTGTTCTTTCACTCCAACCCACCCACCGTTGACCAATTACCAACATACGACACGGAGTGTCGTGCCACACTCCGTATCCCCGGTAACTCCGTCGACGCCGACTCGACGACCCCATCCCGCAGCCGAATCTCCACCGGCGTCTGCACAAACCATTCTCGATCCGTCGCGAGGCGGCCGGCAACACAAGCCGAACCTGCTCCCGCTCCCTCCTTCCCAAACGGTGGCACTTCAATCAGCGCCACGCGTTTCCTCACATCACTTGCCGCGAACTCCTCATACAGCGGCATGGCCTCTTGGCATTTAGGACAATCATGCCGATGCAGCACCACCAGCCATACCCCCTGTGAGAGATCAACATCGATGGACTCCGTCAAAGGAAACGGCTGCCCACTCCAAGTCGGTCGGCTCCAGGATCGTGAGGCCGTTGGCCGTCTGCAGCACGCCGTCAGCATGCACCACCGGCCGTGTCTGCCAGAGGAGGACTGTAAAAAGTGCAACGCAGGCATAGCCAATCGCGGTAAGTTTCCCCAGGACTCCCCCTCTGCCAGCAGCGGGGATGTCTTGTTCTTTCAGTTCTTCATGCCGTCTTTCCCACCACCACTCCGCGAACAACCCAGCCACGACGACCAAATCCAAACCGAAAGTCCACCAGGGACTCACCTTGATCGGCCCGAAGCAGCCACAAGTTTCGGCGCCTTGCAAAGCGAGCCACAGCGAATAACCAGCAAACCCTGTGAACAGAACTAATGCAACCCAAAGCACCTGATGCCAATAGATTCCTACAAGTACCAGGATGCCGATACCGATCTCTACAGCGATTTCAAACGGGATAATTACTCGCACCCAATCCGGCTGCTGCAGTACAATCGGATCGGTATAAAGCACCAAGGTCTTAAAGCAGCCGGCAAGAATCAGCAGTAACCCAACGATGATTCGCATCTCAAAAAAACTCTGCATCAATTGGAAGGCAAAACGTGTCAAAGACTAATGATTTGATAAATTGTTCTGCCCCGTTTTTCCTCCCAACACTCGACCGGTTATCCACCTATTGTACAGCCAAGGTTACCATTTTCCTGCTGAGTAGCACAAACTGGAATCATATGTCCTGGGTTCTCTGGGTCTTCTTCAAGTACCGGAATAGATTGGTAACAACTCCCAGTCGGACTAACATTGCACTCATATTTGCAAGTGCAAGTTTTGGGAGTGCCTTTTGGTCCACAACGATCATCCGCTGCCCCCGTACCGCAATCATCGAAGCGTCCAAACTCTTCATAGTATTTTGCACTTTCCATCTCTGCACAAGCAAACAGATCATTGCCATTGTTTTCGCATAAATCCTCATCTTGCTCACCACAGTTGGATTCAGGAACATCAGGGATTTGACGCTTGTTATTACAGTTAGGGGTCCCGAGACTAACCGCGATTGACGCAATACAAAGTAATGCAACAATGGAAGAGATAATGCTTTTTCTCATCTTGACACTCATTCCTTCATTCGAAAAGTTTTGAAACACTACATACCACTATTTGCTTTTGATCGTCGTCTGATCAATAAAAAAACAGCCAAGGCAAAGCACAGAATTGCATTAATCGCAAGAATTATCTGACGAGTCCAAGATTGTTCAGATATACTAATTGGAATGTAATCACGTTGTGACTGCCATACAGGATCAGGGACTAGAGTCTCCCCATTCCAAACCATTTTCTCTCCAAAGTTTTCAACGTGACGACCCGGCTTAAGATTCAGAGCTTCAATTCGAAACTCTGCAGGATTGACTCCTTCTGAGAAAACTCCTTCTTCAACAATGACCTTTTCCCGATTTACAACTTTTCCATTGATTTCATGGACAAATATTGATTGCGATGGGAAGTACCCCTGTTCGTACTCTTTGTATTCGGTCTCGATCGACATTTTCCCATTTTTGTTCGCATTTGAATAAACTCTCTCTCTCTTGGGAACAATATATCCCATCGAAGGCACCACCCACGTATGCAACGAGATAGTACCATTTTCAGTCTTGAGAGTATCCTCAACGAGCCAAGCTTCAACTCCATTCAAGGGGCTTAGGGTAACGCTTGCACGACTGTCAATCCGCTGTTTTAGTTGAGCTGCCTCACGTAATCCAACAGCATCAAAGACAGAAACTTTCGATAGGGCAATCCCTAGCATTCGCGGATCAAACAAGTCGTTTCTTGCCAGCCGAGGGCTTTTTGTCCTTTCATCAACAGAAACTGAGAATCGTTCTGCCGATGGTTTGTACAATATTATATTGTCATCAAGAATTCTATACTCCTTCATTTCTAAATGCCGACCTTGCTGAAAAACAGCAACTTTCACTTTGACTGATAATCTTGCCTCGCTAAAGAAAATATCGAAGTTCGTTTGTAAGTTTTTTTTAGAGGTTTGATCGCTTAGCAGGTCCTCTTCCGATACGGCAAATACTATGTGGCCTTGATCGAATCGAATCCTCGAATCAAGTATTTTTTCCTGCAACTCTTCTACCGTAGGGTCCATTGCAAGTGCCATATTGACTACCGAGCAACTCATAGCAGAAATCTCACAAGCGAATAATACAATACTAGCAAAAAAATATCGGCTAAAAATCGAGTTTACAGTGAGATTTGAGATTATCACAGTATGCCCTCTGTATCATGCTGAGGCCTAACGCGAATAGGAACACGAATTACCTTCTCATGTTGTGTATTGGTTTGGATTTCAATCACCGGTATAGTGGATATTCCATCCCAAAGTTCAGGTTTGAACTCCACCGTAAGCTTATCCTTATCTGAATTCCTCTTTGCCTCTTCAACTGTAAAGGCAGGGTGATTTGATTTTGCCGATAAGATTGTAAACTTTTTTGCAACACCTGGTAAAAGCAAAAGTTCTCGAGTCTGCGGCAAAGAAGCATCAAAAACAAGAACATCCGGTACCAGCTTAATATCAGGCTGAACGACAGCAGTTAACGATACCTTCAAATAATGAATTTTCCTGTCGGAGCTTGCGAGCACTGTGTAAGGAAAGAGACACGCAGTCTTTCTTTTGCCGCGTTTTAGACCAGGATTCCACGTGATTTCTGTAAATGTAGATTCATCGGGACCTAGCGTTATTTGTGGAGAAACAGCAACTGTACAAGAGCAGCTTGCTTGAGCTTCAAGCAAGCAGATCGTTACTGATCCTGAATTCATTAGTCTCACTCGACAAGTTTGTGGTTGTCCTTGAGGAATCTCCCCACAATCATAAACGGTCGAATCCGCCTCTAACAAACTAATTTGATTAACGTTAGGTGCAAAAACACTGAAAAAACCTAAAACTACTCCAACACAAATCAAAACTATGATCAACGACTTCTCAATCATCGTAATCCCGCTATAGTGAAACTATCAGAGGTAATCTAGAATCGAACATCTTTTTGAATACTTGACTCGAGATCATAGGCAAGCATGGCATAAGACATATAGCGAGTTCTTGATTGAGACTTACCAATCTTCGCTATTAACTCAGACGGAATGTGAAAAGTTGTCTCTTTGCAATCTTTCCCATTTCGCACGTCCCCCATCAAGAAATTAACGCTAATAATGAATTCGATTGGAGACTGAAATTCACAATCTCGAAATAAATAAACTTCTGAATCAGTTGGGTCTTCTTCGAAAACCTTCCAGAATGTGTTACTAATCGAAAGTAAGCTTTCTATGTCACAAGTATCAAACGATCCCAGATAAGCTAGACAAATTCTATACTCGGCCGATTTATCTTGGAACTTAGTCAAATACCGCAGGTCCTGCCCCCAATCGACGGCGCTCCCTAAAAGGTGCTCCGGCCCGTTGAGGGGCCCGCCGATCGCCTCATTAAAAAACGAAAGCGAATGTGGAAAAATGACTAGACTGCTGGCGAGAAACCAGCAGAAGGAGCCGGCGGCGGCGAGGGAATAGAGGGACTGGAGCATCGCACTTCTTCCTGCGATGCGTTGCATCGCGGCTAGCGCTGCGCTGCTGAATCAGCCCATTCGACGCAATCTACACCTGTGGGAAAAGGCTGTCAAGCAAATTTTTGAAAAAAAGAGGAAATAGTTTTGAGTGGCGAGTTTCGAGGCGCGAGTCGGGAGATAGGCGCGTCCGGGAACGTTAGTGACCGGAGTATGTAGCAGAGTGAGGCGGAGCCTCGGAGACAGTGCGTCCCCACGCGGAGCATGGGGACGAGGTTAAGGTTCTCGCTCGGCAAGCGAGAACTACTTTTCTTCACTCGGAACTCGAAACCCGCAACTCGCAACTCTTCCGATCCAAATAAACACAAATGGAAAGCACGGCAGCACGTAGCGGAAGTGCTCGCTGAAGCCGCACTTCATGCTGGCGACCGTGAAGATGACCACGGCGGGGGTGAGGAGGATGAAGGAATCTTTCCAATGCGGAATGCGGATTGCGGAATGCGGAATAGAAGAGTCTTTAGCCGCTGCTAAACTAGCAACCGGGAACTCGCTATGGGTAGTTTTTACCAGGGTCATCACCAGCGCGAGCAGCGCTAACATCCACAAGCCTAGCGGGACTTTAATCAGGGCGGCGTACAAGTAGTAATACCACCAGCCGGTGTCGCGCCACTCGCCGCGCAAGTACGAGGGGCGGCCGTAGTGTTCGAAATCCTTTTGCTGGAGGTCAATGCCGAGCAGATAGTTTTTCGGTAAAGGGACGGGGAGATGGCCGAGCCAGGTGTTGGAGAAGCGATTCACTGAATGCGGAGTGCGGATTGCGGAATGCGGAATGAAAGATTGGTCTGGGTTCCCGACGTCTCGGGAATGACGCTGCGCTTGGGGATTGTCTGGCTCTCGACTCTCGACTCTTGGCTCTTGACCGTTCTTCCCCGTGAAGAGGTCGCTGACAAAGTGAAAGTCTTTCAACTGCGTGGCGGTGCCTTCGAAGGCGTAGCCGAGGTTGAGGATGTACAGGCCGATAAGCATCCGCAAGGCGAGCATGGCGGCTTCGCGAAGGAACGAGTGCGGAGTTCGGAATGCGGAATGCGGAATGGAATCTCTACTCCGCCTTCCGCACTCCGCATTCCCCATTCGATACACGATCCACATCAGGGGCCAAAGGGGATAGAAGAGGATGAGGGTGGTCTTCGCCAGTTCGGCCAGCCCCAGCACGACGCCGGTGAGGGCGGCTTGGGTCCAGGTGGGGTTTTTTAGCCACCGCCAAAAAGTGTAGCAGGCGGCGACGCCCAGGGCCGTGCCGCCGATGTCGGGGGTCATTAGCGAGCCGTGCGCGAGGATGTTGGGCTCGAAGCACCAGAGGGCGGCGGCGAGCAGGCCGGCGGGGCGACCATAAAGATCGCGTGCCCAGAGGTAGCAGGTGATCGCGCCGATCCAACTAAACGGAATACACGCCCAGCGGGCGATCATGAACAGGAAGAACGACCGCTCGCCGTTGGCGGCGACGAAGTCTTCGCCCATCGCCATCTCGGGCCGCGCGCCGGGACCTTCGTAGAAGCTGGACCAATCTTCTTCGTAGCCGACGGCCATCACGGGGAGCGCCGCCACCATTTTTACCAAGGGTGGATTGACGCGATACACCTCGAACCGGCCAAACCGCCAGTGGCTCAGCCCCGCGACCAGGTGCCCCGGCTCGTTGAGCGTGGGGCTATGCACATACGCACTGTAGGCCAACAGCAGGGTATGCACGGTAAGCAGCCCGGCCAGCGTCCACCGCGCGGAACGGCGCTGGCAGAGCAGGGCATTGAGCGCGGCGAAAGATTGCTGGATTCGGAGGGCGTGTGTCACGAGTTTCATTGGGGCGTAAGAAGAAAGCGATGATAAGTGATCGTCTCACTGGCCGGAACGAGTAACGCGAGTTCCAGCATTATTCGCCATCGTGCAGGCAAACGCAACTTCGCCGGAACCCGCAGGACTCGTTCCGGCCCAGTAGCCCGAGTCCGGAAGCAAAACACACTTGTGGCCCAAGGGTTCAAACATCGTCATAGAGCTTGGCCATGAAGCATACGCAGGCAACATGACCAACATGCGATCGCTTAGGCGGATGCAAGGCCTGGAGCCAACTCCCAAGTGTCAAGCTGCTTCGTGGCAATCCACCCACCGGCGGTGTCGCCGAACCACTTGAAGTGCTCCGAGGCCGTGTGGACATCGAAAGCGGCGCGGTCGTCGTATTGTTCGTAGATAAAGACGCGCGTCTGGTCGTCGGGATCCCAACTGACGTCGAAACGGCGGCAACCTGATTCTTTCGTCAGCGAATTGTTGGCATGAGTCAGCACGGTTTCGCGAAATGAAGCGACGTGCTGCGGATTGATCTTCAAATTAACGGTTACGACAAACATGCTGATTTACCTCAGGTTTTCACTCGGGGACCTCGCTTCGCTTTGTCCAGCAGTCTTAATTATAGGGCTGGGACAGACGCGTCGCGACTAAAACAGGGAAGGTTTATAACGAAGCCATATCCACGTTGTTGAAATTGCGTTGATAGTGACCCATGTATTGCACTTTGCGTTCAAGGGCTTCGATCACCGGAGTGGTGAAATTCACGTTCTCAAAAGCTTGGGCGCTTCCTAATCCACCAGGGCTGAACACATTGATCTCCATCAGCTTGTCTCCCACGATGTCGAGCCCAACAAAGAACATGCCGTCGGCCACCAACTTGGGCCGCACGATTTCCGCGATTCTCAGGGCCGTGTCATCAACGATTGCCTGGGCCTTCTTGCCACCTGCGTGGATGTTGCTGCGGATGTCGTCGCCAGAGCGAACACGTCGAAACGCGGCGTACTTGCCTTTATAGCGCAAAGGCTGGCCATTCATCATGAACAGCCGCATGTCCCCCTCCGCGGCGAGTGGCAAGTATTGCTGTGCGACGACATAACCATCGCGAGAAATCGATTCGATCATCTGGTTGAGGTTGCCAAGTTGATCTCCCACAATACGAAAGACTCCCTGCCCCCCCGATCCTTGCAAGGGTTTGATTACTATGTCGTTTTCGTGCTTGCGGGCGAATTCACGTATCTCCTCACGGTCGCGGGTAATGAGCGTGTCCGGGCGCACTTCTTCGGGAAACAACTGGAAGTACATTTTGTTAATGGCGTTGTTGAGACCCTCAGGATCATTGAGCACAATGACTCCCCGCCGCATGGCCGCTCGACCAAACACGATGCCCGCTTGCTGGGCCCAACTGCGTCGACCCTGGTCTTGCGAAGGATCGTTCCGCAACATCAGGATATCCAGATCATCGACCGTAATCCGCTGGACCTTGCCACGTGGGCCACGTAACTCGTGCAAGAATGTTTTTGTGGATTTATACTTTACCCCGGGGGCCGAACGGGCCCTAGCTCGGACGTAGTCGTCCGGATCGAAGGCGAAGTCGCCCGTACCGATCAGCCACGCTTCGTGACCCCGATTGATGGCAGTCATGGCCAGACGTGTGGTCGTGTAGCCTTCTTCCTCGGTAGCAATATCATTGACAACGAATCCGATACGCATGGCCTCATTCCTTACTTAGATTTTCCCTTGATCAATTCCAGTACAGTCATTCCCGCTCCGAGTTTTGACAGACGTTCTTGTACCCCGGGCATATATAAATACCTCGGGAGCAAGGCGGGAGGTTCGATCATCTGGCGATGCAACAGCTCGCGGATGAATCTTATATGTTCGCTGGCAATCTTGCCCACGAATAGGGGGTCCAATTTGCCACCTTCGCCCAAGTAGTCCAGAATCTCGACTAACCCACGCAAGTAAACGGCATCTTTGGTGAATCCACCGCCGCGAAAAATTCGCATCGTGATCGTATAGGCCGTCCGTCGGCGGAAACCGAACTTCTTGGTCAGGGTGCGAAAAGTTTCTACAAAGTCTGCTCCAGAGAGTAACATCTGAACGGCGACCACGCGCGCTGCCAAGAGCCGCAGTCGGGGCTTGCTGAGGCCACCGACAAGATATTCCGTCAACACGGCAATGCCCTCTTGCAGTGAATCGTATCCAGCCAGGCCCGTGTGGAGGAGTTGAAACGGTTCGACCAGTCCGTTGTAGTAGGTCAGCAGATGTGTACCGATTTCATGTTGCAAGAGCGCCTCCACACGGCCTTGCGGAATTCGGGTGTCGCAACCAATCAACAGGTGTCCGTCAGAACACATGAGACCTGAATACATGTCGTCGCGAATGATCGCCTCGGCAGTGAATTCGGGCAATTGAGTTCGATAATATTCGATCTCCTGCTTGGCTCGCAGAGCGAACTCCGCAGCAGTAATTTCTACCTCGCCGCGACCTTCCCGACTGCGAGGACTGATGCGTTCGAGTAAACTGTGGGCCAGATTGAGCAAGTCCGTACTAATCTCCCCGTAGACTTGTCGGCTACCAAGCACGAATCGCTTGGTGCCGATGTCACAAAGCATGGTAATCTTGCGGTCGAGTTCATCCTGCCGTTGGTGGAAAAGTTCCCCAAGGGTGGGATCTTCGATGCTGCCAGTGGGAATCGAAAAAAGTTGTCGTTTCAGGTCGTTGGGATCGACTTCCAAGGGGCGATAATAAAAGCGCGGTTCACTCTCAAAGCGACCGCGCTGGAATTCATTCCAAGCGGCTTCGGCATTCACCGGGGTCACTTGCAGGAGAAAGCTGAAACTCTTGCTGATGTCGTTGAGGCGGCGATCGATCAACTTGACCGACTTGAAGATGGTTCGTCGACCTAGCGAATAGAAATGTTCCGGAGTCGTGTTGGTGTGGGTCTTTGAGAATGTAAAGAACGCCTGCTTCAGCGCTCGACCAATGCTTCTTTTGAGGGAGCGGAGGACGGCGGGATACAATTCCCCCGTCAGTGGATTGCGGTAGATGGGGCGCACACAGAGTCCGACGACTTCACAACCCCATTGGCGCAGGCTATCGGAAGTGAGCAGTGTCGTAAGACTCCCTGCGAAAGTGTCAGGACTGGTATCCACTGCGACGGTCGAGCGTTGCTTGAGATAGGTCACACGCTCAAGCTGACGGCGCAGTGTTTCAATCGTCCGCATGGGGGCATTCGGGCCTCGTGCCACAATCGAGAAATTCGGCCTCAGTTCGGTAGGCTCCAAATCACTTTCAGCAAACGCCGCCTGAACTTCACTGTCGGCGGAGGACCAAATCTCTACGACCAAGAAACCGTGAAATCGCTCGTGGAGACATTTCACAATCGTTTTTACGAGCGGACTGATATCTTTGTTGGGAGCCGTGTTGGGGACGACTAAATACGAGGCCTCGCCTTGTACCAAGGCGCGGGTCCCAACATCATTGTGCGGAGGCTCACGGTAGACACATAGAAACGGGAGCGGCCGGTCCACGTAGATCATGCCATCCCCCGGCAGCTCGCTTCGCACCGACTGTCCCGCCACCAGACGCGCACGGATTTCCTCAATATCACTTTTGGCTAGCGGCAAGATGGAAGAGTGCGTCACAGTTTAGCTAATTCCTCTCGCACTCCGGGAAGCGTCGAAGTCAGAGCGTCTCGAATCGCGGCAACCTTTTCTGCGTCGGCCTCACCTGTCCACTCATCCATGAAGAACTTTTTAAACTCGATCGACAGCACACAAATCGAGTCGGGAAAATGTTCGTGAATCCATTTCCCGAAAAAGCCTCCGCGGAATTTTACGTTCTCCCGCACGTCTAGCCTACCGCCGGGAAAATCAAAGTCGCCGAGGTCGGCAAAAAAACGAT
This sequence comes from Bythopirellula sp., assembly GCA_041738415.1. Classification (GTDB taxonomy): domain Bacteria; phylum Planctomycetota; class Planctomycetia; order Pirellulales; family Lacipirellulaceae; genus Bythopirellula. The sequence continues at coordinate 41,638 of JBGSPU010000094.1, forward strand.
CGACAACTGCCGCCCAGCGTGTACGGTCCATGGTGCCGGTCCCCACATTCACTTGAGGGTTAAGTTTTGCGTCATCATAGGGTGCGTGTTGCCCACCCCGATGATGGTTATAGGTATGCAAATCGTAAACTACGACGCGACCTTCTTGCTGTACTTTTCTGGTGAGCAACTCGCCGACCGCAGAGTAAAACCTATCGTAAATTTCTAGAGAGCGCTCATACAATTCCTGCGAAAGCGGCCTGTGCCACACATGAAGCCCCCAAGCATCCGCTGGGGTCTGATAGACCGCCTTCTCCCGGGGACGATTGAGATCGACCTCAAACCGCGACCTTTTGCCAATGATGTGTGTAGATGCGATAGCTGCCCATAAGGAAGTTTGGGGGTCCTCTTCGCGAAGCCGGTCTTCAGACGACAGGGCCAATAATCCAGAGAGTTCATCCCGGACCACATGGCCGTCGTGAATCGCCGCCGCAATGAGAGGGCCATTCCCCTCGATAATTTCCCATGCGTTTTGAGTACTGATAGCTATTCCACCTAATTCATGAATCTGTGCCAAGCCTATTCTATTTCCGGTTGGTCAGGGCGAAAAGGGAGGCTCTCGAATGTCGGGTGATCGAAGGAGGCTTTTCGAGAATTGACCAGTTCAGTTCGCTGGCAGAACGTGTTAGACTAAACCAGCTAATCCACGAATCACTTCATTCTATCAGGAGCCTTAAGGTTGGTACCCATGCTTATTTCGCGGAAGTTTTTTGGTCTTGCCTCGATTTGTACCCTCTTGCATATAGTATCAACACTCGCTTCGCTGGCCAGTGCCGCAGAGGAAAAAGCCGTCCAACAGTTCTCGATTTCCGAAGAGGAAGATGGCGTCACAGTCAATATCGACGGTGAGTTGTTTACCCGCTATCTAAAGAATTCAGCAACGAAGCCTGTTCTTTGGCCAGTGATTGGTCCAACTGGTGAACCCATGACTCGCGCATGGCCCGTCGGGGCTACTTCCTTGAAAGAAGCTCACGACCACCCTCACCACCGTTCGGTTTGGATCACCTACGAAGGGGTGAATGAGGTCGACTACTGGCAAGAGAAGGAAGAGGGAAGATCGCGTCCCTACCCTGCGGGGACACAAAAACACCGTGAGTTCAAAAAAATTGAGAGTAACGGCGAAACGGCTGTCATTGTAGCCACTACTGACTGGATCGGACCTGATAGCAAGAAAAGTTGTGAAGACGAACGCACCTGGACCTTCGGCACCGATGGCGACCAGCGGTGGCTCGACTGCCGGTTTGTTCTTACGGCTAGTGAAGGGGAACTCCGGCTTGCCGATAGCAAGGAGGGGTTCTTTGCCGTGCGGGTGGCCGACAGCATGAATGTCGATCACGGAGACGGAGGACAGATCGTTACAAGTCGCGGATTGAAGGACGCAGAGGCGTGGGCACAGCCTGCCGAATGGGTTGATTACCACGGTCCCGTGGCTGGTGAGACACTAGGCATCGCGATCTTCACCCATCCTGAAAGTTTGAATTGTCCTTCGCCCTGGCATGTGCGGACCTACGGTCTGTTTGCCGGTAACCCCCTGGGGAAGCTTGCCTTTACCGACGAAAAAAGTGACATCCACAAGCGCCCGCTGCGGATGACCTTGGCAAAGGGCGAATCCCTGGTGCTGCACTATCGCATCGTGCTCCATCGGGGAGACGACAAGCAAGCTAAGATTGCCGAGAAGTACGCAGAGTACATCGCAGAGTAAAATGGCTAGCGGCGCCGGGCAATCAGGGATAGGCAACTGAGGACGGCCAATGCTATGGCAGTTGGTTCGGGGATGGCCGTGATTGAACTGACGATGGAAGAGGTCTGACCAAAACTACGTTGCCAGATCAGAAAATCGGCTCCGTCGACTATTCCATTTCCGTTGCCATCTGCCTCGGCTTTCACGGTGGAACCAAAGTCTGTTTGCCATATTGCTAAGTCTTGGTTGTTCACCGTGCCATCGAAGTTGTAATCCCCAGCAGGTAGTGCGAGCACGGAAACATCATTTGCGAAGACCAATCTGTCAGCCAGGCCCCCAGGATTGTTTCTAAGGGGGACCGTGTCGAATGTTTGCTGAGGAAAAGGATCCAAATCGAATATCGGTAGGGCTGCAATCGCGTCAACCACAGTCATCCCATTCCCCAATACTCGACCAAAGGCAGAGAAACCGCCATCCGGTCGAGCAGGATTGTCTAATGAGGAATTGTTTCCCAAATTCACGAACCATTGGCTAGTTACCGTGTTGGGGCCCGACTTGGCCATGGCAATCGTGCCGCGAATATTGGAAGGTCCAGCTATTCCCCCTCCCGGCTCATCGTTAATCGGAGGACTGAGAGATATCTGAGGAGCAGTATTATTGGAACTGTTGAAAGTGAAACCACCTCCTTGAACGACAAATCCAGGGACACTGCGATGGACAAACGTGCCGTTGTAGCGGTCTGTGTTTATGTAGTTTAGAAAATTCGCCACGGTGACTGGCATCAGAGCGTCGTACATTCTGATGTTGTAGCTTCCCAACACCGTATTGAATCGCACAATTGTTGCTGAGGCATTACTGGTCATCGCCAGAATTACTAGAACGACACACAGACCTTTTAACATGCCCAGCTTCCTATTTCTCTGTCCGACTGCCCCATCAGGTTTGGTCAAAGCGAAAACGAGTTGCGCGGCCCCAAACCCTGTCTGTTCATAATAACTTGCCTTTATGTGCAGGTCCAATGAATTGCCCAGTGACGTTGTTGGAACTTGTCACTTGCCATATACGCAGGGGTATAAATTCCCGGAGCTGCGTGAAATCACTCCTATTTTCCGAACAATCGACCCTGGCCTTAGGACACTTTGAAGCGTTATATTCACGTTTCGGTGCCTGCCACAGGAATGCTATGTGACAGGCTTGGCCTTCGAGCTTTGTTACACTATCGAGAAATCCACAACTCTTATGACAGCCTTCCCAGAAATCGAACGAATCCCCTTCGAGGGCCCCCAGAGCAAGAACCCGCTGGCATTTCGCTACTACGACGCCGACGAAAAGGTCGAAGGCAAGACGATGCGAGATCACCTGCGGTTTAGCGTAGTCTATTGGCACACCTTCCGCGGACAGGGCGCCGATCCCTTCGGGCCGGGCACAGCCGTCCGACCTTGGGACGATGGGTCCAATTCTCTGGAAAATGCCCAGCAGCGTGCCCGTGTGGCGTTTGAATTTTTCGAGAAACTTGGCGCACCTTTCTACGCCTTTCACGATCGTGATGTGGCTCCTGAAGGGACAACGCTTGCCGAGTCGAACAAGAATCTTGATGCTGTGGTGAAAGTGCTCAAAGAAGAGCAGCAGCGCACTGGCATCCAACTCCTTTGGGGCACGGCCAACCTGTTCAGCAATCCGCGCTACATGCACGGGGCCGCCACCAGTCCCAATTGTGAGGCATTTGCTTATGCCGCGGCTCAAGTGAAGAAGGCCCTGGAGGTGACCCTCGAACTGGGCGGGAGTGGTTACACATTCTGGGGAGGCCGCGAAGGCTATCAGAATCTGTGGAATACTAACATGCATCGCGAACTAGACCACCTGGCCCAGTTCCTGCACATGGCCGTCGACTACGCCAAAGAGATCGGTTTCACCGGGCAGTTTTACATCGAGCCCAAGCCGAAGGAGCCAACCAAGCACCAATACGACAGTGACGCGGCGGCCTGTTTGAATTTCCTGCGGCAATACGACTTGTTTGACCGCTTGAAACTGAATCTGGAAACCAACCACGCGACACTAGCCGGCCACACCATGCAGCATGAAATGGATCTGGCCGGTGCTGCGGGTGCGCTGGGTTCGATTGATGCCAACACGGGGGATCTCCTCCTGGGCTGGGACACGGATCAATTTCCTACGGACATTTATCTCACCACTCAATGTATGCACACGCTGCTGAAATATGGTGGCTTGACCACCGGTGGGGTCAATTTCGACGCCAAAGTACGCCGCGAGAGCTTTGAACCGGTCGATCTCTTCTACGCCCACATCGGCGGCATGGACGCCTTTGCTCGGGGGCTGAAAGTCGCTGCTGCAATCCGCGCTGATGGTCGTTTAGAAGATCTCCTCAAGGAACGCTATGCCAGTTGGGACACCGGCCTGGGCACCGAGATCGAGGCCGGCAAACACAGTTTCACTTCGCTGGAAAAAATCATGCTGGAGAAAGGCGAAGCAGCCGCCAATCGCAGCGGTCGACAGGAGATGATTGAGAATTTGATTAATACTTATCTGTGAGCGAATTGTGGCAGATTAGCATACCATTTCCATCAGCCGCTGGTCGCTAGACCACGGTTCCTACTGGATGCGGCGTCAGTTGAACCGGTCGCTAGCGCGATGCGGCTGATACATCAACTGACGTCGCCGGCCAAAGAATAGTTTTGCCGTCTCTGCCACTGGAGAGTACCGTTTGGCCGTCGGGGGAGAATGAGACCGAAGTTACCTCTTCGCGATGGCCCTCGAGTGTGAGGATCTCTTTGCCGGTATGGGCATCCCAGAGCTTGACCGTATTGTCCTGACTACCCGTGAGGGCCCGGCTGCCATCGGGGGAGAAGGCCACGGCGGTCACGCTGTCGGTGTGACCGGGTAGCTTGAGGAGTTGTTCGCCGGTGGCGGCGTCCCAGAGAATTGCTACATTATCTTCGCCGCCGGTGATGATCGTCGCGCCGTCACGAGAAAACTCGCTGCAGAGCACGGCCCATTCGTGACCTTGCAAGACAAGTTGCTCCTGGGCCGAATCGGCATCCCACACCCGTGCCGTCTTGTCGTTCGACGCAGTAACAATCCGAGAACCATCGACATTGAAACGGGCCTGACGGACGCGATCTTCGTGGCCCGTTAAAGCTAGTTGAAGCGGCTCGCCTGTGGTCGCATCCCACAGTTGTGCCGTGCGGTCGTCGCTGGCAGTGAGTACCCGTTTACCATCGGGCGAGAACTGCACGCTGTTTACATAGCCTTGATGAACGCCGTCGAGTTTGCGGATTGCCTTCCCAGTGTGGGCGTCCCAAATCTTCGCGGATTGGTCCCAGCTTCCCGTTACAACCCAGCGCCCGTCGGAAGACACGTCGGCATCGGCCACTGCACCATGGGGGCTAAAACGAACCAACTGCTTCCGAGTGGCAACGTCCCAGAGTCGGGCGTCGTTGCCGCCGATGCTGACTACGCTTTCACCATTTGGTGCAAAGCTTGCCGCCCAAACACCTCTTCCCAGGTCGAGCCATTCACTCTCGGGACCTATCTCCGCCTGAGACGCGAGGTCCCATAAATAAACCTTGCCTGTTGCCGCACAGGTCACTAAGGCAGTCTCACTATCGGGTGACAGATCGACTGCTGTGTAAACGACGTCCTCTCCCGCAGGGGCAAAGTTAGCCAACAGCTCTGCGTCATCGAGTGACCAGAGTCGTACTCTGCCGTCGTCGCAACTGGTCAGCACTTGCGTGCCATCGTCTGAGACATCCATGGCGTTGATCCATTCGGGATGCTTCAGGACCCGGTCACGTAGCTCAGTACCGGTAGTCACCTCCCACACTCCGCAGGTATTATCGCCACTGGCGGAAACAAGCAAGCGGTCGCCTTGGGCAAAAGCCAGGTCCACAATAGCGCGACTGTGCCCCAGCAACTGATGCGAGACTGCCCAGGTTCCTGATTGCGGATCTCGCCGCCATAGGAAACAGGCCCCGAGATCGTCGCCGCTGGCCAACGTCTGACTGTCTGCTGAAAATGCGATCGCAGTCACAGGGGATTCATGGCTATCGAGGGAATTGAAACGCTTCCCAGTGCTGGCATCCCAAATTTGCAATTCGGTATCGGTACCTCCCGAAGCGATCCATTTGCCATCCGGCGAGACCGCCAGGGCCGCCGTATAACCAGTCCCCTCCAGCAGCAGTAACTCGGTTCCGGTGGCGACGTCCCACACCCGGACCGTGCTGTCTCCGGCACCGGTTGCCAGACGTGAACCATCGTCAAAGAAATGCGCCGTTGAAGCAAGAAACTCATGTCCCTCGGCGAAATGCTGAATGGGTTCTCGCTTGGCAATATTCCACAGCGTAGCGGTGCGGTCGCGGTCGGCGGTCACTAGCTCTGTCCCGTCTCGAGAAAAGTGTGCTGCCAGAACGGCGTCGGACTCTCCCAGCGGGCCCTTATCAAGGACTACCATTTCCGCGTAGCGATCGGGTTGCCAGAGTTTAACCTGCCCATCGCGACCTGCCGAAAGCAGCGAATCTCCATCGGGCGAATAGACACAATCTCGCACATGACTGGCATGGCCACGCAGTTCCACAAGCTGTTCCCCTGAGGAGAGTTGCCAGATTCGAATAACATTATCCTGCCCACCGGAAGCCAAAGTCTGGCCATCGGGAGCGAACGACAATCCCCGCACGGGACCCTCATGGGTTCCCAACTGGACAAACGGCGAGGGCAAGTCAGGCTTGTGATCAAGTCGGCGGGCGATGTCGGGGGGGTGAACCTCATCAGGATTCCATAGCAGAACACGGCGATCGTAACCTGCGGAAGCAATTTGCGAACCATCCGGCGAAAAGCGCGCCGCGTAGACTGGACCGCGATGCTGTGTGAACTGGGTCATCTCTTCGTACGGACCATTCTCGGTAGTTTGCTCCCAGACAATCGCCTTGCCATCCTGACTGGCGGTGACAATGCGTCGTCCAGCGGGCGAAAACTCTGCCGACCAAACCCACCAATTGTGACCTCTCAAAGTTTGCAATACTTCGCCGCTCGCTAGGTCCCATAATCGGGCCGTGTTATCGTAGCCTGCCGACAAAAGCTGAGTACCATCCTCGGAGAACCTTACGCTGAGTACAGCATCGGTGTGACCAACGAGAGTCGCAAGCAACTGGCCATCAGCTATCCGATGAATGCGTATCTTCTTGTCACTAGTGCCGATGGCGAGCCGTTCGCCTGTTGGATCGAAAGCGACGCTATGCACATACTGTCCTGCGTCGAGAGTGTGCAGCAGTTCTCCCGATTGGGAATCCCATAAGGTGGCCTTGCCAGCGAGATCGCCACTGGCAAAGTATTTGCCCGAGGGAGAATATGCCACGGTCTCGACCGGCCCGTCTAATTGCCAGGTGTCTTTGCTCAGATTGCATAAATAGGAAAGTCGGCCCCATTCCCAGTTGGTGAGTTCAGGATTACACTCCTCGAGTAGCGTTGTCGCGCGATCGAAGGCGTTCTCTTCGATCTTCGCGTTGGCAAGTCCAATGCGAGCGACGTAGGCCTCATATTCTTCTGCCTTTTTCGCCTCGACGGCCTTCGCCTCTTCGGACTCGGCACGCGTTCGTTCACTGACCGCAATTTGACGCTGGGTTTCGGCCACTCGACGAGCCGATTCAGCTTCCCGATAATTTTTTTGCGCCACCTCTTCGGCATCCTCAGCCCGCACGCGTTGCACTACGGCCTCATCTCGCTCGGCTCTCACAAAGAAAAAGGCAACCGTCACTATAGCGACAACTGCCAAGAGCAAGGCAGCCACCATCTTTTTCAGCAAAGCCAACCGTCGACCACGCGAAGCACGTTCCTGCAGTCCAAGCTGAAGTTTATCGAGCAGTGGACGGTGTTCAACATTCTCAGCGTCCAAGAGCGTAACGCCAAGTTCGTAGTCTCCTCGTGCTAATGCTGTCGAGGCATAGGCCATCCGGGAACTTGAGAGCAAACTTTTCGCACGTTTGTTTTCTTTCCAGAGGGCAAGGGCTTCTTCAAACCCATACAGTGCGCGGGAAAACAGATCATAGTCGCCTGCCGTCTTAGCCGAGCCAAGATTCTTTTCGGCACTATCCGTGAGCAGGATACTCTCAGAATGGGATTGATACTGGCGCACGGCCGCTTGAAATTCTTGAACGGTTTGATATCGATCGACTGGTCTGGTCGCCATGGCCTTCAAGGCGATTTCGCTAAGCTCGTTGGGATGTTCCACGACGGGAATTTGATTCTTGGCCGCCGCCATCAGACACGCCATCACGGTCTTGCCCGTGTGAGGGGTCTTGCCGGTGACGATCTCGTACAGCATGGCTCCCAGCAGATAGACATCGCTTGCCGGCGTGACCAATTCGATTGGTCCAGTAGCCATTTCAGGCGACATATAGGCGGGCGTGCCTCCCATGACATCCGACTGACTCACGGAGGACGCATTAGGAAAGTCGGGGCTGATCCGTGCCAGGCCCCAGTCCATCACCAGCACTTCGCCGTAGTCACCCAACATGATGTTCTCAGGCTTCAAATCGCGATGAATGACTCCATTGTCGTGCGCGAATGCCACGGCATCTGCCACTCTGAGCAAGATACTTAGGTTTTCGTCTAGCGATTTCTGTTCGAGGACATCATCCCACGGCGTCCCCTTCACGCGTTTCATTGAATAGAAAAGCGCCCCGCTATCGTTCGAGCCTAAATCATAGATCGGCACGATATTGGGGTGATCGAGCTCCCCTGTGACCACCGCCTCGGAAATAAATTTTTCGCGCTGCGCGGCGTCATCCGCATCCTTCTTTTTGAGCATCTTCACCGCGACGGTACGCGCAATGGCGGACTGCCGTGCGGAGTAGACAACGCCCATGCCCCCTTCGCCGATTTTATCGAGTAACTCGTAGTCAGGTGCGTCGGATTCAGTGAAAGAGGATTGTTTCGTATCGCTTGGTTCACGAAATTGACGAGACTTCACCACCACCGAAGAGCGCTTCACATGGGAATCTTGGGTCGTTTCTTTTTGCTTGATTGTGAAACGCGAGTTGTCGACATTACTCGCCAGATTGTCTTGCCACTGAGCCGTAGCCATGCTTGCTGCCGCTTCCGGGTCGGCTACACCGGGGAGGAATTCAATCGTTTGCTCGCCCCCCAAGGGAACGGTCTTAGGTTTCTTCCGAGTGGACGGTTCGACTGGCGATTCAAATTCGACTGTTTGCTCTGGTGAGAGTGGTACCGTTTTTGATTTCTCTTTGTTCAGTATCTCTGCGGATAATTCGCTGAGTGAGGCCTGGCTAGGTAGCTGACTTAAATCGACAGTTCGAATCGTGTCAGGTGTGACATTGGTGTCACTGACCAAAGGAATATCTATCGACCCCAGTTCCCCGATCGTTTCCAAGTCTAACGGGGGTTGCGGGCTTACAGTTCCCTGCTGTGCCATATCCTGCACAGTGCGTTTCGGCACTCGATGCAAGGCTGCTCCACACTTGCTGCAGCGACCAGCAGCAATGGCTTTCTCATCAGCAACGGTTTGGCACGCGGGACACGTTCGCATCTGATATTGTTGGCAGGAAAGGAGAGGGATATCCACAATGCTGAGTGACGAAGCAGAAGCTATGACAGCCTCGTCACCATCTCTGATTGTATTTGAGAAGCAGGTGTGATGCAGGAAATTACTGCTTTTTCCGTTTCTTTGGGTTATGCATCTGCAGTTTTCGCCATTGTGCTGCCGTCGCTTGGGCCAGGGCCTGGTCTATCCGCCGAGCCCAATTCTGTGTTGCCGGGCTGGCCGCCAGTCCCAAGGCCACAGCCCCCCAACGGGAAGCCCCAGGCATCCAAGAACCTCGAGGAACAATCGCACCAAACCCAAGAGAACCCACCGAGGTAGGAAAGGAATCCGTTGAAGGCAGAGATGCATTCGTCTGGGGAGCCAAGGGTGTGTCAGCGGGAGTGCTCTCAGCAGCCGGTTTTTCCAGACCCTTGGACACGGGTTCCTGCATTTGCTTGTCGGTCGGGGGACGGTCCCGGGTTCCCTCTGAGTCGTCCCCAGGGTCAATCAATTTGCCGTTGCGCACGAAGACTTCGATTACCAATCGACGGGTATTCGTTTCCACATTTATCACGTAAAGAGCGTAATGATTGTCCGGCAAGGTGCGAAATAGCGCCGGCAAATCCTGTAAGACCTCCGGTCGCAAACGGAACCCGGCACTGACACTTCCATCAGCTTCTATCACGCTAAGCTCAAGAAAACGTTCGGTTGTGGCCCTGGCCTCTCCAGAACTTGCTCGCACGTCAAGACCCTGCTGAAAGAGAACACTCGAACGCGAAGCGTCGACTAAGTTAATCAGTTGTACCCGCTCAGGAAATGAGATCTGCGGTACCTGTAGAGTCGTGTCGATTCGAATCCCGTCCTGCCCAATTCCAGGATTTGAGATCGTTACCAACTCAAGATTGCTTTCGCCATCTGATACAACGCCAAGAGTACCGAAATCGTCGTCCTGGATCTTCACACGGATGTCGATATCAGCGGCAGGATGCAGCGGATCGGGTGGACCCAGGTACTGGTGGATAAGTACGTAAGTCGTAGGCGTGGGACCAACGTGAGCCGTTTCCACAACGAACCTCTGATCGAGCGGAAGATTCAATTTGTCTCCCCAATCAACCAGAATCTCAAACGTGTCGGCACCGGGATCGGCAAAGGTGAGTGTGAGGGTAGTCGTCCCCTGTGGCGTAACATCGGTTGCGATCAGCGGTTCGAGAGTCGGATTCACATTCAGCACCCGCACTTGAATCGACTTTTGGTCAAAATCGCCGTCATCGTCGAACAACCTGACGGTGATGGTATACGTATTGTCCGCGTCGTTGTCCGCATAGAAATGGCTATCAGACAGGCTGCCGCTGGTTGCCACTCCCTGTTGGCCATCTATCACCATCGCCGGAGATTGTGCCATCTCCTCAAGGGTACCGTCACCCCAACTGATCGAATAATGGAAGGTCTCGACCGAGGCCCCATTGGGGTTGAGTGGGTTATTGAACCCGGGGTCAGTAAATACCCCTAAGTCAAACAGGTCGAGTGTTTCTCCCTCATTAATTTCGAGCACACGATTGGTGAGCGTCAGTGTGGGCGCTACATTCGAAACGACAATGGTAAAAGTGCGCGTGACATTTCCGCCATCATCGTCGCTTACAACGACGGAGACCGTGTAGCTGCCATTGTCGGCGTAGGCATGTGCCATGTGCGAAAACGTCGCCTTAGTAGTCACGTTCTCGCTGCCATTGAGGCGAGTGTCGATCAGGAGGGCGTCTGGCGTCGAGCCATCGCCCCAGTCAACCGAGATGGCCGTGAAGGTCTCGGTGCTGCCTCCCACTTGAAGTGGATTAGCGAGATTATCGAAGCCGGGATCTTCGAGCCCAACGCCCAAGCTTCCTAGCGTAAATATTTGACCTTCTTCAACTTGCAACGGACTACTCACACCGGTTAAGGTCGGATCAACATTAGCTACGGATACTTTGAAGGTCCCAATTGCGCTGTCCAAATCATCGTCAGTCACTGTGACCGTAACGGTATAGACGCCATTATCAGCATAGATGTGGCTGGCGCCCAACACTCCGCTGCCATTGGCCTCGGCAACGGTAACGGCTTCCGTTGGACTACCGTCCCCCCAGTCCACAGTGGCCGTGTGACTGTCGAGTGTGCCGACGTCAGTAAACGACCCCAGTTTGTCGCCGGAAAGGTCGAGCACTGTCCCTTCATTGACATTCTGATCTGCTGCGACGGTCAACTGCAACTGAACGTTTTTGACCAGAAGCGATGCGGTGGCGGTTCCCACTCCTAAATCGTCATCGGTAATTTTGGTAGTTATTGTGTAGGTATCGATGTTCGTCCCTGATGGATTATCATCGAGATACTGATGCTCAATGGAGAAGGTTCGAGTCACCGGGTCCCACAGAATCCCGTCGGCAGCTAGGGTAAGCGCCGTTGCGGCCAAGTGAAAGGTCTGAGTACTATTGGGGCTAAGCGTGTCGCCCCAGTCAATTCCCAGGGTGAATGTATCGAGTGACCCTACATCGCTGATCGAGCCGTTGAGTGTGGCAATCTCGTTCTCGTTAATCATCGTGGGTGGATCAAGTGCCACAGTCGGCGCGATATTCTGTACCGTGAGCGGAATGCTGGTCGCGACCTGACCCGTGTCGTCATCCCGTAG
>JBGSPU010000138.1:0-26407 GCA_041738415.1 Bythopirellula sp.
GGCCCTGACGGCTTGTTCCGTCAGGGTCGTTTTTTGGGGGCCAGATTCCTGAACCCTTCTTTTTGCCCTGAAATGCCTCGAAAACGCCTGTCATACACGCCCAAAAGCCACTTGGCGACCCACAGATTCTGGCGAGGAACCAGAATCACTGACTTGGGGGCGTCGGCTCCGCCATCGTCGTTGTATACAACGCGTGGTTTCACCTTGATTCCATTGGCACGCGCAGCATCAAACCCAGCCTGAATCTGGCTCAGAAACGATTGGCTAAGGGGACCGTTGCGAAAGTTGCTGGCGAGGATGCGACCATAAATCAATGAATGCCCCTGCGAGCGAACGGTGTTGTAGCCAAAAGTGTTAGTCAGATCACGGAAGTGAAAGAAGCCCCTTTCCGGATTCACAAAGTCTTCTGTTGAAGGCTGAAAGACAATTGTCTGCAAAGGAGGTTCTTCGCCAATTCCATTCAATGATAACCACGGAGACAGCAACAGACCAAGGACTAGGAGCGACCGCCAGTAAGCAGTGAGGAAGACATCGTATGTCGTGCGATTGAATATCATGAGTAACTAGGTTGATCGATGATCTCAGTATTGAACTTTCGCTCCAGTGGTCCTCATCAATTGCCTGTGCTGGTTATCGGAAATCAGGTAACAACCAGCGGTGCATGCTGCCCCCATGCACCGGCAATCAATCCTCAGCGATCTATGGAATAACGCCAAGGGCACACTCCCAGGAGCATACCCAAGAGAATAAGTGTACTAGGTTCCGGAACCGCCGAGGCTGCTACCAATGGTCCAGGGCCATAGTTGTCCTGCCAATCGACCAAATCCCCTGCATCCAATGGACCCGTGGTTGAATTGCCACGCTGCCAGATCAGGAAATCATTGCCATCGATGTCGCCGTCATCATCGAAGTCACCAGGGTCGCTGGGATTCGGATTGGAAGCAAACGTGTAAGTAATTTGTTCGAAAGACCCACCGTTATTTGGCAGATCACCCGCCCCAAGATCGGTATACGCGATAAACGTAAAGGTATCTCCGGTGAAGATGGGAGTCCCAGGAGCCGTGGGGCCAATCGCTAGACTTCGAGGTATGGTCCACTCCATACCATTGCCTGTCGGAGGTCCATTCTCATCAAAAAACGGGTACGTAAATCCGAGCCCAATAAAATCTCCTCCGAACTCGACAACCCCATCCACACCCGTGTTGAAGTTAACAGCGTCTTGCACGAAGGGAAAATCAGTTTGATAGCCGAGTTCCGATCCGATTGCACCTAGTGTGAAAAGGTCGTGCCCTGTGGCCAGGTTATTATCTAAATCGAACGCCAGGTACATCGTGGCCATCGCAACGATATCTGAGGTCACGAGATCGACGTAGATATACAAATTATCATCGTCGTTGGCGATTTGGATGGTGTTGATGTCGATGAAACCACCTGGATTGTCTGCCACACCACCGTTGTCAGTGTAAGCAATTGGAATTCCTGCCCAGTCGTCGAATTCCGTCCCAGCGACTTCGCCTTGAACTTGGATAGTGTTACTAAAGGTGCTTGGAGCAACAACGCCGTACGCGTCACTTATGTCGATACCACTCCAGGTCAGCATCAACGCCAACGCTAATAGTGGAACTACTTTTCGATGAGGGAGCATTGCAAGTTTCCTGTATGTATGTCATCCCGCACATTGCGAGATGACAGATTAGTTTCTGGAAGTTGAGAAGTATTGTTTTAATAAGGGCAGGCGCGGCACTCCGCGCGCCTGCCCCGTTCGTTCAAGGAGTTTTAGCGTCGTCTCTTGATTGTCAAACATCCTACTAATGCAGCCAGCAAAGCTGTTGTGGCAGGCTCTGGCACCGCCAGGGTGTAGTCAATGACGCTGCTAACATCTCCGGCGCCTTGGTCCGTCCAGAACAACAGACGAACCGTACTGTCTGGAAAGACGTCAACCAATGCAGTGGGAGGATTGCGTACAATGTCTAGCGAAATGGCCAGTTCGCGTTCGTTGGAATCAACAAATGCGTCAAGCAAGGCAGCACCCGACCCAAAGAAATCACCAGTCATTCCTTGGCCGTCATTGAATACACCGCCTCCCAATCCGTTAGATGAGGTAAACGGAAAATCATTTTGCCAACCAGAATCCTGGCCGATTAGCCCCAAGCCGAAGATGTCAAACCCAGTGGCGACGTTTTCGTCAACATCGATACCAGTAAACAACCCAAGCGACAGGCTGCCGTGGAACGTGTTGCGAATGTAGAGAAAATCGTTGTCGTTAGCAATTTGCGTATCTGCGATATCAACGAAGCCAGGATTGTCAGCAGGATCGGAATCAACTATAGGGACACCTACCCAATCCGAGTGGTCGTCGTCAATTGTAATCGTCTTGAAAGTCCCTGCATCAGCACGGGGACACAAGGTCACCAAGCTTACGCAAGCAAATAATGCGATTGTCTTGTTCATTAGTACGTTCTCCTAGGTGTCATGGGTCAAAAAAAACGTTATCACACAATTACCTCTATCATGCTCTGATTTCCTGTCATAACAAACAAATATTGCAAGCAATCGCCCCTACGGATTGGTAGTGATGGTCCCATCCGCACGATTGCCACGGAGCCGATGGATATTAGGATCAATGTCAAACGACACAAATCTTACTGAGGCATCGCAAAATGCCATATTGAAGCCGGACGAGTGCGCTGATCCGAATTTCAACTCATCACCCGTATTTTGACCTGGCTTATCGGAGGACAAATCAATGGTGCGGTTAAATGTTATCAGGCTTGCCGTTACCCGAAGCGTATCCGCATTAGCCCCACTGAAGCCTGGTTCGTTGTCACCCTTATCCAGACCATCTAGATAATGATCGGTGGACATGTATTTTTCACCCACCATATACACGTTTGAAGTTCCATCTTCGATGCTGCGAAAGGCAACTTCCGATCTTGTGTAGACGACTCCCGTAGCATCACTGATGGTAATGACTTGATTCAGATTGTTTGGTTCCCGCGAAGTCCACTGAGGTTTCCAGTCATAACCCTTTCCTAGTTGATAGTCCGTAGCTCCATAAGGAATCTCTGAGCCCGCACCTGTGGGCTCAGCTACGAACATGTCGCCCGCGTTGGCAGCGTAATCCGTCTTACTGCAGAACTCTATGGGCGTTTCACAATAGGCATAGGGCAGTGATGTGCTCGTTAATGCAAACACGTTTGTGCTGCGACGACTGGGGCAAGTCATTCCTTCAAATGGTGACTGTACACGCCGCAGCGTCGCAGCTTCGCGGCTGGCTCCCGTGAGGCTGTCGCCCAGGTCGTGAAGGTTCTGCTGTTCGATGTACGGCAATATGTTATAGAGCCATCCGCCAGGCTGCTCTTTGCCGTAGCCGTACTCGGGGTAACCCAGCCAATTGAACACCCAACCACCCGTTGGCAGATGTTTGTGAGTGTCATGGTGATTCTGAAAAGCAATCGCGAGCTGACGAAGTTGATTCGAACATTGGGTACGCCGCGCCGCTTCCCGCGCCGCCTGGATCGCGGGCAACAGAAGAGCTACCAGCACACCGATTATTGCAATCACTACTAAGAGTTCGACTAACGTAAAACCAATGGAATAGGTTCTCAATGAGATCTTGCTTGATCGGGTTTGTGACGAGAACGTCATGTTTGTGGTTCTCCAGAAAAGTCAATTGGAACCCTGGGGGAGCAAGTGTAAAAGACTAACCTGTTAGTCCTGTCCACGCTCTTATTGTGAATCAATCGAGCAATTTAGGAATGGCTTGGACCAACAATTCCATACCAATTCTTATCATTTTGTTTCTTGGCAGCCAGGGGTTGTAACTGCACAATTTGCCGACAAACCCTTGAAAAAAGGCATTTTTGGGGACGAATTCGTTGCAGAAATGGCCGCCACATTTCTTTCTGACATACCCAGTAATAGGTTGAGGCCGAAATCACGTTCTCAATCGCAAAGTTTCAACTGGGGTTCGATTTCAGTCCTTCTGCGTCGTTTTCCTAAAGTCGTTTGGACTTTTGCCAGCATGGCGTTTAAATGCCCGCGAAAATGAAAAGGCTGTCTCATAGCCAACACTGGCCGCAATTGCTTCTAAGGTATGATCCGTGTACGTGAGCATTTCACGCGCACGTTGCATTCGATAGTTGGTGACTATCGCCATGGGGGTTGCTTTTTGGAAGCGTTTGACAATGCGATTGAATTGAGCAGGTGACACTCTTGCCTGGCGAGCCAGGTTGTCAGTTGTCCATGGGAAGGCCAGGTTGGCATGAACCATCTGCCAGAGTTGATCGATGCGATTGCGAATGTCGCCGTCTTTACGCGACTGCGGAAGTTGCCAGAGTTCCCGATCTACCGACAGAACAATCAAATCTGCCAGTGCTTGCAACGCAGATTGTGAATCGGGCAAACGGCTGCGTCTTTCAGCCAAATACTGATTAGCGATCACTGAAAGAAAGTCCAAGGAGCGGGATTCAAGCAGCACTACTTCACGCGGCAACATATGCGCCCATCCTGTCTCGTCAGCCAAATGGAACCAAACACAAGACCAGTTCCCTTTTGCCTTGTAGCTATATTCACTTTGTGATGGTGCTATTAGCAAATGGCCCCGTTTGAGGTCGCATTTGGTTCCGTTCGTCAATAATTCACCTATTCCGTCGGTCGTGAGCAGCACGACGTGATATCCAGGATTGCGTCTTTGCACTACGTAGGGAGTAACGAAGTGACTGATACCACTAAGAAAAATACCGCGTTCATCCAAAGAAGATCGGGCGTGTCCTGGGTGAGCCAGGTATTGCTCCGAACAACCTCGGGGAAAACAAACAGCATCTTCGAAATCTTCACCTTTTCGATAAGATGTCCATTTAGGTGACATAACTATTGACTTGCATGCACATCGCTTGAAAACTCCGGGATGGAATTGAAGCTCTGAGGCAAGGGGTGTGTCTGGCTAACTTGCATTTGATGTTTCTCCGCAAGATGCTTCGCTATACCCGAACAAATTTGGCACGAAGATTGAATGGGTTCTCATGATATTGAGACCGAGTGGAGCGAAAGGGAGTCGAACCCTCGACCTCTGCATTGCGAACGCAGCGCTCTCCCAACTGAGCTACCGCCCCAAGAATCTTCTGGTGATTCTAAATTGTGACCTGGCGAGTGTCCAGGTGCGAGTCATTTTGCCTGATTACTTGGCCTTCGAAAGAAAGGGGCGGACTTCAGCGACGAAATCACCGGCGTCTGCGAACTGGCGGTAGACACTCGCGAATCGCACGAAGGCGACCTCATCGAGATCGCGCAGATGCTCCATAACCAATTCGCCTAATCGCTGGCTGTCGATCTCGGTTTCAAACGAACCATAAACATCATTCTCGATGGCGCCTACAGTCCGTTCGATCTCACGGTCGCTGATCGGTCGCTTCCAGCAGGCCCGTTCCAGGCCACTCTTGATCTTGTTCCGGGTGAAAGGGACACGCGAACCGTCGCGCTTGACTACCTTAATGGTTGATTCTTCGATGCGCTCGTAGGTTGTGTAGCGACGGCGACACTTGAGGCACTCCCGACGGCGACGGATAGAAAACCCATCCTGGCAAGCCCGGGAGTCGATAACGCGATCATTGTCAGTGCGGCAAAAAGGACATTTCATGGTCATTACTATACACTAGCCATGGCGGCAGTAAACTACTTGGCAGGCCGGCAACAGAAAACTTTTTTCTGCCTTAACAAGTGTTCCGAAAGAAGGATCGACGAAGAAAAGCGACGAATGGTAAACTGGGTGGACTTTCTGCTTTCCATCATTTTCAATTTTGTCGACAACCATTCCTCCGTTCACGCGCAGGTATACCTATGAACTGTCCCTATTGTAGTCACGAACTCTCGGCTGAATCACCGTATTGTCCGAATTGTGGTGGAAAACTTATTGAAGGCAGAACTAGTGTGCCAAATGCCAGCAAATTGTCACCCCGCCAGGTGCATGATAAGGAAGAAAATGCGGGTGACGTGATCTGGCGGGGACGTTTCTCCAAGTGGGCGATGCTCGGAGCGTGGCTGGTGGCGACCATCTTGTCGCTGGCCTCGATCATCATCGCTGCAGTGGCCAAGCTGCCTAGCGGGGGTTGGATTGCCGTGCTCGCCGGCAATGTTCTGGTATGGCTGATCTTGATTGGGCGCTATCTCTACCTCCGCTATAGTTGTTATTATGAGCTCACCCCCCAACGGTTTACGCATCAGAATGGGCTATTGTGGCGCGAGACAGACCGTATCGAAGTCATCGACGTGGACGATGTTTCCTTTACCCAAGGGCCCATCGAGCGATTACTTGGCGTCGGTACCGTGCGGATCACCTCCAGCGACCAATCACATCCTCTTCTTGTTTTGCCAGGGATCGATGAGGTACAGGCAGTTGCCCATCGCATAGACGAAGCCCGTCGCCAGGAACGGCAGAAACGAGGGTTGTATATCGAGTCGGTCTGAGCTGATACGCCTAAGAATACTTGCTGCGGCTCTGTCCATTTGCGATAATCAGCTTGGTGACCAAGATTAAGTCCAGAATTGCAATGTGATCTTCCTCCGCAGGTCCTGTAGCGACGAAGATCGTTCTGCCGCCCGGCGTTATCCACATCATTTCTGGATGCTTCACTCCCCAAACGTCTCCATCGGCCACGTGAATTTGAAAGGGCTTGAATGGTTTTGCCTGAAGCAGTTCTTTGACGCGATCTGTCGTCATTGCTTCCTCACTTCTCTTTCGACCAATCCCGTCGCTGGCGGCTGCTGGGGATGTCCATGGCTTTGCGGTATTTAGTGACAGTGCGGCGGGCGACGGTGATGCCCGCTTTGGCGAGTTCGTCGACCAGGGCGTCGTCGCTCAAGGGTTTCGTCTTGTCTTCGTTGTCGACGATCTCTTGCAGTTTGAGCCGCACCTTGTCCCAGGCGACTTCTTCGCCGTCGGCGCTGGTGGTGCCACCGACAAAGAAACGTTTCAATGGGAAGATTCCCCGTGGCGTTTGCATCCACTTGTCATCCACCGCCCGGCTGACTGTGGTGACATGCACCCCCACCTTGTCTGCGATCTGTTGCATCTTGAGGGGCTCGATAAACTCAGGGCCGTTGTCGAGGAAGCTTGTTTGATGATCCACGATGGCCTGCGACACCTTGGTGAGTGTGCTGCGGCGCTGTTCGATGGCCTCGATGATCCACTGGGCCGAGTTCACTTTGCGCTTGATGTACTCGCGGGTCTCTGCGTTCGTGTTGGGATCCTGGAGCAGATTGCGGTAGGTGTTGCTGATATAGAGTGACGGCAACTGGGTGTCTTCGAGACGGACGTCGTAGCCCCCCTCGTCTTTGCGTTCGACGTAGACGTCGGGGGTCACCGAGGGAGCAAAGGTTTCGTTGAATTCTGACCCTGGCTTGGGCTTGAGAGTTCGTAGGTCTTCCCAGGCTTCCTGAATCGTCTCGATGGAGAAGCCGGTCTTCTTGGCAATCAAGGGCAGGCGGTTGTTCTCAAGATCTTCCAAGTGATGCTCGATCAACACTTGCAGTTCTTCGTAAAACAGTAAGCCCGGAGTCAATTGCAGCAGCAGACATTCCTTGAGGCTGCGGGCAGCGATCCCAGGCGGATCGAGTCGCTGCACGATAGCGAGTGCCGACTCGGCAAGTTTCAGTTGCTCGGCACGCCAGGACTGGGCGTCGCCGTTAATCTCAGTTGGGGCAGGGGGAATGAGTTCTTCGAGTGGAGACTTCAGATAGCCGTTGCTATCGAGGTTGTAGATGATTCGCTCACACATCTTCCGCAGCGGTTCATCTAGATCGAACCAACTGAGTTGGTGATCGAGATAATCCTGCAGCGACTCGGGACGCGACACCATGTTCGCCATGGCATCGTGATGACGGTCGGACTCAGCCTCCATCTGCCCCCGTGAGGGGCGGCTGCGCTCCTCGTATTCGTCAGGCAGATTGTCGGTCATGTTCATCAGCCGTTCGAAGTCGTCCTCGTTGTTGGTGTCGTCTCGGACAACCAACTCTTTTTCGGATTCGGACGGCGCATCGGAATCATAAACCTCTTCTTCAAATTCGGACGACTCGTCAGAGAGTTCGGCCTTGTCGAGTACCGGATTATCTTCCATCTCCTGCTCGATGCGTTCCTGCAGAGCAAGGATCGGCAGTTGCAGAATCTCCATCGACTGGATCATCCGCGGTGCGAGCACCTGCTTCTGAGCCATCTGCATCTGTTGACCGAATGAAAGTCGCATTGAATGAAACTGCTAGTTAATGTTGGTTGTGAAAAAGGATTGACCCAAAATATCGTTCGTCGCTCGAATCACGATTCGAGCGACACGCCATTCCCGCGCAGGCGGGAATCTAGTTTTCTACCGTCACCATCTGGATTCCCACCTGCGCGGGAAGGACGTAACAGGCAGCAGACCGCTCTACCGTAACCTGAATCTGTAGCATAATGTGTTTGCTACTCGAAGGTCAAACTTG
Organism: Bythopirellula sp.; assembly: GCA_041738415.1. Classification (GTDB taxonomy): domain Bacteria; phylum Planctomycetota; class Planctomycetia; order Pirellulales; family Lacipirellulaceae; genus Bythopirellula. The sequence continues at coordinate 8,473 of JBGSPU010000138.1, forward strand.
GTCCTCGGCGGACTCTCTCAATTCTACTGCATTAATGGGGTTTTGGTGCGATAGAAACACCAAAAGAGAAGATGCCTAGGATTTAGGCTAATTGAGGCAATCTATGCTGGCTACAGAGCAATGCACTGGAAAATCTGTCTTGACAAGTGGCGAGGCAACTTTCATGGAGGTCCCTGGAAATGGGCCAAATCAAGTCTGATCGGAGCCGCCGATTTGGCTCAGCATGTCGCCGAGACCGGGAATATTCATCCCGCCGGTCAGTTCTTGCATCTGGCTGGCGTAGAGTTCCTTCGCTTTCTTCTGAGCGTCATTGATAGCCCCTGGCAGCAAGTCTTCCAGCAGTTCGCGGTCTTGCTTCTCGATGAGACTCTGATCGATCCGCACGGCGAGCACCTCGCCGGTTCCACGAGCTTCGACCTCCACCAGCCCGGCACCCGATGAGCCCACCACACGCTTGGCCTTCAGTTCTTCGGTGAGTTGCTGCATCTTGCCACTCATTTCCTGGGCTTGCTTCATCAGACCACCGAGGTTGGCGATGTTTTCTAGTCCTTTGAACATAATTTGCTCCTAGTTCACGGCAGTGGGACACTGCCAGCTAATGGTTTTTTTATTCACTCGGCGGGGGGATGAACTTGAGTCGTTGCGTGTCGCCGTCGAACAGTTCGATGGCTTTTTTCACAAATGGCTGCGAAACCAACTCCATTTGTTTCTGGCGGCGCGAAGGGGGGGCGGCAGGTGCCGAGGCGGTCGCTTCGTCGCGCTTGGCCGCCAGCAAAACCAAAGGCACTTTGCGGCCACAGACTTCCAAGAGCGCGGATTCCAACCGCGCACGGTTCGCGGGTCGTTCGCACGAATCGCGGTAGAAAGTTTCTGAAAAAGTGATCACCATCCGACCGTCGGCTTCCACCGCGACTTCATCCACATGGGAAGCATGGTCGGCGACCATGCCGGTGAGAGTATCGAGCGCCTGTTTCCAAATCTGCTCGACATTCTCTGCCGAGAGTACAAGTTCTGGAGTTCGTGGGGCAGCTTCCACGGCACCACCTGCCGATGTCTCCTTCGAGGAGGAATCAGTCGATGCCTGCGTAGATCGGGGAACACTGCTCTCACGGGTCACTGGTGTAGGACGCGCGTGCGTGGGAAGGCTAGGAATTGTGTTTTTTTTTATTCCGGCAGGCGTTTCTCTGGAATTGGCTGGGGACTCACGAAGTTGCTCCAGGAGAGCGGCCAATTCGTCGAGGTTTTCCAGTTGGCAAACCCTCACGACAGCCATCTCGGCCAAGGTCCGGGCGTGGGTGCTGACCCTCATGCGGGCAGCCGTCTGGTCGAGTACTTGCACAATGGCCAACAGCGTGTGAACTCCCAGTTGCTGAGCAATTTCCCGCACTTCGTCCCACTGGCTGGGGAGCGCATAAAGCAGGCGACTCTCGTCGCAGCCGACGGCTTGAGTCATCACATCGCGGAAGTAACCCAGCAGTTGGTCAATGAGTTGGCTGACTTCGGCACCCTCGGCTAATGCCGCGTCGAGCTCCGCCAAAGCGGTGGCGGCGTCGTGGTTGACCAGGGGAAGCACGAGTTGGCTGAGTCGTGCTGCCGGAGCGATCCCAAGCATCTCGGTAACGTCGGCGGCGGTGATCGCGTTGCCACCCCCAGATAGCAATTGCTCGAGGAGCGATTGGCTATCGCGCATCGAACCGGCGGCACGCATGGCGAGGATTTGGAGGGCATCCGCCTCGGCGGTGACTCCCTCCGCCTCGGCGATCTGAGCGAGCCGCTTCTGGATCGCCGTCGATTCGATACCGGCAAAATCGAACCGCTGGCAGCGCGAGAGGATCGTAATCGGGATCTTGTTCGCCTCGGTCGTCGCAAAGATGAATTTAACATGCTCGGGTGGTTCTTCGAGCGTCTTGAGTAACGCGTTGAACGCCTCCTTGGTGAGCATGTGAACTTCGTCGATGATGTAGATTTTCAGCCGCGACCGGCTGGGCCTGACTGCGACGTTCTGCCGTAGTTGGCGAATCTCGTCGATGCCACGATTGCTGGCGCCGTCGATTTCCAAGACATCGACGTCATCTCCTGCAGCGATTGAAAGGCAGATCTCACACTCGTTGCAGGGGGTGGAGGTGGGGCCTTGCTCACAATTAAGGGCTTTGGCCAAGATGCGGGCCGCCGAGGTCTTGCCGACCCCGCGGGCCCCCGTGAACAAATACGCATGCCCCACCCGATCGCTGGAAATGGCCCGTTTAAGGGCCTGGGCCACATGCTGCTGGCCGATCAGTTCATCGAAACCCTGTGGCCGGTAGCGCCGCGCAACGACAACATAGTCGTGTCCTTCGGGCGTCGATCGGTCTTGGTCGGTCATCGAAATATCAACGCCGCTTACGGCTTAGCAGGTAACTCGTGGTAACAAAATCAACCGCGACCGCCGGTGAGAGGCCCCCACACAAAGAAGCACAAGCTTATGGCTGCTGTGTCTCCACCCTGACCAGGTTCGCCAGGCCCCCATTGCAGAGACCTCTCACCCACGGCCGCGTTTGTTCGACTCGCTCTGCCTCCTTTGTACGCTCTGAAGGGCGAATCGTCAAAGGTGCCAAAATTAGCCCGATTGGTTAGCCGCGACGCGGCTGTCGAGTCCTGCTCGACGAGAGCGAAGCGCGTCCTCACGCCATCCAAATCGAGTTGCAAGCGAATCTGTTGCAGCCATCAAGAGGTCGTCATCATCGACATCCATATCGCATTCCAGAAAGGGGGTCGATCGTCTTTGATAGACACCACTGCGGTTCTTTGCCAGGTTACTGGCATGCCAAGGCGACTATGCGGCGACTATGCAAGTGGGGGGAAAATCGAGACGTGTTGAGTCGGAGTGCGGCAAAAACTGGAGTCAAGCACAAACACGTGCCTTCTCGGCTGCGAAGAATACGCGTCCAACATGACCAATATGAGTCGCTACTCGGCCAACAACGGGGCCGACGACGGGGGTGATTGGCGTTAGAATGTTGGTTTATCCCAGAATACGCGAGAACTGCGTTGAAAACTCAAACTGACGACTCGTGGCAGCAACTCTACCCTTTCACCAGCCACCGGTGCAAAGTCGTGGCTGGAGGTATGCACTACATCGACGAAGGCCCTGAGAGTCCGGATCAGACGCTGCTGTTTGTCCACGGGAATCCCACCTGGTCGTTTCATTGGCGGCGATTCATCGAAGCGAATCGAAAGCGATATCGATGTATTGCACCGGATTCCCTTGGCTGTGGATTGAGCGATCTCCAAAAGCGTCCCTTGCGACTAGAGGATCACATACAGAATTTGGTCGAGTTCGTCTGCAAGCTTGACCTCTACCGAGTCACGCTCGTGGCACAGGATTGGGGGGGAGCCATCGGGCTGGGAACGCTCCTCAAAGAACGGAGTCGATTTGAACGGATCGTGCTGTTCAACACGGGTGCCTTTCGGCCATGGTTCATCCCCTGGCGAATTCGGGCCTGTCGGTGGCCAGCATTTGGGAAATTGGCGCTGCAGGGGGGAAATGCCTTTTCACGGGCGGCGCTGCGGATGACGCTTTCACGATCAAGTCGACTTGATCCGTTAATCGCCGCAGGTTACCTGGCACCGTACAACAGTTGGACTCGCCGGGCGGCTGTCTATCAATTCGTGAAGGATATTCCACTTTCACACAGTCATCCTACCTGGCAGACTTTGGGTCAAATCGAGGATGCCTTGCCGAGTCTCGCGCAATTGCCGCAGCTCTTGGTCTGGGGGATGCAAGATTGGTGTTTTACGCCAGAGTGCCTGGAACGATTCTGCCAGGTGTGGCCCGAGGCAGAAGTACATCGCCTAGCAGACGTAGGACACTGGGTCGTGGAAGATGCCCCGGAGGAAGCGCAGCGATTCGTGGCCGAGTTTTTGGTTCGCACGGTTGAGGTTGATGCGGGAGCATCCCCATGAGAGACCTTGCTAAATGTGCGACGCTGGCATGTATTTGGGAAGCGACTGCCCCCAAGCCGGGCAACGTCTATCGCGGAGCGGATTTCGAGGATGTCACCTACGCCGATTTTCTGACCAGTGCCGTGGTGCTGGGTAGGCCGGTTGCGTCGGCAGGCGAGGTTGGGGTGGGGCAGGCCGTTTTGGATAGCATTACTGCCATCCACGCCGCCGTCGGCACCAATACGTATTTGGGCACTGTGTTGTTGCTGGCTCCGTTAGCGGCGGTGCGAGAGGATGTCTCGCTGCGAGAGGGGATCACGGAGATATTGAAAGGCTTGACCGTTGAGGATACCTGCGAGGTCTACGAGGCAATTCGGCGGGCCAGCCCGGGCGGGCTCGGCAAAGTAGACGAGGCCGATGTGGACACAGAGACCCCCCCAATCACGCTATTAGCTGCCATGCAATTAGCGGCGGAGCGGGACCTGATTGCCCGGCAATATACGAACGACTTCGCACAGGTGTTTTGGGTGGCGGATCGGATCGCAGCCGCTGGAGAACCGCTTGGTGGGGCAATGGTGGAGGCTTTTCTTGAACTGCTGGCCGAGTATCCCGATAGCCTCATCACCCGCAAATGTGGAATTGAGGTCAGCCGACAGGTGTCCCAGCAGGCTGCACATCTTCTGTCGCTTGGCAAACCGGGGGACGAATCGTTTGACAGGGAGCTTGCAAATCTTGATTTTTCGCTACGCACGGATGGCCACCGCCGCAATCCGGGCACCTCGGCGGACTTGATTGCCGCGGGGCTGTTTGTACTCTTGCGAGAGAATCGCCTAGAATGGCCAGCAAAGTTTTATTAAGAGGTTTGATTGAAAAGTGTCTGAATCCTTCCATGTGCGACTCAGCAAAGAACGTTTCGTGTTTAGCGCTGCGCACTTCATTACTTACAACGGCGATGTGTGTGAACCCTTGCATGGGCACAACTATCATGTCTCGGCTGAGATTCACGGGCCGCTTGATGTGAATCACTACGTCGTCGATTTCATTCTGGTCCGTGATGCCATTCAGAAAATTGTCGATTCACTGGACCATCGCATGTTGCTACCCTTAGAGCATCCGACGATTCACGTCACCGTCGAGGCAGCGGAAGTGCAAGTGACCCATGGCACGCGGCGGTGGGTCTTTCCTCGCCAGGACTGCGTACTGTTGCCGTTGGCCAATACTACCGCGGAGTTACTCGCGAAATATATCGCTACGCTGCTTCAGGATGCGTTGCCAAACTTCACCTCTTCACGGATCTGCGTCGGCGTGGACGAATGTGACGGCCAATGGGGCATCTGTGAAATTCGCCAGGAGGGGTAGACTGCTAGCAATGGCATCTCTCGCCAGCAACGCTGCTTCAATCGTCAAACTCTTCTCAAGTTCCCCAGATAGTTAGCCGATTTCAAGATTGCGACCCTGTTTTTGCCATGCGCGAATGCTGCGCTACCATTCTTTTCTGACGAACTCGCATGAATGACCTTCGCAAAGCTGCCGTCTTACTCGCCTCGCTTCCAGAAGAAGAGGCGGTAGCGATCTTGTCTCGTCTGGACGCTAAGCAAGTTGAAACAGTTTCGATCGAATTGGCGCGACTCAAAGGAGTTCCCACCGAAGAACAAGACCAGGTAATCCTGCAATTTGCGGAGTCGAATCCTTCGAGTTCCATCGAATCAGGGGGAATCGACCGAGCCAAGCAACTCGTGCAGATGGCGTTGGGCAAGAATGCGAATTCCACGCTGGACAATATCCGGCAATCGATCGAAGAAGTCCCCTTTTCGTTTCTGCGTCACGTCGATAGTCAGAACATCTTGACCTATGTGGCCGATGAACATCCGCAAACGATTGCACTCATTTTGTCGCACTTGCCTGCCCAAACGGGGGCCGAGATTCTTGCGGGACTTCCCACCGAACGGCAATTGTCGGTAGTGCAACGCGTAGCAGCCATGGGGCAGACGAGCCCCGATATTATCCACGAAGTCGAGCAAGGTCTCGAACGCCGCATGGCGAGCTTGATGGGTCAGAGCTTTGAGAATGCCGGTGGCGTGGGGGCGGTGGCAGAAATGCTCAATGTCTCCGATCGTGCGACTGAACGCACTCTGTTAGAGAACTTATCGCAGGAAGATCCCGACTTGGTAGAGGAAATCCGCCGGTTAATGTTTGTCTTTGAAGATATGGTCAAGTTCAACGACAAAGACATGCAAATCGTGCTCAAGAACGTCGACAATTCCCAATGGTCGATGGCCCTCAAGGGCGCCAGCCCCGAGCTCAAGGAAAAGGTGTTTACCAATATGTCTCAGCGAGCGGGCGACATGCTCCGCGAAGAATTGGAATTCCTGGGGGCTGTGAAGCTCTCGGCCGTCGAGGCCAAGCAACAGGAAATCGTCGACATCATTCGCCGTCTCGAGGACAGTGGCGATCTTGAGATAAATAAGGGTGCCGAAGAGGAATTGCTCGTGGAGTAGAGCGAAGAAAAGTGGAATTCGGCAAGGAAGGAAGCCCAATGAATTTCGTTATTTCCTCGATTCCTCGATTTCTTCCCTTCTTTTTCCCCCTCCAAGGGGCGGACTCCATCCGGTAGTATAGGTCGCTGTCTTCTCACCGCGGAGCAGTCGTCCATGTCAGCTACCCCTATGATGCAGCAATATCACGAGGCAAAGAGGGCTGCTGGGGATGCGCTGCTCTTGTTTCGCATGGGAGACTTCTACGAGTTGTTCTTCGAGGACGCCAAGACGGCGGCGCGTGTGCTGGGGCTCTCACTCACCAGCCGCGACAAAGGGGAGAACCCGGTCCCCATGGCCGGCTTTCCCCATCATCAGCTCGATAGTTATCTGACCAAGATTATCTCCGCTGGGTTGCGTGCCGCAGTCTGCGAGCAAATGGAAGACCCTCGCGAGGCGAAGGGGATCGTCAAGCGGGCGATCACGCGCGTGGTGAGTCGAGGCACGTTGACCGACGATGCGTTACTCAATCCCGAAGAAAGCAATTTCCTGTTGGCGATTTCTCGCAACCTGCCGAAATCAGAAACAAGATGTGGCCTCGCTTGGATTGACCTATCCACGGGTCGCTTTGAGGCCGCCGTCGTGCCGAGCGACAAGCTGGACGACGAACTGGCCCGAGTTGCCCCGGTGGAGATTTTGATTAGCGAAGACTCACAGACCATCGCTCCCTCATGGAGTGAGGGGCGCTTGGTAACGCGGCGACCCGCCTGGGCATTTGGGAGCGAAGCGGCGCAGACGGCACTCACGAAACATTTTGGCACGCAGTCGCTTTCCGGATTTGGCTTCGAGGAAACGGACTCTCCTGCCCTGTCGGCTGCGGGAGCGGTGCTTGACTATTTGACCGAAACGCAGAAGTCTTCGCTCGCTCACATTGCCAATCTGCTCCCTTATCGGGCGGGGAGCTGTCTGGAAATCGATCAAGCGACGCGCCGTAGTCTAGAGATATCGCAATCACTGCGCGAGGGTCGTCGTGAGGGATCTCTTTTGGGGGTGGTAGATCGCACAGTCACGGCGATGGGGGCACGCATGCTGGGGGATTGGTTTGCCAGTCCGCTGACCGATGTTGACAAAATTAATGCGCGGCTCGAAGCGGTCGGCGAGTTTGTCACGCACCCGACGGTCACGGCTGACGTCCGTGCCGAGCTAAAATCGATCTATGACATGCAGCGGTTGTTGGCCCGCGTGACCACGGGCCGAGCCACGCCTCGCGATTTGAGTTTTGTCGCCCGGACTCTCAGTAACTTGCCGAGGGTAAAGGCCAAGCTTACCGGGAGAACGTCCGAGCGGCTCGGGTTGCTCGAATCGCGAATCGATCTGTGTGCAGACATCCGCGGTCGTTTGGAGTCGGCACTCGAAGACGACTGCCCCCTGACGACCCGTGATGGTGGTTTCATTCGGAGTGGTTTTCATGCTGAACTCGATGAACAACGGGAACTAATGCGGGGTGGCAAACGCTGGATGGCCGAGTATCAAGCGAAAGCGATTGAAGAGTCGGGCATTTCGAGCATCAAAGTTGGGTTTAACAAGGTGTTTGGCTATTACCTGGAGGTGACCCACACCCATCGCGACAAAGTCCCTGAATACTTCATCCGCAAACAAACGCTCAAGAACGCCGAGCGGTTCATCACGCCCGAACTCAAGGAGCACGAAGAAAAAGTACTGGCTGCCGAGGAGCGTTCGCAAGATTTGGAATATGAACTATTTGTCGAACTTCGCGAGCTTGTCGCCTCAGCCACCCGCCGTTTGCAAGGGACTGCCGAGGCGCTGGCGGAGATTGACGTGCTAGCCTCGCTGGCCGATCTTGCGCGGGCACGCAACTACGTGCGCCCCGAGATCAGTGCTGATCCGGTGCTCGATATCGTCGAAGGCCGCCACCCGGTACTCGATATCACCGAGCCAGAAGGAACGTTTGTTCCCAACGACGTGAGTTGCGGAGCGAAGAGGAATGGGAAAAGGGGGAAGGGGGAGGAAGGAAAAAATGATTCCGCACTCCGCACTCCGCATTCCGCAATACTCCTGATCACCGGCCCCAACATGGCGGGTAAGAGCACCTATATTCGACAGGTAGCCCTGATCACGCTGCTGGCCCAGGTGGGCAGCTTTGTCCCAGCCAAACGGGCAACGATTGGCGTTGCCGATCGTATCTTTGCTCGTGTGGGGGCTAGCGACGATCTGGCGCGGGGCCGCAGTACGTTCATGGTCGAGATGACCGAGACAGCCCGCATTCTCAACACGGCCACCGAACGGAGCCTGGTGATCCTCGACGAAATCGGCCGCGGGACGAGTACCTACGATGGTTTGTCGCTCGCTTGGGCGGTAGTCGAGCATTTGCACGACCAGATCGGTTGTCGAACACTATTTGCGACTCACTACCATGAACTGACCGATTTGGAGGAGACGCTCTCAGCGGTGCGAAATTTGAACGTAGCCGTGCAGGAGTGGCAGGGAGAGGTTGTCTTCTTGCACCAGATTGTCCCCGGTGCTGCCGACAAGAGTTATGGCATTCACGTGGCCCAACTGGCCGGCGTTCCCCACGCAGTGAACCGGCGGGCCGAGGAAATCCTTGCCCAACTGGAAGCCCAGCACGATGCGACTGCCACTCCGCATTCCGCACTTCCAATTCCGCCTTCCAAGAACGGCCATCCCATGCAGATGACACTGTTTGAAACGATGGACCATCCGCTCTTGGACACGATTCGCGGCGTGCAGCTCGATAGCACCACCCCGCTGGAGGCATTGCAAATGGTGAAAGAATGGCAAGAGCAACTGACGGGGAATCAGGTTGCATATCGGCCAAAGTGAAGAGCCAGCCGATCGTACATCGAAGGCTATTTGTCTCTAGTAAGAACTTCTAATGTTTCTTTCAATTCCCGGCGAGTGCTCTCGCTGTATTCGATGTCGAACCACACGATCTTGCCTGCGGGGTCGAGGACATAGACACGCGGCAGCATGACCATGCCGACCTGGTCGAATGCCTCGCCTTCGGAGTCGAGGAGTTGAGGGAAGCTGGCACCTGATGCTTTGACTTCTTCCTCGACTTTTTCCTGTGGGGTTTCTACTGCGATTCCCACCACCGCCACCTTGCCAGCTTCTTCACTCGCCAAGACTTCTCGCTCCAAATCAGTGAGTGCCGAATGACTCATCCAGCGGTCGGGATGCCAAAACAAGACCACGGTCGCTGGGTTGCCATAGAGCGAAGAGAGGGCTACTTCCTTCGCGTTGAGTTGTGGTAGTTTGATTTCCGGCAGTTCATCCCCCACGCGCACGCGGCACATCGCTGAATGGGCAGTACTCAGAAAAACTTCGGGAATGCCTGGAGAGTTCTCCTCTGCAACTTCCTTGCGGACGACATGAGGTTTGCTTGGGGGCTGAGTAACGGTAGTGGCTGAGTGAACTTCGGGCGCTTGTTTGGTAGGCGTTTTGATTTCAGATGGGCTCTGCTGCTTGGGCGCTAGTTGAGCCACAGAGACGTCAGAATTCGAGTGCGAACACCCAATGAATACGAGCGCGAAGAAGATGGCAGCGTGCGCCAACTGGTTCAATAAGAGATACTTCACGATTGGTTGCATCACGAGTCGACTTCCAAAATCACTAGCCCGGCAACGCGGGGAGAATAGGCGATTACTTCTGCGACCCCTGATTGTCGAGATTCGTGCATATCTCGTCAACTACCCTGAATGAGTATCAAGATTCACTCAACCAACTTGATCGCAAGTTCCCGGAGTTGCTTAGCTTCTACCTCGCCGGGCGCTTCGGTCATCAGATCGGTAGCTTTTTGCGTTTTGGGAAAGGCTATGCAATCGCGAATATTTTCCAATTGGGCAAACAGCATCACGCAGCGGTCGATGCCCAATGCGATGCCGCCGTGGGGCGGAGCGCCATATTGCAGGGCGTCGAGCAGAAAGCCGAAGCGGTCCTTGGCGGTTGCCTCGTCGATTCCTAGCAACGAAAAAACCTTGCTCTGGACTTTGTTGTCGTGAATTCGGATCGTGCCGCCCCCCGCTTCGTAGCCGTTGACGACCAGGTCGTAGGCCTTGGCGCGGCATTTGCCCGGGTCGGTGTCCAAGAGTTCCAAATCCTGATCGCGAGGGGCTGTGAACGGATGGTGCATCGCCTGCCAGCGGCCTTCCTCTTCGTCACGTTCGAACATCGGAAACTCGACCACCCAGGAAAAGTGCATCTGCCCCGGCTCATAAAGTTTCATCTCGCGGGCGATTCTTGAGCGGAGGGCATACAGGGCCTTACAAGTCACCGCGAACGAGTCAGCCACAAACAACAACAAGTCGCCAGGCTCGGCGGAAAGTCGTTCGCCGATTTTCTTGAGAAGTTCAGGCGTGAAATTCTTGGCGATCGTCGAGTTGAGCGAACCATCCGCTTCGACTCGGAACCAAGCCAATCCTTTCGCACCGTACTCGGCCACGAATTCAGTGAGGGCGTCGATCCCACGTCGTGAATACTGCTCGGTACCCTGCTTAGCATTGAGCGCCCGGACACGTCCGCCGGAAGTGGCGACACTATGGAAAACACGAAATTCTGCCTCGGCCGCGAGGTCGGTGCAGTCGACGATCTCCATCCCAAATCGCAGATCAGGGGCATCGTGACCATAGCGTTCCATCGCTTCATCGTAGGTCATCCGGGGCAAGGGGGTGGGGACGTCGATTCCAAGATGCTTCTTGGTGAGCCGGGCGACCAAGCCGTCGATGATACCGATCACATCTTCGGTGTCCACAAACGCCATCTCAACGTCTAACTGAGTGAATTCTGGCTGGCGGTCGGCTCGCAGGTCTTCGTCGCGAAAGCAGCGGGCCACTTGGACGTAGCGATCGTACCCGGCGATCATCAAGATTTGCTTGTACAACTGTGGCGACTGTGGCAAGGCATAAAACCTGTTGCGATGGACACGGCTGGGAACAAGATAATCGCGGGCACCTTCGGGGGTGCTGCGTCCTAAGACAGGTGTTTCTACGTCGATGAAGTTCTGTTCCGCAAAGTAGTCACGCATGTCTTTGATCAATGCGGCACGCAGTAACATTGTTTTCTGCATTTCGGGACGCCGCAGATCGAGATAACGATATTTGAGCCGCAGGTCTTCCCCGGGGGCTTCGTCGGCGCTGGGCGACACGGGGGGGGTAAGACTCTTGTTCAGAAGTTCCAACGTAGCCGCCCGAAGTTCAATGGCTCCGGTCGCGAGTCGCGGATTGGCCATTCCCTCGGGACGGGGCGCCACCTTGCCAGTGACCCGGATCACATACTCGGCCCGTAGCGATTTGCTTGCCTCGATCACCGCGGCCGTCGAGTCGGGGGGATTGAAGACCACTTGGGTGAGGCCGTAGCGATCGCGGAGATCGACGAACAGGCCCCCCCCGTGATCGCGGTAGCTATCGACCCAGCCACAAAGGGTGACGGTTTCTCCATCAAGTTCTTCGGAAAGCTGACCACAGGTATGGGTACGGAGCACGGCGTCCTCTTCTAGTGACAATGTCAAAATCGCGGAAAATGCAAGCCGCTGATTGTAATTCCCACCGGTGGAATCGGCTAGGTCGCGATAACGGCTACCGCAACCACCGAGCGAGTCGCTCCATCCCCTCCGCGGTCGAAATAGGAGGCTGGTAGGCGAAGTCCTGGCGGGCCGCTGAAATGTCGAACCAGTGGGAGCTGGCCAACTGCCAGGCGAGAAATCGGGTCATGGGGGGCTCACTCGTAGTGCCAACCATGCGGTAAACCCATTCACACACCTGACCTACGCGCAATGCCGAATCAAGCGAAGTCGACGTTGTCACTGGCGGCAGGTTTGCGAGAGCCAGGATTTCGTCGATCCACTGCCAGCAGTTGACCGGCTCGCCTTGGCTAAGGAAGTACGGCTTGCCTGCGACGGGCGAGTTACGGGCTAAGAGGGCATCCGCAGCCTGCAAGTGGGCTGCAGCAGCGTTTTCGAGGTAGATCACATCGACCAGATTTGTGCCATCTCCCACGCGGCGAAGGCGTCCATTGCGCGCTCGCTGAATCAGTCGGGGAATTAAATGTGGATCGCCGGGTCCCCAAATCAGATGGGGCCGCAATGCGCAGGTGGATAGTTTTTCGCTATTGGCTGCGAGTACTGCCTGCTCTGCCAGGGCCTTACTGCGCGAGTAGTGGCACCCGTTGCGTTCGAGCCACGCCAGATCGATGGGTGCCTCGCGTTCTGTTACGCCACTCTGATCCCGCCCTGTGAAAGTTACACTAGGGCTGCTAGTGTAGACCAAGCGGGAGACTCCCTGCGCTCGACAGGCTGCAATGGCATTCTGCGTCCCCACCGTGTTCGCTTCGTAGAACCGTCGCCAGGGTCCGCCGATGCCAGCAATCGCAGCGGTGTGGATTACACGGTCGACTCCTTCGCAGGCACGAGCAACGGCATCCACATCTAGTATGTCACCGCGCACGACCTCGACTCCGAGCTTAGTGAGTTCAGGGTAATCGCCACGGCTGAAGCTGCGCACTTGATCCCCGCATGCAAGAAGCTGCTCGACAATAGCGCGCCCGAGAAATCCTCCGCCGCCGGTAACGAGTGTGTGCATGGGTGAGTGGTTGGTGGCTTGAAGTTAAAGATTAAGTTCGCAGCTTGTGTCCGGCTAATTCTCTCGTCGCCCACTCAGCTAACTCTTCTCGATTAATCTTTGAGTTGTGACGCACATCGACGGGCAAAGCCGGGTGAAACAAGAGCTGCTCAATCGGTCGAGTGATATCGTGTTGGCTGGCGAGTTGCAGGAGATCCATCTGAAGCTGATGGCACTGGGTGTGAGACCAGTTCTTGCCGAAGCGTCTTAAGAGTGACTTGTTTGGCTCGATGATCACCAGTGGAGAGGCACCCCCAGTAGGGCCAATCCCCACTACGGCCGAGCGGGCCACGTCGGGGTGGGTATTAAAAATCCCTTCGCAGGGCACTGAAAAGAGCGTTCCTTCAGCGGCTTCAATCCGGTGATTCTTGCGACCGCAGTACCAAAACCGCTGTTGATCGTCGAGGTAACCCACGTCCCCCATACGGTGCCAAACCCCTGTCGGGTCCCGGATCTTACCCAACGAGTTGTACCTTGCCACTCCGCTGCCTGTCCCCTGTCCCCCGTCCCCTCCCCCCAGGTATTCGGGCGACACTTGCGGACCTCGTACGATGAGTTCGCCGATTTCGCCTTCGGGCAAATCCTCGGCATCGTCAATCGTCGCGATCGGTTCATCCGTGATGCGGATCACGCGCCAATCGATTGAAGCGAACTTGCGACCGACGCACACTCCCGCACCTTGCGCTGTTAGCTCGGCGGTTTCAGACAACACTTCGCTGGCGGCGATCGTCGCTACAGGGAGACTTTCAGTTGCTCCGTAAGGAGTGTGCATCTCGGCGTAGGCAACGGCACAAGCTAGGGTTCGTTGCAGTACTTGGGCTGGTACGGGTGCCCCGCAGGAAAAAATCTTACGCAGCGTCGGAAGCTGCTCGCCGTGCTGTTGGCAGTAGCGGCTCAGTTTGTCCCACACCGCCGGCGAAGCGAATGCCTGAGTCACCTGCCAATCGTTGGCTGCTGCGAGCAATTGGCGTGGGTCGGCCGACGCAGGACGTGAGAAATCCATCTTGGGAAAAACCGTGGTGATTCCCATCGCCGAGTTGAACAGGCCAAACAAGGGAAAGCATGCCAGGTCGGTGCCTCCCGGCTGGAGATCGTATTCGCGGCGAATCTCGGCAACTTGAGTGTTGAACATCCCATGCGTGTAGAGGACCCCCTTTGGCGGGCCCGTGCTGCCGCTGGTGAAGATGATGGCGGCTGGGTCACTTGCGCGCGAAGTTGGCAAGCGAGTCGTAGAATGCCTTCCGGCGGCCAACAGTTGTCGATACGTTGTCCCGCCCCAGAACCAGCGGCGACCGACAGTGACATTGAGCGTTGCCTGCGGGAATCGTCTGCTGAGTAGCGTTCTGGCGGCTTGGGCAGGGCTGATCGCCACAAAACCCGCGGGTTCGACGGCTGCCAGGCAATCGACCAGATGTTTTTTTCCCATGCCGGGGTCGATCATGATCGTCGTCGCCCCCGACCGCAACAACGCAAACACCAACTTTACGAATTCGATGCCGGGTTTCACCAGCAGCACCAGCTTGGTACCCGGCGTTACGCCCAAGTCCACCAACCCTCGCGCAAGAGCCGAGGCATCGTGGTCGAGTTCTGCGAAAGTGCAGGTGGCGTAGCTATTGCGACCCGCCGCATCGCCATGGCCGGGACACGCGACCGCAATTGCCAGCGGCATCCGCTCGGCAAAGTGCGTGAGCCGATCAGCGACGTTAACCCGGGCATTGCGACTTGTTTCAACGGAGGTCTGCATCTGCCCATTGTGTCAGCACTTGCGGATGATGGAAATGCCTGCCGGCGAGCTTCTTAGCGATCGCGATGCTCTTTGCTAGAAATCTCCTGCTTCGCTGCCAGAAGTCGCGACATCGTGTCCTGGGATTTGTCGACTGTTTGCTGTTCTGCGGTAACGTCAGTTTGCCTTCTTTTCGCGGCGATCCGTCCCAATTCCTCGACGGCGCTTGGTGGGATCTCTGCGCCGGTGTGCCGACCGCGAAACTCTGCTTTGCGTGCGGACAATCGAGCCAGCGTTGTGGAGGCCTCGATGGTGTGGCGAGGCTTGACGACTTGTGCAACTTTCTCCCACAAACCGGCCAGATCAAGCTGCACGCGTCGCACAAAGATATCACTGAAGAACAACAGGCTTGCCGCCACGACGAGTTCCGGCCACATGTCGCGGCTTGTCACAGCGGCGGGCAGATCGCGACGAAAGGGGTTGAGTTCCCGTGCCAGATTGTTTCCCTCAGTGGTGGCAAAGGGGAGCTCTCCTTCGGCGGTGACTAGGATTCCCGGCACTCCCCCCCGTGGCACACCGCCAGCCAGGGTTTTCAATAAGGGGAGGTTCACATGAAAATCGCTGTACTCGCGCGAGACGCCGACATTTACCCCGGCCCGCAGCAGGGAACCTTCTGGTGTGGCGATCGTGACGAAGTAGCTCCCCGGCATGACCGAATCAAACTCACCTGCGTACCGTCCCGCAGCGGTTTGTTCCACGCGCAAGGGGATAGGTTCGAGGTCGGGACCGACGACGGTTCCTCGCAGTGGAAGTTGATTGAGAAACTTGTCGGATCGGTCGAACGCATCAATCACCACCTGGGTGCGAGTATCACGCCGCTGAGTGGCAATCGAATAGTTGCCCTGCCCTCCCATCGGTCTGAGTGACCACCGCACCAATTGCGAAAAGAACTTGTCGTAGTCATTCCAACCCTGCCAGGCGCTGGCCCATTGGTGACCGGCATCGGTCGTCAGCACGGCTGTCTTTCCCAGTCCGTAGGTCCAAGTGGCGAGCACCGTGGCATTTTTTTCTCTGGAGGGGATTGGAGATCGCAGCAGAACTTCCACGAGTGAATTTTCTTTGACCGAGGTTTGGACGAAACCAGAGATGGGGGGGAAGGAACCTTCAATGCCCGTGAGCAACTCGCTTTCCCCGACTCGTTGCGGTGCGACAGGCGGTGACAGTTCGCGAATCACGGGCGTGGCTACACGACGGGCCTCGACCATAAATATCCTTGGTACGTTTCGCGGATCGGCCACGGCGTAGAACTTCCCGCCCCCTGCGGAGGCAATCTTGGCAAGCAAGGTGCGATCTGCACCGGGGCCGATGGCTACGCCGGTGACGGTGATCTTATTTCCCCGCATTTTTCGGCAAAGTTGTGAGAAATCAGCTTCGGGGGTTTGGCCATCGGTTAGAACGATCATGTGCTTGACCGCGGCGTCGGCCTGCTGGAGTGCCTCAAATGCCCTTAGCATTCCCGGATAGAGGTCTGTTCCGCCTCCCTGCTGGATACGCGAAACGCGCGCAAGGGCGGTTCGACCGGTTCCTTTGCGCTCTAGGGGCACGACGGCGATGGCCTCGGTATCGAAGGCTACCACCGTGAGAAAATCTCGCGGGCCGAGCATCTTGATCGCTTCACGGGCCGCGGCGAGACTCAGGGCAAGTTTTTCACCAGCCATCGACCCGGAGCGATCAATCACCAGCGCCAGCGCCCCCACGGGGATCACCTTTGCATTCTTGATCTGGAAGTCCACCGGCATCGCTTTTTCCAATTCGGTGCCGACCCATCCTCCTGCGCCGAAACTACGATCTCCACCGATCATCACGAGCCCGCTACCCAGTTGCTTGGTGTTGCGTACCAGCATTTCGATTTGACCGTTTGTAAAACTCACGATTGAGCCTGCTTCATTCTCCGCCACGCGGGGGACATTCGCCAGCAATACGCTGTCGTAACGCTGCAAATCAGCTAGCGAGGAATACGCCTTGTCACTCGTGACAACGTCTACTTCCAAGCCCTCATCGCGCAAGCTCCCTGCGAGCAGATCGAACTCGCCCCGATGCAGCATGTCTTCCACGAGCAAGACACGTCCTTGTCCTCGGACGTCGGTGTAGCCGGTCGCCAGGTTATTGGCCAGATAGCGGTCCTCGGCGGGATTGTCTGGCACGAACCGGGCCTCATAGACGTAGAAGTCGGATTCGCTGGGGTGTTCGCGAAACGTCTTGACGGTTTTGCCTGTGGGGAGTGTGACTGCTTCCTCAAAGATCGGCTCTTCGCGGCCACTCATTTTGCGAACAATACGCAACTTGCCGGCTATCGGTGCAGGATCGTCGCCTTGATTGTTAAGCACCACACGGACTTCCAGCGGCTGATCCTTCTTGGCAACACTGGGAGCAGACACACTTTCCACCGAGATATCTTGTTTGCCACTGGTCGGGGCGGGAACGACATCGATGCCAATGCCCGACTGGAGTAAGGCGCGTGACTCTCGCGCGGAAGTTCCGACGTTTTCATTTCCATCGGAGACGATCACCACTCGTCGGGCCGCATCTCGGGGCAAAATCGTTGCCGCCTTGGTGAGGGCATCGGCTAAATTGGTCGCTGTCTGATCGACGAGTGTTTCTACATGGCGACCGACGGGTGTGAAGTCAACAGGGGGCACTTCGACGGCTGCCTCGCGGCCGAACACGATCACTGCCACCCGATCCGTTGCCTGCCGATGCTGCTGGACATTGGCCGAAACATAGCGCAGCATTGCGTCCCGATGTTCAGCCGGGATGCTCGCGGATTGATCGAGGAGATAGGCGACGGCTACGTTCTCGCTGTAATTGTTCCATCGTGGTGTAGCGAGCGCGACAATCAATCCGATCAAGGTCAGAGCGCGAAGCAAATTGGCTGCGCGGGATCGCCAACCCCCCAAAGCCGCCATGCTGCCTCGTGACAACCACCATACCGCCGGCACAATGGCCAAGAGTGCAAGCCACTGGGGGGCTTGGAAGCTGATGGTAAACGACATAGGAGCGTTCCGGCAGGAGGGGAGAACAAGTTTCTTCGGGTGCAGGAACGCTATTCGGAATCCCCGCCCGGGGAACTGGACGCTAGCGCGTTGCGGCTGATAAAATCAGCC
>JBGSPU010000160.1:0-10361 GCA_041738415.1 Bythopirellula sp.
ACTCGATGATTGAGCATTGTCCAGCGCTACCGTTCACCACGTCCGGAGGGAACCTTCTTTTTTGCCCTGCCGATGCCTGAAAAAACGCATTCCCGCCTGCCAAAACCCGATCAATCACCCACAAATTCTGGTGAGGAGCCGCTGATTATTATTCGCAAACACCGGCTGCCAATCGGCAGCAGGTGATTTCGATAGTGTCGTGTTGCATACCACTTCAGGTTGCTCGACAGCAAGATTCCTATGCAAGTTTTTAATGAGTGCTTTTATGCCACCCGAGCAGCCAACCGACCGCGCTTGTGCCGACTCCCGTTGCCAGGGCCAAGGCGAGGCAGATGGCGGAAACCTGATCATCGGCCCCGTAATGCAGGAGTCCGAAGATGCGTATCGAGAGTGTCGACACACCGGGCGGTGCAACCAGTATCGTTGCTGCCAACTCTCCCGCGGCCACGATGAACGACAAACAAAACGCCGCGAGGATGGCATTAGCGCGCAGTGGAATTGCAATACTGCCAAGTTGCCGCCACCAGTTGGCCCCTTCGCTGGTCGCGCTGTCGAGCATTGGCTGTGAGATACTGGCGAATTGCGACCAGATCAAGAGGGTCGCCAGCGGCAATGTGCGCACCCATTGAGCCAACACGGGGGCGAGAATCGTGTTGTCGTACCAACTGTTGAGCCATGCCCACGGGGACTCCGTCGCGTGATTCAAAAGTCGAATCAACCACACTCCAACCAATGGTCCGGGGAGAGCGAACATCGTTGCCAACACGAAGGCCGCGCAAGCGAGCGGCAACCGGCCTGTTCGCAGCGCCCAGGCAAGCAACACGCCTAATAATGTTGCGAGGGCTGCCGACGTCGCGCCGATCGCGATCGACCAACCCACTTCGCGGCGATGCTCCCAAGGACTCCGTGCGATTAGTTCTGCAGCCTTGGTCGCTGACCAATTACGCACGATGCCAGTCTCAGTCCGCGTGGCTTGAATCCCTGCTTTGCCGACAAGACTCACCAGCGGAACACCCACCAGGTTCGTAATCAATAGCCATGTGAGTACAGCTATAGGAAACACGGCGCGATCGAGTTTCCATCGCCAACCTTCGTCAAGCGTAAAGAAATGGGCGCTCGGCAACCAATGGGCAATTGCCGCCAGCAGGACCAACACCAGGCAAACCGCAATCGCCGTTCCCAAGACGAGATCACTCGTTTCGAAGTCCACCTGCCCTTGATCGTCGGCAAGCGGTACGATCGGTCCACTCAGCGAACCGACACTCGCTGAGGTGTAAACTTCCTCGGCAAAGGTGCGTACCTGAAAAAGATCGGTTACCGTGATTTCTCCCAAGCAGACGACTGCTACCCATAAGGCACCTGTCAATATTCCTGCTTTTGCCCTGGGAAGACTCACTGCCAGCAGTACTTTCCCAGCGGGAGCATCGAGCAGGGCATCTTCTTCTGCTTCCCGAGGAATCGTGCGTAAAGAGGCAGCCACCAACAACGTCACCCAAGGAATCCCCGCTATGCCATGTACCCAGACTGCTGCCGCCCACCCAGAGAGCAAAACTCCTCGGTCGTCGAGTGGTCGCTCAGGTACAAGCCAGCCCCCCTGCCCTAACGCCGCTTGCCAGGACGCCGCTTGTACAAACAGAGGTACAAACAACCAAGCCACGAGTATCCATTGCAAGCAGCGTCGCCCCGAAAGAGTGGTTTTGGTGATCACGATCGCCAGAAAGGTCCCCACCGGGACGGCAATCGCCACTGCACCTGCCGACAGCCACAGCGAATTGAGCAACAGCCCCCGCAGTCGCGCACTTGCCAATGCCAAGCTCGCGCATCCGCACACCAAAGCTAGCAGTAGAAGTCGCAGAGGTCGTGGCGACGATGGGGAAACAACCGGCATGATCTCTCCGCAAGAAAAGGAATCGTCAATCCGCTCCGCATTTGCTAGCAGTGCCAAAGTGAGTCGGCAAGCTACTCTACCAATTTCGCAGGTTGGCATGGTAGTCCCCGGACGGGTTTGCTAATGTCTCGCGCATGAATTCCGCACCGCGAAACCGCCGCCGATCTGCCATATTCTGGATTTTCGCCGTTGGGCTGACAGTGAGTCTCTTTCCGGGCTGCAGCACAACACTCCCCTGGCAGCAAAAGGAATACACTTCGATCATCACACCCGCGATGCGGATCTCGGCCATCCGAGAGAGTGCTGCCCGGGCAGCTACTGGCGATTCCTTGGAGCAGACTCGCCTGGTAGAAGAACTGGCTATGCAAATTCGCACCGAAGGGGACCCGCTGGTCCGTGCTGCTATCCAGGAATCTCTGGGCGATTTCGAGGTTCCGCTGGCCCGCGACGTCCTCATCGCCGGCCTGAACGACAACGACCTCAACGTGAAACTCATCTGCTGCCAGCAGCTCGGCAACCGAGGAGAACCGGAAAATGTCCCCGTCCTCCGCTCAATTCTCGAAGGAAATGAAGTCTTAGACGTGAAGCTGGCAGCCACGGATGCCCTGGGCAAAATCCGCTCGACCGAAAGCATCAAAACTCTGGCTATTGCGCTGAAAGACCGTGACCCTGCGTTGCAATATGCCGGTGTGGAAGCCCTCAAGCAACTCGGCGACCAAGATTTCGGCAACGACGTCGCCGACTGGCAACAATTTGCTGAGCAGGGGCAAATCACTGAGAAATCTGAAATCTCGGTAGCCGAACGCGTCAGGCAACTCTCGCCATTCTAGCGTGCGCCGCCCGCAAAGGCGGTCTCTACCGCATTCGTCAGATTTCCCTCCGCGAGTTAGCGAACACGACAATATGGGAGAAGTTAGTCCACCTTCGGCGAGTTGACGGCGTAACAACAACGCAGGGGTGATTTCTACCGCCGTCGCTGCCCTGTGCGAACAATCGCTCTCTCCTTGCCCAGCCGAACGTCACCGTTCAGCGGGCGGCGACGAGAGATTCTCAACTGGCGAATCGCCTGACTTCGCGGCTCCGCTGCCACGGATTGTTCGTTGCTTTGGCGCGGCAATCGGGCGTCCTGATGCGATCGCCCGTTTCCGCGCAGCTTCAATGTATGCATGAAGGTCGCCTCCGTGCTGAGCAAGCAACGCTTCACGAGCTGAATAGATCTCATCGAGTATTTCGTTACGCGCCATCATCAAGGTCTCCCAAAAACTCAGCGGGCGTGCAAATCAACAATCGAGGAAATCCAAGGTCCTCCAAGAGGTCGTAGACACGAGGAAGTTCGACAGCGTTCGCGATGTGCCTGCAGTTCTGCGTCAATAGGTATTCTACCCGACCAACGGCAGCCGAGGCCACACGCAATGCGTCCAGTCGAGCTTTTTCGGGTATCAAGGAACGCGAGATTATCTCGTCGGCAACGCGTTCGACCTC
This sequence comes from Bythopirellula sp., assembly GCA_041738415.1. Classification (GTDB taxonomy): domain Bacteria; phylum Planctomycetota; class Planctomycetia; order Pirellulales; family Lacipirellulaceae; genus Bythopirellula. Next base: position 3,371 of record JBGSPU010000160.1, read on the forward strand.
CGGATCCGGGAGAAGAATTCGCACGTTCTCCAACAGTTTCAACCGTTCCCTTGCGGCATCGGGATCACCGAGAGACACTTCGTCAAAGACGAATTGTGAGGTGACCAATTCGTAATGCGGCGCCTTATCGGCAAGCCATCGCTTTGCCTAATCTTGAAGCACGGCCGTGATCGGATTCTTGCTCGGCCACGCCGATGCATGACTGACAATTGACGTTTCTATGTAGACGGTCTCCATTCACGAATTGTAACACTACTATTGAGGAAAACCATCCGGCGAACTTCGGTCGCCGAACGACCGAGCTAAGCGGCATGGCGGACCACGCCAGTTGCGCTCGCCATGACCAGGAACGATCGCTGCTGTGTCCACGTCAAAAGGCACGAAGGCCAGCCACGTCAGCTTCAGCAATTTGTTAGGCCCAGTTACGGCGTGGTTGCTAGTTTCTTGGGAGGACGGGCAGGCACACCCGACAACATTCCCCTAGCACTGATGTCTTCGTCGATATCGGGCCAATGGGCTCCCTCTCCATTACCGATGATCTCAAAGTGATTGCGCTCTTCCGGTGTCGCGTCCGATAAACGCCAGGACCATGCGAGCGGGACGCTGATGGTGCGCCCATCCACAAGCTCTGCGATGATCGAATCCTCCGTGACATGCATCGCCAGAATGCGCGGTTCATTACTCCCCACAGTGTTCATCCCAGGCCTCCGAAATGCGAGCTAGCTAGTCGAGAATCATCTTTCTAATTCGGTTAAGTTCCTTTGCCGAGAATCCGTTGTTCGCGCCGAGGACGACCGGCTCCAGCCAAAACTTGCATGTCTTTCGTTCGCGACGCACATGGACGTGCTTTGGGTCATTGCAGTCGAAGCTGTAAAAGAACCACCGGTACGGGCCCGGAATACCAGGAATTGTTGGCATTCTAAACGAACCTCGAACGCGAGAAGAACATTACAGACATGGCTCCATTGTACGCGACGAGAAGCGTTGATACCACCCGCGATCGCTCGCCGTGATGCGGGATTGTCCGATACAAGCTAGCCAGCGTACGATCACTCACGACGATATTCTTCCGGAAGTTCTTTCGGAAATGCAAACACGAGCAACGGCGGGGCACCTCGAAGCAGCCAAAGGCCGACCAGCAGGATTGGGCCTCCAACGATAATCATCCCGCCAGCGTTTGCCGGGCCTCCAAGAACCTAATACAGCAACGCCCAGAAAAGTATCGCGACCGCGGTCAGGAAAACGATTAATCCAACGGTTCGGAGGTTCGGACGACAATGGCAAAGGTCGCGACCGGTTTTATTGAAAGCTCTCCTGATAGGCCTAACGACCAACGTAACCCGGTGGGAATGGCGCCGAGTGACGTTGAATTCCTCCCAGAACCCGACGGCCATTCCCGCTCGGGTTCAGCGCCTTGTTAGGCCTCGTCTTTCTGCTTCCAGGCCAGCGTCTTGCTGACGCTCAACGTCAATGCCGAAGCAAGAAAGAAAACTCCGATCGTCAGCCATGATTTCCACACAAACTTTTCGTTTTGGAGCTCCAACCAGATCATCGCCAGGGACAGCACGGCACCAGCGACAATGCAGATGATGCAGATCGTGAAGCAAATCTTGTTGAGCTTCTGGAGATTCATGAACGCTCCCTGATGGGCCTAACATTACGGATCACCGAGTGGCGATGATCGATGATCCATTGTCAAAAGGTGTACCAATCGCCACTCCGGTGGATCCGGTGCTTCTGCGCGTATTCCATTAGTCGTGCAAACTCGGCAATGTGTTTCTTGCGTCGAGATCATTGTAGAAGGACAGAATCGCGGACGCAACGGATTCCAACGGATCTTGTAGTTTGGCATCACGAAAAGCGATATTGTTGCCAACTCGCGCCGTCAAAGTATCGCCACGAAAATTTGGAAAAACGATTGTCGCGTCAATTACCAAAGACCTCATCATCGGTAATCCGGCAACCTCGACGTTGCGAAACGACTCCCAGGGGATCCATCCAATCTGTATCTTGAATCCTTGTAGTGACAGAATAAGCCACGCGACTCGAATCAAGCTGGGAATCAGGGGCACGCCGTCCAGACTCGACGCGCCAATAACGTTAATCTCGAGCCCATCCTCGCAAATCCTCAACAGAGGTTTTCGACGTGCGTAGACGTTGAACCAACCGAGGAACGCGATTAGGCACATAGGAACGGCCATGATCGACATTGCGATGCCAGCTTCAGTTCCGGGTTTCCCATCTGCTCTTTTCATCACGTCGAAGAGGAAAAGAGGGCCAAGTGCGGCACCAAACAGGGCGAGCATTGTAAACGCGATTGCCGTCACGTAGTGATACCACGATTTGGCGTAGAATACAGACTTGGACGAGGATTTGCTCACAGGTGCTTCACGCAGAACGTATGGCATAACCGGGCCGCCACAGTTGATGCTCCACTTGAAATCGCGCGATCGGCGGCTCCGCGTTCATGCCATTGTTATGCATCTACGGTTGAGGGGCAAATGCGGTCGTTGTGATACGCGATAAACTTGGGATTGATTTTGTGACCGTCGATGACGTGTAAATCATCGAGCACCAATTTCGTGGCACCATAGTCGCACATTGCGTGATGGTTTGGACAAAGCACAATTAGGTTTTCCACGCAGTCAGGTCCACAGTGTGGCTGGCCAAGTGGGTGAATGTGGTGTGCTTCCGCATAGCGAGTGCCGTCGGGAAGTTCGATGGTGTGACCGCAAATCTGGCAGCGGAACTCGTAGTCGCGTTTGAGTTGCTTGGCGAGTTCAGTGTCGCGCAGAATGCGGTAAACGGTTGAGGCGATCCGCTGCGTTGCGGGTGGAGCAAGGTCTATCGCTTGCGTGGAGCCGGTAGCAAGATCGCCAAGTTCGATTGCGAGTGGCAGGCCAAAATATTGGGACACGTCGACGCTATGATCGTTGTGCGATACACGCAAAATGTGATCGATAAGGGTCACGTTCCAACGGATCGTCTTGTTTACGTCAGAATGGGTCAGCGAGTCTTTGGTAAATAGATCCGACAAGATGGAAATAGGGATGACGTGGTGATCGCGAACGTCGTCCGATCGAGTACGGTAGACGATCAAATGTGATTCGCGGCTGTTTTCGGCGGCGACCTGCTCGAATTCCGCGAGCTTGTCCGGAAAGACGGCGAACCAATCAACGTTGGCGCGCGCTACGTAGTCTCCGATTGCTTCGAGCTGTTTTCGGTTTGATTCGACAACGCTCATGACGGGCTACTTTTAATGCATAACAATAAATGGACAGAAACAAATCCGCCAATCTCTGCCCTATCCTACCAAAGCAGAAACCATAATTGCAAACTATTCCTACACTTCTGCCTGCTTGCCGACTTATTTTGACGGATTAGATAGATTCCGCTTGAAATAGTGAACTCTTTCTCTGGCGGACTTTTATAGAAATTCAAAGTGCAATTCTTTGCCAGCACTTCGACAAGTGATGCTAGCACAAGGACTTCGTCAAATCGGAATCCTTAATTCTATCTCAAAGCGCCCACTTTCACTCGTTGGGAATCTCCCGGCTTGAGTCTTTTTTTCTTGGTCAATTCCTGGCCCTCCAGACCCGATACCTGTTCTTACGGGATTGTGTGTGTGCGATGACCCGATGTTTCGCTCAGCCAGTTTGATTGGGACTGCTGGCGTGCCTACCGTCTCGCTAAACACCGGCAGCAGACTCACATCGCGCACTTCTGGAAGCGGAACAAGATTAGGCGCACGATTGGTAGATTTAGGGGGAGAGACTCGATGCAACGCCCGTTGCCAGAGTATGCACGGATTTTTTGGTGCCAGAAAGTGGTCCTGTTGTGTCTGCTATTGGTCGCTCATCCCTGGGCAGCCTTAGCGGATGGCGGCTCTGCGCTTTTGGACCCCTTTGAAGATTCGCCGACCTTGGGTTCCACCATTCCCCAACAGAATCTGCTCTGGCAGTCCAGAGTAAAAGGATATCTGGCGGACCCAGCGCTGCGAGCGAAGAGTCCTGAAGCCAAGAGACTGCAAGCTGCTGAAAATTCCGTCGCTGTTAAAACCTCGGCACGGCCGGAAAAATCTGCGACAACACCGGCATCTCCGTCGCCATTCCATAAGTGGATCTCGCCTCGCACTTCTTCCTCGGCCAAAACACTGGCTCGAAAGCCTCAACAACCAACTCGACCCGCGCGCCAAACAAATCAAGACATAACCCCAGAAGCTACTTCGGAAGATACCACAGACGCCAGCGACCCAACCGAAACGACGGCAGTGCCCGACCGAACGGTAGACGGCCCCGCACTCGTACAGCCACAAAGGACTGAACCTGAAGTGGCCCGTCGGACGATTCCACGAACGCTCTCTTCTCGAGGTGGAAGCCGGCGGCTCGGCGAAATTCTCAATCCCGATCAGCCTGATCCAACCCCGACGAATCAAGATAAGCTACAGAATAACGTCTCTGACGCGGAGGATGTCGTCTCTGACGCGAAGGATGATGTTGAGCAGAACGCGACACCCCTGAACGAGTACCCGACACCAATCCAAGAGCCCCAGGCGCAAGAAGAAGTCGAAGTGCGGCTTCCTCCACTATCCAGGAGTCAACAGGCGCTGCGATCCCATGTACGCCGGGTGCTCAAGTATTACTACGACCACCCGCTGAATACACGCGATCGCAGCCCTTGGGAAATGATCCACGCTGCCCTGTCGTATGAGATCTATAGTCGTGTTCTGCAAGGGGGGCCCGAGGGCAAACCTGTATCGGCGGTGGGTTGGCTCTGCTTCAACCAATCGTGTCGAAATATGAAGCTCATGTATATTAATGATGAAGGGGACCTGCACGTCCGCGTGGGTCCCGCACTCCAGGGCCACCGAGGTCAGTTGCTGGCGATTCTGGCCCAGTGCAAAGTGAGCAGCGAGTACCCCATGTTGGTCGATGGCCATGAAATGAAGGTCAAAGACCTGATCAAGGAGGAAATGTCGACCTGCTATCCTCGCACGGAACTCACTTTCAAACTCATCGGCCTGATGCACTATCTGGACTCAGATACCCAGTGGGTCAACGACCAGGGAATGCAGTGGAACATGCGAAAGCTGGTTTCAGAAGAACTCAAGCAGCCGATTCGCGGGGCTGCCTGTGGCGGCACCCATCGGCTGTCCGGATTGACTTTGGCCTACAAGGCTCGCGAGCAACGTGGCGAATCGGTTGATGGGGAGTATCTGCAGGCGAAACGCTTCGTCACCCAGCATCAACTCTATGCCTATCGCATGCAAAATCCTGATGGAAGTTTTAGCACGAATTGGTTTCAAGGCAGCGAAAACAAGGATGACCCTGACCGCAAGCTAAAAACCACCGGCCATATCCTGGAATGGTTGCTCTACTCGGCGACGGACCGCGAATTGAAGAGTTCGCGTACCACCAAGGCCGTCTATTTCCTCTCAAATCTGATGTACACCAACCGATACCATGACTGGGAAGCTGGCCCGCTCGGCCATGCCCTGCATGCACTCTTGGTTTACGACCGGCTCATGTTTTCCAAGTACGATGGAGAATCGAGTGTGCCCGTCGCGATTCGAGAGTCGCTCACGAAGTAATCTGCTCGAAGCTGCAAAGTTCTGCAGAACCTCCATTGAACAGCAGGCCATACTGCACTAAATTGCAGACTCTTGGTGCGGAACCTCCCGCCACTACCACACGTTTTGACCAGTTTAGAGCGCGGTCTATCCTCATTAGGCCGCGGAGCAGTGGATGGCACCGTCGATCAAATTTACCGAGCAGCTCCATGTGTTTTGCGAGATCGCAAGCCGCATGGCAAAACACGAAGATGCCGATGCACTGTTATTTCTCTTGGAAGGCTCAATCGACTGGCAGAAGCTGCGGGACGCCACGGGCAAACACCACGTCATCCTGGCCAGCGACCGAAATCAACATCTGGCCAAGGCCGAGGACTTTGATTTTGATACCGTCGAGCTCAACATCCCCGACAGCCCGGTCTACGAACGGCTCACCCAAGCCTTGCTCGAAAGCGTTGCCGACGATCTGTTGAATCCCGGGGCCACGGTCATCGCACTCTACAGTGGCTTCGAAGTGGGAGTGATCGATTCGATGAGTGTGGTCAGCCTGGACGAGCATCTCGGTCGGCTGACAGTCCACGATCTGCGCCAGCTAGAGACCCGTGTACCACTCGACACCCTGAAGACCACCGTCGATCTGGCCGTGGATATCGGACGCGAGGGACGCGAGGGGAAACCAGTCGGCACGCTGTTCGTCGTGGGGGACCACCGCAAGGTCCTCAAGCACTGTCATCCCTTGGGCTTCGATCCGGTGCGCGGCTACAATATTGATGAACGCCGCCTGGAAGATACGAAGGTCCGCGAATCGATCAAGGAGATCGCGCAGCTTGATGGGGCGTTTGTCGTCTCATCCGATGGCACGATCATTTCGGCTTGCCAATATATCTCAGCACCCGCCGCCGAGATCACACTCAGTAAGGGCTTAGGCTCCCGCCACTGGGCCGCCGCCGCCATCAGCCGGGCCACTGGGGCTGTCGCCATTGCCGTGAGCGAATCCAACGGTACGGTGCGGCTCTTTCAGAATGGCGAGGTAATGCTTCGCATCGAACCCTTCCGCCGCGCGATGAAGTGGAAAGATTTTGAGTACGACCCGCCAAGTGGTGGGGATTGATAAATTAGCTGTGACGCTGCTTCCGGTTATTTCTTGGCAGAGTGAAGCGCTACCCACCCCCGCAATCGCATGTCTGGTGCCGACTTTTATTGCAGGCAATCTGGCACTCTACGCGCCAAATAATGAAGAAAGTGAGAATCGCACCCCTCATCAGCATTCTACCATCTACCCAGTTTGGAAAGAGCCCCCAATGGGGGCTTGTGCTCTGCAGTTAACACCTTATAATAAAGGTTCCTCGCCAGAATCTGTGGGTCGCCAAGTGGCTTTTGGGCGTGTATGACAGGCGTTTTCGAGGCATTTCAGGGCAAAAA
>JBGSPU010000064.1:0-7886 GCA_041738415.1 Bythopirellula sp.
ACTTTAGCCACCTTCAATCGGTTCGCCATGCGATCAGCTCCATTGCTTCATGAAAAGCAATACAGCCTACGCGGCAACCCACTTTAGTGGCCCTGTTTCAAGCGCCTATCGATGGCCCTGTTTGGGCGCTCAGTGACAGTAGGGAACGCCCTGTTGACGTTGTTCTCGAATCTGCTTACCAACTTAAATCTCTCGGACATGGAGTGCGGCTACAAGGCGTTTCGCCGCGAGGTGCTTGAGGGGATTACAATCGAAGAAAACCGGTTTGGCGTCGAGCCGGAGTTGGTGGCCAAGGTGGCCCGCGGTGGATGGCGGGTGTTCGAGGTACCCGTCTCGTATGCGGGGCGAGATTATGCCGAGGGGAAGAAGATCGGCCTGCGGGACGCGCTGCGGGCGGTGTGGTGTGTGGTGAAGTATGGGAGGCGCTAGGCGTTTGGCGCTAGTCAGAGGGGAGGCGAGCCGAAAGGCGTGAGCCTCCGGAGTTTTTCGCATAATTAAAAATGACAGCTAGTCGCAAAGGCCGCTGGGGTGAACTATACTTGAGAGTTTAGTTTTTCTCTCTAACACCCTACAACGACTTCCGGAGCTTTCATGTCTGAGACTGCCCCCTGGATTACCTATCGCCCCGAACTGAAAGTGCTCGACTGCACCATCCGCGACGGCGGACTTATCAACAAGCATCAATTCACCGACGAGACGGTTCGCGCCGTTTACGAAACTTGCCTCGAGGCGGGCATCGATGCCATGGAAGTCGGCTACAAGAATTCGCCCAAGCCATTTCCTAAGAGCGATTTCGGTCCCTGGCGACATTGCGATGAGGACGACCTCAATCGTGTCTTCGCTGGCCACGATTTGGAAAAAACTGGCCTGAAACTCTGTGCGATGGCCGATGCCGGCAAGAGCGACTATCGCGAACAAATCGTGCCGCGCAACGAGAGTGTGCTCGATATGATCCGTGTGGCATTTTACGCCCACCAGGTTTCCGAAGCGGTGCAGATGATCGAGCACTGCGCTGAACTGGGTTACGACACAACGGCGAATCTCATGGCGGTCTCTAACATCGAAGACGTGGAGATCGACACGGTCCTCACCGCGATTCGCGACACCCCGACTCAGGTGATGGTGATCGTCGATAGTTTCGGCCACCTCTACCGCGAGCAGATCGACCGGCTATACAAGAAGTATGCCGCCGCGCTCGAAGGGTCCGGCAAGGAGATCGGCATCCACGCCCACAACAATCAGCAACTCGCCTTTTCCAACACGGTCGAAGCGATCATTCTCGGCTCGAATCGCGTCGATGCCACGATGTTTGGCCTGGGGCGTGGTGCGGGCAACTGCCCCATGGAGCTCTTGCTCGGATTCCTCAGAAATCCCAAGTTCAAACTCCGCCCTGTGATCAAACTGATCCAAGAGCATATCCTGCCGCTGAAGCAAAAAATCGATTGGGGTCCCAGCATTCCTTACAACATTACAGGCCAAATGAACCTGCACCCTCGTGACGCCATGGAATTCCGCGAAGGCAAAACCCCGGACGATTATCTGTCGTTCTACGACGACATCGTCCTCGACAACTAGGCGCGACCCCGGTTAGCCGGCATCGTCTCCATGCCGAGTGGTGTTGGAAAAGAAAAGCGTCGTGGCGATTTGCCCACAGAGATCAGCGCTCCCGAAACCGGGATTGTTCGTCTAGCGAATTCTGACGCCCCGGGACAGAGATCTCCCCCCGGTACTTGAATCCGGGCTTCACCGCCACGACAAGTTTCTTTGTAGGCCAAATAGTGCCGGTTCGCTAGCATTTTTTTCCCTTTTTCGAGGAAAAAAGTTCAACTATTGGAGTCCACTACAGCCCACCCCCAATCAGCTCCAACTGATAAATTGGCAAGTGGCGATAGTAAACTTCCAGCATGTAGGTCGAGAGGCACGTAATAAACAGCCGCCCCCCCTCGGTATTCCAGCGAAAACCTTGCGGATCCCAGCTTCCGCGCTCGCGGCCTTCCTGCACCTGGTGCTGGGGGATCACGACTTTCATCTTGTCGTTCCAGGTTCGCCAGTGGCGACCTTCCATGTGGTGGCATACCTGGGTGGCGTAGTACCAATAGTACACGTCGCGATCACGTGTCCATTCAGGTAGATGGTCTAGTAGGTGATTTGCTCCCCGCACCAGTCGCTCATCATCATGTTGCCAACCCAAATACTGGCGGCAGAGCAAGCCCTCAGCCGTCATGCTCACGGTCGGCCCGCTCTCTGTCTGATATCCATACTGACTCCCATACTCATGGCTTACCGAGTCGAGAAATTTTTCGACGCGATTCAAGCAGGGGGTGGGTACGTTGAGGCCCGCCATCCGTGCGCTTTGCAGCGCCATCACGAACCAGCCCGTCACTGAGAGATCGCTCCCCGTGCCGGGAAAATACTTCCAGCCCCCCTCGGGCGCCTGGACGCTCACACAATAGTCGATGGCCCGTTGGGCTGGATCACGATAGCGCTCGTCGCGGGTCATGCCATACAACTCACACAAGGCGATCGTGCAAAGAGCTTGAGTGTAAAGCTGCGAAGTGCCTTGCTCCATCTCGAAGAAGCTGCCGTCGGGGCCCTGCTTACTTAGTAGTCCTGTCCATGCGCGGGAAACGACTTCCGTGAACGGCTCGTGCTTGTCCCCTTGAGGAGTGTAGCCTGCCCCCTGGAACGCGATCAGAGCCATGGCCGTCGCGGCCCCAATATTCTCATTGTTCGCACCGTCGTCGTATGGTCCTTGGAGACTCCATGTTCCCCCCTTCATACGATTGCGAGACAACCAGCGCAACGCCTCCAACACGGCACGCTGGGTTGCTGCGGTTCCCCCATAGGCATCCAACAAGGCTTGCTGCATCCCTTGTTCTCGACCAGAGAGTGCCAACTGAATCGGGTCCGACGTCAAAGGCATGGCCCGCGCGAGCAGAGGTGATTCATCGGCCGTCGGCGAAATCGCCACGGGCTCCGCAATCTGTGGAATCGGCTCGGGAACCAACGCGTCTTCAATCTGCTCATCGGGCGAATCCAAGGGGATATCAAAATCTCCACCACCCGAAAGAGGCTCATCGTTGTCATAATAATCAAATAAGAGCACGAGCTCATCGCGACCCTGCGGCGTAATGAAGATCAATCCCAGAACAATCACGACAAGCATGTGTAGCGCAGCGCTAAACAGCCACGGAGGTGATTCGGTAAAAATTTGGCTCGGCGACCACAAGGGCGGCAGCGGATCCGGCTTAGGCCGCTTCGGCTTGGTTGACGGGGGAGAGCTAGCTGTCGACACACCCTTCGGACGCGCAACCGGAGCCACAACAACCTCAGAAAGGTCGTCTCCAAAAGTCATACGAGGCTCCGATGCAGGCATAAAAAAATTCTCCGTTCCCTTTCAAGTCTAGTGCCACTCACTGGCAACGGCAAGCAAACCAGGTATTCCCGAGCGTTAGCCGACATGGTCCAGATGCCGAGTTCCATTTAGCATTACCATCGGAACCTACCAGGACTCAGCCCGGCCAGATTCACGAGGCTCCCGCGAGTGACAAGACACCTGCTGCCTATCATGCGGATTGGGAAAATTAGGCAGGGCGCCAGTTGGTTGCGTCCGAATCAGTTCCCTTCAAGTTCCCCACCCCACCGATCCGAATTCATGGAAATGCCGTCCATCGAAGTGACTTGTCAGATGGGGATTACTCGAAAACTGCCACTTGCCGACCAGGCACCTTCGGTGGTAGGATAAGAGTCTCAAATAACGCGGGGTGGAGCAGCCAGGTAGCTCGCGAGGCTCATAACCTCGAGGTCGTCGGTTCGAATCCGGCCCCCGCCACTTTTTTTGCGGGTTATACGCAAGGCCGACGCCCCCGGGCTTAGGCCTTTTTGTTTGGCCAGCGAAGCTGGCAAACCCAGTCGCTGCTGGTCAGCGAGTCTTGCCAGCAAGGGGAAGATGTGGACGCCTGAGGGCTCTGTTATAATCATAGACCTGTTCGAGCGACGAAGTCGCACGTTCGTGAGCCAGGGAGGGCAAAGGCTCCACGCAAGTAAGAGCGCGGGGCACAGGATAACTCCTGCCGAGGGTGCCTGCCGATGCCTTCTGACAACAACCTACTGCATCCCGAGGGACAACGGCCGACCATCGTTGCCGTAGTCGAAGAGTGCTTCAACTACGCAGCTTGGCAAAATGCTGTCCCGCTCTTGCGATCGGTAGTTGTTGAAAATCTGACTGACTGTGATTTGTCAGCAGTCACCGTAGAGATGAAGGTGACCCCGGCGTTCGCACGATCTAAGAGCTGGAAGATTGATCGAATCGGGGCAGGCCGGCAGGTAACACTGCGAGACGTCGACATCGAAGTTGACGCCGACTATCTCGACCGACTTGATGAGGCAGTCCGCGGCACGCTAAGTTTCCGTCTATCGAAAGGCGATGAGACACTTGCTGAAACGAACGCTCCATTACGCATCCTAGCGCGAGACGAATGGGGCGGCATGGGGGCGATGGGCGAGTTGCTTCCGGCATTTGTGACGCCAAACGATCCGGCTTTGGCGCAGCTTCTCAAGTCGGCGTCCGATGCGCTTGGCCGTCATGGGCACTCGACGGCACTAGATGGCTATCAGTCGGGGGATCCAAATCGATCTTACATGCTGGCGGCCGCGCTTTGGTCGGCGGTAGCCGCCAAATCTCTGACCTATGCGACGCCCCCGAGCAGCTTCGAGCAAGTCGGGCAAAAGACCCGTCGAGTCGCCACCGTGCTGAGCGATGGATTGGCGACCTGCCTCGACACAACACTGCTGATGGCTTCGGGATTGGAAGCGATGGGGCTGAACCCCGTTCTGGTGATGACCGAGGGGCATTGCTTCGCGGGGGTGTGGCTGATTGAGAGAACGCTTAAGAAGCTCAATGAACACGACTGCAGTGAATTGCGCAAAGCGATCGCTGCGAAAGAGTTGATCGTTTTCGAGACAACACTAGTGACGCACCGCCCCGCTGCGATGTTTGCCGAAGCCATGTCCGTCGCGGAGGCCGCCCTCACTGAGTCACGTGAGCATGAGTACGTCGCCGCTGTCGACGTCGCCCGGGCCAGAATGTCCCAGGTGCGTCCCCTCGCATCTCACGAGGAACGGGCCGCTGCGCAAGAAGATTCTTCCGAGACAGGTCTGCCCGCACTACCAGTGGCTCCCGGCTATGAGAGACCGTCTGCAGAAGATGAGGCGCCAAAGCCACAGACCGCAGCTGGCCGCATCGATCGTTGGCAACGCAAGCTGCTGGATTTGTCATTGCGTAATCGTCTGCTGAATTTCCGCCCAACCAAACAAACAGTGCCAATAGTCTGCCCCGACGTTTCTCGACTCGAGGACCGCCTCGCGGACGGAGCGAAGATGCGGCTGGTGTCTCTCAAGGACGAAAATACCGTAGGCGAGCGGGATGCGATTCTGCACCAGCAGAGAACACAGAAGGATCTCGACCTGGAGTTTGCTCGAGAAGCTCTCGGACGCGAAGAGGTGGCTTGCCCTGTAGACTCGCGGGACCTAGACGTACGGCTGACAGCACTGTTTAGGAAAGTGAAAAACGACCTGTCTGAAGGCGGCTCTAACACGCTTTATCTTGCGGTCGGTTTCCTTCGCTGGAAGCAAAACGCATCGGATGAGAGGACATACCGCGCCCCACTATTACTTGTGCCGGTCAAGCTGCTGAGGCGCAGTGTTTCCTCGCCTTTCTACCTCGCTCACCATGAAGATGAAGTGCGTTTTAACGCGACGCTTTTGCAGTTGCTAAAGAAGGATTTCGGCTGCGACCTTACGTCGATGGAGTTGGACCTGCCATATGACGATAGCGGAGTCGACGTGTCAAAAGTATTGGAGCGGATGAGGCGCGGCGTTCGCGACATTCCCGGGTTCGAAGTGGTCGAAGAGGTGGCTATCGCGTCGTTCTCTTTCGCGAAGTACCTGATGTGGAAGGACTTGGTGGAACGGGTCGACCAGTCGGAGCGCAACCGTGTCGTGCGACACTTGGTTAATGAGCCTGACAAGGCATTCTCATCGGAAGGTGCAGGGCCGATGCCGCAGCCGCACGAGATTGACACACGTTACAAGCCATCGGACATCGTGCACCCGCTTCCTGCGGATTCATCGCAACTCTCTGCAGTGATGGCCGCCTCCGAAGGCCACGATCTCGTGATCGTTGGACCTCCGGGAACCGGCAAGAGCCAGACGATCGCGAACGTGATTGCACAGTGCCTTGCTGTTGGTAAGACCGTGCTGTTCGTCGCAGAGAAAACAGCAGCACTTGACGTCGTGCATCGTCGTTTGCGAGAGCATGGCCTAGGGGACTGTTGCGTCGAACTCCACTCCAACAAGGCGGAGCGGCGCCGGTTACTCGATCAACTCGAAGCATCGTGGAATCGGCGGGCCTGGCCAGATGACCGCGAGTGGATTGACGTCAGTGATCGGCTCCGAGTGCGTCGCGACGAACTCAATGCGTATGTCGCGGCGATCCATGCTCCCCATCATAACGGCTGGACGGCGTATCGCGCTATGGGACTGTGTGTTCGAGAGCATGAGACGCTGGCGCCAGAATTGACTTGGCCCAGAACCGTAATACACGACCGGGAAGCCTACGAGTCTCTGAAGAAGTCAGTCGCCGAGTTGACGCTCACGGCCGGTGCGTTGCCGCGCGAGGCTGTCATGGGGCGGCTGGAAGCTCCGGAGTGGTCGATGGCCTGGGAGAGTGATTTGCTGACGTTGTGCGGCCGGCTCAAGGAGGCTGCCGAGACCTTGGCAACTGGCATTGCTCGGCTGGCATCTGCATTCAACTTACCACTCCCGGACGACATCACCGTTGCCCAGCTTTCTGCGCTCTATCGTTTGTCGCACGAGCTTACCCGTACCGAGCTTCCACCCGTTCCCCTTATACTTCATAAGCAAATTGATGCCCTAAAGGCGGGACTTCGTTCCCGCCGGGAGTTGCTGGAGCGACGCGACCACGCAAACACCGCTCTGACCGCTGCCCTAACGTCATTTGCCGCAACGCTCGGCAGCCAGGCGAATGAGGGAATTCCCAATCAGAAACGGGATTGCTACTACCGTTTGGCCAACGAATTAGTGAAGCCCAGTCCACCGCCCGTCGCGCTCATCTTCCATCGAGCATTTGACGAGCTTCCGGATCGACTCGCTCAGAGAGCTGCACTGTCGAAGCAGCGAGACGAGTCATGGGAAGGAGTTGAAGCGCGTGGCTTCAATCCGACACTCATCAAGCGACTTAAGCTCTCCAACCTCGAAACCGCTTGGATGAAGGCGGTGGGAGCGTTTTGGCCGCTTTCCCTGTTCCGTAAAAGCGCAGTCAAGAAAAAGCTCAAGTCATATATGAAGGCCGAGGGGGTCGCGGATCCGGATGTTGACTTGCCGCTGCTTCGCGAACACCAAGATCACCTGGACGCGCTTGCGGATAACCTGATCGATCTGGCATTGCCGGACGATTTGCAAGCCGCAGTAGAAAAAGACCCGGCGAGCCTAACGCCACTGTTGGAGGCGGCCTGTCGCTTGCGTGATGCGATCGCGGCAACCGGAAATGCACCGGATTCCGTTGGAGCGGCTACCCAGAATTCCCTGGAGCCACTTATCGCTGCAGCGAAGCTCCTTTACCCGCCGGGACGCGAAGTTGAGCAGTTGAAAGTCGCGCTGCGAGAGAACAGGGCAGCACTCGGCGTAACCGTTCACGGGGGTGACGGAGGCCAAGCGCGGAGCTTCGAAACGTATCGAGAAGGCAACGAGGAAGGAGCGCCGTCAGGTGTTTGACGGCAGGAGTGAGGGCGGGGGAGCACCGCGAAGATGAGCATCGACCGATTCCAGCAAGAACTCGAAGACCGAGCGGCCTTGCTGCGCGCAGG
>JBGSPU010000066.1:0-58956 GCA_041738415.1 Bythopirellula sp.
ACTTTAGCCACCTTCAATCGGTTCGCCATGCGATCAGCTCCATTGCTTCATGAAAAGCAATACAGCCTACGCGGCAACCCACTTTAGTGGCCCTGTTTCAAGCGCCTATCGATGGCCCTGTTTGGGCGCTCAGTGACAGTACACAAGCGTATCCGCATCCACGAGGACCACGGCCCCTACATCGCCAGGCAATTTGCCAATACATTGCATGACGGAGCTTGTCTTTAGATAGGCATTTGTCGAAGGGCTTTCTAAGAAAGTCACTTGCAGCGACACATTGGGATGCGCGCTGCACCAGTCCTGGATGATCTTGCAGGCTGGATCGGTTGGATGATCGACCACGACATGCACTTGATATGAAGGGTATGTTTGATTCACCAAACGGCAGAGACATTCTTCCAAAGAAGACGCAGCACCTCGCACAGCTAAGATAACCGCGGCACGGGGTAATTGTGCTTTATCGACTTGTGGAAGCTCGTAGTTGGAAAACCAACTGAGATAACGTGTCACACCCCACACGGGGACCAACACGACGACACCGATCAAGATAATGACAAACAACATGAAATCAACGTTGGGATGCAAGTCACCACCTTGCCAGATTGCCACGCAATCCGAGACCAGAGAAGTGTAGCCTATTGGCTAAGCCAATTCCAAGTGTTGCTTTGTACCGGCACGTCCCAGCGCTGCATAGAACAATCGCTCAGCCGAAACTTCTGCATCAGCTTTCCCAGCGATAGGACTTGGCAACTCTTGCATTCCGGAAGAGTCCGCTTGTGATCCACTCTGCACCAGGGCAGCAAACAGGTCCGCAGGCATTGTGATTACTTCTGTACTTGATGAAGCGATGCCAGGTTCCACAGCGATGATCTGCTCACCAGATAAAGTAATGGTCCAATGTCCGCCTCCGGGTCCGATGAGATCGAGGCTAATTCCCTGTGTTGGTTTGTTAGGGTGCGAATGTTGATCGTGGTTCTTGCTCGCTGCTTTTGTCACTACGCGATTTAGAAATTTTGCCACATCAAACGACTGGCGAGCCGCCGGATGACGTCGCTTTCCCCAATTGTCTGCTTCGCCATATTTCATGAAACGGTGGAACATGGCCTCGTCGATCGCGGGGCAGGGGAGATGCCCCGCAAACTTCTCCAAGTTGGTCATGTCGAATTCGGGGTCGCTGTACTCATAATCGCGGTACAAAGTGGAGTTCTCATAGGCATGGCGTTGCAAGTCCCCCTCGGAGAGCTCCAACTGCTCGGCATGTCCAATGAACTCGACTCCGGTCGAATTAAAATAACTGCACCCCGCCTCTATCATCTGGCGCGGGGTCATCCGCACCTGGGGTGCGAGGTGAAAGGTGTGCCCATGGGCCTCGGGAGTACAAAACAGATGGCTGATGACCGAAGCGGCCCAGTCGACGGGGATCACGTTGCGTTGTTCCTCGCCTGTGAGATGCAATTGAACTTCAGTCCTCCGCACGCCATCCGCATCGGGTTGCGTATTGCGAGCCAGGATGCACATGATTTTCAGATAGAGAAACAATCCGTGGTAGGTGTTCGTGTAACCCGTTTGTGAATCCCCTGCGATCACTGCTGGGCGATAGACGGTGAGTTCTTCCAGGAAGTTGGCGCCACGCACAAGCTGCTCGGCCTGAAGCTTGCTCTTTTCGTAATCGTTGCGAAATGCCTGCCCGCAGTCGAGTTCCGATTCATAGACACGATCCTCTCGCATTCCACAAACGTAGGCCGTCGAGACGTAATGAAGTTTGCGGATATTCGTGTCTTGGCAAAGCTGCAAGACATTTCGAGTACCGTCAACATTAGTTCGCCACGGTTCGCCATCGGGTTCTTCCAGAAATGTCAGCGATGCTGCACTGTGAATGGTGCTGTCGCAATATTCGGCGATCCATTGACGCGACTTCTCGTCGAGACCCAAAAATTCTTCTGTAATATTCCCAGCGAGAATGACGGGCCGACTCAACTGGATTGACAGATCCTGTTCCCAGAATTGCAGGATGGTTTCAATTCGCTGGTGGATCGAGAGCTGGCGGCTGGGTCGAACAATAACTGCCAGCCTTTTGCCTGCAAGCAATAAATCACGAAGCAAGTAACGCCCCAATAATCCGGTGGAGCCTGTCAGTAGGGTGTACTTATCCAATTCCTTCGTTCCTCTACTTGTGCGGGTTCAAGCTCGCCCGCCTGCGATTCCTTAATTTGTCAAGCCCGCCATTCTAAGCTAGCCCCGCCTGGAGGGCAACTGGCCGAGAACTTAGGTGGGTTCATCTCGTATAGTCATTTCGCTTCGCGAGGTATAATTCCACTTGCGGAGCGACCGGACGATATTATGTTTCGGCAAAGAGACCTACTACTATTTCGGTTTGAATCAGGGTTTTGTGATCAATCTTACAGCTAAAAAGTGTTCAACCAACTACGGCTCGCGTACTTGAAAAACCCTGCCCGTGCGACCCAGTAACAAGGCCGGAAGCACCACCAAATCCCCTACCAACGCAACGGCCAGCATGGCAAACATCAGCCAGGCAAATCGGGCAATAGGTACAAAAGGGCTAAAAGCATATACCAAGAGGCCTAGGCCACAGATCAAGGTGGTTTCGATCATGGCCACCCCACACTGTCGATAGGCAAGGGCCACTGCGTCGCGACGATTCGCTCCTTGACGGAGCCCCTGGCGAAACCAGGAAAGGAAATGCAACGTATCATCGACAGCGATTCCCAAAGCTACACTGGCGGTGAGTAAGGAACCGATGTCGACTCGTACGTGGGCTAATCCCATGGCGCCGAAAATGATCGCACACGGCAATAGATTGGAGACCATAGAGATTCCCCCCGCGAGCACGCTTTTCATGCCTAGCTGAAGGCGTCGAGCGGGAGTTGTCGCACGTTTCCATGCCGGCATGAGATGCACGAACGCCAAAATGACCATCACCACGGAGATCAACCAGGCGGCTGACAAGAATCCAGCCTTCAAGTCGACCAGCATCTGCCGCTGAGTCTTTTGCACCAAGGGAACCCCGCCACAAAAGACAAGCGTCGTATTCTCAAATCCGAGCGCGGTAGCCTTCTCAAGCAGTGGGTTGAGTTCGCTGCGTAACGAGTCGAGCACATCGCTAAACTTAAAAACGCTGCCTGCATAGGTGCGCGCACTAATTCGCCACAGCTCTTCGTTCGGAGCCTCGGTGAAGAATCCATTCTGGGCGAACTCTTC
This sequence comes from Bythopirellula sp., assembly GCA_041738415.1. Lineage (GTDB taxonomy): Bacteria > Planctomycetota > Planctomycetia > Pirellulales > Lacipirellulaceae > Bythopirellula. The sequence goes on from JBGSPU010000066.1 coordinate 3,220, forward strand.
TCGATACGAGTCCAATTGGTTATTGATAAAAGTCTCACGGGCAACCTGGAACGGTCCGCGACTCTTACGCTCGATAGGGGGAGCAAAGGTGGCCGCGGAAATGACTGCCCCGATTTGCGGATGCTGGTCGACTAGACGAGCAATGGTTGCGACCAGCCGCAGCTTGTCGAGCATACTTGGCCCGCTGGTTCCATCCTGGCGATTCGGTATCCGCAGCACGATTTCCAATGGTACCAAGGGTCCGATGTTTTCCTCAAACCAATCATAATCCTGGATGATCCGTGAGTCATGCGAGAATAAGTCGTAGACGCGCGCGCTCGTCTGAAGCTGGGAAATTCCCCAACCGCTTACCAAAAAGGCGACGACGGTTGCTGCCAAAATAGGCCATCGCAGTCGTTCTACTAGCAACTGGAGGGTCTGCCAGGGTCGTCCCGGAGGGGCCAGCTCATTCGTTTTCCCTGAGAAAATTCGAAGCCTGGGCCCAAGCCACGAAAGTTGGCAGGGGAGAAGGATAAAAAGAATTCCGGTGGAAAGAAGCAGCCCCACAGTGCCAAAGAAGGCAAATTTATCGACCGGCACCAGCGCACTGACCATGAGCGAAATCAAACCGATCGCCGTGGTCGTCGTCGACAAGAGGCATGGCACGAGAGCGTGACGCATCGCTTGAACAGGAGCCGCCGTGAGGGCCACTTCATGGAGGCTGTCCCGATAATAATTCAGCACATGCACACATGTCGACACGGCCAGCACATAGACGAGCGACGGCACAATCAAGAGGACGCTATCCATCTGGGTCCCCGAGAGCGTAATCACTGCCAGGCTCAATTGCTGGCAAAACAAAGCATCGAAAAAAACCAATATCGCTAGCGCGAAGCTGCGAAACAAAAGCACCATGAGGACGATACTCAATCCATAGGAGCCCACCATCATCAAAGCCATGTGGCGGTTGCTTGCTTCGTCGATCGCCATGGATTCGAGGGTCAACCCGGCCAGGTGCAGATCACCCGGAGAGAGACTGGGTTCTCCCTCGGCCCATTGCTCGATAGCCTCTACTACTGCGGAGCGGTACGGCCAGCCTTCGGGAGACATCAACACCAGGAGGCAACCAGTGACACTTTGATCACAGGTGAGCCAGCCGCATAGCCGCCTCTCCGCTGCCCTGCGAGAGAGCGAAAGCGGCTCGGCCTGCAACTGAGCAATCACCTCCTGCGGGGAGAGAACTTTGCGAGTGAGTACAACCCGATCGCCCTCGCCCACATCAAGGGGACTACGCAAGAGATCGGCTAGCTCTGTTGCCCGCTCGTCGGTAAGCGTAAAGCCATCCCAACTAACCACGAGCAGATCGTCGGCGACAAAATGTTTCTGAAACCAGCGTAGATCGCTGGTCTCAACAAAAGATTCCGGCAACCAATCGTCGGTATTGGTTGACCCATGTTGAAACGCTTCCAGGGACTTCCATACGACGAAGGGATAGATTAACAGCACGAGGAGAAAGATAGCGTCTCGATGGCGTAGGAAAAACGAAAACCCCATCTAATGCATCTATCCAGTTTTGTGAATTCGATGCTCTTCTAAGCATCTCTGGTCAAAAATCCATGACACGTCACATTATCATTATCATTGATGCAGAATTACTACCGATCGATCTCACCCATCACGATGTCCAACGATCCGACGATGGCCGGCACGTCGGCAATCAAGCAGCCTGCACACAAAGGGCCAGTTACAGAAAGATTGCAGAACGAACTGCTGCGTGCGCGTGCCCGCCAGGGAATCGGCGAGCCATCGCTGACAATGTAAAAACCCATCTGCCCGCGAGGTGATTCCGTTTCGAGGTAAGCCTCGCCCACGGGCAGTTTTTGATTGAGTTTGACAGGTTCGCCATAGCTTCCCGAGGCCGTGCTGTAATATTCGATTCCCTGCCGAACAAGATCTATGGATTGAATCACTTCGAGCATCCGCACATAGAACCGGTGCCAGCAGTCGCCAAGCACCGCCTCGGAAGGGACTCTGGGATAGCTGTGATCTTTGGGGTAATGGCCATTCTTCTCGACGATTACTTCGAATGCATACCCTTCGTACATGGCGGTGTAGATTTCTTCACCGTCGCGTCGCAAGTCATGGTCCACACCGCTACCGCGGAGCACAGGTCCACTCGTGCCGTACTCAATCGCCATTTCCGGCGACATGATTCCGATCCCCGCTGCCCGTTTGACGAAAATCGCGTTGGTAGTGAGCAAGGTATGGTACTCGGCAATGAGCGGCTCAAGCTCATCGAGGAATGCTGCGCATTTTGGGATCCACCCAGGTGGCAAGTCAGCGGTCGCCCCTCCCACCGTGAGGTAGCTGTAGGTCAGTCTCGCACCACAGGCTTCCTCAAACAAGTCGAGGATCTTTTCGCGCTCGCGGAAGGCATAGAGAAAGGGGCTGAACGTGCCCAGATCCAGACCATAGGCACCCATGCCAACCAGGTGGCTCGCGATGCGACCCATCTCGCTAATAATCACCCGCAAATGGCGACCTTTTTCCGGCGGCTGATATTTAAGCAGCTTCTCGACCGTTAGCGACCAGCCGAGATTCATATTCATCCCCGCGAGATAATCCATCCGGTCGGTGTATGGAATCCACTGCCGTGGGGTCAGATTCTCGCCAATCTTCTCAGCACACCGATGCAAGTAACCGATATGTGGGGTGACTTCGGAAACAACCTCACCGTCCGTACGCAGCACGAGCCGCAATACGCCATGCGTACTGGGGTGCTGGGGCCCCATATTCACCAACATTTCGTCGGTGCGAACATCAAATTCAATGACCCGAGGGTCGTCAATGGTGGCTGTCATTTGCTAATAGTCCGTGGTCCGTTGTCAGTTATCGTGACTACCGTCCTCTGATGCCATGATACTCCAGCGGCATTTCATAATCCTTACGCAGCGGATGCCCAACCCAATCTTCAGGGCAAAGGATGCGACGTAAATTCGGGTGGTCGATGAATTCTACCCCTAACAGATCGTAAAGCTCACGCTCGTGCCAGTCGGCCGTCTTCCAGATCGGGGAAACTGTATCGAGTTGCGGCAACTTGCCGACCTCGTCGTTCTGCCAGCGAGGGAGCATCACCTTGAGCACCAGGCTGTGCTTATGTTGCATACTGAATAGGTGGTAAACGACCTCCAGATGCGGCTCCCATTCGCTTTTGGCGGCCTTCTTTTCATCTGTGTGCAAGTAGTCGACGGCGGTCACACTGTTGAGATAGTCGAAGGCCAGGCTCGGTTCGTCGCGCAAATACTGGCACACCTCGACAATTCCCTCAGGCGTTACCTCGATCCAGGGATCGACATTCTCAAGGTTGGCACCAGAAATCTTGTCACCGAATTTCTGTTTGAGTTGGTCGACGAATGCTTGTCCGCTCATGAGTTGTTGTCACCGATTCATTGTGGAGGCAGTAATGGCTGCGGGCAGAATGACATTAGACTAAGCGGAAAGTACCGATCCTGGTGACCGCTGTGTGGCTTCCAAGGAACGGGGCGGTGCCCGCTCGACAACTTCGCCACGCTGGTTGGTGGTAGCTCGTACCCAGTCCAGGTCACCCCGCCTCCAGACATACGCAAATCCAACTAGTAAGACCGCAAAGAATACTGCAATATCTACAAACGAAGTCAAAGCCAATTTGCGTGCCGTCGCTCGAACCCCTTCAGCACCCCCTTCGCCGACCACTGGGTTGGCACCCATTTCTGCAAACCGCATTGCCGCCATCGGCGAAAGTTGGTTGGGGTCTCCCTCGGGACTCACTTCCGACGCGACGACAGCCATGCCAGGCGACGTAAGCTGAGTCGCTTTTCCAAAGACAGTGGCCCAAGGGAAAAAGAAAGCGATTTCGACGTCGAATATGATAAACAACAAAGCAACGACGTAGAATCGCAAGTCGAACTGCACGAAACTTGAGCCGATCACCGGTTCACCGCATTCGTACACTTCGAGCTTTTCCACATTAGGCAGATTGGGACGGACCAGCCTGCCAAGCAGCAAATTGGCAAACAGAAAAACCGCGGCAACGCCAGCGAACAACGCCAAGTAAGCCACGATTGCGGTAGGTGTTGCCATAGTTTTGATCCACACTTATTGGCCGCGATGCAACGCATCACAGGGGTTATTGATTCGGCCCGCCATGCACCGGTTCTGTAATCACTTTCGATTGGGCCACCGCGGTCGGATTGAGCGTTGCTCTCCCCCAAGCCACATCCAGCGGCAGGCGCGAAAAATCGACAACACACCCATCGCGGCTATAGCAGCTCAAATCATGAGTGCCACCCATGAAAATACAGTCCACAGGGCAAGGTTCTACACACAATGCACAAAACATACATTTTGTATAGTCGATTGCGTAGCCCGTGATCTTGAAGCCCTTACTCCCCTCAACACGTTCCTTGCCGATATAAATGCAGTCTACCGGACAAGCCTTTGCACATTGATCACACGAAATACACGTCGTCAGATCAAAGCGATGAAAGCCCCGATAGCGAGCCGCCACCGGCACGGGCAATTCGGGATATTCAAAATGCTCGGTAAATGTTTTACGGTCAGGGCGATACGTCTTGAACCCGGTCCGCAATGTCACCCACATTCCGTGCGCAACAGTAAACACCGCCTCGAAAACGTTTCCCAACCATGGCCAGACTCGTTTGAGTCCCTGGATCATAATTTGCCTTGATCCTCTCCGTTCATGTCAACTAATCGTTGTCTTGTAGGGGGCAACCGCAGATAGTTGGACTAATCCAATTGTACGAAACCTGGATTATAGAACGACTTCGTAAGCTCGCAACCGCTGAAGCGGGCGAATTCTTCGCCGGACCTCAGCGAGTCAAGCGGGCAATGCAGCGTACCACTCTTTGGGTCTGCGAGACCCAGCCCCTGTTGAAATCTGGTAGATGTCTTGCAGTTCGAAATCATAAGTTCATCGTGAGACTCAATTTCTCAGATCACAAGTCTGCCTGGCTTAAGGCGTCTTTTAGGTCCGAAGGATCGCTACAGATTTCCTGTCCGTCACCATAGTCCAGGATGAAAAGAAGGCAACTCAACGACTAAAAAACGAAAAAAACTTCACAATTTCCAATTTTGGCTTCAATTAAGAGAAAGATAGGAATCGTTGAATTTGGGAAAGTTGGCAATTCTGGTCAAAAGTCAATAATAATCGTAACTCCTTTATTAGTAAGTGGTTACAAAGAATAACCTACGAAGTAGTTTGGGCTTGGAGGGCTAACCTTACCCATTTTTGGAAGCCGGGCCATCAATTATCGTGCCAATTCCTCTCGAGATGCCGAAAAAGCCGTGCCAACTCTCTACCCGATTGCTTGACTACGGTCAATCACCACGTAGAGTGGATTAAGGGACTTCCTTTGAAGTTCCGCCAGTTTGCGGATATTCGCCATTGTCATTTTTGATTTTTGGCGTGTCTGCGAGCACCAACGCGGGGGCCGCACCGATTATTGGCAAGGTGAAATGAAGGCTCCTGTCACGAAGGAATCGATCCATGCTGGTTCTGTCTAGAAAAAAGAATGAAAGTATCGTTATCAACGACGACATCACGATCGTGGTCGTTGAGATACGTGGCGACAAAGTGCGATTAGGAGTTGAGGCTCCTAAGGAAGTGCCAGTGCATCGTAATGAAGTTTACGAAGCAATTCGCCGCAATCTGTCCGTCTCGAATGAAGAACCAGTCAATCGTGATACATCCAATTCTGCTGAGTAGTTCCCTGGATATCTATCGGGCGAATCTTGCTATTTCGTGGCTTTAATTCTTCCTCTTCGCCCTTTTATACGAGCATGTTGCATTGCGGCCAGCAATAAATGGGCTGCAGAGCTTTCAATTTTTTCTCCCACTTGACGTCCTGAAGCGATTGCCTTACCTGTATAGGTTCGCATTTTGGAGCGATTTTTCACCGGAGAGTGAATCTTCGCTTGGCAAGCCTTACCGGCCCCTTCGTCTAGTGGTTAGGACACCGGCCTTTCACGCCGGCAACGCGGGTTCGAGCCCCGCAGGGGTCATTACACTAATTTCTACCATTCAGACCGCTTGGCAAAGAGCTTGTTCAAGTGGCTGTGGATCTAGCCGCAGAGTGGATGATCAGCCGCATCGCGTTAGCGACCGGTTCATTCGGCGACTCATCATAACCGGGTACCAACGCAAAGCGGCTGACGAGTATTCCGGTTTAGGCCCTGATCCGAACAAAATCTTCTCTTGCTTGCACCACTGTCTGGGTGACGAACCCATGGCGGGCAACGTCTGTCGTTTGTATACTCATTGGGCTGTGGCCGCAGAGTGCGAGACCCCACCTTCAACCCAGAAAATACGCCAATTTCATGATCCGAGTGGCAATCCTTGGTGCGACAGGCTATACGGCTCGGGAATTATTGGAGTTGTTGCTCCGGCACCCCGAAGTGGAAGTCACTGCGCTGGGCACTAGGCAAGAGGATCGGCCCCATTTGGCTGATGTGCATCCAGCACTCCGTGGCCGGCTGGATCTAAGGCTAGAAAACCTCGCTCCTTCCGAGGTTGCCCAGCGGGCCGACTGTGTTTTCGGCTGCTTGCCCCATGGGGCCAGCGCGGAAGTCATCTGCGAGCTCTTGGACAATGACTGCCGGGTGATCGATTTCAGTGCAGACTATCGACTCGATGATCCCCAGGTCTATCAGACTTGGTACCAGGTGGAGCACCCCGACCCGGACCGGATGGGAAAAACTGTTTACGGTTTACCCGAGTTGTATCGTGAGCAGATTCGCGGTGCTCAACTAGTGGCGACCCCTGGCTGCTATCCGACGGCCGCAATTTTGGCGTTAGCTCCTTTGCTCAAGGCCGACATCATCGCTCCGCAAGGCCTCGTCATCGACGCCAAGAGTGGTATCACCGGTGCCGGACGCGCGCCCAAGCCGAATCTGCACTTTCCCGAATGCAACGAAAACCTCACTCCCTACAACGTCGGCAAACACCGCCACACCCCCGAGATTGACCAGATCTTGAGCACCTGGGCAGGCGTAGAAACCAAGGTAGTCTTCACTCCGCACCTCATCCCGATGGATCGGGGAGAACTCATCACCGCCTATGCCGATGTAAGCGCTGGCACCACCGGGGATCAGTTGCTAGAGACGCTGCAGAATTTCTACCGGAATGAACCTTTTGTTCGCGTAGTCGATCATCTTCCCGGTACCAAGGACGTAGCCCACACCAATTTTTGCGATGTAACTGCCCGTGTTGTCGGCACCAAAGCGGTGGTCGTCAGTGTGATCGACAACTTGATCAAAGGGGCATCCGGTGCCGCGGTGCAAAATTTCAACGTGGTGTACGGCTTTCCGGAAATTACGGCATTACTGTAGATTCAACCTCAGAATTCGGTGAACGACACGATGGCAGAGCGATTACCCCAAGGTTACCGAGCGGCTGGAATCTATACTGGCGTGAAGCGAAACCCCACCAAAAAAGACCTCTCGCTGTTTATTTCTGACAGGCCAGCGACTGCGGTGGGGGTCTACACGCAGAATCTTGTCGTGGCGGCTCCAGTGAAGTTGTGCCGGTCGCGGACGCCTTCAAATTCCATTCGGGCGGTTGTGGCAAATTCGGGAGTCGCCAATGCATGCACCGGCGAGCAAGGAGACAAAGACGCCCTCTTCATGGCTGCCAAGACCGCCCAGGCCTGTGGCTTCGATTCTGAGCAAGTCTTGGTTATGTCGACCGGCGTCATCGGCGAAATGCTCCCTATGGACAAAATCTCGGCGGGCATCGACGAGCTTTTTTTGTTGCTCGACTCCGAGGAGCAGTCGCTCGTCGATGCGGCACGAGGTATCCTGACAACCGACACGGTGCATAAGATCAAGACCCGCGAGATCGAGATCGACGGAGTGCCCATCTGTATTACAGGGATTGCCAAAGGGGCTGCCATGATCGGGCCCAATCTGGCAACAATGTTGGCCCTGATTATGACCGATGCAAACATCAGCGCCGCCGATGCGGACGCTGGCCTCAAAGACGCTGCCGACGAATCGTTCAATTGCATCAGCGTCGATGGTCACACCAGCACCAACGACACGGTACTCTTGCTGGCCAACGGTGCGGCGGGGGGCCCCCAACTTTCCGGGGCTGCCTTAGCCAAGTTCCAAGCGACGCTCGTCGAGGTCTGCGAAGACCTGGCCCAATCTATCCCCGCCGATGGCGAAGGAGCATCGCACTTTATCACCGTTGAGGTTCACGGCTGCCAAACACGCACCGATGCCGTCAAAATCGCTAAAACCGTTGCCGACAGCACCTTGGTTAAAACGGCGATTGCCGGGAATGACCCCAACTGGGGACGCATCGTCTCCGCGGCGGGCTACGCTGGTATAGAGTTTGATCCTGCCAAAGTAAGTCTCTTGGTGAACGGCATGTTGCTGTACGACCAAGGCCAACCGGTGAAGTTCGACGAAGCTGCCGTCTCCAAGTCAATCCGGTCACAACGCAACACGCTCATTGTGCTCTTGATGGATGGAGGGACGGCCTCGGCGCGATTTTGGACCACCGATCTCACTGCGGAATACGTGCGGCTTAACGCGGATTACCACACCTGATGAACCCAGCCCTCAATCGAGCCAGACACGGTGCCCTTCTACTTGGCCTCGTCTGCATTGGTTCGATTGTCTCCTATCATCTGTGGTTCGGCAAACCGCTGCTCGAGTCCATCTATTGGACAGTCATCACGGTCGCCGGAGTTGGCTACTCGCAAATTCCAGAACCGGATGTCGGAGCTTCCAGGCAGTTTCTCTCCATCGTCGTCATCGTCGTCGGCATGGTGTCGATGGCTTATACCCTTGCCATGTTCATTCAGGCGATCGTCGAAGGACAAATCGACCGCGCCCTGGGAGCCAACCGGATGCTCAAGCGAATCGAAAAACTAGAAAACCACGTCATCATCTGCGGATTCGGACGTGTGGGCCAGAATCTGAGCCATCGATTGGCCCGGCACAATGTGCCATTTCTAATCGTTGATCCCAGCGCCGAGTGTCTGGCCGAGGCGCGGGCCCACAAGTTTCTTACCCTCGAAGGATTGGCTACCGAAGAGGACGTTTTACGCGCCGCTGGGATTGAGCGGGCTAAAACCATTGTCATCTCCGTTAGCAGCGACGCCGAAAGTGTGTTCCTGACCCTCACCGCTCGCAACATGAATCCCGACATTCACATCCTCGCCCGTGGCGAACATCCGCATACCGAGAAGAAACTGCTCCAAGCCGGCGCAAACGAAGTGATCCTGCCAGCCGTAATTGGAGCCGAACGCATGGCCGAAAAGATTATTAATCCCAACGCAGCAAATCCGTTCCGTATCACCAATCGACACGCGGGCTTGAACACCGAGATTGACGAGTTTGAGATCACCTCCGAGAGTCCGTTTGTCGGCGAAACCGTTGGCGAAGCCGAACATCTGCATCAGACCATGATTGTCGCCTTGCGCAAGGCGAGTGGCGAAGTCCACTTCAATCCCGATTCAGACGAACTTCTCTGCGTCGGAGACGTGGTTGTCGTATTGGGCACTGAAGCGGATCTGGAGATGTTCTACGAAACATGCATCGAAGCAAAGCTTGAACCCGCGATGGCCTGAGTTTCGGTCAACGCTATCGCAGTCGTCCCGCGACACGTCACACGGTAACGGCGCTTCCTACTCCTTAACCGCCGCCACCAGGAACGTCGGATTCAGCGATTCAAAGCGAATGCGTTCAAGTTGCGGCTTGCCTCGGGCGATGTTGAACATCCACACCTGAACCTGAGACGTTTTTTGTGACAGTGCCTTGTTGACTTCGTCGAGTCCCTGGACGCTGACCACCACGGCCACCAGGCGGCCGCCGGGATTCAACCTATCAAATGCCAATTCGGCCAGCCGGGCGATTTCCTTGCCGCTCCCTTCGATAAAAACCGCATCAGGATCCGGCAAATCGCTCCACACTTCGGGTGCTGTTCCCAACACGGGCGTCACATTCGACACCGCAAAGCGGTCGGCATTCTCACGGATGAGCGCTTCGTCTTCCCTATCTTGCTCGATGGCAAAAACTTGCCCCTGAGGTGCAAGTAGGGCTGCTTCGACGCTCACCGACCCAGAACCCGCTCCCACATCCCACACCACGCTATTGGGGTGCAACGCCATTTGAGCCAGCGCCACCGCACGCACTTCCGCCGGTGTCAGCAGCCCGTGCTTAGGTGTCGACTGCACGAACTCCTCGTCCGCGTTGCCAAACAAGCTGCGAATCCGCGACCTGCGCGGCTGATCGGGAATATCCCCTTCACGCACCAGCACCATCACATTGAGCGGTTGAAACTCCTGCTCAGCAATCTCGGCCACGCTGCCACGAGTAACCCGTTCGTTGCGGGCACCTAAATTCTCGCAGACATAGACCGTGAAATAATCAATCTTCCGCGCGAGCAACTTTCGGGCGACCATCGCCGGACTGATCTCGTCCGTCGTAAACAGACCTACCTTCGTGGCAACACGGATTTTCTCAATGACCGTATCGAGCTTGTGATTGGCCAGATTCGTGAGATACGCGTTGTCCCAATTTTCTTTGACCCGGGCAAATGCGAGTTGCATGCTGCTGACATGGGGGATGATGTCGCAGCGGTCATTGCCCAGCCGCTCACAAAGAAACCGAGCCAGCCCATAAAACAGCGGGTCACCGGTCACCAACACAGCCACCTTGATATTCCCGGCGGCGTCGATCTCCTGTACGAGAGCATCCAGATCGGTTCCGACGAAGAGGCGTTTGCCAGGAGCCTCGGGCACCAAAGCCAGCGTCCGTTCCCTGCCGGCCAAGAGGTCGGCCCCCAGAATCAACTGCCGAACCGAATTCGAGACAGCCTCGAGTCCATCATCACCAATACCAATAATCGAAACCGATTGCTTGGGCACCCTAGATTCCTCCTGCGAACTCACTTGAACAGATTCGGATATCACTCTAAGGTAACGATTCTACATGGAATCGACCAGCCGGGTGCCTCCAGTCCTCGACGCGCACCCTCTATGTTAGCCGCGACGAGCCCGCCGAGTCCTGCTCGCCAGAGCGGAGCGCGCATGAGCGAAGACTTCCCTCGGTCGCTAACGCTACCAATTCGCCTGATCGTTCTCGATCCCCCGCACCGTCACCCATCAATTGCACATTCCCTTCCTGTGGGGTAGCCATTTCGGCTGCCAAATGAAATCACACGCCTGGAAGCCTGTCCCGAGCGGGCGAAGCTAAGCTAGTCCAGGGTCAATGCAAACGAGCCTAAGCGAGTTTGCGTGCCGCCCTGGGGGGGCAATTGATCGATAATCACAAAACGGGGCGGCGTCAGACCTGCCGAACAAAGTTTTCGATCCAGTTCCGTTTGTGTAACGCTCCTACTTAATCACTCATCCCTGTCCTTAGTAGCTGTCATTCGCTAATACTTGCTTGTTACTCATACTGAAAACAGTCCAAAGAATTAACCGCAGAGTCGCGGAGACGCGGAGATAATTCTCGTGAATAAGCAATGAAAGTATTTCTTCATCTGATCGACTCAGGCAGCAGTTTTCTCCGCGTCTCCGCGGGTAATCTTCTTTTCACTTTGAGCTTGTTAGCTTTCAAGTAGGTAGCTCCAGGGAGCCCAATCACTACGCTCCGCCAGTCCGACAATTTTAATTGAGTAAGCATAAATCATACTTCGCCTCCCTCTTCCCCATCAGCAATCTTTGCGAACTCTGCGGAAGAATATCTTCCCTGTCCCCAACTCCGTCTGGCTAGCGTCTCGAAGCTTCCCCAGTTTTGAATGCACCACAACGGCACAAAGACACAACGTAAGAGATAATGTAGCGACGTCGTGCCGTTGTGGGAACTATTTTCCCACCGCCAAGTCGCCAAGAATACCACTGGCGTACTTTCCCTCACTCTGTTCCTCTGCGAGAAGCAGTTCCCAGCCCCCCAATTCTGACTAGCACCTAGCAACTCGCGCCTAGCGACCATCACCAATTGGCCCAAAAATCTTTGTAGAACTGTACCTCAGGAATTGCGATAATAGTCAACGCAGCACGCGTTTGCGCTCCGCCGATCTTTGAAAATCGAACTGATTTTACCTGTCTCGAGTTGCAAAATCAGCCGCGTCGCGCTAGCGACCGGTTTCTGTGGCGATAGGTAACAAACCGAGTGCTAGCGCACCCTCGGCTGATGAATTATGTAGGATCGAGATCCGTCGGTAGCCGTCAGGCCTTCGATGGCTCGAATCAATGGGGATTTTGCCATGAGGAGTCGAAGTCTTGTTTGACAAAACTATGGGACAAACCCTATAAAACAAGGGTTAAATCGCCGACTTTTGTTTTGTTTTTTTCGCTCTCGAAAAAATGGGCCAGACAAAACGTCCACCACGGAGCGCAGAATCGAGCAAAGATCGTTGGCTTTGCACAACTCGCATGGCTATTCGCTCTGGTTGCCGTCGTTTGATCGCTGGAGCATCCCTCAAGTCTGGTCCGGCCCTAAGTCCCCAGATCCCCAAGACTCACGCCACGTAGCACTGCAGTGAATGATGCTCGAGTAGCAGGCTGCCGCGTGCTGGCAACGGAGGCCCGTCGGCCTTGGGATAGACGTCCAGCGGTGCCGCGGCTGACGTGTCGATGAACAACTTCCACGGCAAGCGGCGCAAGTCGGCCGGGAATTGAAATTTCTGTTCCGAAGGCCCGGGGTGCAATAGCAGCATGACATTGCGTGCGATAGGTGTCTTCAGGCCCGTCGTGCTGAACACGCAAATCAGACTTTGCGTAGCCTGGCCCCAATTCATCACGTCTCCCGCAGGGCTGTACCAGCTTACATCGGGAAGATCCCCCGGTCGATGCGGTTTGCCGGTAAGGAAGGTAGCCCGACGGACGGTTGGCTGCGCCTTCCGAAAGGCAATCACGGCCTCACAGAAGCGAAGCATCTCAGCATTTCTCTCGACGAGTTTCCAGTCGAACCAACTCAGATTGTTGTCTTGGCAATAAGCGTTGTTGTTACCTCGTTGGGTACGCAAGACCTCATCGCCGGAGAGAATCATAGGTGTACCATGACTCAAGAGTAGAGATGCCATCAGATTCTTAGCTTGTCGATTCCGTAGTTCGACGACCGCTTTGCGCCGCGTGGGCCCCTCCACGCCGTAGTTGGAACTATAGTTGTTGTTTTCGCCGTCGCGATTCTCCTCTTTGTTCGCTTGATTGTGTTTTTGCTCGTAACTGACCAGATCATTGAGCGTATAACCGTCATGCGACGTAACGAAATTGATGCTGTGGTAAGGATCGCGGCCGCTATGCTGATAGAGGTCACTGGAGCCAGATAATCGCGTAGCCATGCTGCCGGTCACTGCAGGATCGCCTCTCCAATAGCGGCGGATGTCGTCGCGGTACTTACCATTCCATTCAGCCCAGCGGCCCTTGGCGAACGAACCGACCTGGTAGGCCCCAGCGGCGTCCCATGCTTCGGCAATGATCTTCGTATCCGCCAACATGGGGTCTTCGGCAATGATTTCAACCATAGGTGTATTTGGCATAAGTTCGCCATTGCGATCGCGGCTGAGAATCGACGCGAGGTCAAACCGAAAACCATCGACGTGAAAGTTGTGTACCCAGTAGCGAAGGCAATGAAAAATCATTTCCCGGCAAATGGGGTGATTGCCATTGAGCGTGTTACCGCAGCCGGAGTAGTTCTTATAGGTGCCATCCTCATTGAGCATGTAGTAGACATTGTTCTGCAGCCCTTTGAAGTTGAGCGTAGGGCCCATGTGATTCCCCTCGGCAGTGTGATTGAACACCACATCGAGAATCACCTCGATGCCCGCAGAATGGAGGGCATGGACCATTTCCTTGAATTGGCGAACCTGGTCTCCTGGTTTGTCTCCCGCCATGTAGCCCCGGTGAGGAGAGAAAAACGCCATGGAGTCGTATCCCCAATAGTTTTGGCGTTCAGGTTTATTGCCAAAGGGATCGAGGATCGGGAACTCATGAATGGGCATCAATTCAACGGCGGTGATGCCTAAGGATTTTAAATAGGGAATTTTCTCGATCACCCCCAGGTAGGTCCCGGAGTTCTTGACTTCGCGAGACGCCCCCTTGGTGAATCCTTTGACATGCATCTCGTAGATGACCGTTTCCGATAGAGGAATTTTCAGGTGGCGATCCCCCTGCCAATCGAAGTGGTCTTCTACGACGACGCACCGTGGTGGACGAACGACGCCGTCTGTGGAAGACTGAAAATCTCCCGCAAGCGCGCGGGCATAGGGGTCAATTAGGCGAGCGCGAGGATCGAATCGCAGCCCTTCTTCAGGAGTGAAGGGACCATCCGCCTGGAAGTGATACAACTGTCCTGCCTTGAGTCCCGGAACGAAAACGCTCCAGATGTCGCCCCACCGATCAGTAGCAGGATTCAACTCGACAACTCGATACGGCTCGCGATCCGTGGTTCGGCGATACAACAGCACGCGCATCGCCGTTGCAGAGCGGCTATACACGACAAACTGGACCCCCGCTTCCTGGAGTATGGCTCCATAAGGAAGTGGGTAATGAAACTGCATGTGTTTGTACAAAGTTGGCATAGTAAACCGGGTGCCGTTCAATGTGGGAAGCGTGGGAGTCGAAATGCTCAGCATGGTGGAAGGCTCTCAGTGGTGGACGATGGCAAGTGAGGAGATTCCCATCTCGAAATACGCACGCCGAATCGCATTTCATTGTGCGTACGACGATGCCATTGACTTTCGACATTTGCCTCCTTGTTGCATGAGGTGGGGGAATCAACGTGGCACAGCTTCGTTGCCTGCTACGTTTGTTGCTACCGTTGCTGCCCGGCAACCTAGTGCGTACAGAGCGATTCGGTCAAGCGCGCAATTCGCAAGAGTTTCGCCACTCGGGACAGCCCCTACACAGTTAACTCGGGAGTGGCTCAATAGGGCACCTGTAAGACGGATAATCGCTACGCTAAGCATGGTTCGGAAAGTCACTAGTTGTCAGGGTTCCGGTCGTTGACATACGCAGTCGGCCAACCTTAGAATTGCCCTTTCTTGCCGCGGGAGCTCCTGAAAATTCCATGTCAAAAATAACCTACCGTGATGCGGGCGTCGACCTCGAAACCTACCGAGAATCGATGTCGCGCTTGCCGGCCCTGATGAAGCGGACGCACTGTCCTCGAGTATTACCCTGGAAAAACGGATTTGCCGGGTTGTTCACCCTCGATTTCTCCGGTGGGCTCTTTTCCCGTAATTACAAAGATCCTGTCCTAGTGTCATGCACCGACGGAGTCGGCACAAAGCTCAAGGTGGCCCAGTTGGCGGGTCGGCACGATACGGTGGGAATTGATTTAGTTGCAATGTGTGTAAACGACGCCCTCTGCTGCGGCGCTGAACCCCTCTTTTTCCTTGATTACGTTGCCATGGCCGAGGATGATCCTCAACTGCTCGAAGACATCGTTGGCGGTATTAGTCGCGGTTGCTTGGAAAGCGATATGGCTCTTGTCGGCGGCGAGA
Source organism: Bythopirellula sp. (assembly GCA_041738415.1). Lineage (GTDB taxonomy): Bacteria > Planctomycetota > Planctomycetia > Pirellulales > Lacipirellulaceae > Bythopirellula. The sequence goes on from JBGSPU010000066.1 coordinate 18,716, forward strand.
CAGCCATCATGCCCGACCTCTATCAGGAGGGCGACTACGATTTGGCAGGTTTTTGCGTGGGAATTGTCGAACGCTCTCGAATACTCGATGGAAGCGCCCTGGCACCCGGAGACGTGGTGATCGGGATTGCCTCGTCGGGAATTCACTCAAACGGCTATAGTCTGGTGCGAAAAATCGTGTTCGAACATGCGGGGCTAACAGTTAGCGACGAAGCCGAAGGGTGCGACGGTACGGTGGGTGACGTGCTCCTTCAACCTACGCAACTCTACGTGAGAGCTTTGCGGGATGTGCTTAACCACTACAAAGTAAAATCGGTAGTACATGGTATTGCCCACATTACGGGTGGCGGATTGCACGAAAACTTGGCAAGGATTTTTACGCCTCAGATTGACGCTGAGATCGTCCGCGATAGTTGGCCCGTGCCCCCCGTCTTCGAGTGGTTGCAACGGCTCGGGGAAGTTGAGGCTGACGAAATGTTCCGCGTCTTCAATATGGGTATTGGCATGGTCGTGGTCGTGAGTGAGTACTATGCCGAGAGCGTCCAGCAACAACTTGCCTCGCACGGATTAGAAAGTTGGCAAATTGGTCGAATCGTGCAAGGAACTGGCGCGTGCCGCTGGGCGTAGTAGGGATTGCCGCTTTTTACCGCAAACCGGCACCGGGGGGAGTTGTGGCTCCAAAACCAGGAGTGGCGTTGGCTACACCTCGTTTCGTTTCACCTGTGAGCGATGGACCCGCACGGCGGAGTTCCTCAGTCAAGCCAGCTAACGTGTAGGTGCCGGGGATTAAGATAGGTTTCGTTGGGTTCTGTGCCGAATAGATGGCCAGCAGGGGGATCTGCTGGGTGCCTAACTCCTGAAGCTTCTGGTTGACCTCAGGAGATGAGTCCTGATGGGTCCAGTCGGCAACCAGAGTGTAAATATCGTTGTCGCGGAAAACGGTCGCCATCTCCTCAGTCTTGAGGACCGTCTTCTCCATGAACTTACAAGTCGGACACCAATCGGCTGTAAAGTCGATGACCACGGTTTTCCCGTGCTCAAGTAACCATTGCAGCTTTTTCTCGCTATAAGGTTGCCAGGGTTCCTGGCGGACAAAGTACTCACCCGTCCCTTCGGAGAGGAGTTGTTCGTATTTGGCATCGGCAAGTCGGTTAGCATCACGCGCCTGTCGCTGCTCTAAGATCGGGGCGAGCCAATAAAAAGCTACCAGACCAATCACTGTGCCGGTCATGATTCCTTCGCCGAGGGCATTCCATCTGCGACTGCTTGGAGCAGTCAGTGGGACACGACCGATCCACCAGCAAACTAACCAGATTCCAAATAGAAACGCCACCGTCGGCACGACATAATGAGGTTTTAGGAGCGTGAGCAGATAAACCACAGTGCCGATCAGCACGAACCCCATTAGTTGCTTAAATGTATTCATCCACTCACCCGGTTTGGGCAGAAACCGAATCAGTTGGGGAAACGCACCGATCAGAATGTAGGGACTTGCCATCCCTAGGCCGATGGTGAAGAAAATGGTCATGATTTCCCAGGGACTTCGGCTAAGCACCCCAACCAGGGCGGTGCCCATGAAAGGGCCCGTACAGGGAGTGGCTAACAGCGTGGTGATCGTTCCTTTCGCAAAGGCACCCTCATAGCCTTCCTTCTGACCAATCTCTGTCACTTTACTGGTGCCGATAAAACCAGGAATAGGAATCTCCCAGATTCCTAAGAAACTGAGTCCCATGGCAAAAATGACTGCCGCCATGGCGATGTTGAACTCGGGGTATTGAAACAATTGTCCCCAGCCCAGTCGAAAGACGATCGATAACACCGCCAAGAGCATAAAGACGCTGATCACACCGATGGCATACCAAAGATTCAGCGCGAATGTCTTCCAGCGATTTTGGCCTGCTTGTTCAATAAAAGCGAAGACTTTAAGCCCAATCACGGGCAAGACGCAGGGCATGACGTTGAGAATTAATCCACCCAAAAAGGCTAGACCCAACAAGTGGAGAAAGGAATCTCCCTCACTTGTTTCAACAACGACCGGAACAGTAGCACCTGGTTGCTGCGAAAAGAGTTTCTCGGGTTGACGACCAACTGGTGAAGATTCGGCAGTATCTGTATTTTCGACTGAGACAAAGGTCACCCCAGCAGGCAGTGGAGTCCCTGCTCCAAGTGGCGCCTGAAATTCCTGATTGAATGGGACACACGTTTGGGGATTACAAGCTTGGCCGACGACTTTTCCTTTGATACTCAAGTTAGATGGATTGACACCCTCGGCCAATTCAATTGGCGCAAACCACGTTACCCTGTTGGTATGCTCCCGGATTTGCAAGCCCTTCCAGATTTCTTCATCGAGATGCGTTTCGGGGGGCGAAATTGGTTGCCAACCCCCTAATAGTCTCACTTCGGAAGTGGCTGATAGCTCAATAGTGGCTGCTAAAGGGCCACCCCCTCCATCTGGAAGTGTTCCTTGGTCAAGTGCGAAGACGTGGAATCCCTCGCCAATATCTGCTGTCACAAAGAGAATTGCCGGTTGATCCGCTTCAGGTGGCGTGAACTCGGCTGAGACGGAGACCGGATCCCTGTTGCTGCCCAGCCCTCCCCCCAAACCACCGAAACTGTCGGGAAATTCGAACTGGGCGTTGGCGAGACTCCCTGCTGTGAGAAGTAGCACGCTTAGCACTGCGGCCAAGCGTCGTGTAGGCATATTTTGAACGTCAGACATTCGAAATGGTTCCTTGTGACGTATGGTTTACCCCTTACATCCTAGTGCCTTTGCGTTGCCACTTGTTGTCCAAGCACTAGACAAATGCCGAGGAATTCTATCAAGGGAAGAGAAACCTCTCAACGTCGCTATTCCTTGCCCTACTCAGGCAACACTTCCGCGTGCGACGTAGTATTCCACTATCCAGCAGTATTTCATTATCGACCATATTTGGTAGCAAAACTGTTCGCAAATTCACACTGGCCCCCCTAGACCGAGCAAAATCTGCCTAGCAAACTTCTCTGAACTACCTATGGTTAAAGGCTTTTTCGCTAGCATCGAATGGCCGTTTGTGATGACAATTAACCTTGACGGTTCGTTCTATTCAAGGGTGGACATTTCGGGGCTTCGCTTCGCTTATCATTGGCAAGTCAGCTCAGCAGCTTCCGCTCGACAAGGGGAGCGCGGCCCTCGCATCTCCTTCATCACTCACCATTCACTAATCTCTTCCCCTTCCCCCGCGCCGCTAGCTATACTGGTCCGCCATGTTCGAACAAGCCTTCAAAAATATCGACGACGTGCTCCGCAAAGAAGCCGGCTGCACCACCGAGCTCGACTACACCGAGCAAACCTCCTGGTTGCTGTTCCTCAAGTATCTCGACGGTCTGGAGCAAGATCGCTGCGATGAGGCCGCCCTCGAAGGGAAGAAATACTCCTACCTGCTCGACAAAAAATACCGCTGGGAAAGCTGGGCAGCTCCCAAGGACAAACACGGGCAGCTCGACCACAACCGGGCCACAACCGGGCCACAACCGGCGACGACCTGGTCGACTTTGTCAATCGTGAACTATTCCCCTATTTGCACGGCTTCAAACAAAAGGCCAGCGGCCCGAACACGATCGAGTACAAGATTGGCGAGATCTTCGGCGAACTCAAGAACAGAATCCAGAGCGGCTACAACCTCCGCGAGATCATCGACCACATCGACGAGCTGCGGTTCCGCTCCCAGCAGGAAAAGCACGAACTCTCGCACCTCTACGAAGCCAAGATCAAAAACATGGGCAACGCCGGCCGCAACGGCGGCGAGTATTACACCCCCCGCCCGTTGATTCGCGCCATGGTTCAGGTCGTCGCCCCGCAGATTGGCGAGACGATTTACGACGGTGCTTGCGGCTCGGCCGGCTTCTTGTGCGAGTCGTTTGATTATCTGAAAAAATCGAAGCCCAAGCTGACCACCAAGGACAGCCGCACGCTGCAGGAAAAAAACCTTCTATGGCAAAGAGAAAAAATCGCTCGCCTATGTGATTGCGATCATGAACATGATCCTCCACGGGATCGACGCCCCCAACATCATCCACACCAATACGCTCACCGAGAACCTGGCCGACATTCAGGAGCGGGATCGCTACGACGTGGTGCTGGCCAATCCCCCCTTCGGTGGCAAGGAACGCAAGGAGGTCCAGCAGAATTTCCCCATCCGCACCGGCGAGACGGCGTTCCTGTTCCTGCAGCACTTCATCAAGATGCTCAAGGCCGGTGGCCGCGGCGGCGTGGTCATCAAGAACACGTTTTTGTCGAACACCGATAACGCCTCGGTCAGCCTCCGCAAACTGCTCTTAGAGAGTTGCAACCTGCACACCGTGCTCGACTGCCCCGGCGGCACATTCCAGGGGGCCGGCGTGAAGACCGTAGTGCTGTTCTTCGAGAAAGGCGCTCCGACTCGCCAGGTGTGGTACTACCAACTCGACCCCGGCCGCAGCCTCGGCAAGACCAACCCGCTCAACGACGAAGATCTGGCGGAGTTTGTCAAACTGCAAGCGGAGTTTGCCGACTCCGAGAAGTCGTGGACTGTGGACGCGAAAACGATTGACCCGACGACATACGACCTGTCCGTGAAGAACCCCAACAACGGCGAGGAGGTTGTGCATCGCACGCCGGAGGATATCCTTGATGAAATCGCAGCCCTCGACGCCGAGAGCGCGGAAGTGCTGGCGACGATTCGGGAGCTGCTCTAGAATCTCAGGCGAGGGTTGCGATGAATAGGAATAATGAAAACAAGTCGCCAAACAAAGTCCGTTCTTCCCCTAATTCCCCTTCCTCCCCTGAACAAATCCGCCCCGTCATCCCCCCGCGCGGCGACTATCAAACCCTTCTCTCGTTCCAAAAAGCCGAAGTCGTCTACGACATCACCTTTCGCTTTGCGAATCGGTTTCTCTCCTGCGGAGATCGCACCATCGATCAGATGATCCAGTCGGCTCGTTCCGGCAAGCAGAACCTCCTCGAAGGGAGCAAGGCCGGGACGACCTCGAAGGAAATGGAAATCAAGCTCACTAACGTCGGCCGGGCGAGCCTCGAAGAACTGCTGCGTGATTATTATGACTACTTGCGGGTGCGCGATCTGCCGCTCTGGGAAAAGGATTCCCAGCAGGCCCGTTATGTGCGAGACCTGGGTCGTCAGACCCCGCAGACGTTTGAGCTTTATCGGGAGTTCGTCGAGACGCGTCCCCCGGAGGTGATTGCCAATATCGCCATTTGCCTGATCCATCAAGCAAACTATTTGATCGACCAGCAACTCAAGACGCTGGAAAAAGAGTTCGTCGAGCAGGGAGGCTTACGCGAACGCATGACCCGCGCCCGCATCAACTTTCGCAACCAGCACCCCCCACAATAACCCCCCCACGAGCCATAATATCCATGCCCCGAATCATTCCCCCAACTCCACGGCAATCATAACTCCCATGCCTCCCATAACTCCCACCACCCCACCATCCCGATCCTCCACCCTCCATCACCCATCGCTGGCGACGATTCGGGGGTTGTTATGAAGAACGGGTGGCAGATAAAAAAACTCGATGACATTGTCGTTTCAACCACGATTGGACTAGTCAGGAATAAAAATCAACAGGGTAATGGTTATCCTTATCTTTACGTGAAGATGAATAACATCTCTAACGACAATAGTTTTGATCCATCGGGGATGGTACGAGTAGAGGCAAGCGCCGCTGAACTTAATCGATTTGAATTGGTGGATGGAGATTTACTTTTCAATACGCGTAATAGTCACGAACTAGTTGGCAAGAGTTGTGTATATCGTTCGATAGGAAAGACCCCAGTTCTATTCAACAATAATGTCATGCGGATTCGTTTCAACACTGGTTTGACACCAGAGTTTGCTGGGTACGCGTTTTCTTCACAGATTGTTAGAGAGCAATTAGAGGCGATGGTCAGCGGAACTACCAACGTCGCAGGCATCTACTACAAGCATCTGAAAAGCTTGAAGATTCCCGTCCCCCCTCTCCCCGAACAGCAACGCATCGTCGCCATCCTGGACGAAGCGTTTACCTCAATCGCCACCGCCCGGCGGTGCGCCCAGCAGAACCTCCAAAACGCCCGCGCCCTCTTCGAAAGCCACCTCAACGCCGTCTTTAGCCAACGCGGGGAGGGGTGGGTGGAGAAGCCGCTGGGAGAAGTCTGCATCTTTAATAGTGGTGGTACGCCATCCAAGAAGAACATCAACTATTGGAAGGGCGATATTCCGTGGGTTTCAGGACGTGACATGAAATCAACGCGATTGTCAGATGCAGCATTACATATTTCTCGAAAGGCTGTCGAAGAGTCGTCTACACGAATGGCTCCTGCGGGCGCCCTGCTTACACTTGTCCGTGGCATGGGATTAGCCCATGGAGCACAAATTGCCGAACTAATGGGTCCGTGCGCGTTTAACCAGGATATTAGAGCCATCCTTCCGAATAACGACATCGTACCCAGGTATCTTCTGTTTGCACTACGAACTCGAATCAATTCAAGCGAAAACGTTCTGAGCAGTGCGGCGCATGGAACACTGAAAATCGACATGGATGGATTAAAGAAAGTAAGCGTTCCGATTCCTGCTCTAACACAACAGCAGCAAATTGTTTATGGCATAGACAGACTTTCTGAAGAAACCCAACGTCTCGCCTCCATCTACCAGCGGAAACTCGCCGCGCTCGATGAATTGAAAAAGTCGCTGCTCGACCAGGCGTTTCGGGGGGAACTGACTGCCGATGGCAAGAACGCAGGCCGCAAACTAGCGGAGGCGGGGGGATGATATTATTTAATCGCAGGATCACCAAAGACGATCGATTTAATGTAAGTGCTTGTTGTAAAAGGACTTGCTTATTTAATCGGGAACTCTGCCTCGAATTTCCTTATTAAAGGCTGTCAGATGTATAGAGTAGATTTGGTTCCTTATTAGTGTTAGCCTTTAATAAGGAACCAAAACAGCCACATGGTTAGGGTAGCCTTTAATATGTCTTCTGCTGCCAATCCTCAATATCGTGCCGGACGCAATATCCTGCAGCCCGGCAAAGGCTATCGGGCATTCATCCCCGAGCCTTTACCGCCGGTTCCAGAGATTCAGATCGACAGCAAGATGCATGTACTGCTGTCTCAGGCCGATCGCGCACTGGGTCGGCTCGACGGCTCGATTCAGACTCTGCCGCTTCCAGATCTGTTCGTTCTGATGTATATCCGCAAAGAGGCAGTGCTCTCAAGTCAGATCGAAGGGACACAGAGCTCGCTACAGGATGTTCTGGCTGCCGAAGCGCAAGTTCTCTCGCCCGATCGTCCTCAAGACGTCGCCGAAGTGGTGAACTACGTCGCTGCGATGAATCATGGGCTGTCGAGACTCGCAACTCTACCGGTTTCCGTGCGTTTAATACGTGAGATCCACGCCAAGCTTCTCTCTGGAGTACGCGGTTCCCACTTAACCCCCGGCGAAGTACGCACAAGCCAAAACTGGATCGGTCCAGGGGGCTGCACCCTCGATGAGGCTACCTTCGTACCACCTCCCGCTCATGAAGTTGGGCCATCCTTGTCTGACTTGGAAAAATTCCTTCACCAAGAGAGCCACCTCCCCTTGCTGGTAAAGATCGGCCTCGCGCATGCACAGTTTGAAACGATTCATCCTTTCCTGGATGGCAATGGCCGCGTCGGTCGGTTGCTTATCACGTTTCTGCTGTGCGAACGGGAAGTCCTGCAGAAGCCTGTGCTGTACTTGTCGTATTACTTCAAAAAGCATCGCGCCGAGTACTACGATCAACTCCAAGCGGTTCGTGATAATGGAACCTGGGAATCGTGGTTAATGTTTTTCTTACGTGGCGTGATCGAAGTGAGCGAACAGGCAACGGAAACCGCACGCAAAATCCTCGCTCTGCGTGAAGTGCATCGCATGGCAATCGCCGAGAATCTACCTCGCACCGCAGGCAACGGTTTACGCGTCTTGGAGCATCTCTACCAGCACCCGATTCTCTCCGTGAACGAGGCGCAGGAATTCCTGGACATTTCGTATCCAGCGGCAAACGATCTAATCACGCACATGGGTGAACTCGGAATTCTCAGCGAATTTACCGGTCAAACACGAAATCGACGATTTCGATATGCTGATTATATTGATCTTTTCAACGATGACACGATGAGTGGCAATCCATGAACGAAGCCGAAACCCGTGCTGAGCATATCGACCCCGCCCTGGCGGCTGCCGGTTGGGGCACTGTCGAGGGGAGCCGCATTCGCCGGGAGTACCCGATTGCTCCGGGGCGTCTGGAGGGGCACGGGCGGCGGGGCAAATCGCTCACGGCCGACTACGTGCTGATCTATCGCAACACGAAGCTGGCCGTGATCGAGGCCAAGGCCTGGGGTTGTCCGCTCACCGAAGGGGTCGGTCAGGCCAAGAACTATGCTGGCAAACTCCAAATCCGCATTGCCTACTCCACCAATGGCCAAGCCGTTTATGGCATCGACATGCAGTCGGGCACCGAGGGCGAGGTGCCCCGCTTCCCGACGCCAGACGAGCTTTGGAACCAGACCTTTGCCACAGCCAATGCATGGCGGGATCGATTTGCCGCCATACCCTTCGAGGATCGGGGGGGCTACTTTCAAGGTCGCTACTATCAGGACATCGCCATCGATCGCGTCCTCCAGGCGATTGCCAATGGCCAAGACCGCATTCTGCTCACACTGGCCACCGGCACGGGCAAGACGTTCATCGCGTTTCAACTCGCGTGGAAGTTGTTCCACAGTCGTTGGAATTTGCAGGATTGGAAAGCGGACAGCACGCCCTCTCGCCGACCACGCATTCTGTTTCTGGCGGACCGCAATATCCTGGCCAACCAGGCCTACAATGCCTTCTCCTCCTTTCCTGAAGATGCCTTGGTGCGCATCGAGCCGAGCGACATTCGCAAGAAGGGACGCGTGCCCAAGAATGGCAGCCTGTTCTTTACGATTTTCCAAACCTTTATGAGTGGGCCACCCCAAAACGGCCAGCCTTCGCCCTACTTTGGTGAATATCCGCCCGACTTTTTCGATTTTATCGTCATCGACGAATGTCATCGTGGCGGGGCGAACGACGAGAGCACTTGGCGCGGCATCCTGGAATACTTCGCCCCCGCCGTGCAGTTGGGACTCACCGCCACCCCCAAACGCAAAGACAATGTCGACACTTACCGCTATTTTGGCGAGCCGGTGTTCATCTATTCACTCAAAGAAGGGATCAACGACGGCTTTCTCACGCCCTTCCGGGTACGTCAGATTTCGACGACGCTCGATGAGTACATCTACACCCCTGACGACACCCTCGTCGAAGGGGAGATCGAAGCAGGCAAGCGTTATACCGAAGAGGACTTCAACAAGATCATCGAGATCAAAGAGCGTGAGGCCCACCGCGTGAGGTTGTTCCTGGATCAGATCGACCAGCGGCAGAAAACGCTGGTATTCTGTGCCACACAGGACCATGCCCTGGCCGTGCGCGATCTTATCAACCAGATGAACGTCAGCACGGACCCCAACTACTGCCAGCGCGTGACCGCCAATGATGGAGCCCTTGGCGAACAACACCTGCGGGACTTTCAGGACAATGAGAAGACGATTCCCACGATTCTCACCACTTCGCAGAAACTTTCCACCGGCGTCGATGCCCGCAACATTCGCAACATTGTACTCATGCGCCCGATCAACTCAATGATCGAGTTCAAGCAGATCATCGGCCGGGGAACCCGTCTTTACGATGGCAAAGATTACTTTACGATCTACGACTTCGTGAAGGCCTATCACCACTTCAGCGATCCCGAATGGGACGGCGAACCGCTTGAGCCTGACCCCTGTCCGAAATGTGGACAGCGTCCCTGTGCCTGTGTCCATGAGCCACCCCAACCCTGTGCAGAGTGTGGCCAGCGACCGTGTGTCTGCACGAAGGACCCCTGCCCCAAATGCGGCAAGGTCCCCTGCGAGTGTATCAAGCGGGCCAAGGTCCGCCTGGCTGACGGCAAGCAGCGCACCATCCAGCACATGATGCTGACCAGCTTTTGGCATCCCGATGGCACGCCGATGTCGGCCCAGCAGTTCTTGGAAATGCTCTTCGGCGAATTACCTGAATTCTTCAAGGATGAGGCGGAGTTACGCACACTCTGGAGTGCACCGGGTACGCGTGCCAAGCTATTGGCCGGGCTGGCGGAAAAGGGCTTTGGCCCTGCACAAATGGCCGAGATGCAGCGGATCATCGACGCCGACCAGTGCGACCTGTTCGATGTTTTGATCTATGTCGCTTACGCAATTCCCACACATACCCGGTTGGAACGCGCGAACATGGCCCGCGGCCAAATCATTTCCCATTTTACCGACAAGCAACAAGTGTTTCTGGATTTTGTGCTCGCACATTATGTTGACCAGGGAGTCCAAGAACTCGATCAGGACAAACTCACTCCCCTCTTGCGACTCAAATACCACGATTCCATCGCCGACGCTGTGGCTGACCTCGGCAAACCCGAAGAAATAGGCCAACTCTTCGCCGGTTTCCAGCAATACCTCTATCAAGGCGTGGCATGAGCCGTTACCTTTCCGTCGAAGTCCTTAGCTTTTGCCAAAAGACCCCGGCCAAAAAAAGTTGTTGGAATTGGCCACCCAAACCGCGATAATGATCGTTGCACCCCCTAGCAGAAGTTGTTTGAAAACTTGAACCGTTTCCTAGCTGAGAGAATCAGCTACTTGGTTCGCCGCTACGCAGTTCGCGGTCACCCGGCAGACTCTTCATCGGGATCGCTGTGGCTTCCAGCCGAAATGAAAAAACACGCGGCCAATATGATCAAGTTGGCCAACATGACCAACATGGGACTTCTCAGAACCACTAGGTCTGTTCCGCGGCCTCGGCGATCAACTCGGGTAGACGGGGCAAGGACTGCAAATCCTCAGCCACCCGCGGATGGGCGAACACGCGGACCCGTTTGACATAGTCGTCGAATTGCTCGCGAGCCAATGTCTTCACAACTGGAGAAATATCTCCTAGACGGCGATAGCAACGTTCTTTAGGAAAATAGACATCGATCTGAAATTCCACTTCCAGTTTCACCGGCGGGGCATCAAAGAGCACTTCATGCGGAGCGACAATCCGTGATAAGGCCGTACTCGCCAGGCCAGCAAAGTTCTCCGCACAACGGATCAGCCAGGGATACGGTTTGCGGGCAAGTTGCTGGTAAAGTTGCGGCTCTTGAAAGAGGCTGTATTGCGTCACACGTTTGTACAGGCGACGCACAGGCCCAAACAACCCATCGAGCAAGTCGCGGGCAGGTCCATCTCCGGCGGCACTTAGCAATGCGTCGATCAATGGACGCTCGGTCAAGCGAAATACGGCGTCGGTGTCCAGCACGGGATGCAGCATCACGAAGGCCCGTTGTAGCATCGCTGTGGCAGCCCGCACGGCGTGGTGCCAATAGACCTCGCTGAACATTACATATCGAGCAAAGACCATCATCTCGGCGGCAGTCTTTCCTTTGTCAGAGATCGCCAGACCATCTCCTGATTCATTCAGGCAGAGTGACTGGATCAAGCGAGGTTGGTCGAAGTTGCGACCGTAGGGCACTCCTGCATGCAGGCTATCCCGCATAAGGTAATCGAGTTTATCGACATCAATAGGACCGGATAACAGACTCTGGAGGATACGACTCGCTCGATCTTTTGGTTTTCCTGAGAGTAGTTCCACGATCTCGCGAGGCTGAATGCCCCATTCACCTCGCAAAGTGTCGGAGATATCCCCTTCGAGCAGAAAGCTATTCGCAAACAACTCGTGATTGGGAACCCGCGGCAGAGAAATGTCTTCAATCGGGTGGCAGAACGGCCAATGCCCCAAGTCATGTAGTAAGGCGGCAACGAGAAAGCGTTCTGCATCGCGGGGCGTGACCGTGGCGACGAAACGAGGATCGTCGGCCAATCGATCCAGAAACAGCAGTGCCATGCGATACACGCCCAGCGAATGTTCAAATCGCGTGTGGTTGGCAGCCGGATAAACCAAACCCACCAAACCCAGTTGGCTGATCTGGCCCAAGCGACGAAACTCGGGGCTATCGATTAGTTGCTTCACGCGATCGGTGAGCGGCACATCCAATTCGGGAGGAATCCTCACCAACCCATGGCCGCTTCGCAAGGCCGCAATTTCGGGGATCTCGCGTAGAGTATCCATGGGTACCGGTTAGTCTTTCATCCCAGGCAGGAACGGTAGGTCCATGAAGAATCGTAGCAGGACCGTTACGAGAAAATACAAAGCGTAGTGGAAGAATGCTGAAATCGGCTCCAAATCGAAGCAAACGTACGCCGCAAAGGTCCCGATACCCATCACCAGTCCAGACAAGATGGTCAAATGCAGCATCTCAAGCCCTGACTTGAAGGCATCCTCGCCGAACACGTTCCAACCGACATAGACGTACACTCCCCAGAGCAAGGCATACACCAATCCACAAGCGAGCGAGCGGATCACCGCATCGGTCCCTTGATAGACGCCGAGTTCATCGTCGCGGAGGAAGGTATAGCCGGCATACGCCAAGGGAGGGCCGAGCAAAACCGCTCCAACAGCCAGTACTAACGTCGGCACCCCCGCTTCCCAGTCATTCCGCCCGAGCAGCCAGGCGATAGCAATGCTCAACAGGACCAGGCCCGTTACCAAAACGAAGACATTTGTGCTGAACTTCGATTCCTTGCGTTTGATCGGTTTGAGAACATTGCGACCTTTGGCATCTTTGGCACCCGCTTCCACCTCCGGGGCGTGAATGATAACTTCATCCCCGAGCTTGGGTATTTGAATCTCTCCCTTGCACTTCGGGCAGGCACCCGATTTACCAGCATGTTCGTCGCCGACTTTAAAGCGAGTGTGACATCCGGGGCAAATGACTTGGATGGGCATAAAGAGGAAATCCTGGTGCTAGTTCGCTAGTCAAAAAAAAGCTGCGTTCGTGAAGGACAGGCAATTGCCAATTTCAGCGTTGAGTCGAATTAGTCAGAATCCAAGGATCAATCGGTTTCTTTGAGATCATCTTCATTGATCGTTTTGAATCCCTTGGACGCCAGTGTTTCATTTGCCAAGTCAATGTTATCTACCATTAACGCCACTACGGGGCAATTATGCGGCCGAGCCAATAAGGGGTAAACCTGTGAAATGTTTATTTCGGCTTGCAGCAGGGCTGTACAGACCTGCAACAACGGCTGAGGGCTGTCAGGCAATTCTACACCGATGAGATCGGACTCCACGATAGCCAACCCTGCGCGCTCCAGCACCTCGCGGCCTTGTTCGGGATCGCTCAACAGGAATCTGACGACTGCGCACTCCGCGGAATCGGAAATCGTCAGAGCTACTATTCGGACGTGGCTTCCCTCAAAACGTCGCACCACTTCGAGCAACTGACCAACTCGATTTTCCAGAAAAACAGTAAACTGTCTAATTGAGGGATAGTCGTGTCCTCGCAAAGTTGAAAATCCGATTCCCGAGCCATCACCAGTGCTCATGGAGCTCATCGAGTAATCTCCTACGAATGCGTGCTACGACGCAGCCCAGTGCGCCGAAAATCAGGGCCTAGAGTCGTAAAACATGGCCAGTAAATCTTGGCGTAGTATAGGGTTGGCTTCTTGGATTTGCAACTTGCTGTAATTAGCGGTAGTTCGACTCCCCTGTGGTCGGGTAGGATACCGTGTTGGCCGAATGGCCGCTAGTTTTCTTGATTTTCCGCCTGCAGCGTGACCCATTTGCTATGCAACACACGATTGATATTGAAGTGCGATACTACGAAACGGACGGCCAGGGGATCGTCCACCACGCCAATTACTTTCAGTATTTTGAGCTTGCGCGGGTGCAGATGCTCAAGGCGCTTGGGCATGATTATGCTGAGCTGGAACGCTCGGGCATCTTCCTGGTTGTACATAGCATCTCTGCCCGCTTCATTGCCCCGGCCAAATTTGGCGATACCTTGCAGATCGATACGACAGTCGAAAGGGCAACCGCCGCTCGGATTGATCACAGCTACCGAGTATTGCGGGGCGGCGTACTCTTGGCTGAAGGGAAGAGCACCATCGCGTGCATTAATGAAAAGGGCGAAATCCAACGGATGCCGAGCATTTTATATCAGGCAGAATAACTTTTCACTTAATGGACTATCTCAGGGGCTGTATCCATGGCAACCAAACGCATTCTCATGCTAGTTGGCGACTTCGTCGAAGATTACGAGGCGATGGTCCCCCTGCAAATCTTACAGATGGTAGGTCATCAGGTGGATACTGCATGTCCTGACAAGCAGGCCGGTAGCCAAGTGGTGACGGCGATTCACGATTTTGAAGGGCACCAGACTTACAGCGAAAAGCGGGGACACAACTTCGCAATTTCTGTTGATTTCGACGGAGTTACTCCAGATAATTACGACGGACTGGTGATCCCAGGAGGAAGATCTCCTGAATACTTGCAGCTCAACGAACAGGTGCTTGCGATCGTCCGCCATTTCGCCACGAGCGGTAAACCGCTCGCCGCCACTTGTCACGGTTTGTACCTGATGTGTGCCGCGGAGGTAATCAGCGGGAGACGATGTCAGGCGTATCCCACTCTGCGTCCGGAGTTGGAGCGCGCCGGGGCGATTTGGGATCCGCCGAGCCCTGGTCTCGATAGTGTCTGTGTGGATGGCAAACTCGTCACAGCCCCCGCGTGGCCTGCGAATCCCGCCTGGATGCGAGAATTCCTGCGGATTCTAGCCAAGTGACCAGGCTTAGAGTCAGATTGCGTCCAAACGAAAATGGCCTGACATCGGCCTCCGTTACCAATGTCAGGCCCTGGGTCGTTAACTCGCATCCTACGAGACGAGAGCCCCGGCCACTATTATGCGGGAAAAGTGTGGCCCGGGGCGGATCGCTTCGCCAATCAAGCAACCAATCGGACGGCGCCTTGGAATTCTGTCACTCCAAGAATGAATTCTTCAAAGATACGTACATCGAGTGCCGAAGCCGTCTTTGCTTCTGGATGGAACTGCGTTCCCATCGCGAACCAATCGGGCATCATGCTCTCAATTGCCTCGACGATGCCGTCGGGGCAAATCGCCGAAACTTTAAATCCGGGAGCAACCTCATCCACCGCCATGTGATGCATGCTGTTAACCCGTAGTTCACCGTCTCCATACACCCGCTCCATGATTGTGCCAGGCACCAATTCCAAGGTGTGGCGATGGGCTGAGTCCAGAGGATCTTTGTGAGGCAAAGCGTTCGGTCGGTCGTCAGGTATGTGCAACATGAGATTGCCACCCTGAGACACATTGAGCAATTGCATACCGGCACCAATGCCTAACAATGGCATTCGTCGCTCGGCAACCAAACGCATCAGACAGCGGTCAAACGATTCACGGCGGGGGTCTTGCAAATGAACCGTGGGGTGCAGCATCCAGCCATCTCGGCGTGGATCCAGATCAGCACCACCGACGAGCATAACCCCATCGAGCCGGTCGAGAACATTCTCAATATCCTCGGCGCATTCGTAGGGTGGAAGAATCACGGGGATCCCTCCTACATTGAGGATGGCATCGTAATAGCCGGCCACGACACAAGAATAAGCAGGCGTCTCTCCCTTGGCCGATCGAAAATCGGCGTTCATGCCAATTACGGGTTTTGTCATCGCTTCGCACTCCCTTTCTGACGCAATTGCGTCACGCTGTCCTAATCCGCAACGGAGTTCCAACGAGCCAAAAGAAACTGTCGAGGGACCGCTGCCGACAATCCTGGCCGGTCTGAAATCCTACGACAAGGCTACAAACACTGGTCGCTGACAGGTATCCACGAAAGAAGAGAAGCTTCAAATCGCGTCTGTACCTTCCTTGGTACCTGTGAGAATCCAAAATTACTCGAAGCCTACCCGGCCAAGCAGATCATTAATCGTCAATGCGTGACCGAGTGTTGTCCCTATTGCTTCGCTAAAATTTACTCCTTGTGGCTGTTTGCCGTTGTCACGCGGCTTGTGAGAGATGCAAGTCGTGGTTGCGAATTTAAACGAGTTAATGGAAAAGGCAAGTAAATAATGTATATTGGGTCAAAAAACCAGTTAAGTGCACTACATATAGTATTTTGGCTTTGTGAAAGTAAGTGTTCCCAAAAGTCAATTTTCGGGATTTTGGAAAGCTATTTGATATCCGACAGCGAAAATTGCCGCGTCGACCAATAAATGGCTTAACCAAGGGCCTAAAAGTGAACCTGTGTGATAGTAGAGCCAGGACCAGACGCCTCCTCCGAGCGCAACTCCCAGCGAAAACAACCAGGTAATCGGTGCCCAAAAACCAAAATAAGTACCGATCACCAGCACATGATGAGCCATGAAACCGAGCGCTGAGATGACGATCGCTGATAATAAAGGAGTTCGCTCACTTAATTGTCCGAAGACAAACCACCGCCAGTAGTACTCCTCGAGCAGCGAATGAATCAGGCTGTAGAAAATGCCGATTGCTAGAAAAACCGCCGGAGAACCAAGATTCATGCCGGCGATTTTCGATCGTATCTCATCGGCAGCCGAGAGAAAAAATGGCGCGGATCGTAGGCCGAATTGGTAAAGCAACCACATCGCAGCGGCAACGGCGAAACCGAAACCGATACCAAAAGGCACCCCTGCCGCTGAGCAGGGCCACAATTTTGGCCGCCGACGCTGGACCATCAAAACCCATAGGGCAGGAAACGCGAACTGGCCCGTTTTGGTGACCGCATAGGTGAGCTGTTGCACGAGCGGAGGAGCACTTGCCGCCAATATGAAATAGTTCAGTGTCACCAGGGTTGGCAGTGCCAGCCCCACTACGATGGCTATCCAATCTCGCCGGGAGGTAGTTGTTACTTTGATTACCACTTTGTTTCTCTATCAAGGAGGCGGTTGTTGCCTAGCTCAGCCCAATGTATCGTGCAATACAAGAAAAATGAATCCATCGGAATTTCTTCATGCGCTATCAACGTGTCTGCCTTGAATCATTGGGATATACACTGCCTCAGGAAGTGGTGACGACCGAACAACTGGAGCAGCGGTTGGCCCCCGTCTATGAGCGGCTACGTCTGCCCGCTGGTCGTCTGGAACTGATGACCGGCATCCGCGAGCGGCGGTTTTTTGCTCCCTGTATTTCCCCTAGTTTCAGTAGCCTGCAGAGCGGTGAGCAAGCTATCCTGGCCAGCGGAATCGATCGAAAGCTTATCGGAGGATTAGTGCATGGGTCGGTGTGTCGCGATTTTCTCGAGCCTGCCACTGCGTGCAGCGTACATCATGGCCTGGGGCTTAAAGCGGATTGTCTGATCTGTGACGTGTCCAATGCCTGTCTTGGGATTCTCACTGGAATTATTCAGCTTGCCAATATGATCGAACTGGGGCAAATACAGGCTGGGCTGGTTGTGGGGACTGAGTGTGGCCGACAACTGGTCGAGAATACTATTGAGCGACTCAACACCGATCATTCACTGACTCGGCAATCGATCAAAAAACTGGTCGCATCGCTCACGATCGGGTCGGGGAGTGTGGCCGTACTGTTGTGCGACGCAAACATCAGCCGCACGCACAATCGACTTACAACGGCCACGGTATTAGCTGATACGGCGCATCACCAACTCTGCCGTAGCGAAGGACTGGAAACCTTCATGCACACCGACAGCGAGCAACTCATGCAGCAAGGTGTCGCCGCCGGTAAAACAACGTTCGACAGGTTTCTCTCCGACACAGGTTGGACCCGCGACCGGATCGACAAGACAGTCTGTCATCAGGTAGGGGTTGCGCATCGCAAGCTGCTCTTTCAGTCGCTGGGGTTGAATCCGAACATCGACTTCTCCACGTTCGAGACTCTCGGCAATACGGGAGCCGCTGCCTTGCCGCTTACCTTGGCACGGGCTGCCGAAGCGGGGCATGTCACCGCGGGCGACCGCGTGGCGCTGTTGGGAATCGGCTCAGGAATTAACTGCCAAATGCTGGCGGTCGAATGGAACAAGACGCAGGTACAAGGTGAGATGGAATAGCCCATAATGCCCTCCCAATTGTCACCCAGAAGGTATTCAAGAGGACAAAACTCCTGGCACGAGTCTCAGTTAATCGTTTGAAAGCAGCTTTCCCAGAACCCGCAGGAATGGCAATATTGCCAAGAATTCGGGGAATTCTGTCCCTCCGTTCCGCGATGAATGTTTTGCTGGCGGGGCGAACGCTGCGCGTCGCGGCTAACCATTCGCTCCGCGTTGCGGCTAACGGGAAGTATTATGAGAATGCGATTGCCAGGACGACTCCGAGCACAACCAGGACGCCGACGCCCACCAATGCGTAGACCCATCCGGGGGTGCCGTAGCGGGGGCCTGAGAAACCAGGTGGTCGGAGGGGATCAACCTCTCCTGGGAGAGCGCGAGGTCGCGGTTTATGTTTTTCTTTTTTCTCTGCCAGTTCGAAAGCCTCTTCCACTAGCGAGATGCGAGGTTTGTCGGAGACGGTTTCCGCCATGGCCGAGGTGATATCATCAGTAGTGCTCTCGCTAGCGGACATGAAATCCTCGGATTCCATTGGCTCAGCTTCTTCTTCGATTGGGGCCAAGCCGATGTCTTCTTCAGGTGCCTCGGCCGCATGAGGAGCAATCAACAATTTGGCAGATTTTGCTGGGGCGGAACTTCCACCGGAATCGCTGCCACGATTAATCGATTGGGCAAAACGCCGAAAGACGTCGCTGCCGACTCCACCTTCCTTATCGAGGTTTTTGCCACTGTCTCCCACTTCACGGCCACGATCAGACAGCCATTCCGCGAGCCGATCGACCACATCATCCGCTGTTTGATAGCGCTCGGCTGGTTTCTTGGCCATCATGGTTTCGCAAATGTGCAACAGAATCGGGGGAGCGTCGGGGCGATCTTTCAAGATGCTGGGAGCTTTTTCCACCTGATGCTTGAGAAGACGTTCGGAGATCGATCCTTCCGGGAAAGGGGGATGACCTGTGAGCAAGAAATATAACGTGCAGCCAAGGCTATAGATGTCGGACCGGGAATCCGCCTTGTGACTATCCAGGGCCTGTTCTGGGGCGAGATAGTCGGCTGTGCCGAGGACATTCTCATTGTTGTCGAGTGTGAGTGAGGCCTCGTCGTCGATGAGTCTTGCCAAGCCTAGATCGAGCAGTTTGACGACTCCATTTTTGTCGAGCAGGCAGTTGGCGGGTTTGATGTCGCGATGCACGAGCCCCATCTCGTGGGCGTGTGACAAACCACGCGCAACTTGGGCGATATAGTCGGCTGCGAGTAGGTAATCAACCGGACCCTTTTCTTTGACTAATTGATGCAAATCCTGCCCTTCGACATATTCCATCACGAGATAGTGTTGGCCCTCGTGCTCGTCGATATCGTAGGTATGAATAATATTCGGATCATCGAGCTTGGCTGCGGCCCGGGCTTCGATCCGGAATCGTTCGAGGTAGGTCGAGTCGGCAACTTTGTTTTTCGGGAGGACTTTGATTGCTCGTCGGGCCCGCATCAAAATGTGCTCAGCCAGATAGACGCTGCTCATCCCCCCTTTGCCGAGCATGCGGAGTAATTTGTATTTGCCGAGAATAAATCCCCGGTGTTTGCCGGCAAGCAGTTTTTCGGATTGCCAACTGGTGAGCAAATCTGCCTCGACCAGGGCCTTGGCCAGGTCCTCTTGTGTTTCAGGAAGTTTTCCACCATTCTCGGTACGCAGCTTCGTCAAGAATCGCTCCAACTGCTCTTCTTCGACCAGTAGGCTACGTTTGACTAGCTCGATAAAATTCTGATTTTGAGCCACTTCTTTGGTCATTATAGAATTGGTAAACCCGCCTGCGTTCTTTCAGGTGTCGCGGGTGAAACGAACACTGTAAATTTATTCAGCAAGCGAACCCGCCCAAAGACCTTTTGAGCAAAGGCCGCCAAGATAAGCTCTCTGTAATTCATTGGAGTCGATGCGGGAAAATCAATCCGTTTTCGTCCTTTCCTCTACCCAAACATTCCCCGGGGGACTCCGCCTCTGCCTTTAGAATATCATGCCGTGGTCATAACTGCCAGAATCGAAATCACTGGGCAACCCTCATTTACTAAGGATTTCACGCATTTGTCCGCATAATCTTCACAATACCAACAGGACAGTTAAGGGAAGTGAGGCTCGCGGCACGTAGATTCTCAGCTTCTCGATGGATCGGCTCCTAGAAAACCGGCAAGCAGCCGTTGGTCGAAATAGTTCACCTCCATCCCGGCGTCGATGACCAATCGCTGGGCATTGATGCCGCTTGACTTTGGGCTAAGTAGAAAAGCTACGGCGGCTGCTACCTCGGCTGTTTGTACTGCCCGACCTCTGAGCGTTGCCCT
The DNA here is from genome assembly GCA_041738415.1 of Bythopirellula sp. Lineage (GTDB taxonomy): Bacteria > Planctomycetota > Planctomycetia > Pirellulales > Lacipirellulaceae > Bythopirellula. The sequence goes on from JBGSPU010000066.1 coordinate 39,041, forward strand.
TTCGGCGAACAGATAGGAATCGACATAGCCTGGTATACCGGCTGAAGCAGAAGTCTTTAAGAGCCCCGGAGCCACGGCGTTGAAGCGGACTTCCGAGAAGTTGCTAAACGATTTAGCCAGAAAAGCAAGGCTCGAATCGAGGGCCGCCTTTACAGGGGCCATGAAGCCGTAATTTTCGCTTGCCATCCGAGTAGTGGAGATGGAGACTGTGACTACCGAGGCCTGTGGGCTGAGTAGGTCCTTAAAGGCGTTCGAGATGGCCAGCAGGGAAAAGCAAGAGATGTCGAAGGCCCGCAGGAAATGCTGTTTATTGGTTTCATGAAATGGCTTGGGGCCCTCAGAGTAATCGCCAAACGCGATCGAGTGGACGATGCCATGGAGTCGGTCATAACGCATTTGCAAATCCCGAGCCAGCTTCTCAATCTGCTCAGGAAATTCGACATCGCACACTAAGATGGGGAGATCACCCGCGAGTTTGCCCACCGACTCGCGCCTCTCGGGCGAGCGGACCACCAAGACGACCTCGGCACCAGCACTAACGAGTTCCTGAGCCACGTGCCAGGCTACGCTCTTGCGATTGGCCACGCCGAAGACGGCGATGCGTTTGCCTTCTAGTTGCAGAAAGTCAGCAGACATTAATCGGTCTCGGGCTTGGTAAGTGTGCAGGCGAAGTCAAACCGGACAGCCACCTTGCCATCGACTGTCACACGGGCCTTCATGAAAAAGGCTTTGGCGAGTTGTTCGACTAGTTGCGTTTCGATGAGTACTGTATCGCCAGGGAGTACCATTTTCTTGAACTGCACGTTATTCGCACGAGTGGCCACTGGCACGAGAGTAGGATCGTCGGCCACCCGTTTCGAGAGCAGCACGGCCCCCGCCTGCATGGCGGCTTCACACAAGAGAACGCCTGGGGTGATTGGAAACTGTGGATAGTGGCCGTGGTACCAGAACTCGTCGCCCGTGAAAGTCTTGCGACAGACAATGCGATCCTCCGACTGTTCGACGATCTCGTCGATCAGCAGAAATGGCTCCCGATGAGGAATTGCGGTTTTGATGGCTTCGAGTGACATAAAATGATCGGTCTAATCAGCCAGCGCTGCAGCGGGACGCGAACCTTTGGTGGTGAGCAAATTATCGACGTCGCTGGCGACCATGCGGCCATAGTTCATCGCTCCCAGCCAGCCGGACATGATAATGCCGACACTGCCGGCGTGATAGAGCCCCCCAATCTGCTTGGGAATATCGAAGCTCACCCGCAGGCCCTCGAATTTCGTCCCAAAGCTGGCCCCTGCAATGTGCCGGGTGTAGTGCTTGAAAGTCATCGGCGTGGAGGCTTCGACGTGGTTGATCCGCTCGCGGACGTTGGGCACATATTTGTCGAGGGCGTCGAGTGTGGTTTCGACTAGGTCGCGTTTGCTCGCCTCGTACTCTTTCTCATCGAGGTCTGCCCAATCTTCGTAGCGAGCATTCGTGCTAGAGACAATCAGACACCGAGGCCGGCCCTGTGGACGAGTACGGGGATAGTAGAACGAATAGGTTCGACTGGTGATGTCGCGACTCAACAGCAGATCGGTACGAAACACGGGGGCTGTCGAGCTAAAGAGCAAGTCGCCCGTGGATTCCTCGATGGTGTCATCCGCTTTGAGTGCCATGTAGACCTGGGTGCTGGAGTTGTTGAGCCTCACGGCCTGGGCGTCTTTGACAAACTGCGGATCGAAATTCTCTTTCCCCACCAAGCGGAAGATCGTTTGCTTGAGATTCGCATTGGAGACCACCGCCTTTGTCTTGATAACACGGCCATTTACTTCGACCCCTCGCACCTGGCCTCCCTCGCAGTGGATGCGTTCGACGTCGCAGCGGATACGTATATCAACGCCGTTTCGCTTGAGCTCGTCCTGCATGAGCCCAATCAGTCGGTCCGTCCCTCCTTGAAATGTGTAGACCCCTTTGGACATGAAATTGGAAAACACAATGCCGTAGCTGATCGCGGGGTCCTCGAGTGTACTGCCGTTGGCGTAGGTGATCGGCTCCATTAAGAGTCGAATCACATCTTCCCGTCCAGGGAAGTAGCGGTCAAACAGCTCACGAGTGGTGAGGTGTTGATCGTCCTGGAAGTCCATTTTGCGGGCCGCTTCGAAGAATCCGTTCACCGCTTCAGGAGCTACCTGAAACTCTTCGATCAACAGTTTCGTGAAATCCTCGCGATTGAACGTGGTCGTGAGCGAGAACATGGGGTTGTCGAAGCGGATATGCTTGAGTTGCACAATGCTGTCGGCGATCTCCGGGGTCCAATACCGCCGGCAACTCTTGACCATCCCGTAGGGGAAGCCGTGGAGCGAGATATCAAAAATATGTCCTCCGGGCCGCTTGAACCAGGTGGCCATCCCACCGAGTTTGTAATGTTGCTCCAGCAGGAGCACGCTGTACCCGTTAGCTCCGAGCATGTTAGCCGCTGTCAAGCCGGCCAGACCGCTACCGATGACGATCACGTCATATTCATTGCGGGCGTCTTTGAGAAAGTCTTTGGGCATAGGGAGGTAGTTTTTCGTCACAGTTCAGAAATGGTAGCCGGATTCGCAAGAATTCGGGGGATTTCCCAGCTTATCATTTTTTCGTCTGAATTCAGCTACAGCTACAGTCTCTCGCCATTCGGCTGACTTGTTAAATTGTTTCTAGGGAATCAACCTGAATTCATGATTTATGATAGCCCAGTAGGGAGCCGCAGGTAAACCGGGCAATTACGAGCATGAGTGAACGCGGTGGTTCGCTGAGACTACTTGGCTGACGTGATCCAGACCGCGACGCCCGGATAATCCTCTTGGGTATCGGGGGCCTTGGAAGAATACCCATTCGGCTGCTCGGTAACGATGACCTTTCGCAGCATCAAGAGCACAACTCCATTCTTCGGATCTATCTCCTTCTGCATGCCAGTCTGAAGTTCGCTCCCTCGCGACCAGGCGCGTTCGTCACTTAGCCATTCAATCGTTGTCCCTACGGAACCACCAAGTGAATTTCTGCCGGGTGACCGAGTGCGTAGAGTCCAGAAATCCTTCGATTCAGGGGAGTCCTTCAAGCTTGTTTCCAAAGTGAATTCCCCTGAATCGATGCTACTAATCGTCCTCGACATATCAATGCCGAGACTTTTAAGCCATTGACTGCGCGTCGTCGGAGGCTTGAAACCCGGAATTGTGCCAAATCCATCATGTATCTGGAATTTCAGATTAGGAGGCAAATAGATGCGCCAGCGCCATACATTGGAGTCAGGAGAATCCAATGGCATTGCGTATATCTTACTGGGATCATCGATGGTGAGCTTGCCGACCTCGGAGCGAAGTTGGCGTACCTCTTCTTGAAGTGGCAGAACCTCTAGTCCAAGCTTCCACATCGAGACGCTCAGCGCTGCGATTGCCATGAATAACAGCAGAGTCAGTAGCGACATCCGCGCGCGAAGTTTCATGCTAACTTCCTTGTCCATTGAAAAGTCATGGCGAGACATGCTACCTCATGTCTGAGAAAAGGTTAATAGCGTAACAAGGCCCTGCAAGCCTATTTTCCGTTCACGCTTGCGTTAGGTATCTCGCAACTGACATTGAAGATCGAAATCACTGCGTTACGCTTCACGCACTCATCATCGTAGTGGATACCTGCCGTATAGTCTCCGACCATGATGAATTCAGGCTTCTCTACCTAGTATTCCCTGCCGTCGTTCATGTGAATCTGTAAAGGGCACTCAGCAATCAAATCTCGAAGTTCTGTTTTTTCCAAAAATCCTCCAGAGGGCAAAAGGCGACTCTTGATGATCGTTATATTCTACGATACCGTAGAGCGAAAATCTGCGGCGAGGTGGCGTGGGTGGGGGCGAGGACGCCCTGGCGCGCTCTCTCGCTAGTCGCGCAGACAATGCTGATTCGCCATCGAGATGCCACTGAGAATACTACCGATGATGCCGACGAAGCCTTGGTCGGTGCCGCAGACGAACAGGTTTGGCAGATGCGTGCGGCCATCGAGTTGTTTGTCGGGGGCACCGTAGATTGCGCCTGAGTCGTGCCCGGTGAAGCGGACGATTGTTGTTGGGGTAAACATATCTGTGTCGAGTACTCGGCTACGATAGTCAGGCACGAATCGCACGGCTGAGTCGGTGATGCGGTCGTACCAGCGGAGTTTCTCGAGGCGGTAAGCATCTTCATCGAGTCCTTGCCAATAGGCGAAATTGGCAAGAGCCGTGATTCGCATCGTGCCGCTGATCTTCTCTGAGTCGGGCTCGTAAGCAAAATTGTTGGGGCTACAGATGACGCCGCTCCGCACGTCGCAAGGCTCCGTTGGCACGGTCCAATGGAAGATGTCGCTGTCGTTGAAGAAGGTGATCGTCGAGCGGTGACCCAATTCGCGCGGTTGCTGATCTAACGAGGCAATGGTCTCGCAAAAGGTGAGTCGTCCAGACGAGCGAGGTGTGACAGGGTGGCCATCGTCGCAGAGCCGAATCGTTTCGTGCCAACCAGCGGAGGAAAGTATCCGCCGCGCGGCGAGGTGCTCGCCATTTTCGAGGATCACACCGCTTGCCTGGCCATTCTCGACGACAATCTCCTTCACTCCTGCTCGGAGTTTCAGTTCTCCACCCAGGCCGCGGAACTTGCGAACCAGTTGCTTGAGAATCAACCGTACCCCGGCGTGGGGTCGGCCCAAACCTTCAAGGAAAATGCTGCGAAACATAATTGAAAATTGCCCCCAATCCATGTCGTTCTCACGAGCTGAGCCGTAGAACATTAAGGGACAGAACACCATTTCTACGAGCAGTGGGTCGGTGATGAACTCCGAGACGCGTTCTCGGGCGGAGATTTCCTGGTGTGACTGATCAAGGTCGTCGTATTCGACAATCGCGGCGATGAGTCGATCAAGATTCTCAGCCTGCTCGGGGAATTCGCTGGCTACTTCGGAACGCATGAGATCGATATCATTGTCAAACCGGAGTCGCACGCCGGGGAAGACAACTTCGGAACCTAATTGAGGTGAGATGTGCAGTTCATCCCAGGGGATCTTGAGTTGCCGTAGCAAACGCGCGAGTGGTCCCTTCTTGGTTCCCTTGGGAGTGAAGTTTGTCAGAGCGTGCAGGCCGACATCATAGTTGCGACCCCGCAGGCGATAAAAAGAATTAAGCCCACCAATAGTCGTGTGGCGTTCGAGGATGCATACCCGTTGGTCGTAATATGCGAGACGAATCCCCGCCGCTAGCCCCGACATCCCCGCGCCGATGATGATTGTGTCGTACATGGTAGAGAAATAATGACGAAGGAACCATGAAAGTCGAATTCCAAAGAACAAAACCGATCCACGTTAGTTCGTCATCGGGTTTGACGTCATTTCGCTTTTTCCACGTCCTTTAAGATTGGCGTGAGATAGGTGACTGTAGAATCCATGCTTGCCAGGTTGATGTAGTCGTCCTCAGGAATTTGAATCCGGTGGCGTTTGCGGAGCTCCATTACAATGTCCAGAAAGTCCATGCTGTCGAGTTCCAATTGCTCGCGAAAATTGAGCGAGTCGTCTAAGTCTGAGAGATCTTCGTCGGGTGCGATGTTTTCGAGGATGTCCAGGACTTCTTCTCTGATTTCTTCATTGGTCATGGGGATGGAGACTCCGTTTGTGATTGCTTGATATTGGACAGGGGGCGAAATGAATCTTGGGCGGTGACGCCCAACTCGCTGTTTGGTTGTTCAAACTTTCTTGATGATAACGACTGAGTTGATACCCAGCATACCAAATGAGTTGTTGAGAATGTAAGTGACTTCTTTTTTAACCCGTGGTTCTCCTAGGACGAGGCCCGGGAGATTGCATTCAGGATCGAGATGGTCCACATTTATCGTGTGATGGCAGAAGCCATCCACAAATGATGGCAAATTGCCGGCCAATTCGAGCGAGCCGGCGGCACCCATCGCATGACCAATGAAACTCTTCGTGTTGTTAATGAGTGTGTTCGTTGAGTCTCCAAACACACGTCGCAGTGCGATACACTCTTGAATATCACCACTGGTGGTTGCCGTAGCGTGGGTGCTGACGATATCGATCTGGTCGGCGTTAATTTGTGCCCGCTTGAGGGCCAGATTCATACAGCGTGACTGTTGTGCGGGATTGGGAAGCACAAAATCGCTGGCGTCACTGGTCATCGCATGGCCGACCAACTCGCCGTAAATCTTGGCACCACGTCGTGCGGCATCGCTGTAGCGTTCGAGAATAAACAAGCAGCCTCCCTCGGCGACGACGATGCCGTTGCGATCGAGGTCAAAGGGGCGGCTCGCTCGCGTGGGGTCCTCGTTCTCAGCAAGTGCTCCCTGGCTGGCAAAACCGGCGAAGATGCCGAAGGTGCGGATGCTCTCAGAAACGCCCCCGGCGATGGCCAAATCGCAATCGTCCAAGAGGAGCATCTGGGCTCCTTGGATGAGACCGGCGTTGCCCGCCGCACAGGCAGCACCGATGGTGTAGTGCGGTCCGGTAATTCCCATGTTGAGGGTAACCTCGCCCGCAGGATTGTTAGCCACAGTGCGTGGATTATGGTGGTGTGACCAAACTTTAGTGTCGTAATCAAAGGCCTTGATTTCGTTGATCTCATTCTCGGTTTCAACGTTGCCGTGCTCGGTCACGCCGACATAGACGCCAACTCGCTCGGGGTCGATCTTACTCCACTCGATTCCTGAGTCAGTTACCGCCTGATTAGCGCAGTAGATCGAAACGCTGCCAGCGCGGGTTCCCCGGCGTAGTTCCTTGCGTTTCTGATACATCAATTCGTCGAAGTGGCACTCACCGGCTAGGGTGTCTCCGACATAACGAATATGGTAGCGATCGACGCCACTCTTGCCCGACAAGAGCGCAGCACGGAAGTCGGCCAGGTTGTCACCATTGGGTGCAGTCAGACCGACGCCGGTAATCACGATTCGCTGGTCATCCACTGCACTACGGATCATGAGGAATAAGTCTTGAAAGATTGCGGATACTGCCGCGGAGGAATGGTAAATTGATAATAACGGGAACCTATGAGCCTACCCCCGAGAGGGGAAAATAACAACCCGCCAATGGCTAGTCCGGCAAACCCAAATGCCAGCGAAATGCCTCTCGTTGCTGTTCCCGACCGTGAGCGTCGGTAATGGCGTTCCACACATGCTCAACCTTTGAAAGTGTCTCAGGAACTGGCTTGCTCGCCAGGGTCTCATCGAGGGCGGCAAGGTAATGATCGATTCCTGGCAGACGAGGGACGAGGTAAGCGTCTCGCTGGGAAAGTGATCGAGTTAGCCATCCAGCGTTTTCGGCTGCGCTCTGTGCTGGCAACCATTTTGCCGCTTGCGACACTTGAGAATTTCGAAACCATAATGTCGCATTGCTGCGTTGGCTAAGTCGGGCACCGGTGTTACCACTGACGAGCCAAGGGAGCAACTTGAAGGCGGAGGCTGCATTGCGAGATGCCTGAGTCACACTTACCAGCCGCCCTGAAAAACCGCAGACTACGAGCGTTTCAATACTTGTCGATTTCTCCCAGCGATCGAGACTTGCGTTGAACGTCTCCCTGGCAGTTAAAAGAGGAGTCAGTTGATCAGCCACTTGCTCCTTATGGGAAGGGAGCGTTACTTCGCAGGAAAAACTCGTATCAGCGGCGGTGTCACCAGGCACACTGCGAATTTGCTCGAGGGCTCGCACCATTTGCGGCTGGCTCAAATCGGCGTTCATGGTCTCAGGAGCAAAGAATAAAGCAGCACGGTCCATTGGTGGCGTGGCGGCGACAACCCGGGCAATGAATTCCGCCGCGAGTGGATAGTCAATGGCAGCCTCAGAGCTATTAGCCCGCCTGGCAAGCGGAGACTCGGCCAACTGTCCCCAAGTCTTAGGGAGATTGGCAGGAACCTCACCTCGCCAGGCGAGAACTAACGGCATCTCTCCCAGTGGCATGGCCCAGACTTCTCCACCGTATCGAATAATTTGGTCTCGGACCACGGGCAAGAGGTCACTGTAAGCCAATTCAGGGCTTTCCAGGACAGATTGGCGAATCGGCCGCAGCCATTTTCGAGAGACGAGGGTTCCCAATTGTCGCGAGGGATAAATCACCACATCTGTCTGGAGATGTTCTTTCGCAAGAAGTTCGTCGAGCGAAAATACTACAATTTCCAGTTCGCCGCCGCTCCTTTCGCTCCATTCCCCGCTCAGCAGTTTTATTTCCGCCGCCATTTCTGCGTCGTCCACTACCGAAATAGTAAGCTTGACCGGGGCTCGTGAACTTCTTGCAGCAGCGTCTGCCCCAGGAGTAACTTTGTTGTGCTCACGACAACCCAAAGAAATGAGATAAATCAGAGCTAGAAGGAAAGGTCGCATCATGTGTAAATTGGTGACACTAGTTTTGTTAGAATGAATAAATACCACGTTATGACTTACCATCATTCTAGCCGTTGGCGGAAGCCAATGGTATCTCATCGATCAACTACGGACTCTCACAGGATATTTCAACTGGCATGAGCAACTGCATCGGAATCGACGTCGGCACATCGGGCACAAAAGCTCTGGTCATCAATCCACATGGCAAGATCCTCGCGGAAGCCTCAGCCAGCTATCCGTGTAACCATCCGAGGCCGCTCTGGAGCGAGCAGGACCCCGAGGATTGGTGGCAGGCGACGATTAAAGTCGTACGAGCCGTCATGAAGAAAGCCAAGCTCAAGTCGTCCGACGTGAAGGCGATTGGCCTTTCCGGCCAGATGCATGGTTCTGTCTTTCTCGACCGCTCGGACAAGGTGATCCGCCCGGCAATCCTGTGGAATGACCAGCGGACCGCGGCTGAGTGCATTGAGATCGAAAAACTTGCTGGTGGCCGCAAGCAGCTCATTAAAATGGTCGCCAATCCGGCACTGACAGGTTTTACTGCACCGAAAATCTTGTGGCTGCGAAATCATGAGCCAAGAAACTTCGCCCGCCTGGCAAAGGTACTCCTGCCGAAGGACGAAATTCGTCGTCGCCTCACGGGCGAGTATGCCACCGAAGTGAGTGACGCCAGCGGCATGTTGTTGTTGGACGTCGTCAAGCGGAAGTGGTCAAAGCCCCTTCTCAGTAAATTAGAACTTGAAGTGAGCCTGCTAGGCACCTGTTATGAATCTGAGGAAATCACGGGCAAACTTACTAATGATTCGGCAAAGCTGCTGGGGCTGACCAGCGACTGCGTAGTGGTCGGCGGGGCTGGTGATTGTGCCGCCGGTGCGGTGGGTAATGGTATAGTCAAGAGCGGGCTGTTAAACACTTCGCTGGGTACTTCGGGCGTAGTATTCGTTCATAGCGACCAACCGCAATTTGATCCCGAAGGTCGTCTGCACACTTTCTGCCATGCGGTTCGCGGAAAGTGGCATCTGATGGGAGTGACGCTCTGTGCGGCTGGCTCCCTGCAATGGTTTCACGATAATGTGTGCTCAATTGGCACGAAGGGGAAACCCTCTTACGAACAACTTACGAAAGAGGCGGCCGGCGTGTCTGCTGGGGCCGACGGTTTGCAGTTCCTACCCTACCTGGCTGGGGAGAGAACTCCGCATCTTGACCCTAACGCCCGAGGGGCATTTGTGGGACTCACGCAGAGCCACACGCGAGGACACCTGACCCGTGCGATTATGGAGGGGGTTACCTACTCTCTGCGAGACAGCTACGCCATTATGAATGACTTGGGCGTGCCGGTGAAAACTATCCGAGCTTCAGGTGGCGGGGCGAAGAATCCTTTCTGGCGGCAAATGCAAGCCGACGTACTTGGCAAGCCGGTCACCGCAATGGTAGCCGATGAAGGGGCCGCTTTTGGAGTTGCTCTCTTGGCCGCAGTGGGAGCCGGGCACTTCAAGGATATCACCGAGGCCTGTGCCACAACCATCAAGACAGCAGATGAAGCTAAACCTAACGCCAAAACCCGCAAGGTGTACGATCAAGCATTTCCGGTATATCAGGGAATGTATCTCGCGTTGAAGGGTGAGTTTGCAAAGCTGGGGTAATGCTTATCGTCGCAGAGTCGTGGTATTTGTTGTGAACTGGCTTAGGAGAACTCCAACTTAACGAGTCGCGCGGCAGCAACGCTAAGCCGCCAGTGGCCTATTTGAAGTATTCGACGTTCTCTTTATCGAAGTCCGCGTCGGTGTAGCCATTGTTGAGCTTGATGTTCACGTAGGTGTAGGCTTCTTCAAGCGGTGGCTCCTGTCCTGGTTCTTGTGGCCACATGTAGGACGCGTAACGGATGGGCAGTTTTAGCTCGTTGTCGATGAATAGCTCCGCTTTGTAGAAGCGGAAGTTCTGTCGCGGCACAGGATGCACCACCTCAATAAGGGTAGCAGCGCGGCCATTGATGACGCTCTGCTTGGTTTGCACTTCGCATTCTCCAAACTGCGTGTCGTTGTTGGCGACGTCGATCAACTCGGTGACCAGATTCCGTACTCCCAACTTGTAGATTGGATATTTTTGCCCATTCATGGCTAACCGACCATCCGGATCAAGTTCAAATTTGCCAAGTCGCTTTTTGAAACCGCAATCGCGAGCGACTAGCAGTCCCTTGGAATTGTTCGGACCGACATTATAAAGACACTCCCGACCCTTGTGTGGCTGGAGAAAAAACATGTATACGGCAAAGGGTTGATGGCGGACCTTGATAAAGGCGACTTCCTTTGGCATCAGCACACCATCAATCCGCTCTTCCTTGATCAGCATTGCGCTATAATCGGCAATCGTGGAATCGATTCGCATCAGACCTTGTTGAGCCACTCGCATTGCAGGCATCAAGGGATGTTCGCCGGGCTGGAGTTCCAAATTAAGCGGAGCTTGGGCAGCAGGGGGCGCGATCCGAGAAGCCATCTGAGGGGCCTGGGCGACCTCTTCTTCGTGGGCAACACGAAAGATCGGCTCGACAAATTGGCCGACTTGCTGGGCTTGGGACAGATTGCCAGTACTGCTGATGAACAATAGGACGAGCGGCGTGATTCTGCGAGAGACAGCCGCTGTCGGGAAATTGGATACACCGCTACGCATGATCATGATTCTCCAGATGAATGCTGGCCAGACTTCTCAACTATCGCCCTAAATGGCAAATTCAATTACAATTTCCAGGCGAATCGGTATGGTTTACTTAACCCGTTTCTCCAGTGTCCGCTGACTGGGCGCACCTACTGTTATCGAAGCAGTGGGCGGGGAATCTTAGGGGCTTCGGGAAGCTGAGAAAAGGGGAATTTGCAATTATGAAAACTGGTTCACCTCAGATTCTGACCGTTGTTTCCATGCCATTCGATGAGAATTCCTATGTGATATCACTCCCTGGTCAAAGGGAGTGCGTGATCGTCGATCCTGGCTTTGACCCACAGCAGATCGAGGCCATTATCAGAGAAAACCAGCTCTCTCCCGTGGCGATTCTCTGTACCCATGGTCACTCCGACCACATTGCGGGCAATGCCTATCTGAAAGAGCGTTGGCCGAACTGTCCCCTGGTGATTGGCCACGGAGATGCTAGCAAGTTGACCGACCCTGAGGGAAATCTCTCTGCCGGATTCGGAATCATGCTTGTCAGTCCCGCTGCGGACCAGACCGTCAGGGAAGGAGACGTACTCGAACTGGCCGGATTGAAACTCCGAGTGCGGGAAACTCCCGGTCATTCTTGGGGGCACGTGGTTTTCGTGATCGAGGGGTGCCAACCACCGATCGTTATCGGCGGAGATGTGCTCTTTTCTGGTAGTATTGGCCGCACGGATTTCCCTGATGGGAGTTTCGCAGATTTGAAACAGTCGATCCACGGAAAACTGTTTACCCTGCCAGACGAGACGGTGGTTTTATCCGGCCACGGTCCTCCGACGACAATCGGCGCAGAAAAACGGTCGAATCCTTTCGTGGGCTTGACGGGAAGTGAGTAGTCAGGGAAACATGAATCGATGATGTTGTGTTCTTCACCACCTACTCACTCACGTATTCACCTACGAAGGTAGCCGATTTAACCCTTCCAGTTCGGCCTCGAAATCGGCAACCTGTTCTTGGGAAGGTTGATTGGCCGGCAACTCGAGCGTGAAGGAACTTCCCTTTCCAGGGGCACTCTTGACCAGGATTTGCCCACCATGTTCTTCTAGAATCTTGCGACTGACTGGCAATCCGAGGCCCGTGCCGCGACCTCCCTTGCGAGAAACAAAGACGTGGAAAATCGCATCGAGATCGTCAGGTGAAATCCCAGTACCATTGTCAGTGACCACTATTTGAGCCATCTTCTCTGAGGGATCGTAATGCGAAGTGACCGTGACCTGCGCTTCGGCGACCTCTTCGCAGGCATCAATGGCATTGGTGACTACATTCAAGAGAGCGCGATGCATGGCTTCAGGATCGAACAACAAAAGTGGCATGGCCTCATCGAAAACAGCAGTGAGTGTCACATTCATCTCACCGGCGTGGACTTGCATCAATTCAACGACGTCTTTCGATAGTTCGTTAAGATCACCGACGCGAGGCTCTGGCTCACGTTCTTTACTGAAGGTGAGCATGTCCATTACCAGGGCAGAGATCCGCTCTTGGTTGCGTTCCACGATGCCCCAGCCTTTGCGGATTGTCTCGACTGCCTTGTCGGCAGTAGCTTCATTGGCGGCATTTTCGCCGAGTAGCTTCTCATGATCAGCGAGTCCCAATTCGATGAGGTAGCTGCCTCCCCGTACTCCCTGCAAAATGTTTTTGATATGGTGTGACAAGGAAGCAATCGTCTGTCCCACCGCAGCGAGACGTTCGGCTTGTAACATGGCCTTATAATAGGACGTGTCCTCTACGGCCAACGCCGCCTGGTGAGCGATCGCGATCATCAGGCGCAAATGCTCTTCGGTAAACTGATCGATTTTCCCCGCATTGAGCAACATCCTTTGCGGCGTGATCACGGTATCGATGTAGATGACCCCTACGACGTTGTAGCGGCCTTGCATCGGAACACAGATGGCTTCACGGACTCCCAGGCTGACGATACTCTGGGTGGGATCCCAGCGTTTATCGTCGCGGGCATTACTGGTGAGTACCCCTTCGGTATGCTCCACCACATAATCGAGAATCGTCTTGCTAATAGAAATTTTGTCGTCGGTACGAACGCCTCGACGGTGTCGACGTACCTTTGGTACCAGTTTGTCTGCTTCCGTATCGTAAAGCATAATACAGCCACGATCGGCATCGACCCAGTCAAAGATCATTTCCATGATACGGGCGAGTAGCTGGTCGATGTCCATTGTGTGGCTGACCGCCAATGCCGTGCGATACATGATCTGCAAGTTGCTGCGCGCCCGTGCGATCCAGGGGCTCGACGAGTCACTTGCATCGGGCAAGAGCCAATCGCTCCCGCTGGAGTGGCTTAGGGCAGCAACGATTCGGGAGCCATCGTTAGTATCGGCGCGAGGTACGATGTCCACTTTATCGGCAATATCTTCGTAGCTGTTCTCGATAAAACCTGTATACAGCAAGAGCGAACGGCCAAATTGCAATTGATCGCCGCTGACAAGTTCACGATCAGATGCCTGTTGTCCATTGATGAAAGTTCCATTGGAACTGCTGAGATCGCGAAGAATATAGGTGTCTCCTCGACGCACCAATTCCGCATGTTCGCGCGACACCTCGGTATCGTGGAGACGAATAGAATTCTCCTTAGTGCGACCAACCGTGTGGACAGCGTCCTCCAATTGGAAACGTGTTCCTTGGTCACGACCTCGAATAACAAACAACGACGGCACTGCCCTAAGTTCTCCAAGAAAAAATATCAAACTGACGATGAGATAATTCGAATATTCGCCGAATGCTTCCGAGCACAAGTCACCTCGTGGGGAAAGTTGGCCAGCTTGGTGAATGTGCCATTTGCTTATGCCAGAATTGCCCCTCAAGAGTGCCGATCACCCTTGGAATGATTTCACAACTATCCTTTGATTTTACGGGTCGGCAGGCCGCAATGGTAGGGTACGGAAGCTAAATGTCAGGTGGGGAAAGGACTTAGATCACCAAATCGAGTTCCGAGTAGAACGACTAGGGTATCCTTGAGGGACAATTCTTGTCCTTTCCTTGAGCCTCGGAGTTTTCGAGACAGCTAGGGAGTCCAGAAGTCAGTGGTGTCATGTAATATCCATAGGCGACAGCCCAGTGGTTCCGCCGCGTTGCACCACGGGCTTGTATCTGTGACGATTAAGATCGCTAAGGCATCATCGTACGAAGAATATTGCATCTTCAGTGTCTGCTAGCAATTGAGTCTAGGTGTCAAATCCTCCAGTGTTTTGCCGATTCTAAGTCGATTTATCCGAGCGCAGAAATGCTCTTTACGGCTGGGTGAGTTCTCGGCACAATACGCCCCGCAATTTAACAACCGCCCATCCCGCTTGCCGGGCGATGAGCCCTCGGGCGGTTTCCACTAACGTCGGTCAAGGATGACCCCAATCAGCAAGGAGTGCTGACGTGAAAGCCCTGCACCTGTTCTCGATTGTTTCGCTTTGTATCGCTGCTCTCTCCAACCAAGCAATGGCCCAAGAAGCTGGACCTAGTGCCAATTCTGCGCGGTATGGTTACGGCGTAGTTGACGTAACTTACATTTTTAAGCACTACCAGCGATTCACCACTTCGATGGAAAGCATGAAGAAAGAAATGGAGGGGGCCGACGGACAGCTTAAGAGCGAGCGTGACACGATTGCCGAGAAGGAACACGCTCGTGAGCAATACAATCCTGGCGCGCCCGAATTCAAGCAAGTCGATGAAGAAATCGCGCGGCTCAAGGCTGAATTCCAATTGAAGGCAGGCAAGATTCGCCGGGACTTCCTTGAGAGGGAAGCTCAGGTTTACTACCAAACTTATCAAGAGGTAAGTAACGCGGTTCAGTATTACGCCCAGCAACATAACATAGGCATGGTGTTGCGTTTCAACGGCGATGCGATTGATCCGAACAATCGTGAAGACATTCTGCGGGCAATCAATAAGCCCGTGGTATTCCAAAACAACGTGGATATCACTCCTGATGTATTGGCCTTGTTGAATCGAGGCGCGACTCCGGGTGGTACCTTGCCTGCAGCCAACGCTGGCGGAGCTCCTCGTCGATAAATGATTTAGGGAGTTCGGCCACCCGTTCGCAGGGCGATCGAACGACTTTCCGCTTACCTGTCACTTGAGTTACCCGTATTCCGTAGTAATGACCACTGCTCGCTTACAACGCACGATTTGCCAGCCCATCGCCGTCTTCGGCTTTGGCTATTGGAGCGGAAAAGACGTACGGGTTGAATTCCGACCAGCTCCGGTAGGGAGTGGAATTTCGTTCGTTCGGGACGATTTGCATCCCGCAACTCGTTTACCGGCCAGATGTGAATATCGAATT
The DNA here is from genome assembly GCA_041738415.1 of Bythopirellula sp. Taxonomy (GTDB): domain Bacteria; phylum Planctomycetota; class Planctomycetia; order Pirellulales; family Lacipirellulaceae; genus Bythopirellula. The sequence continues at coordinate 54,378 of JBGSPU010000066.1, forward strand.
GATATCCCCCGTCGCACTTGCCTGAAGAAAGACAGGGCGCAAGTGGATATGGTCGAACACATCTTGGCAGCACTGGCTGGCATGCAGATCGACAACTGCGAAGTGGGCGTCGATCAATGTGAAATGCCTGGTTGCGACGGATCGGCAATGGCATTTGTCGCCGCACTGGAAACAGTCGGCTCAGTGACCCAAGAATCTGAAGTACAGCAACTCATTGTCACAGAGTCATTTCGACTGACGGAAGGCGATAGTTGGATAGAAGCGAATCCATCATCGAATGGGACCTACACAGTGGCTTTCACCCTTGACTATCCTCAGGACGATGCAATTGGTTATCAGCAAGCCGAGGTAGTAGTTACTCCTGACAGATTCTTTAAAGAAGTTGCCTCGTGTCGCACCTTTATTTTGCAAAGAGAGGCGAATGAATTGTTAGAGAAGGGACTTTGCCAACGAGTCAGTTCTCACGATCTGCTGATCTTTGGAGAAAACGGCCCAGTGAATAACAAGCTGCGTTTCCCGAATGAGTGTGCCCGACATAAGGCAATGGATTTGATTGGAGACATGGCACTGACGGGATACGAAATCGTCGGAAGCATAGCCGCGTACCGTAGTGGACATCACTTAAATGCAAGGTTCGCACAGCACTTGGCGGCACGTTTCGCTGAACCTTTGCTGAAAGCATCTGCGTAACCAGGCGGCAAACTTAGAATCGCATATTTCCAGTAGGCCGAATTACGAGAATTGAGCATGGCAATAACTATCGCTGCAAACGCCTGGATCGATCCTCGGGCCGAAGTCGACAAGGACGTCGAAATCGGGCCGTTTTGCATGATCGGACCGGGCGCCAAGATTGGTCGGGGAACTCGCTTGCTCAATAACGTGACTGTGATGGGGAATGTCACTCTCGGGCGCAATAATCTGCTCTATCCTAACGTTGTTCTGGGAGCCGAACCGCAAGACATTAGCTACTCGGGAGGTGATACCTGCGTCGAGATTGGCGAGGGCAACACATTTCGAGAAGGGGTCACTGTCAATCGGGGTACCGAAAAAGAGGATGGTATCACTCGAATAGGTAACAACAACTTTCTCATGGGCAACGTCCATATCGCCCATGATTGCAAGCTCGGTGACAACATCATCATCGCCAATGGGAGCTTGTTGGCAGGACACGTGCATGTCGAGGATTTTGCCTCGATATCAGGGGGATGTGCCATTCACCATTTTGTCACGGTTGGCAGATATAGTTTTCTGGCGGGGCTTAGCCGTGCTTTGCACGACGTTCCCCCCTATATGCTGGCCGAAGGAATCGCCGCACACCCCCGCTGTATCAACATAGTGGCACTCAAACGGCGAGATTTTACTTCCGACGCGATCAATAGCCTGGCTGCTGCCCATCGCTTACTGTATCGCTCCAAAGTGGGATTAACACATGCTCGAGAGATCCTTCGCTCCAACAATCAAGAAACACCTGAAGTCCAAAATCTGCTGAGTTTCATTGAATGCCAGCAGGAAGGTAAGCATGGACGGGGTCGCGAATTAAGGAGAGCTGCGTGAGTCGTCTCAGACTGGCCGTTGTTGGTGCCGGGCATTTAGGCCGGTTTCACGCTCGACTCGCCGCGACGCTTCCCGACGTGCGCTTGGTGGCGGTAGTCGACACAGACGAAGATGCGCGCCGCCAACTGTCTACCGAAACACGGTCCAAGCCTCTCGACAATTTTCGAGACCTTTTCGGTTTGGCCGACGCCGCGATTATTGCCACGCCGACTGTCTCACACCATGAAATCGCCCGCGAATTGCTAACCGGTGGCATCCATGTGCTGGTCGAAAAGCCAATCACGGCGACACTAGCTCAAGCAGAAGATCTCGTGCAACTTGCTCACAAGCAACAACTGGTTCTACAGGTCGGCCATATCGAGCGGTTCAATCCTGCTTGGAGAGCTATCCGAGAACGGCTGCACGACCCCAAATACATCACAGCCCGCCGGCTAAGTTCGTATTCGTTTCGTTCGACGGATATTGGTGTCGTACATGACCTAATGATTCACGACATTGATGCAGTGCTCAGCTTGGTGAAGTCGCCAATTACGCGGGTCGAAGCCGTGGGAATCTCTGTCCTTGGCAATTCAGAGGACATGGTCGACGCTCGATTGCATTTCTCCTCGGGTTGTATTGCTAATCTCACTGCCTCGCGAGTCAGCTACACGGCGGAGCGTTCGATGCAAGTGTTCACCGACGACTGCTGTGCAACGGTTGATTTTGGTGCGAGAGAAGCGAGAATCGTGGAGCCGACCGCTGAAATCCTTTCTCGGCAGTTTCATGTGGATACGCTTTCTAACGACCAGAAGTCGAATCTCCGCGAGCAGTTTTTTACGGAGCTCTTGGTTAAAGGTAAAGTTGCCGTCGAAGAATCGAATGCCATGCTCGACGAGCAATTGGACTTTGCCCGCGCGATCCGCACCAGTACAGAACCGCAAGTGACTGGAGCTGACGGCCGAGATGCCTTAGCCGTAGCTGAGTCGATTCTCAAGCAGGTCCATGCCCACCAATGGGACGGGATTGCCGGAAATCGTCGAGGTCCGATGGCACAACCTCGGTACGAATCGGTCCTGGAATCTGAAGATCTCTGGTCGGAAGACGACACGGTCATTCTGCGCCGCAAGGCCGGCTAAGATGCTACCGTAGATCACGTGGTTCTGCCCGACACGTGATCTCCTCATGCATGCAATTTCAGCTTGGTCTCTCGGCCTCAGTACGGCAATGTTGAAACAGGTGCTTTCTTCGAGAATTTTGCCAAGTTGGTCATATTGGCCGCGCGTTGTTCATTTTCATCGGATAGGCCCAATTGTGGGGTTGATTCAAGCTATTAGCTATTAGCTATTAGCTATTAGCTATTAGCTTTTAGCGATTAGCCGTTAGGAGTTGCACGTGAATAAATTACCGCCTCAATTGGCAAAAACACTGTGATTCCCGGTGAATCGTGAGCCTAATCCGGTAACTTATTTGTGCACGAGTCCTTAGTGTTGACGAGATGACAAGCTTGCAAGCGAATGAACGACGCGCCGAAACCAAGCTTCCTCGACCGGGCCAAGTCGCTAAGGTAGAATTCCAATATACGCGTCATGGTACCGTGTGCCTTACGGGGAATTGGCACGTCATCCAAGGGCAAATGCTCACACCAACTCTCTCCGAGACACGTGACAACGAAGACTTTGCCAAACACATTGAGCAAACGACCGCCACCGATCCCACGGTGGGTTGGGTCTTTGTCGTGGACAACTTAAACACCCACTGTGGTGAACCGGTGGTCCGCATCGTCGCCGATCAACTTGGAATGGATCAAGCGACCTTGGGCGTCGCCAAGCAGCAAGGCGCATTGAAGACCATGACCACGCGGCGAGCCTTTCTTTCGGACCTGAGCCATCGCATTCGTTTTGTCTACATCCCGAAACACAGTTCGTGGCTCAATCAGATTGAAATTATTTTTGGAATCATCAATCGTCGCGTGATGCGCCGTGGCAACTTTACTTCCCAGATTGACCTGACCGAGAAACTCAAGCGTTTCGTCAATTACTTCAACGATACGATTGCCCAACCGATGAATTGGACCTACACAGGACGACCAACGAACAACACTCCCAAAGAACTACCAAACACATGGCGAGAGCTTAGGCAAACTGAAAAGTCTTGGAAAGAACTCGCTCTGGTGGGAACGAACTTGTAATTCGCGGTACTAGCCCTCGGTTCCCCGGGCGGGGATTTCGAATAGCGTTCCTGCACCAGGCTATCCCTTGTCTGGCTGTACCTGACCAAGCCGGCATCTTCCACCAAGAAGTATCCGCATGATCCGTATTCATTCGAACTCGCCCCCGCTATTTTCAGATCATCCGGATCAAGCGTACGCGGGGCGACCGCGAGTCGCGTAAAGTCAACCAACTTTGCTCGATTTCGCGCACTGTGGCGGAGGTTTTTTCGCGCCCATTTTGTCGAAAACGAAAAAAACAAATAAAAAACTTGGCGTCTTTTTCATGTTTTCCAGCGGCTTTACAAAGATTTTCAAATAGTTTTTGAAACAAAACCTCGACGCCTCATGAAAAACCCCCAGAGCTTCGTGCCATCGAAGGCCTGGCAGCAACCGACGGATCGCTAACCTAAATAGTTCAAAGACCACACAGACTCTACTGCGAGCACCATTATTACAATTCAGGTGGCCAATTTCTACAAGAATCTTTGGGCCAGTTTGTGGAAGGCGCTAGTTACTAGGCGCTGGGCGCTAGTCAGACAGTACCGGTTTACTCTGACTAGCGCCTAGTATCTAGCGCCTAGCGCCTCTCTCGCGCCTCTCTCGTAATTCTTCTCCAGTCCCCGACTCCCAGCCCCTTTCTGGCTTCCCGTGCTACAATGAAAATCTTGGCAGATTTTACTTGACAACACACACATAAATTAAGGTAATTCTGAAAGGTGAGGTGGTCTCATGCGTCGCACGTTGCTCTGCGGTCCTCTTTTCGCCCTGCTGTTAATCCCTGCTTCCAGGGCCACGGCCGACACGTTCGGCAGCGGGGTGAACTCGTTCGAGATCGAG
>JBGSPU010000067.1:0-36770 GCA_041738415.1 Bythopirellula sp.
ACTTTAGCCACCTTCAATCGGTTCGCCATGCGATCAGCTCCATTGCTTCATGAAAAGCAATACAGCCTACGCGGCAACCCACTTTAGTGGCCCTGTTTCAAGCGCCTATCGATGGCCCTGTTTGGGCGCTCAGTGACACTCCTAAAAACCTCGCTTACGCTTCGGGTTACTGAATTGGCCATTTCGCTCAGATTGAAACTAGCGCAATTAGGACAGGTATAATCGTAGGCGAAGCACTTGGCCAAAAGTTCCAAACGTATCAACCAATAGGCCTTTACGGCAATTGGGCCTGTCTCAATTGCCTAAAATGCTTGCGAGAGAACAGGTTGAAAACTCGCTGAGATCACACCTAAGCGAAAAATGCCTGTCCTTTCCGTCGTCCGACTGGCAGAGAGGCCTCCCAGGACACTTCCTAGTCCAAGCGAGTCATCGCCGCACTCACCCCCGCACATTCTGCGTCAGGCACAGCCAAGCACCACGCTTTGGCTATCGAGGCTGCGCAAAACTCTCCACCCCTTCGGCGAATATTTACGGGACAAATCTAATACAGTCGAAGTAGGGATTAATTCAAAAAGTCATGCGCGTTCCGATCCAAGTCATGCCGAGTTGCCTTGAAGCGTATTTACGACCAATTGTGCTCAATCGCTTCGTCGCTAATACTTCTTTCTTGGTTTTCTGACCCATATAAGCAGAATGCCCCACCACTCAGAAAATCGCTGAGGGTGGGGCATGAATCGCGCAAAGTCGATGAGACTAATTCTAAGCTAGTAGATGCCGCTCACGTTGCAGCTACTAAGTCTTGGCTTAAGCAGCTGACTTCTTTGGAAATAGGCGTCGCTTGAGTGCGGGACCGCCGATCCCTAGCACGCCAGCTACCAGGACGCATAGACCAGCACTGGCCTCGGGTACCGCACTGGCGGCACCGGTTACTCCACCACCCCAAACGATATCAGGATCGTGGTCGTTAAACGCTCCCGAATTGCCAAAGAAAAGTGAGGTGATGCTGGCTCCATTGGCAATACCCAAACTGTCGAGGTCCAGTCCGAGGACATAGACACCAAAAGTCGTAGACGTACCGCCGACTTGGTTAGCTAGTAAGAAACCAAGTGGAACGAAGTCGACGTAACTGCCGCTGTTGCCGTTTAGGCTAGCCGCCAGAATTTCCAGCTCAGTATTACCGGGATCATCAAAGTCGACCGTATTGCTCCCATCTGTAGGGGCATCGCCGGATTCAAAAACAATGAGGTCGATACCGGGATTGTTAAAGATCGTATTCAAAAAAGTCCCTTTAATACTAGAAGTGGGATCGCCAGCGCCTGGATTCAAACCTGTAAAGTTAAGTCGGCGATTGCCAGATCCACCACTATGCACGTTACCCCAATTGTTGCCAAGTGCACCAATCTGAGCGAATGTATGCGAGTTTGTGGAAAAAGTCCCCGTAGCACCACTGAATGAAGCAACGCCAAGTGTCGGATCCACATTATGCCCACCCGCACCACCGACCAAGTCCGCCTGGGCTGACCCTGCCGAAAGAGCCAATGAGACCGCAATTAGTTTCAGATAAACCATAAGATTCTCCTGATAAGAAAGGGCGATATATTCTTCCAGGCCTGCCATCGATATATTCTTCCAGGCCTGCCATCCTAGCCAATAGAATTCCTGGCGTCAAGTATTTTTATCATAAGAACTGCCTAATCAGTTTACTCGACCCAGTCCTGAGAAATCGGAACTGCGCTTTCTACATATTGCATAACTCCTTAAACGAGAACACCTTAGGAAACCCACTGCCAATTCACGAGTCCAGCCTCACCTGTTTGGATGTCGCACCTAGACCTCTCATATCTCGCAACTCGAAACTCGAAACTTTCCCCTTTTCTTGTAGAAATTGTGCCACCCGATTTGCCAGAATGTGAGAGTCGTTAATTGTTAGTGGCTAGTGGTTTGAAATGCGAAAGACACAAGCACGGACAAAGCAGTAAGCTGGGCAAGCCCCGCGAGCAGCAACCCCAAAAATGGACCTCCAAAGAATGAAAACACGCGGCAACAGGACCAACGTGGATTCCGTTTGGTGAGACAAGTATTTTTGGTGATTGCCGGTTCCCTACTCAATTGTCCACCAGGTTGCATGATTTTTGACCAATGTGGCAGAATCAAACACTTTTTTGTGGGGCAACCGAGGGAAGAATCTGCCAAAAGCTTGGCAAAATCTGCAAGATTGGCAGACGCGGGGAGGAATTTCGCGGGCGAACCAACAGGCCACAGTTTACGTAAATGCTTAGCCACATAGGGTTTCTGGATTTGCTGGCAGGTCAAAAAGGCCGATAACGCCGATTCGCGGCACAGTAGTTGCGGTTACCCCCTACGCAAGTGTCTAGCTACGGTCTATCCCCCAAATGTGGGCTGCTTATCATTAGCGAAAGAAAAAAGCGGCTACAATGGAGACTTGAGTTCGGCAGATGTCACCGGCAGAGCCTGGTGTTCCGCCACCCATGGAATCGCACATGTATGTTGCGAGGGTACGCGGATTCCTATTTTGGACGGCAGGGAGAAAGGATTTTCTCCTGATTAGCGTCGAACTCTCGGAATGAGGAGTTCGTAAAGATGGTTAGGCAACCTAAGGAACAGTTGAAGAAAAACAGTGCGACAAGCGAGATAGTGAACCTCAGTGATGAGCAGCTAATCGCCTCGTACCAAGAAGCGGAAGACTCCTCGGTTTTTGCTGAGTTGGTCTCTCGCTACGAACGTGAGTTGTACAATTACCTGAAGCGTTATCTCGGCGACGCCGTGTTGGCCGAAGATGTGTTTCAAACGACTTTCCTCCAAGTGCATACGAAGCGAGATCGATTCGAACTGGGTCGCAAGTTTCGCCCCTGGCTCTACACAATTGCTACGAACCAGGCGATTGACGCCCAACGTAGAAATCGTCGACATCGGCGCTTGAGCTTGGATCGAGCCCATAATGCTGGAGGAGAGGAAGTTGGCACGCTGATGGAAGTCGTCGCAACTGGCGATGCCAACCCATACGACACCGTGGAAAGTGGCGAGCAAGCTGAGTGGGTCCGCAACGAAGTGGCCACGCTGCCCGAACCGTTGCAGAACGCGGTCCAACTCGTCTATTTCCGGGGGATGAAATACCGTGATGCTGCCAAGATTATGTCGATACCTGTGGGAACGGTCAAAAGCCGACTCCATGCTGCGATCAAACGACTCGGCGAGTCATGGCGGGATTTGCAAGTCGCTAATCGCCCGTAACCTAGAACTAACGTTCGATTGGAGTACGACACTCGCGAAGTGCTTTAGCATCCTCTCGACATTGGTTAGTGACTATAGCACACAACTTTTTCACGAGCCTACCACCAGGGGTGGTAGGCTCTTTTTTTGTTATGCCCGAGTCGGCTCACAATTGAACCTGAATGTTGCTGTATTCCACCCCGAGACGATATCGAGGTTCAATTCAGAGACGCGAAAAGTGAATCCGAGTGTGAAAGCGACACTCCGATGAAAGAACATCTGCTCGCCTACCTGCTGAACGATCTGGAACCTGCGGATCGCCAATCCGTGGAAGATGCGCTCGCCGCCGATCCCTCCCTGGTCGAAGAACTGGAGCACCTACGCAAGTGCCTTGAGGCCAGCGAGAAGGAACCGGAACAGGTAGCATCTCCACCGACCAAACTCGCCTCGCGAACTTGTTCGTTTGTCGAACATGCCATAGCACGTTCCAAGTCCTTCTGCAAATCCACACCAGACGCCGCTGCGCTGAGCGAATCTCACGATGGCTGTGCAGCGCGAAGCCGCTGGTCTTGCATCGACCTCGCCGTGGGAATCTGCGTCTTGCTGGCCCTCGGGGCTTTATTGATGCCGGCACTTCATGAAAGCCGTGACACAGCACGACAACTCAAGTGTCAGGAGAACTTATTCCGCTTGGGTGCAGCGCTCGCAGAATACAATGAACATTTCCGACGCGGGCTTCCTCAGATCGAGCCCGATCAGAATGCGGGGTTTTTCGTCGTCGAACTTTACGAAAGTGGCATTCTCACTCAAGAAGAACTTGCGGAAATGGTGGTTTGTCCGGCAACTCCGCTGGCGGATAAGGTCGCCAGCGGTCACATACGAATTTACATTCCCAATCGTCAAGAGTACCTGGCTACCAACGGTGCCGCAGGCAACTTGCTCCGCAAACTCATGGCGGGAGACTACGCCTACAATCTTGGCTATCGTGCCCCTTCAGGCCGCATCCAACAGATCCATTTCGTGGGAAGTTCCCATCTGCCTCTTCTTTCCGATGCACCAAGCCTGGCTATTGCCGGATATCAAAGTGCCAACCATGGCGGCTGTGGTCAGAATGTGATCTTCCAGGATCTGAGTTGCAGGTATATCAAGTGCTACCAGGCTCAAACCCAGCAAGATCACTGGTACTTGAACGACGAGGGCCAGCCGGCTGCCGGCTGCCGGTCCACGGACATCGTCCTGGCACCCAGCGAGGCCACACCGGTGCTGGAAGTCACCAAGCGGTAGACGAGTTGAACGAAAGCAACCCTTCGTTGCCTGCTCGCTTCGTATCGAAGCGATGAAAGTCGTTTTTCACGAGGTTTTCCATTTGGCACGACAAGTGCTAAATGTTTCCGGTACCTCCTTTCCCAAGCACCTGACCGTGTGAGAGAGTCTTCCCTCCAGGCTTTCTCACGCGGTCTTGTTGTATTTTGGTCAAACAACGATTAGGAACTGCTCTGATCAACTCTGGATCGCTCCCGCTGCGCGACCAACTGCCGGATATGCTCCAGGTCGTCCTGCGGCGTGGCCTCGATCAGTCGGCGGGTGTAGGTCTCGCGGGGAGCAGCGTAGATCGCTTGCGAGGGGCCGAACTCTACGATCTTGCCGTTATTCATGACGGCCATCATGTCGGCCATGAATTTAACGACGCTCAGGTCATGGCTGATGAAGAGGTAGGTGAGCCCTCGGCGATGCTGCAAATCGTTGAACAGATTGAGCACTTGCGCCTGGACCGACACGTCGAGTGCCGAGACGGATTCGTCACAGATCAACAACTCGGGCTCGACGGCCAAGGCGCGGGCGATGCAGATCCGCTGCCGTTGACCACCAGAGAATTCATGCGGATAGCGCCGCAAGTGGTCCGGCGACATGCCAACTTCTTCCAATAATGAAGCCGCCCGCTCGCGGCGTTCTTTGCGCGTGCCATACAGACCTTGAATTGCCATCGGTTCGGTAATCGCGGATTCAATCGTCATGCGGGGATCGAGTGATCCATAGGGATCTTGAAATACGATCTGCATCCGGCTTCGCAATCGCCGGAGTTCGCGTCCAGTGAGGGATCGGACATCGGTGCCGTCAAGCAGGATCTTGCCAGCAGTTGGTTCGATGAGTCGTAGGATCGCCCGACCGGTGGTCGTTTTTCCGCAGCCACTTTCTCCGACCAGTCCGAGAGTCTGCCCCCGATAGATGCGAAAACTGACCCCATCGACAGCGCGGATGTGGTCCTTAGTGCGTGAAAAGATTCCTTTCTTGACGGGGAAATGCACAGCAAGATCCACCACTTCCAACAGGGGCCGCACACCTTCCTCGATGGTAACTGCATCGGCCGCACGTGGCGTCTCCTCCCAAGGGTGACCCATCGCAGCGAGTTCGGACTTGGGATGCAGCACCGCCCCGCGACCTTCGGCGGTCAGCTCGAGGTAGCGCTCGTCGGTCATCGGCTTTTCGAGAATCTCGATTTGACCGTTGATCGATTTGACTTCCATAAAATCATCGACCGTCGGCAATCGGCGGTATTTGGTGTCAAGCCGCGGGCGGCAGGCTAGCAGTCCCTTGGTGTAGGGATGTTGCGGTTTGGCGAAAATCTCAAGCACAGGGCCCTGCTCAACCATCTCGCCGCGATACATGACCAGCACTTCGTCAGCAATCTCGGCGATGACTCCCAGGTCGTGCGTGATAAACAGAATCGACATTCCTCGCTGGTCGCGAAGTTGCCGTAATAACTGCAAAATCTGCGCCTGGACCGTAACGTCCAACGCCGTAGTCGGCTCATCAGCAATCAAGAGTTGGGGATTGCAGGACAAGGCCATGGCGATCATCACACGCTGTTTTTGGCCTCCCGACATTTGATGTGGGTAGGAGTCGACACGCTGTTCCGGTTGTGGGATGCCCACCTCGCGAAAAAGAGCGATCGTGCGTTCCCGGGCCTCCCGGTGTGAAGCGCGTTGATGCACGATGATCGCCTCGGCCACCTGGCTCCCCACGGTGTAAACGGGATTGAGCGAGGTCATCGGCTCTTGAAAAATCATGCTCACGCTCTGGCCACGAATCGAGCGCATCGCAGGCTCGGGGAGTTTGACCAGGTCACGGCCTAGGAGCACAATCTTGCCTGATTCGATGCGCGCTGAGGTAGCCAGTAGCCGCATAATCGAAAGCGACGTGACGCTTTTGCCCGAACCGCTCTCGCCGACGATGCCCAGCGTGTGGCCGAAAGGAATTTGAAAGGAGATGCCGTCGACGGCGCGGACGATACCCTCCTCGGTGTGGAAGTAGGTCCGGAGGTTGTCGACTTGGAGGGTGGGGGGCATGGGTGTCTAGCCATTTTCAGTCATCCCGAGAGAGTAGGTTCTTCAGGATTATTTGTGGATGAAGAATAGATTTTGTCATTCCGAAAGGAGTTCTACGACTTGAGGAATCTGGTCCAACCCTTCGTTGAGTGTCTAAACTTACTGGTATTTCAACCCAAATCGCCTCTGGTCGTGAAACTCCCATCGGGATGACATTTCTGTCCAGCCACTAAGTTCACTGAAGAACCAGAGAGGAAAACGAACGAGGGACCTGGGCTACTCAACAATCACGCCCAGTATTCCGGAAATGGTCTACCCCAGCTTTACCAAGTCTCAGCCAAATCTTCCCAACGAGGATTCATCTCTTCAATGAGTGCAACTTTCTTGTCGCCATCCTTTGATTATCTTTTCACTTTCAATAGCTTGTTCAATGTCGCAAAAACTGTCATACCAAACAAGCTTGGTGAGATTGTATCTGCTTGTAAATCCTTTGATGAGTTTGTTCTTGCGCTCTAGAACTCTTCGTTCAAGATCGTTGGTTACTCCGGTGTAGAGCGTACGAGATTGGTTTGACATTATGTACAGGAAGTAATCATTCATGATGTCTATTCTAACGCAACCCATGACTATCAACATGAGCGAGACATGATTTCAGCCAGATCCCTCGTTCGTTATACTCTCTCGGGATGACAGAATAGGCGGAACTCCCATCGGGATGTCAGTGAAGCCTTTGCGACATTTGTCATTCCGAAGGGGATTCACGACTGAGGAATCCAGGTTTACCCTTTAGACCGTTTCGATGCCTGTTGATGCTGCTAACCAGTTTCCTCGGGGTACCTCGGAATGACAACGGTCCCCGATGCTAGCATAAGGGCAAAGCTCATGTTGCCCGAAGGTGGCGTTTGAGGTTAGATTTTCCTCACTCGTAGATTTGTCGCATCGTCTGTCTCGGAGAGACGGAACTACGTGTTATCTACCTCAAAGGATTGAGAGATCGCCATGAACAAGGTGACTAAGGAATCACTGACCAATAGCCTGCGTCTGGCAGGATTCTTAACTGCCATATTGCTGACAAGTTTTTCATCTGGAGCAGATCTTGCGGAGAACGTGACCAACGAACTCGGCAGTGCGGAATGGATCTGGTCCCCGGCGCATACCCGAAATGAAGTTCCGCAAGGGGCTTGCTACTTTCGCAAGTCCTTCGAACTGGGCGATCCTGAATTTGGCGAAGTGCAAATCACTGCCGACAATGGATTCGAGGTGTTTGTCAATGGCCAACAAGTTGGCGTCGGAAACGACTGGCGACAACTAAAGGTGTTTGAAATCACTAAGCAATTGGTCCCGGGCCGCAATAGTATCGCGATTCGTGTGACCAACACAGATGAGGGTTCTGCCGGGCTAGTAGGTCGAGTGCTTGTCAAAGAAAAAGGGGGCACCTACGCCAACCATCCCACGGATGAAACCTGGCGGACGAGTGTGCGAAACTACACCGACTGGATAACCACAACGTTTAACGATGAGCAATGGATCAAAGCCACGAGCTATGGCGCACTGGGGAATGCACTTCCCTGGGGCAATGAGGTGGTGATCGCCGGGGTCGGGGCACGATTTAACATCGCCAAGGATTTCGTGATCGAACGGCTGATGCGCGACGAAGAAGTGGGATCTCTGATCGCAATGGCATTTGATTCTCAGGGAGACATCCTCGCCTCCCGCGAAGGGGGGAATCTGCTGCTGCTCTCCGACAGCGATGACAATGGCACGCCGGATTCGGTGGAGGTTTTCTGCGATAAAATCAAGAATGTTCAAGGCATACTTCCGCTGGGTACTCGTGTGTTTGCCATCGGCGATGGTCCCGAAGGGGTAGCGCTTTATCGACTACGCGATGCGGATCGCGATGGCGCGGCGGAAGAGATTCAAGCTCTCGTGCCGATTCGCGGTTCACGCGGCGAACATGGTGCCCATGCCGTGCGACTTGGCCCTGATGGCTTGATCTACGTGATTGTAGGAAATCACGCCCGAGTTGGTGTGCAGCCTGGCCCTCATAGTCCTTATCGAAGTTCCTACGAGGGGGACTTGATTCAACCGCGGTTTGAAGATGCTCGCGGCCATGCAGTCGGGATCCCTGCCCCAGGTGGCACGATTTTTCGCACCGATGCGGATGGTACCTTCGTCGAACTCGTCGCCGGGGGCATGCGTAACTCGTATGACTTTGGATTCAGTCCTGAGGGAGAGTTGTTCGTCTACGATGCAGACATGGAATGGGATAGGGGCGCGCCCTGGTATCGGCCAACACGTGTGAATCACATCACCGCCGGGGCGGAACTTGGCTGGCGGAGCGGCTGGGCGAAGTGGCCGAGCTATTATCTCGACAGCCTTCCCCCTGCATTGGAACTGGGGGCCGGGTCGCCAACCGGCGTCGAATTCTACGACCACGACATCTTCCCAGAAAAATACCATGGGGCCATGTTTGCCTGCGACTGGGCGAAAGGACTGATCCACTCGATCCATCTCAAGCGGAGCGGTTCAACCTATCAAGCCACGAGCGAAGTCTTCCTTGCCGGAAGACCACTTAATGCGACGGATCTGTCAGTAGGACCGGATGGAGCGCTCTATTTTTGCACGGGTGGGCGTGGTACCGATGGTGGCATATACCGCGTACGCTGGACCGGCGCGACTCCCCTGGCGGGCCAAGAAGAGGGGAGCGGAATCGCTTCCGCCCTGAAGCAGCCACAAATAGATGCCGATTGGGCTCGAGCGAATATCGCCAAAACGAAAGTTGCATTAGGCGACCAGTGGAGTAGCGAACTTGAGCAGGTGACTCTCGACGAGAGTCGAACAATCACCGAGCGGCAACGAGCTATGAATTTAATGGTCTACTTTGGTCCGCGCCCGTCGGACAAGTTGCTCTTGCGTCTCTCGAACGATTCCGTTGCAGCGATTCGTGCCCAGGCGGCTAGATTAATGTATGCCAGCAGTTCCCCAGAGTGCAGTGAACGTCTCAGCAATTTATTGGATGATACGGATGCTTTTGTACGGAGGACGGCATGCGAATCGCTCATACGGCAAGGCGCCCGGGTGACCCCCGAGAAGCTCATTGCCTTACTCGGCGATGCTGACGGTTTCGTGGCGTTTGCTGCCCAACGTGCGCTGCAGCAACAACCTCAAGCGGGCTGGGCTCGGCAGGTCGTTGACAGCGAGCGAATTGAGATCTTATGCCAAGGAGCGGTAGCCCTACTGGCAGAGAATCGTGACCCGGCGGTTGCGAAGTTGGTATTGAATCGTTGCCAAGCGAACTTAGAAAGTTCCCGTTCGTTGACGGACTCGCAGAGGGTGGATCTACTCCGCGTAACACAATTAGCGCTCTCCTTAGGCAAACTCACTCCACAAGAAGCACCGGGCTTGGGCGATATGCTGCTAGCCAGATACCCAACAGGACACCTTTCCGAGGATCGTGAGCTGGTGAGGCTGTTGGTTTACTTGCAGGTCCCTGGCACGGCCGACAAATTTGCCGCGCAGCTCTCCAACGATATCGAGCAAGAGGACAAACTGCATATTGCCGCTCATGCCAGTCGCCTGGAGACTGGCTGGACGATCAACACCAAGTTGGCATTGATGAAATTCTTCGAGGAGATTCGTGAGGTCGAGGGAGGTTACAGCGTGAGTGCCTATGTGGAAAACTTCTCGCGTGATTTCTTCACCAAGTTTTCGCTGGCCGAACGGCAACAGGTGCTCGCCGCTGGCGAGAGGTGGCCAACGTCGTCGCTCTCCGTCCTGGCCAAGCTCCCCGCTGAGCCGCCTGCCGAGTTGTTGGCGGAATTGAGGGCGCTCGATGGAAGGGTGCAGCCTAAGTGCGCAGAGAGCGATGCCTTTCGGAGGCTACGCGTCGGGATCTTCGCTGTCCTGGGAGGGAGCGGAGAGTCCCAAAGTGCGGCTTATTTGCGCTCGATTTACAATAACGCTCCGGAAGATCGCCACACCGTAGTGATGAGCCTCACGCAACACCCAGAGGGCGAGAATTGGCCCTATTTGGTTGATTCATTGAAAACGGTCGACGGCCGCGTGGCGCAGGAAGTCCTCCGATCGCTCGGTATGGTCTCGCAGCGCCCGCAAGAACCGGAGCCTTATCGACAGGTCATCCTCCAGGGGTTGCGACTTGGTGAGGAAGGTGCGTCGTTGGCGCTGGCCCTCTTGGACCATTGGGCCGGAAAAGAAGTGGCACCAAGCTATCCCGAATGGAGTACTCAACTCGCAGGGTGGCAACAGTGGTACAGCTCCAACTTTCCCGCAGCACCACCTGCCGAATTGCCAGTTGATTCGACCAGTGACAAATGGAGCTACGCCGAATTGTTGAGTTACTTGGAGGGCGATACGGCGATTTCTGCAAGCGCTGAACTGGGTCGTGCGGCATTCGAAGCAGCGCAATGCGTAAAGTGCCATCGTTGTGGCGCCGTGGGCGAAACGCTGGGTCCTGACCTGACTAACGTCTCACGCCGCTTTCAACGCCAGGAAATCCTGGAAGCAATTGTCTATCCCTCGCACAATATCTCGGATCAATATGCCAGTCGAATCGTCATGTCCCACGGACGCACATTCGCAGGACTGGTTGTGCCGCGTGGTGCAGAAGGAGTGACGGTGCTGCTCTCCGATGGCGAGAAAGTAAACATCGCCCACAGCGAGATCGACGAAATTCGCGAGAGCCCCACTTCCGCTATGCCAAGCGGGCTACTTAACCGTCTGAGCCTGGAGCAAGTGGGCCAGTTGTTCGCGTATCTGGAAATGCAAGGGGATGCGAGCTTGGCAAAGCGACCTGAAACAGAGAGTCGCTAAACCGCGTCGGCTACTCGGTCGCGAACGTGAAATCTGCCAGCAGCACGTCTTGTGCCTGGATTCCTTTCAGAACGCGATTGATTCGGTAGAGAATCTGTTTGCGTAAGCGGAGCAATCGAGGATCCATATAATCTCCTAGCTCTGCTACCCGAATTGCGACAATAACCTGCTCACGCAGCCGATGCTGCCAATGCCCCAGAGCTGTGACAATCGCGGGGTCGGTCTCAGGGGGAAACGTCAGATGCATGGCAAATGTCACCTTCGACGTTTGATTGCGCGTTGGTTCAAGGTTTTTTATTTCGAGAACACCTAGGTCCAACTTAGGTAGGACCACAATCCCGGAAGCCGCTTTGGTTGACGAGCCCGAATTCTGTTTCTCTGGCAGCGAATCCTCCGCTGCGGAAGGGGTGCTCAAGATCAATATGAGGAATCCTAAGATTACCGCTGAACAACGATTGGTAGGAATTGAGGCCATTAGTTGTGAATTCATAACTAATTCAAATAGGTTGGCAATTGAAATCGTTGAACGTCAGTTGACGAATGCGATTGTCACCCAAGATTGGGCGGATGGCGTCAAGCATACGTGACTTGAGGGTTGCCCAACGATTGTCTTCTAGTTCTTCTTTGGTGGCTTTGCGACACACACTGATGATGGTATCGTCCAACATGCCTCGGTGACGCTCGGCTGCTGCCAAAACAGCCTTCTCATCTGACGGATCGACAATGGCAATAAGCTCAAAACGCAAATGGATCCAGAAGGTCTTCGCTTCCTCGCGAGAATTGCCCTGCAAGGGCAACGCGCTGGCAATGCCATAAGTGCCGAGGGGGACTTCCTTCGCCGCCTCGAGTGTTCGCTCCACCTCAAGCTCGTCGAGGTACACGTCAAGCTGAGATTTCTTCTCGTTTCCACAACCCGCCAGGAGAAAACACGCAAACACCACGAGGGCGGAGAATACTCTCGTGGCAGAGGAACAGGGACTATTTATCAGTGCAGTGTCGGTCATTGGATTGAGTAAGTTGTTAATGGAACACTCCCTAGGATAAGAGCCTGGGGATCGCGATACCCCTCTTAACTAAAGCATAGGACATACGCGCACGCCCTAGATTGCGGCCTATATTTGTTGAGGCTCAATTTGTAGTCAGGTCCGGCTGGGAACGATCCTGACGATTGCAACGAGGGTAACATTCGTTCTGGTAGTTATTTGCATGATTCAAACGTCACAACTACGGATGCGATGCACCAGAGGCAAATTCCTGATATTGCTTGCCTTAGGCGCGTGCAGCGGGCTGTCAGGATGTTACGACGCGAAAGCCCTAGTTGACGCGCGTCGGGCGGTTGCCGTTCGGGCGCGGCTGGTCGAAGTGGACCTTGGCGAATATCGAGTCACTCTGCCGAAGCCATTTACCGACCTAGAAAAAGCCGAAGTCAATTTTCACGCATTCGGACAAGTTGCCCATCGAGACCTCGCCAAGGCGAAAGAGACTATTGACCAATTTGCTCCCGATTTGCATCATCGGTTGCTACTGGCAGTACGTCAGATGAGAATGGCCGAGATAGCAGACCCTTCACTTCAGACACTGCGCAAAAACATCGCCGAAGCTGTTAATGAAATGGTCGAGGGAGACCCCGTCAAATCGGTGGGCTTCTACAGCTTTACCTTCTCGAATTTCTGAGCCCTTTGTCTTCCAGTCAACTTCTGCCCAAGTGCTGGCCCCCAAGACCGCTCAAAACGAGTGTTTTTCTCCTCTACAGGGTTGCACGTCTGGAAAACCCCCCGCTTTTTTTCTTGGTAGACTTTAAAAACACGGGAGTTAGGCATAGAATCTGTGCAGAAACCATTGCTATAGCCCCTCCGGCTTAATCAATGGTGCTGCTCCATCTATTTTTACAGTCAAGCCAACATTCCAGTCAGTCATCATTCGCCAGCGTTCGTAGCAACAGTTTAACCCTTAAATTGAATAAAGAGAGACCTTTTCCCATGGCACAAGAGCGTCAAGTTACTCGTCGAGATTTCATCCAGAAGAGCGCCACGAACGCTGCAGTTCTTAGCGCTGCCGCCGGCACCTTTGCTTCGCCGGCTTCGGCTCAAGCAGTTGGTGCCAACGAGCGTTTGCGAATCGGGTTTATCGGTCCTGGGGGTCGCGGGCTATCTGGACATGTTCTGCCACTATCCCAACTTCGCACGGATGGTGTACCCATTGAATTGGTTGCCGTCAACGATGTGTATTCTCATCAGGCAGAGAAGGTCGTTGGCACAATCAAAGAAAAAACGGGGATTGCCCCGAAACGCTACGACGATTATCGCGACTTGTTGGCGGACAAGGATATCGATGCCGTATGCATTGGTACGCCCGACCATTGGCATGCCAAGCAGACGATTGATGCCCTGAAGGCGGGAAAGCACGTCTATTGCGAAAAACCGATGACCCACTCCATTGACGAGGCATTTGATGTTGTGAAAGCCTGGAAAGACTCGGGCAATGTGATGCAGGTGGGGGTGCAGTCGACTTCACTCCCGGTATGGGGAAAAGCCAATGAACTGCTCAGAAGTGGTGAGCTTGGTAAGGTACTTATGTACCAGACGGAATTTTTTCGTAATTCAGACATGGGCCAATGGCGCTACTATCCGCTGTTTAAGGAGATGACGCCGCAAACGATTAACTGGAAGTCTTGGTTGGGAGTCGAGGAAGGCCTGGCACCCGATATGCCTTTTGATCGTGCCATCTACGCCCAATGGCGGAGATTCTGGCCTTTTGGTTCAGGTATGTACACCGACTTGTTTGTTCATCGCACGACTTCAATGCTCAAAGCAACCGGGCTGAGATTCCCTCGGCGCGTTGTCGGCTCAGGGGGCATCTACCTGGAGTATGACGGTCGGGATGTGCCGGATGTCGCCACGGTAGTGGCCGACTACGAGGAAGGCGTTCAGGGCTTGATTACAGCCACCATGTCTTGTGCGGATACCCCCATCAAACAACTAATTCGTGGGCACTTTGGTTCACTGGTGTTTGGCACCGGGGAAGAGTTCTCGGGCTTCGACTTTGAGGCCGAGCGACCCCAGGTAACCCACGATAGCAGTATCAAGAATAAGCGTTATGAAGTCGGTAAAGTAGCGGACTCAACCTACAATCATCAGAAGAACTTCGTTGATTGCTGCATGGCGGGTACGCCGGACAAGGTGAATTGTCCCCCGGACTTAGGCGCCGCGGCAATCGTGACTGTCTCCTTGGGGGCCCGCAGCTATCGCGAAGGCAAGGTATTCCACTTTGATCCTGAAACGAATACGGTCAGCGACGGCAATTCCGACTGGGCGAACAAGTGGGAAAAAATATCACATGAGCGGGGCAAGCCACATCACATAGCAGGTTGGAACGCCGGTGATAAAGGGAGCCTGCTGATCGACCCAGAATATCAACGCCTGGAAGGTCCCTGGGTTGACGGTCGAGACCCGGTGGCTTCGTTGTAGCAGATCGATTTCAGAATCGTTCCTCTGGGCGTGGTGGAGGTCCTGTTGGCCTGGAGCCTTCACCGCGACGTGGTGGACGACCAAAACCTGGTCCATCTTCCGGAGGGCCACCCCGCCGAGGTGGCCCGTATTCGTCCGATTCTCCTCGGCGGGGGGGACCTGGCTCGAATCGCTCCCACCCTGGACGCCCCAGTCGATCGCGTTCTGGAGGGATCTCACCCGAATTTGGCAACTCACCACCCAAATAGAGATACTTAAGCTGCTGCTCCATGCGATCGCGCGGTTGTGCCAGCAGCCGCTCTCGGAGTGTGGCGTCGAGTTCCTCGGCAAAGAATCGTTCCAATTCCTCTTGCGAGACCGAAGCGAAGCGACGACGCTTGCCAGGAGCCAGATCGCGCTGCTCTCGCATTTTGACGTCTCTCAACCAGCGGACTAGCTGCTTTTCTTGTTGGACTTCTGTGAGCGATTCGAATCGCGAGCGATTTTCCGCTGAAAGAACTTTGAGGGCACTATTGCGGCACTGCTGAAGAAACTCGGGAAACTGGCGGGCCAGTGCGAACCATCTACCACCCGTACCAGCCGATTCAAATCGCTCGCGCTGCTGAGGCGACATCCTCTCCATCAGCCTCTTGTGCATCTCCAGCAATGCGCGACGAAGTTGCCGAACCTCTTCAGAAGAAAGCTCGATCCAGTTGCTATTCACTGCTTCGCGTCGCTGGACATCGACAATCTCGCTCACCCGTTTATCGGCTGGCGTTTCTCGCAGTTCAAACTGCTTGCTGGTGGGTAGTGTGTTGAGCCAAGATTGATACTCCAGCATGGTCTCAATGAGTTGCCCACTGTCATCGGCACTGACAACGGCTTCATGTAATTCACTCAACCGGGATTTTTCATTCTCCGAGACAGCCTGGAAATGATTGTAACGACCCCGCAAGGCTGTGCGATCTTCGTCCTCCAAGTCGGCAAGCCACTCAGATCGCTCAGTGGCTGAAGCGATTGTGTTAAACTCCAACACCCTGTCAGCAAGGTCACCTTCCGGCAATTCGGTTGCCCATGGCGTGTCGCCCAGTTCGTTTCGCAGCTCTCGCAGGAAAGCCACGTCCTGGAATTGTGAATAGATATCAATGTACTCGATCACCGGCAGATCGGCCAACAAGGTGCGATTGGGATTCTCACGCACCAACTGTACCACCAGCCAACCCAGCGCCACTGCCGTCGCTGCTAAGAGTGTCTTCGCAAGCCATTGTTTGCGGCGCTGGATAGGCAATGCAACAGTTCTTGCCACCAAATCTTGTCGGGCAGCACCCACCACCATTTCCATCGTGGTCTGAGAGAACTTATCGTCCAGCGTCACCCCCGGCAACGCATCAAGGGCTGCCCAGGCACGGTCGATACTTTGCACCTCAAGCCGAAACGAGTCATCCTCGGCAAGCTGCCGCTGGATAAGCGCTTCGTCCACCGGAGAAAGCTCGCCATCGAGATAGGCGACGATCTGTTCCAGTCGGTGGGGGTCGTTGTTGGTGGGTGAATTATCCATATTTTTGTTCCAGGCCTTGGCGAGCCAGGTGCGCTAGCGACTGAAAGGAATTGGCCAAATCGTCAATCACTTACTCCGGGGGTTTCAATCTTGGTTCCCTGTTCGAGATACGGCTCTAGCACCTGGCGCAAGTTGGCCCGCGCGCGCGACAGCAACGACTTCACCGCCGCAGGGGTTAGCTCCATCACCTGGGCGATTTCGTCGTAACCTAGGTGTTCAAACTTGTTGAGCAACACCGCCAGCCGCTGTCGGTCGTTAAGTGCTGCAACGGCCAGTTGCACGACTTGGCTTAGCTCCGCCTTGTCCAACTGACGGGTCGGCATCAATCCGCTCGCCTCAACGGCAGCCTGGTCGAGCGGGTTGCCGGTAAACTCGCCCGATTCCTGCGCTACGAGGTTCACCTCGCGACGCCGCGCAAGACCGCGACGCGAATTCGATGCCACATTGTTGGCGATCTTGTATAGCCACGTTGAAAATTTTGCCCCTGGCACATACCGTTTTCGCGAGCGATAGACGCGCAGAAAGATATCTTGAGCCAAGTCTTCGGCCAAATCGCGTTTTCCAACCAAGTGAGTCATCAGCGAAACCACTCGGTTCTGATAGCGGAGCATTAACTCCTCAAACGCATCCGCATCGTCCTGCTGCACGCGCAGCATCAGCCGCACGTCAGGGTCTTGGGCGGTAAACCGCGTTGCAGTGGATTCGCTGATAGCCAACGTGAGGCTCCGTGTACGACTTAAAAGGTATCGCCGTTATTGTAGTCCAGGGAGTGAGGGATTGGGAGAAGTTGAGTTCAGAGAAATCTCCTACTGAATTCTCTTCTTCCATAGGCCACCTGAGATAAAACCCCGAAAAGTGGGCAGGGTTTCGATGGCGTGAATTAATCTCCCCCATCCGTCTTAAACCAATACACCACCGGCTCGACGGGCACACCCCACTTGGATTGGAAGTTGATGTGCGATCGGCTGTTGATCCCTAGTTGATACTCATGCTCTGGCATTAGACTCACTGGGAGAATGCAGGTTTTACCATCTGCAGACCATTGTGCTTTCTTCCCTTCTGGTGATTGAGGGAAATTGTCTCCTCCGCCGGTCCAGCTCATGCCTTCACCCATGGGGACATGGAACGTTACGCGCAACACCTTTGTCGCCGGATCGACACCTGTCGCGCCGTTTGCGGGAATCATCTTTGTTATTTGCGGTACACGGACCCGACTTTCCACGGCCTTGGTTGCACCCTCAGTACAGAAGTATAGAGCGGTGCAAGGCGCGGGCTCGCCTGCTTCACTGCGGAAGTTCTGATAGCTGGTCGAGTTAATTCCCACGCGGTAGTACTGGCCAGGCTGAAGCTTGACTGGCAAGACACATGTTCGTTTGTCGCGCCAATTTGCCTTGGAATCCTGAGGAGTCTCCGGAAAGAGCGGTGGACCACCCGTCCAACTCATCCCCTGCCCCATGTCGCGATCGAAGGTGATTGTGATCTCATTAGTTTTCGGATCGACACCCGTTGCACCGATGTCGGGACTGGTTGCCGCGACCCATGCTGGTAGAGATGGCGGCTCTGCTGGAGCGTCGCTCTTGGCACGCGTAATGGCCGCCATCGGTAAAAACACCAGCAGCAGGCCGGCTAGGACCGCACACCACCCTGGTTTCATCCCCGCTTGTTCAGGTTCGTAATTCATGATTTTCTCCAATCGTTGTTGTAAGTTGGCACCTGGTTCAAAAACTCCCACCAGATTGCCTTGAAACACAGCCCTGGCCCTCACTGCCGAGAGGACTCTGAGGAGCGACTCGCCGTAGGCGGCAGGATCACAGGCGGTCGTGCGGAGCACGCGCTCGTCGCAGGCACATTCCCGCTCTTGTCGCAGGCGTGCGTTGGCCCACCACATCACGGGATGGAACCAAAGCAAGCCCTGGGCGATCACCTGCAGCCAACCCACCCACAGATCGCGCCTCTTCCAATGACTCAGTTCATGCGCGAGCACACTCCGCTGATCCGCTTCGCTCACGTTCTCCACCAGTTGCCGCGGTATCACCACGCGCGGTCTCAAAACGCCGAACAGGTAGGGACTTACCGCCGTGTTGGACAGATAAAGGTCTGGCGTTTGCTGTTCTCCCAACTCCAGGGCCACCCGCTCCAGCGTGATTCGCAAGGGCCCCTCGTCGACCGGTTCCATCGCATCGATTGCCTTCACCAACCGACGATATTGCCACACCGCGACCAGCCAAACGGCCAGGCAACCCGCAAGCCAAAGTAGAAACAGCGGAGAAAGCGAACCGTGCACTGGGGACTTTCCGACCTCGTCGTGCAGTTGGTCGGCCTGATCGTCTGCTGTTTGCGAAGCTACCACCTGGGGGAGCGACGCGAAACGGTCGTCATCTTGAAATCTTTGCCACACGGGATCGATGCCCCATGTGCCAAAGCCCCAGGGGAGCGCCAGCGTCGGCGGCAGGAACACCTTCACCAGCACCAGGAGCCACAACAGATACCGCACCTGCGGCGAGGCCTTCCTTGCCAGCCAGCAGACCACGGCAATCAAGGCGACCCACACCACCAACTGCCACGAGATGGCTACGATCCACGTTTCCCATTGCTCGACTAGCGTATGCATTGCAAGACTTCTGACTACTTGGTCTTTTTTGAACCCCGCCTACTGCTTGTGGACTTCTTTTTGCGTTTCTCTTCCCGTTTTTCCTCAAGGAGTTCGCCCAGGTGCTGGATCTCTTCTTCCGAGAGTGGCACCTCCTCGATAAACCGGGCCAACACGGGCGTAAGGGTCATCCCGCGAATCCGCTCGAACAGACTGCGGACCTCCTGGCGAGTCATTGCTTCGCGCTCCACCGCCGGATGATAGAGATACGAATTGCCGATCTGCTCGTAGTCGAGTGCCCCCTTAGCTACCAGGCGGGCCAGCAACGTCTTCACAGTCTTGTAGGCCCAGTCATTCCCCTGAGGCAGCGCCGCATACACATCCCGGGCTGCCAGGCAGCCATGGTCCCACAGCACCTTCATCACCTCCCACTCCGCCGGCGAGAGCGTCGTTGCATCTTCCTTTTTGGCCACGAAAACCTCCTCCAGACACTGATAAACCCCATGCTGTTCGCATTAGACTACACTTGTAGGCGATTGTCAAGAAGAAAGTTTGTAGCGAAAACTTCTCGATACAGCGGGAACCAGCCTGGCTTGATGGGGGGACCACGTGCCAGTGAGCGCTGAGAGAAACCTTGCCGACGAGTCTGTCGACGGCTATTGTCCGGAGCATCGATTTCAATCTGAAAGTCTTTTTCGCTCAGCCAAACCACCTACAGCAAACTATCCAGAAGTAGCCGCATCTTGCGCATTTCGGCGCGGTGGTCTTGACCTTCCAGCGGGGGCATGTGAATGGAGAGGGCCCGATCGTAGCCTACCTGCTGGAGTTGCATCATCAGTCGGCCATAGTCGATTTCGCCTTGGCCGACACGCACATGCAATTGGCTCTTGGTCGAATCACGGAGATGGACGTGATAGACGTAAGGCATTACCTTGGTATAGTCGCGGCCCTGGCGCGGGCCGGCGGTGTAGTGTGACGGGTCGAGTGCCAAACCTAGGCCTTTCACATTGTCGCACAGAACCACCGCCGTGTCAGGATCCTCGGTCATACAACCGATCTCCGTTTTGAGTGCGACCAGGCAACCTTCGAGTGCGGCGATGCGCACCAACTCGCGCAGCCGTTCGATCTCTTCATTGAATGGCGTACCCAATTCTGCCGAGGGGACGATTAAAGGCACGACCCGTTGCGATTTGGCCAGCTTGCAGCAAGCGTTGAAGCGGTCGTAGTAGTCACCTCCCCAAGGGCCCGGATCCACCGAGAAGGCGGCGATTGCCAGGCGACAAGTATCGCGACAAAGCTCGACCGATTTTTCGAACTCCGCTAGCACCGTGGAAGGCTTTCCCCAAGTGAGGCCTTCTTCGTGAAGAGGAAGTTCGACGGACGAAAACTCCAAATCGACCAACAGGGGGAGGACATCCTCCTGAGGAATTTCGGGAAAACACTCCGCTGCAGCACAGACTATCAAAGCCGCCAACTCCTATTCGAGGGTTATTGAGGTTCTATCCGCTGATTGGTACCGGTACTGTAACGGTAAGCGGGGGCTACTGGCAACACCACGCAAATAGCATGAATGCACAATGTCCAATGACCAATGACCAATCAAGTTCAATTCACAGCTCAAAACTGGTCATTGTTCATTGGGAATTAGACATTTTCCTCGCCTCGTTGTCTGACGGGGTGATACGAGTAGAATAGGGGAACTGCTTGAGCACCAGACCTTGCGGCAATTACTCTGCAATCTGAATCCCCACTTTTTCGACTTAACCGAGACCCCACCATGTCCGACATGCCTCCTGCTTCCCCCCAAAGCCCACCTCCTCCACAGCAGATCATCGTGCAGCAACCCCCGTCGGCGTTCGGACGCTATGGCAAGTTCCTGCTCGTCTTGTTGGCTCTTGCCGTGATGTCCCTGATTGGTCTGACTGCTAGCTACCAGAGTTATTTCAGTGAGCCGGGTGAGCCTCAGGAGAAATATCACTCGCTCAGTAAGACTGCCGAGAAGAAAATCGCCATCATCGATATCTCCGGCACGATTATGAACACGGACGGCTTTATCAAGAAGCAACTCGACCGCGTCCGCAAGGATGACGACGTGGTGGCCCTGGTGCTACGGATCGATTCTCCGGGGGGCACTGTGACCGCCAGCGACTATCTCTATCACCATGTACTGGATCTAGCCAAGGAGCGTAAGCTGCCCGTTGTGGTGAGCATTGGAGGGATCTGCGCCAGTGGCGGGTACTACATTGCCATGGCAGTCGGCAACGAGGAAAACGTAGTCTTTGCCGAACCGACCACCTGGACCGGCTCGATTGGCGTCGTCATTCCGCACTACGATCTCTCGGGTATGCTTGCGAGTTTTCAAGTGAAAGACGATTCGATTGCCAGCGACAAATACAAACTGATGGGAAGCCCCACGCGCGAGCTGAGTGCAGCCGAGCGGGCGGAAGAACGCAAACTTTTTCAAGACCTGGTCGATAGTAGCTTCGAGCGGTTCAAAGAGATCGTACGCGGTGGTCGCCCGAAGTTTCAACAAGACCAAGCGGCCTTCGACAAGGTAACCACGGGGCAGATCTTCACTGCTTCTCAGGCGTTGGAACTCGGGCTCGTCGACCAAATTGGTTTCGTCGAAGTGGCGATCGAGCGCGCTGCCGAGTTGGCTAAGCGGAGCCCCGACGATCTCCGCTGCATCAAATATCAAGAGCCGACTTCTCCGCTGGATGCATTGCTGAGCGTGAAAGCAAATCCACCACAGACGGTCATGGGTAATTTACAGGGACTCTTGGACCTGTCGGTTCCGCGAGCCTATTATCTTTGGAACTGGTTTCCCGCTGTCCTGGAAAATGCTGCCAGGTAGGTTGTGGTGGTTGAAGAAAGAATTTAGTCGCTGAGCATCGCGGATCGAGCGGATCAACGCGGATTTTCTGTTCGTAGTTTCGTTGGTCTCACTCCAATTGATCTGCGATAATCGGCACCATCCGCATTCCTCAGCGTTTCATTCCTTTGTGAGTTGAACTTATACAAATGACTTCCCCGACACCCCATTTTTTGAACGCACTTGGTGAGCCCTTCGAAAGTTGGCTTCAAGAAAACAGCCTACCGCGGTTTCGTTTTGCGCAGATTCGAAGTTGGCTCTTCAAGCGGCGGGCGCGCGGCTGGGACGAGATGACCGATCTATCCAAGTCGCTGCGTGGGCAATTGGCAAACGATTGGCTGTTGTGGACTAGCGAAAGCATTCGCCACACCCAAGCGGAGGATGGAACAGAGAAATTGCTTCTCAAGCTCGCCGATGGGGGGCAGATTGAATGTGTGCTGCTGCGGGATGCGGTCCGCCGCACGATCTGCATCAGCACCCAAGTGGGCTGCGGGATGGGCTGCGTGTTTTGCGCGAGTGGACTCGATGGCGTGGAACGGAACCTCACCACCGGCGAAATCCTGGAGCAGATGCTGCGGCTGCAATTGCTGCTCGGTCCCGAAGAACGACTCAGCCACATCGTGGTGATGGGGATGGGCGAGCCGCTGGCCAATCTCGATGCTTTGCTCCCCGCTTTAGCAGAAGCACACCGGGCCGAGGGGCTCGACATCAGCGCCCGACGGATCACCATTTCAACTGTCGGCCTGCCCCAACAGATCGAACGTCTGGCCCGCGAAGAAGCAACCTATCGATTGGCAATTTCGCTCCATGCACCCAACGATCAATTGAGGAACGAACTCGTGCCGGTGAACGACAAGATCGGCCTGGCTGCGATCATGGCGGCAGCGGAGAGTTTCTTTGCCGTCTCAGGGCGACGGCTTACGTTTGAGTACGTGCTGCTGGCCGAGGTGAACGATGCACCCGTCCATGCTCGCGAGCTTGGCGAGCTACTGGCCGGTCGTGAAGCCCTCTTGAATGTGATTCCCTACAACCCGGTGGCTGGCTTGCCGTATCGCACTCCCAGTGTGGAAAGGCAGCAACAGTTTCGCCGCATTTTGGAGTCGGCAGGGGTGCGGGTGCGATTTCGCCATCGCAAAGGGGACAAGATCGACGCGGCCTGCGGGCAGTTGCGGCGGTCGCAACTGGTGGAGTTGCAATAAGTTTCCAACTCTTTCGTAGCCATCGGCACCGAGATGCTCTAGATTCGATGTTTGAAAGACTACTTCTGATTTGTATAAGTTTGGATCTAACGTGGAATAAGATCTACTCGGCAATTAGTCTTACAAAGATTGATTACCTTAATCTGACGTTCCCCAAATCCATTCTGTCGAGTATCAGACTCGTGTTGGAAGATTACAAGCGATTTTGAATATGACACATGCTGGCTGGTAAATTGGACAACTCATATCTTTATTGACAGGGCTCTAGTTCTTCCCGTATCGCAAAGTTTTTTAACAAAGAACCATTCAGCGTCAGACATCTGCTTGGACGTACTGTACAATGGTGACTATGACCAACACAAAAGAGTGCCAGGTTGAACCCAAAGCGGAGCGGACGTATCTCAATTCACTGGTGATTTGTAAACAATTTAGCTAATCGCACGCATTGAGATGAAATGCACAAACTGCCAACTACTACCTGGAGGCCGATTTCGTCACTTTGGATTTTCTCGCTGGTACTCGTGAGTACATTTGCCGGGGAAGTGGTAATCATGCTGCTTCTGCCTTACTTGCCGGCATGGTCGAAAACGCCTCTAATTCAAGGACTACTCGATGCCTCGATATTGACGCTCGTCATGGCTCCGGCGATTTGGTGCCTCGTGGTGAAACCGCTGCGTCTCCTGTCGGATTCCCGCGCACATTTGCTCCACTCACTCTTCCGGGCACAAGAGCAAGAGCGATCGCGTATCGCTAGAGATTTGCATGATGAAATCGGTCAACAACTCACGGCCATGTTGGTGGGGCTTGCCACGATAGAGTCAGCTAAAGATCTTTGCTCCGCGCAGAAAATGGCACATGACCTCCGCAAAGTAGGTGCTACTGCGCATGATGAAGTTAGGCGACTGGCGAGTGGCCTGCGACCTGGAGTGTTGGAGGAGTTGGGATTGGTAGCGGCCATTGAAAGACTTTGTGAAGACTTTCACAAACTCCATGGAGTTGCCGTGCGACTCAATGTCCCTGGAACAGATTTTGGAAAACACTCTTTGGCGGTCGAAGCTTCTTTGTATCGGATTCTTCAAGAATCACTGACAAATGTGGCTAGACATGCTCAGGCAAGCTCCGTGGATGTCACTCTTTCTCGCAACGGCAATTTGGTAACATTGTCTATTGCCGACGATGGCCGAGGCATGAAGGGCAGTGCTGATGAACGGTTATCTAATGAACGGTGTAAGCAAGGGCTGGAGAGCATCCGAGAACGCGCAGAAATGCTTCATGGCGAGTGTCTCATCGATACCGCTACGCAGGGAGGGATGTTGATCCAAGTGACTGTACACACCATGGGATAGGAAATGAGTAAGATTCGCATATTTATCGCTGATGATCACGCAGTGTTGCGGAGTGGATTACGACTACTAATGGAGAGTCAGGACGATATGACGGTTGTCGGAGAGGCTGGCGATTTCTTGCAAGTCTTGGCGAACTTACCGACTCTTCGGCCGAACGTTATCACGCTTGACCTGTCGATGCCGGGAGGTCTGGGATTAGGCGCTATTGAAAAAGTTCGCGAGATAGCTCCCACTTGTCGAGTGATCGTGCTCACCATGCATGATGATCCCGCCTTTTTGAGAACAGCGTTGGCCATGGGGGCATTTGGATATGTCGTGAAGAGTGCTGCTGACACAGAACTACTCAGCGCGATTCGTGCAGTCTACCAAGGGCGCATGTTTGTCGATGCCAGTAGTACAACATTATTGGCAGGCTCAATTCCGTACAGTGGCCAGACTCCCAAAGATTCGATTATTGATAAGCTCAGCAATCGAGAACGGGAGGTGTTGGTTTTAATCGCTCAAGGACACACCAATCAAGCGGTTGCCGATCAACTTGAAGTAGGTGTCAAAACGGTCGAATCGTACCGTAGTCGGTTGAGGGACAAACTAGGATTGAAAAACCGCGCCGATCTGACGCGTTTTGCCATCGAGCAGTGTTTGCTGAATCGTGGGCCGAGTGAGCCCCTTCACTAGTTGCCTGAGGCTGCTCTTTATTCACATGCCAGGGTTTCCCTCGCATCCCCGGCTCACTGTCAGGATTTTCCGCATATCTCGCGAACAGTTTGCCGTATTCCCCGCTACGCGGCGTTTAGCCAGCCATTTAGACTTCAGTTATTCGGACGTGTTTCAAATTAAGGGTTTTACATTAAAAAACAGGATTGGCTCGCGCATAATAATCATGGCGGACCATGAGAGTCAACCATGCTCTACTTAATGTGAGGATCATTAACCCAAAAGTAAATTGTAGTGTGGGTCAATTGAAAAAACAATAAATTGAGCCTCCGCATTAAGTTAGTGAGCGTACAGTAGATGTGCTATTCGACCGTCATCCCATCAAATGTTATTTGTGGTGCAATTCGTGAAAGGAGCAGTTTCTAATGAAAACTTCACTGCGATGCCTGGAAGTTAATAATAATTGTGGAGCAACCAACAGGATTCTTAAATGTTGGGGTCTTCATGTGCGTCAATCGGCCATGACGGCCGTCGCTGGTCTGGCCCTGGCACTCGCTCCGATCTTTGCCAATGCAACTGTCATTGGGTTTCTGGGAAACTTTGACGTGATCAATGATACAGGTCAAACTGCATATGGCTTTGAAATTGAGTTAGAGGGCCTCCATAGTTCGGATATTACCGATGTCTTTGGTGGCCCTGGTCGCGGCTTTCCAACCGGTCGCGGTTTTGATCCTGCGACAAGCGTGGAACGTTATGGGTCTCCCTCGATTTCTGAATATTCCGATGGGGCAATCTTCGGCACGAGAGTGACATATAGTGCGCTCTGGGATGGCGTCAATTGGGACTATAACACTCCCAGCGGCAGCGTCATTACGCCTGGGGACAATTGCTGGTCTGGTGGCGGCATCGGCTATAGCGCCAGTACGTCGTGTGATCACTTTGGTGTCGGCACGAATGGCAACCCCACCAAAACTACGTACAGCTGGCTACTTGAGTCTTCGCCAGGGGTATTGACCAATGCCAACGGCGTCGTCCAGCTTCCTGCCCCGGCGTGGGTTGTAATTCCTCCTGACCCTGGGGCTCCTCCTGCTCCTCCTCAGGTGGTGGCACAAATCGAGGCGCCTGATCCACCACAGGGCTTTGAGTTCGGGGAAGCGCTCTGGGTAAAAGTATTCACGACAGAGTTTGAGGATCCAATTGAGTTAGAAGAACTCGTGGGAGATAATGCTCACGTCCAACAAGCAGAAACTGAAACGGAGTGGCAACTATTGCAGAAAGAGTTTAATAACCCAGACTCTGGAAAACTGGAAAGTGGCTATGGAGTTCCTGTCGGTCCGAATGCAGCGTCGATTCTTCGTCGCTATGAATTCTACGAATTCAGTGGTGTGTATGATCCTGAGACCCATGAAGCCCAGTTTGATCCCGGATTTGGTGATTCGCATCCAGGCCCAAATGATGTCGGTATGTACTTGGGTTCGCAGAATGCAGCGGTCAACCTAGGACTAATCGTACCTGAGCCACAGACTTGTGCGCTGCTGCTTCTTGCATTTGGCCTGATTGGTACGGTTGCTAAGCGTCAACAAAAATAGTGATGATCGCTCGAAAGCAAATTTTGGCTAAACTGCTGGCCGTGGCTCGAGTGCAAGTGCCGCCGTCCTCCAAGTCGGCAACCCACTTTCTTGGCTGGCGAGAGTGGGAGAGTGTTGCTCTTCAAATGCTGAAGATAAAGAAGAGTAACTAAGCGAGGTGACAAGGTGTCATCAACCACCACCTTTGAGAAGGACATTATTAGATTGGTTGGTGGCACCTTCGCTTCGGTATGTAAGAAGCTGAATGTTTGTGTTTTTCTCGATTTTTGTACCACTGTCGACAGTCGAGCCATGAGCTTCATCTGCCGACAGCGTTCAGCAAGGATATCTGCTTCGGCAGATCGCTGATGACACGTGTTGCGTCAAGAATCTGCACATCCCCCGGGAATAGCAGCGACCTAAGAAACACTAACTATTCGTAGTCCCTAATATGATTGATCGGTAACTCTATGCTCCAGCCCGCACCATTGACCTTGGTAATGCCTTTTTGCTGCCTCTGTTTTGCGACTACAAACGCATCAACCGTTGTCTTTTTCGACAGTTCACAGATCGCAACGAATGTTTCATCCGGTGTCACCTCGGATACCATCAGCAGCAACGGTTTCCTTTTTACCTACACCCGTGACAAATTATTTACCGGCGGTATCGGGCCTGATCCCATTGGACGCATGGTTCGAGTGCCTTGGCCGGAAGGCATCGAAGCACAAGGCGTGACGACTCCACCCCCAGGAAGTAACAGCCAAAAAGCACAAATTTTTATCGAGCGAGTTGACGGCCACGTGTTCGACCTGACGTCATTCACCGCCAAGCTGCTTGCCAATACTGCTGGTGCCGGGGGTAGTATTGAAATCATGCCGTTGCTCAGCGGAGAGGACGCCTTCAATGATCCTCTCTACTTCAATGCCACGGGCTATTACGGCCAAACTTTCTCTTATGACACATCGCCAAACTATTTAGGCAGCACGGCCCTTCTTAAGAATTTTGAATCCTACAAAGTCAATCTCTATGTAGATTTTGCGTTCACTGCACTTGTATTAGCAGGCGATGCTGTCGGTTTACCAGGTGACTTTGACCTTGATAGCGACGTCGATGGCAATGACTTCTTGACATGGCAACGAAATCCGAGTGTAGGAAATGTAGCCGATTGGCAGAGCAACTACGGATCGCCACCACTCGTGGCTAGGATTGCGGCCGTACCAGAACCATCTGCGATGTTCTTGTTACTTCTTGGAATGGTTGCCTTGGTCGTCCATGAGAGACTAATTGGTCTTCACGCGCCTGCCAATGCTGTATTGACCCGGTTCCGGTGGGTCGAGGCACATGTAGGGGGGCCCTCACGATGGCAGCGAATACGGGAGTCGGAGTCGTCGTTTAAAAGTAACATATTTTTATCGCAGGTAGATACTAGAAATGGCACGAATTACTGTTTGGGATTATCCTGTCCGAATCTTCCATTGGTTTTTTGTCGCATGCTTTTTCTCCGCCCTGGGACTCGCGGAATTTACCCCGGAGCACAGTCAACTATTTGATCTGCACATGCTTGTCGGCCTCATCCTTGCCCCGATGTTAATTCTTCGCATTCTGTGGGGCTTCATCGGCACAAAACATGCCCGCTTTCAATCGTTCGTCTATCGACCGAAAGAAGTATACGATTATCTGATAAGCATTGTCACATTGAAAGGACGTCGCTATCTCGGCCACAACCCCGCAGCGAGCTACGCTGCTATAGCCATGATCGTTTTAGCCCTGAGTATCGTGGCATCGGGCCTGCTGATGGGGCAGGGAGAATTCTTTGAAGAAGCCCATGGAGTACTTGCTTATGTTATGCTCACCGTGGTCGCGGTTCATGTTTGCGGCGTCATATTGCACGTCGCCAGGCATAAAGAAAACATCATTTCCAGCATGTTTAGAGGCACGAAGGAAGGCGAGGAAAAAGACACAATCCCATCTCCCAAGCCAGTCATTGGATTCATGTTCCTTTTGTTGGTAGTTGGCTGGGCTACAATGGTATTTCGTGGGTATGACCGACAAACTCAGCGAGTTGAGCTCCCCTTGATTGGCACAAATATTCAGCTCGGCGAAGGTGACTAATCCTAAGCCTTGGAAGTGGTTACCATGATGACGACTAGTTCCAGAAGTGTTTTAAGACTCCGTGAAACTCGCTTAGCTTGTCTGGCCTCATCTTATTCCATGGGAACGAGCCACGTTTTTGGAATTGCCTCGACCCGAGTCTATTGAAGATGCGCCGAGTTTGAGTGAAGTCCGAGATACTATTTCATACTTGTGTTTGTACGCCAAACGTGTAGCTTAGGCCCGAAAAGGAAAGATATGCGTCATAAGGAACAACATCGTACGGAACGAATTGGCTGGCTTCGTGCCGCCGTTTTGGGTGCGAACGACGGCATCGTCTCAACTGCGAGCTTGGTTGTTGGCGTTGCTGCAGCCGACGCCACCCATGGCAATATCATGGTCGCGGGTGTCGCCGGATTGGTTGCCGGTGCAATGTTAATGGCTGCGGGTGAGCATGTCTCCGTTAGTTCCCAAGCCGACACTGAAAACGCAGACCTTGGCCGCGAGCGCAATGAACTTGCAACCGATGGTGAATCGGAGCTCTCAGACACTCACCGAAATCTAAGTCGCACGTGGATTAGAAGAATCGCTTGCACGACAGGTTGCTGACCAACTGACACAACATGATGCCCTCGCCGCACATGCTCTTGATGAACTAGGGATATCAGAAACCATGTCCGCACGTCCTGTTCAGGCAGCGTTTGCGTCTGCTGGTACATTTGCGATCGGTGCCGCACTGCCACTGTTGGCTGCCTTTCTCACTCCGGTCAATTGGCTCGAAATCGTTGTCTCCGTTCTATCTCTTGTGTTCTTGGCATTGCTCGGCGGTGTATCCGCTTTTGTAGGCGGTGCTCCAATCGTGAAGGCGGTGGCTCGCGTGATTTCTGGGGCGCGCTTGCGATGGCGGCAACTGCAGGGATTGGAAAATTATTTGGCGTCGCTGTCTAAATCCCTTTCTGCTGAAAGGAAACATCAATTTCGGCAACTCCTGGGAGCGGCGGGAGTTCGTGTGCGATTTCGCCATCGCAAAGGGGACAAGATCGACGCGGCCTGTGGGCAGCTTCGGCGGTCGCAACTGGTGGAGTTGCATAAGAATTAGGCTCCGAAGAAATCCCGGACGCTGGGTGAAGCCGCCCAGGAGACGAAGCGGAGTTGCGCCAACAAGCTCCAAATTAGATGTTTGATGGCACGTTGTTTGATGACATAAGTTTTGAATTCTGCGGCTCGAAGAAGCGCCTGCATAACGACTTGCGATAGCAAGTGCCGCCAGACGAACCGCTTCTGACCTTTCAATCCCGGCAGGTAGGACTTGCGGCAGACTCACGGCAATTCTCCCCTAATTTGCTCGGCAGACAAAAATCACTTCGCCAATAGCGTGCGCGACCTCCGAGGGGTCAGGGGTGTTGACGCCACACGATTGTGAACTCCGGACATCTATCGTCCCTGCCCGCTTTTTTGGGGCACTGCAATTCGCCGTATCGCTACAATTCTCGCGGTCTCAACGACACAAGCAGGAAAACTGTCATTATTGTGCACACACCGTAATCGTGTCCTATCTTTGCCAAGACAGTTCAGCGCGGCTGGATCACGTAGATTCTACGAACCGATGAAGGACGTACCACAATGACGGGCTTTGGATCCCTTAACAAACTTGTGTGGTACCGCACCCTTGCCTTCAAAGTGGCAGTCGCCGCGTGCACCGTTCTAGCGACCACGACTATCCTGCTAAACACAGCCGCCTTTTTTCTCGGGCGCAATATCGTCCGAAACGAAGTTCACAAACGACTGCATACGGTAGCGACCGACCGGCAACAAATGATTTTTGCCTACAGCACTCAGCAGCAGGAACGGGTGGGTCTCGTGGCCAGCAGGACCCAACTTCGAGCGGCTCTTCAGCAGTACCTCGATGGCTCGATTGATGTCCATGCGTTACGTGAGCAGACGCAGCCGATTCTTGACGACGCGGTGCAAAGTGCGGATGGTTTCGTCGACATCTGGATCTGCGCGCCTAATGGCCGGGTGATAACGGCAACCTATGATCGACTACTCGAAGCGGACTACTCCGACGATCGGACCTTTGAAACGGGGAAGCGGCAAAAGTATTTCGGTGACCTTGCGCTCCTTGACAACAAGTACCACGCACATTTGGCGGCGCCAGCTATGACCGACGATGGCCGATTGATGGGCGTCGTGATGGTCTTGGTCGACGCATCTCCACTCGTGAACATACTCCAGAAATCGGATGGTTTGGGTGAATCGGGTGGAATTCTGATCGCGACGCAGGAGGGCGACCACGCACGACTACTCGTGCCGCGTCGCGGCCAGGAATCAACTTCCATCGCCTTGTCCAGTGCGCCCGTCCTGGCGGCTGCGCTCCGAGGAGAAACGAGCGCAGGCGCGGTCCAGACGGTAATCGAAAATGTTGACGTTCTTGCAGAGTACTGCCCGATCCGCTTTCAAGAGAAAGGCAATCGCCAGTGGGGGCTTGTCGCACATATGGACGTCGCGGAAGCGTACCAACCCATCACAACTTTGGCTTTGACTTTATCGTTGATCGGAGTTGGGACCCTTCTAGTTGCTCTCGTTGCGTCGATTGTGCTGGCAACAAAGGCGACGCGCCCACTGCGAACTCTAACAGAACAAGATGAGCGTCAAAAGGAATTAGAAAAACTGTCGCTTGTGGCCAGTAAAACGCAACATTCGGTCGTCATCAGTGATGCGCAAGGCCGTATTGAATGGGTAAACGATGCCTTTACCAAACTGACCGGTTATACCAAGGATGAGGTAATGGGCCGGCGGCCAGGGGATCAAATGCAAGGCCCCGACACCGATCCTGAGACGGTCGCTCAGATCGGAAAAAAACTGCGACGTCACGAAAGCGTCGCTGCGGAAATTCTGAACTACGGCAAATTGGGCAACAAGTATTGGATTGATCTTAAGATCGATCCCGTGTTCAATCACCAAGGCGAGCTTACCAACTTTATCGCGACGCAAATCGACATTACCGAGCGTAGACAACACGAAATGTCACTACGGGCCGCCAAGCAAGCGGCTGAAGAGGCCAGCGTCGCTAAGAGCCAGTTTCTGGCCAGCATGAGCCACGAACTGCGGACACCGCTCAACGGCGTGATTGGCATGACCGAACTGCTCGCCGGCACGGAACTGAACGAACGTCAGCGGAAATTCGTCGAAGCGTGCCGCTACAGTGGAGAGTCGCTGTTGCAACTCATCAACGATATCCTCGATTTTTCCAAGATTGAAGCCGGAAAGCTCGAACTCGATCTGCACGACTTTGATCTGGAAAAGCTGGTCACGGACACCGTCGAAACCATGGCCTGGCGGGCCACGGACAAGAACTTGGAAATGCTGAGTTTCGTCGACCAGAGTTCGCGGCTTGTGCTCAAAGGGGATAGTAACCGATTGCGGCAGGTGCTGGTGAACCTGTTGGGCAATGCGGTGAAGTTCACGCAGGCCGGTGAAGTGCTCGTGCGTACTAAGATCGTTGCCCGGCAGGAGGATCGGATTACGGTTCGCTTTTCGGTTTCCGATACCGGGATTGGAATTCCCTCCGACAAACTTGATCGGCTGTTTCGGTCGTTCTCGCAGGTCGATGCCTCAACGACGCGGAACTACGGTGGCACCGGGTTGGGTTTGGCCATCTCGCAGAGTCTTGTGAAATTAATGGGAGGAACGATCGGCGTCGAAAGCAAAGAAGGGGCGGGTTCGACGTTCTGGTTTGAAGTGCCGTTTGAACTGGTCTCTGAGTCGTTTGATGCCCTTCCCGAAACCTCGCCACTCGCGGGAAGGCGAGCCCTGATTGTGGACGACCATGAAACCAACCGTGTCATTCTTGCCGAATATATCGCCGGATGGGGTCTCGCCGCCGTCACGACTTCCTCGGTGGACGAGGCCCTCGTTGCCGTTGACCGAGCCGAGGAGGACGGCACACCGTTCCATCTGGTGTTGACCGATTACAACATGCCTAAGCGGAATGGGCTGGAACTGGCGCGAGCACTGATCGACCATCCGCAATTGATCGTGCTGCTGCTGGGTTCAACCGATATCCAATTGAATGCCCGTGAATTACAAGAACATGGTATCCACGCGACACTCCGCAAACCACTCCGGCGGTATGAACTGCACGACGTACTCTGTGGCCTGTTGTGCCAAGTTAAGGAGCCTACGGAAATTGAGAATGAGCTGACCGCTATCCGGGATACGACCTTACCGACCGGCTATGTCCTACTGGCAGAGGATAATAGCATCAACCAGATGTACATTGTCGAGTTGATGAAGCAGCTTGGCTGTACCTGTGACACAGTGTCCACTGGCCGCGAAACGTTGGATGCCGTCCTGCAACGCAAGTACGACCTTGTGCTGATGGACTGTCAAATGCCGGAAATGGACGGCTTCGAGGCCACCCGGCTAATCAGGCAGCGTGAAGCCGATGGGACACTCGACGGGCATCTGCCGATCATCGCATTGACCGCTAATGCCATCAAGGGTGATCGCGAGCGGTGCCTCGACGCGGGCATGGATGAATACCTGAGCA
Organism: Bythopirellula sp.; assembly: GCA_041738415.1. GTDB lineage: Bacteria > Planctomycetota > Planctomycetia > Pirellulales > Lacipirellulaceae > Bythopirellula. The sequence continues at coordinate 33,264 of JBGSPU010000067.1, forward strand.
AGCCCGTGCAAAAGCAGCAAATCGTCAGTGTCCTCCAGCGGTTCTTCAGTGACATACCAGAGTCGTCGCTGGAAATCGAGGCGACAGTCGCTACGCCCCATGGAGTAAGTGAAACATTCAAGCCGGCGCCAATTGATGCCAACGCTTTCCTGGAGCGGTGTATGGGGAGCCTGGAGTTTGCTGGCTCGCTGTTGGACGAACTGGAATCGACCGGCAAGGAACGCGTGGAAGAGATCCGGAAACAGGCCGAACGACGGGACGCCGCGGCCACTGCCGACGCCGCACATTCGCTCAAGGGCGCTGCCGGCATCCTGTGCGCCGCATCGTTGCAGCAACTTTCGGCAGACATCGAGCAAGCAGGACGTTCGTCTGCCATTCACGATATCCAACGTCACATTGACGAACTTGCAACGGAAATGCAGCGGTGCCTCAACTACATGCCACAACTCCGACTGAAACTGAACTCAGTGAAAGAAGACGTTTAATGGACGTACTTGTGGTTGACGACGAGGCGATTGCCCGCCGAACGGTAGAACACACGCTCCGCAAGGGGGGCTACCAGGTGCTGACGGCCACCAATGGGCGCGAAGCATTGGAACTGCTGCAGCGACATAATATCCAGTTGGTTGTCATCGACTGGGAAATGCCTGTCATGAACGGAATTGACTTCTGCAAGGCCGTCCGCGGAGGAGACTCGCCGCATTATGTCTACCTGATTATGGTCACGTCACGAAATCGGTCCGTGGACACTATCACCGGGCTGACAGTGGGCGCTGATGACTATGTGTCGAAACCGTTCAGCCCCGGCGAACTGTTGATGCGTGTCAACACGGGCCAACGCATCATCGGCATGGAAAGCCAAGAAATGACTATTTTCGCACTGGCCAAGCTCGCGGAATCGCGTGATCTTGAAACCGGGGCTCACCTGGAGCGTGTTCGCAGCTACTGTCGGGTACTGGCCTTGCGTTTACAGCAGAATGCTCATTTTCGAGATAAGGTGGATAACAACTTCGTGCGGCTCCTCTATGAGACCAGTCCGCTACACGACATCGGCAAAGTTGCGATCCCTGATAGCGTCTTGCTCAAGCCCGGTCCACTCACCGCAGCCGAATTCGAGATTATGAAAACGCACACCGTTCGTGGTGCAGAAACTATCGAATCTCTCCTCACCCACTTTCCCAATGCCCGTTTTCTGCAGATGGCCCGCAATATCACGCTATACCACCACGAGAAATACGATGGGAGCGGCTATCCGCGAGGGCTCGCTGGCGAACAAATCCCACTATGCGCCCGAATCGTAGCCGTAGCCGACGTCTATGACGCCTTGACCTCCAAACGCGTCTACAAAGACTCGTTTTCAGACGACACGGCAATCGCAATCATCGACGACGAGGCAGGGAAACATTTCGATCCAGCGATCGTCGAAGCTTTCTTGTCTGTCAAAGCGCGATTTCAAGAAATCCGCGCACAGTTTTCAGAAGCGCTGAACGATCAATCCGAACCGATGGAGAGTGAATTCTGCGCGTTTGCTACGAGTGCGCTTGTTTAGTTCAATCAGGAGAGATCAATGAATATCAATAACCATAACTATCTGGCGCTGGTCGTCGATGATGAGGCCATCGCACGAAATTTGATGATCTTTCACCTGAACAAGGAGGGCTTCACGTGCCATAAGGCGAACGATGGCTTAGAAGCTATGAATTTGATCGCATCGAATCAATACGATCTTGTTGTGACCGATCTGCGGATGCCACACAAAAATGGACATGCGCTGGCCATTGAGTTATTGAAAATACCTAATCGCCCGCTGATTGCCGTGCATACCTCGGTCGTTGAACCACAGATAGTCGAAGATCTCATGTCTCGCGGAGTCGACGACATTGTCTTCAAACCTACCGACTACCCTGCCTTCACGGCCAAGATCAAGGTGCTCATCGGTCGTCGCAAATCGCGACAGGCAGAGACTACTTCTGAAACGTTGAAATCCGATTCCGAAAGCTCAGCACCCACGGTCGCACTGGCGAATGGTGAAAAAGGGGCGGAGTCACAAAAAAGCTTGAACAGGGGCACGGATTCTTGGGAATCTTTGGGAATAGAGGCACTGCCACTTTCCCCTTCTGCATTAAACGTTTACCAAATGTGCTGTGAAGATGATACCGAGTCTGAGGATATCGGCCACGCTATCGAGATGGAACCAGGGCTCACTGCTGAACTACTCCGACTCGGAAATAGTTGCGTTTACAACCGGACAAGCGAAAAAGTATATGACCTGAAAAAAATCGTAGATCGTATGGGGCGACGCCGTGTAGGCGAACTTGCTCTCGCGTTCAACGCTTGCGCCGTGTTAAGAGACGAACTGCTTCAGCACTTGGACGTTGAACTGGCCTGGCGTCGCAGTCTGGCAGCGGGAGTCGCAGTGCAGCTACTGACGGAACATCAATCCCCCTCCGATCAGAGTCGAGGTCTCGTCCTTAGCGCGGTCATGCACCTTCTCGGTCGTGTTGTCCTCGCCAAGGAATTTCCCGATGACGCAAGGACCGTCGTGGAACTTGCCGAGCAAACGGGAAAACCGCTCACTCTTTTGGAAAAACAGATATTTTCAGCAACGCAGGCGGAGGTTCTGGCAAATCTGCTCGCCGCTTGGCGGATTCCCCAAGAAGTCATCGACCCATTACGTTACTACGAAGCCTCCTTCGATCAATTAGCTCAACTTGATAAACCACAAAGAAATAGCGCTGAATTGGTAAAGGTTGCTGTGTTAATAGGCTGGCTGGCCGCCGGACGCTGGGAATCCTGGGATCTCGTGGAGTTCCCCAAGCCTGAAGTTCTGATGCGGGTAGGCGCGCTCCCGGTAAAAAACATCGTCAAACGTACTCGTGAAGGACTTGCCAGTCTCATGGGCGATTCCGTTTCGCTCGATGAGGAAAGAGACGATTGCAGTAGACAAACTCCCGTTGGATACATGTGCCTCGGCAGCCCGAATTTCGATCTTTTTGCACCACTGTTGGTATCTCTCGGCATACAACCGGTCTATAACATTGATCAGTTTGATGGCAAAGTAATTCTTAATTGTCTCGAAGCAACGGCGGAAGATCTTTATCGGAACACAGGTTATGTGCAAGCTGACAGAAACTTATTCATTTGCAAGTCAATGCATGAAGAGGAATACCGCCGCTACGGTGAGACTATTTCGCTGCCGAGTACGCACGGCAGTCTGGCGGCAAACTGTCTAAATAGTATAGTTCTGCACACCTCCAGACAGGAGACAACCCGCCGCTAGTTTCAAAACGGTAAGGGAATACGATCTTGCTTACGTTCTGCGATCATGCCCCTCCCAACGCCTGTGGTGTGCAGAAAACTAAAGTAAACGGTTCCTCACCAGAATCTGTGGGTCGCCAAGTGGCTTTTGGGCGTGTATGACAGGCGTTTTCGAGGCATTTCAGGGCAAAAAGAATGGTTCAGGAATCTGGCCCCCAAAAAACGACCCTGACGGAACAAGCCGTCAGG
>JBGSPU010000078.1:0-22441 GCA_041738415.1 Bythopirellula sp.
GCCACCGGAAGTTCGTCGACCGTATCCGCGAACTAACTCCCCGCAAGTCGGGTGAAGCACTGGAGGCCACGATCGGTCGCATCAATCGCTCGACTCAAGGCTGGTTCAATTACTTTCGGCATTGCCACTGGAGCGTGTTCAGGTCTTACGACCAGATGGTCCGTCGCCGTCTACGGCGGCTTCTCCAGAAACGCAACCGCCACAACCGCGAACGCCTACCAGCCAATCAGCGCTGGACCAATGCCTACCTTGCGGAACACGGGTTGCTTAGCCTGAGTGCCACCCACCACCGTTACGTCCAATCCATCGGAACCTACTAACCGGAGAGCCGTGTGCGGGAGAACCGCACGCACGGTTCGGAGGGAGGGGGACCCGCTCTCAATCGGGTCTCCCTACCCCTATCATTAATTGATCGCTAAATCCTCAGCAGGCTGCACGAAGTTTCGGGGTACTTCTGGCAGACAACAATCCCATTGAAAAGAGCAACCAGCTAAGCACGCAGGTGCCAGGCTCCGACGCGGTAGTGGCATTGGCCGCCAGGGTAAAATTCGCCCCGTAGTTGGATTGCCAATCGGTGAGGCTTCCCAGGCCAGGATTGCGGGGCCAGGCGAGAAGGCTCTGCCGTTGGGTGCGACGCCGACCGAACGCCAACGGATCGTCGCCACGGGAACCGATGGACGGCAAACTACTGTACAAAGTAGTGTCAAGTTGGTTGCACCAACGGTTGCACCAAATTCTGACAGGTAGTGTAAACCGCTGGCAATTGGTGACAACTGGGTAGAAAAAACAGATTGCGTAGAACAACAGAAAAACCCCGAGAAACCAAGTTTTTCCCGGGGTTTTTGCGAGAGGCGCCGCCCGGACTCGAACCGGGGATGTCGGATTTGCAATCCGATGCCTTAGCCACTTGGCCACGGCGCCTTGTCTACGCTCCAGCGATTGCCGAGACGCTGTGCAAGGAATATTCGGTATATCCTCACATGCTTCTTGAGCAGAGTCTCAAATTTGTGCCCACTCAATGATTGTAAAGTTAAGCAATCAGGGGACTTCGGTCAAGTGCAGGGAGTTTGAGGACTGTGTGTTTCAGGTAGGAGAATAAGTGCTCTCTAGCCTCGTGAATCACCTCCGCGCTAGCAATTCGATTGAAGAAACTAGCTAAATAGACTCGATTCAATAGATAGTGGTTCACAAGCGAGCGGCCGCTACGGCGAGTGCATGCCTTGGCCCATCAATGGAGAGGAGACCTGCGGTGATCAAGAATATTATGAACTGGTTGGGCGTTCCCACGAGCGGAAACCTCGACGTTGTAGTCCTCCAGGTGACGGAGGACTGCTTGTCCGAGGTTTATCAGCAGGTAGTCGGTCGCACGGAGGGAATGAACTTCTCTGAAGCACGCGGTTATCTGCGTGCCCGAGCTACCAGAATAGTTCTGCGAAGAGCACGCAACGTGATCAGGAATACACCGGATATTGAAACCAGTCAGTTGGCCACCATCGCTCGGCTGGCTACTGAAAGGCTGGTGCCCCAGGTGCTTCGTCAGGCCAAGGTCGGAGTTCCTGCGATGCCGATGCTTCGTCAAGCTGCGTAGTCAATCATACTTCCCCCCATGCGCAGTTCTCATGGACTCGACCGATTATCCTTCGTTGCCGAATCTCACGCGAATGCACTCTCGATTGGCAGCAGACAGCCGCCTCGTGACAATGCTCGTCGAAGCACAACTAGATGCGATTGAACGATTGTTTCACGCCACGACGGCAGAAGACTGGCAAGGTGTTGCGCAGGCATCGAAGATACTGGCCGAGCTTACACCGGAAGAAGTAGGGCTAGAAGTGGTCCATGAGGCGAAGCTTCTCTACGAAGAGATGACTCATCCCGCTACTGATTTGAGGGAATCAAAGCATCTAGCGAAACTTCTGGCAGCTTGCCGAGCTGTGCGATGTCGCACGCGGAATTAAGAATCCACGTAGTCGCGTTACTTCGAGACTCGAATTCATGGGTATTATGCCACTGCATCAGTGCTCGGAGAGGCTGAGCTACCATGATTACCAGTATCGGTTGCCGACATTGTATACGGACGTCGGATAGCCGGTATACCAACTGAACGGTCGGCCTCCTGGGCGTGACCAGGCAGGGCTGTACATCGTGGTGAAAGGCATGCCAGAGGCGGTGGGACGTCCGGGCTGAAACCCGTACCAGCGGAGCGATGCCAGGCGATCCATCCGTTGCTCGGCCCGCAACTGGGCTTTTTGCTGGGCGATGCTTTTCGAGGGCGCTCGTTCTTCACTGCCATAGTACCAGTCGTTCTGGTCACTGGCGGACTTCTCAGTTCGTTGGGCTGTCGCCTCGGAATTCATTCCGACCTGAATGAGGGAAAATACCAAGACGATGGCGGGGAAATGCAGAGTTAGCTGTTTCATCAGTATTGTTCCGTTACGGGTCGCTGAAGCGACCTTGCCGGGTTAGTCCGTTCCCGGTCGCTGAAGCGACCTTGCCGGGGAGTTTGGCATTTGCGGCCTTTGGCCGCAAAGCGGTCCCTCAGGAACCTTTTCGGCAGCCATCTGGCAGGGCGTTGAGCCTGAGGCGATTGATCTGTGTGCAATCACCTCCAAGACTGCTGAAAAAACAAGTTGCGGAAACTTTGCGGCTAGGATCTTCGCGAGACTGCCAGCCCGAGCAATCCTAGCAGGATGATCACAAGTCCTGCTGGTTCGGGCGCGGCCACCACCGAACTGAAGGGTCCTCCGCCACCAATGATTTGAAAACCGTACTGAATTTTCCAGTGATCAAGATCGGCGGCATCCACAGCGCCGTCGCCGTTGGAATCGCCATTGGCCTTGGTAGCACCGGAGGTGATGCCGAAGCCGCGTTGCCAGGCGAGAAAATCGCGCCCGTCGACGTCCAAATCACCATCAAAGTCTGCCAGATGCTCGGCAACGCGCAAAAAGAGCGAGTCGCCAAATTGCCCCAGCAGCCAACTATTGTCAACTAACGTCGGGACACTGAAGTTCGACAGTGTGGCCGTCAAGTCTGCAGAGGCAATTGCGATCTCGAACAAATCGCCGTCATTGGGAGCAAACAACCCGGCACCAGTATCTATCAGGGAGACTGTCAGTCCCCCCCCGATATTAGCCGAGCCAGTAACAATGAGTTGATCGAACTGCGGGGCATTCGGATTGGAATTGTCGACGCCACCGATTTCAATTTCGAGCATTGCAGCGGATTGTTGCTCGTAATTTGCATTGAGATTCATAATGCCTGCCGACAAACCGGGCGCAAGGGTGCCTGATTGATTATCAACGAGCGAGGCTGTGAGTCCCATGCCTTCGAGTCGCCCATCTCCCGACATGATGACATTTCCAACCACTGTCACCTGAGCGCCAGGAGTCACCCGAAGAGACCCCGTGCCTGTTCCAAGGACCACGTCACTATCGACTTGCAAGACTCCGCTGGAACCGATGGTAAGTATGCCTTGCGATCCCGCCGTAGCGGCTACGCGTACGTCTTTGGTTTGAAGCGTACCATTGTTGATTGTGAGATTGGCGTTGTCGCTGGCATCTTGGCCGACGACCAGGCCGGTCGTGGCGTTGAGCGCGGCGAGGCTATACTGGAAACCGCCCAGATCGTACGTGACCCGGTCGCTCTTAATGATCGCGCTGTCGGTAGCCACGTTCGTGCCGAACTGGACCGTATAGCCCCCAACGCTGCCCAGATTCCAGATACCCGAGTCGCTCCCGAGCGGGACAAGACCATCACTCCAATTGCCGCCAAGATTGAAATCGCCACCGGCATTGTTGTCCCATTGGAAATCGAGTGGCGCCAACTGCAGGAATCCATCGTCGTAGGGAATCCGCAGATCGCCAGGGCCGAACAACGTGTTGAGATGCACTTGCGATCCAGCCACGGGATCCCAGGCATAAACGTTGATGCCGTTGAGCACGAGGGCCGAGTTATTGAGGATTCGCAATCCCGCAGGTCCGCCAAGGCCGTAGAGGTAGAGGGCTTCGGCTTCTCCACCCCCGCCACGATTGCCATTGTCGATCACGTCCAGTAAGTCGACCGAGGTTCGCTGAGTGGTCGTGCCGATTCGTATTTGCCCCATGCCAAAGTTGCCGCTGGTGAAACCGCCGACACCGGAGTCGGTGCCGCCGACTTCCAGTTGTTGACCGCCGATGCCTTCAAAACGAACGATCGCCGCATTAAGATTCACGTCGGCTTCGGTGGTTTGTTCAAAAAGGTACGCCCCCTGAACTCTCACCTCTGCACCATTTTGGACCGAGAGCGTGGTGCTCGCGCCCATGAGTACCCCCTGTTGGAACACTAACTCGGAACCAATATCAGTAGCGGAAAGCTCAGTATCAAAATTGTTTAATTGCCCAAATAGAAGCTGACCGCCACTGGAGGCAACAAAACGAGTGCTCTGCGAAGTCGTACTGAGCGAAGAGAGATCGATCTTGCCACCCGTTTCGGCATGAAATTCCAAAATGTCTCCCCCCCTGGCACCAACAACCGATGCCAACTTTGATAAATCTAGTACTCCTTGATCTCGAGCAGCAATCGTGTAGACAGGGGATCCGCCAAAATCTTGATTGAAATCAATGCTTGCCAAAGAACCCAAAGAGAGAACGCTTCCCGGCCCTTCTGCAACAAAAACATCCCCTCCGCCAAAATGGTCTAAGGAGTCGTAGGAGTTGGCCGATACCGAGAAACTCTGTCCACCGGTTACACGAATCCGCGAACCATTAATGTCGGTCAGGTTACCGATGCTCAATGTTTGCGTTGGTGCCAGATTAATCTGGCTGCGACGAACGGTCGTCAGTTTTGGAGCAAAGAGGGCTCCCCCATTGGGGGCTTCCAGGACAGCACTGGAGGCACTCCCCGCGCCGTCGAGAAGTTGCAATTCAGGCAGGCTAAGCGTCTGGCCATCCGCCAGCTCAAAGAAGACGCTCCCGTTGATCGACTGCAATTTGGGAAGCGAAATGGGTGTGCCATCACTGGTGATCCTCACGTTGCGATTGCCGCTGATGGCTTGCAGTTTGCCGAGCCGTAGTTCACCACCTCCTGTCGCTTCCAGCCGTAGACTGTCGCCACCGCGCGCACCTACGATGTCGGTCACTTCCGAGAGATCGACGATGCCACTATTGCGAGCGGCAATCGTGTAAATCGGTGAGCCTCCGAAGTCTTGATCGAAATTAAGGCTCGTGAGGCTGGAGAGATCGAGATTGCTACCGGCTCCATCTGCGAGAAAGAAATCACCTTCGCCGAAATTGTCGCTGGAGTTATAGGAGCTCGCCGTGACATTCGAAAATGCCTGTCCACCAGTGACATGAATCCGTGAGCCGTTGATATTGGCAAGGTTGCCTGTGATGACGCTTTCACCAGTGCCGATCGCCAAGGTAGCCCGCTGAAACGAACTGAGATTGGGTGCATTGATCTGACCACCAGGAGAAGATCGCAAAACAGTGGAAATGCTGCTACCAGAGCCGTCAATGGAAATAAGCTGAGGCAAGTTGAGAGTCTGGCCATTTGCCAATTCGAACAACACACCCCCTTGGATTGACTGCAACATGGGGAGCAAGATCGGCGTACCGTCGCTAGTGATCCTCACGTTGCGATTGCCGCTGATGGCTTGTAGTTTGCCGAGCCGTAGTTCACCCCCTCCTGTCGCTTCCAGCCGCAGACTGTCGCCACCGCGCGCACCGACGATGTCGGTCACTTCCGAGAGATCGACAATGCCACTATTGCGAGCGGCAATCGCATAAATCGGTGAGCCTCCAAAATCTTGGTCGAAATTCAAACTGGTTAGACTCGTCAGCTCGAGCAATGAGCCGGCTCCCTCTGCGAGAAAGAAATCACCTCCGCCGAAGAAACTGTTGGAATTGTACGCAGTGGCGGATATATCGGAGAAGGTTTTGCCTCCCTTGACATGAATTCGGGAGCCGTCAATATCGCCTAAGGTGCCCGTCGTGACGTTTCGATTGCTGTCTATGGAGAGTGTCGCACGATTCATAGTTACCAGGTTCGGCGCGTTGATCGAACCATTCACAGGAGATTCGAGCAGCGTTGTCATCCCACTGCCTTCCCCGTTGAGTGAAGTCAATTGCGGCAGACTTAGGTTTTGACCGCTCGCTAATTCAAACAGCACACCCGCTTGAATAGTTTGCAACATCGGAAGGTTGATCGGCGTACCGTCACTGGTGAACCGTACGTTGCGATTACCACTGATGGTTTGCAGCTTGTCCAATCGTAAGTCGCCACCGTTAGCAGCTTCGAGCCGCAAACTATCGCCCCCGCGCCCGCCGACGATATTGGTCATGTTCGAGAGATCGACTACTCCACCGTCTGCTGCGAGAATTCGGCGAATTGGGGAGCCGCCAAAGTCCGCGTCGGAATTGACCGACAGGACGGTAGAGAGATCTGCCAGGGATCCAGTCCCCTGAGAAACAACGATGTCACCTACGTTAGCCGTGTTAACAAGAGTGGTACCGCCAACTCGCAGCGTCCCCCCACCCTGAGCAAGGATGCGCGGAGAAGTTCCCGACAATGTCGATGCCGCAGTATTGCCAAGGAACGTGCCGTTGTCTGTGCTTAGGAGTCCCGCAATGTCGGAAGCATCTACGACAACCAGGTCACGCCCTGGATTGATATTCAGTGTTGCCCCACTGGCGAGCGAGAGTTGAAATATCTCATGCCCAGTGCCCGGCACGTTGAAATTGACAGTTTGGTTCGTGGGAATGACGACGATGAAATCGTCAGAAATATCGTTGATCGGCACTTGGCCGATGTCCCAGTTGGCGGCCGTATTGTAGTTCGAGTCTCCGCCGCCACCGGACCAGGTGGCCGTGATTTGCGCCAATACCGCGCCTGAATCGCAGAGGAAATACGTCGCAAGCAGAAAAACTAAACGACACAGATAAGCCGAGCAAAGCCGCCCGGCACGATTAGAAATCATCATCATTGCCTCCCAGGATCTTGAGCAGTAGCAGGCGAGAATTCGGGCAAGAGACAGTTTAATGAAAATCGGTTATGAATACAATCAAATATCTGAGGGGGGTCCGAGAATTCACGCTTTCTCATTTCGAGGTTGGCCGAGAAAACTGGCCACATCGCTCGGAGTACCGCGAGATAAAAATTCATGCTCGCATCTGGAATCTCACAGGCAGTTCGAGTTGTCTCACCACCAGGCAGCCCCTAGACGCCGCGCTTGGGCCGCGGTACTTTGCCGCCCGATGGTTTTTTGCCGCGCATTCCTCGGCGACCTTTCCCTCCAACCTTTTCTTTGATCGAGTCGACCGGCTCACCGATCGCGTCTTGCATTTGTTCGATTCGATCACGAATCGCAGCAGCTCGCTCAAACTCCAGTCCCTCGGCTGCCTCGAGCATCTCCGTTTCCAACTCGGCAATGTACTCTTCGGTGATATACTTAGTCTCCTCCGTTCGTCCGACTGCCGCATTGGCCTGGGCATGAGCGGCGGCAGTGGCCTCGATGCCCCGGTGAATCGCTTTGCGGATCGTTTCGGGGGTGATGCCATGCTTCTTGTTGTAGGCTTCTTGCAGTTTGCGGCGGCGGGCGGTCTCGTCGATTGCGCGTTGCATCGAGTTGGTCACCTTGTCGCCATAGAGTATGACCTTGGCATTTACGTTCCGAGCAGCACGACCGATCGTTTGCATCAGCGAAGTTTCACTCCGCAAGAAACCTTCTTTATCGGCATCGAGAATTGCTACCAGAGAGACTTCGGGGAGATCCAAACCTTCGCGTAAAAGGTTGATGCCAATCAGAGCATCAAAACGGCCCTGACGCAGGTCACGCAATAGTTCGACCCGCTCGAAGGCATCCAACTCACTATGCAGCCATTTGCAAAGAATTCCCTGATCAGAGAAATAGGTCGCCAAATCTTCGGCTAGTCGTTTCGTGAGCGTGGTGACAAGGACACGTTCGCCGCTGGCGGCACGTTCGCGGATCTGTTCGAGTAAATGAGGCACCTGACCACGGGCTGGGACCACTGCGATCTCAGGGTCCAAAAGACCCGTCGGACGTACGACTTGCTCGATCACCTCGCCACCAGTGCGTTCGAGTTCATAGTGGGCCGGGGTAGCTGAAACGTAAATCACTTGCTTGTAGCGATCTTGAAACTCCTGGAATTTCAGTGGCCGGTTGTCGAGCGCACTGGGCAAGCGAAAACCGTGTTCGACGAGCGTCGTTTTACGACTCTGGTCGCCGGCATACATCGCCCCGATCTGCGAGACCGTAGCGTGCGACTCGTCGATGAACAGCAAAAAATCTTCGGGGAAGAAATCGAACAGGGTATACGGTGGTTCCCCAGCGGCTCGTCCGCTCAAGTGGCGGCTATAGTTCTCGACGCCAGGGCAATAGCCCATTTCCAACATCATTTCCACATCGAAGCGAGTTCGCGCATTGAGTCGTTGCGCTTCGAGCAGTTTCCCCTGGGAACGAAATAACTCCAAGCGTTCGCGCAGCTCCTGCCGAATGCTATCGACGGCATTGTGAATGCGTTCTTCCGGCAGCACGAAATGCTTGGCCGGATAGATGAACACCTCTTGGAGGTTGTCGATGGTTTCTCCTGAGGTGGGGTCAATGATCGAAAGCCGCTCGATTTCGTCGCCCCAAAATTCTATGCGGTAGGAAAACTCTTCGTAGGAGGGCCAGATTTCCACGCAGTCACCACGGACCCGGAATTTGCCTCGGTCCGGGTCCGTGTCATTACGTTCGTATTGGATATCAATCAGCCGAGTGAGCACGTCGTCTCGATCGAGTGTGCCTCCTACTTGCAGGCCGACCATCATTTCCTTGTAATCTTCCGGCGAACCCAGTCCGTAGATGCACGACACGCTAGCGATTACAATCACATCGCGGCGGCTCACGAGCGAGCTTGTCGTCGCCAGCCGCATCCGATCGATCTCCTCGTTGATCGACGCATCTTTTTCGATATAGATGTCCCGCTGGGGGATATAGGCCTCGGGCTGGTAGTAGTCGTAATAGCTGACAAAGTAGCTAACGGCATTTCGCGGAAAGAATTCCTTGAACTCGCTATAAAGCTGGGCAGCAAGGGTTTTGTTGTGAGATAGAATCAGCGCTGGCCGCTGAACCTCTTGGATGACATTAGCCATCGTAAAGGTCTTACCGCTGCCGGTGACTCCCATGAGCACTTGCTCGCGCTGTTCGGAGGTGAGACCTGCGATAAGCTGGCGAATGGCGGCGGGCTGATCCCCCGCAGGCTTAAACGGTGCTTCAAGTTCAAATTGCATGGCGAATTCGATAGCGAGCCGGGGTGTCCTCGACCCCGATTACATGCGAGAACACAGGTGGCTTATTGCTTAAGTGAACAAACCCACCATTAAAACATAATCGAGCGAATGTTACGATGGGATTCTTTCGAATTCAGTGAACAAAGCGTTAATCACACCTCATACATAATCCGTCCATGCGTTTGGCTGCGACTGATGCGGTCCGTGGCGTAGAGTCCTGCTAGGACGAATTCGACGCAGGATGCCCGCACTGCTTCGTTCTCGCTGGCGTTCACCTCAAAGGCCTTGTCCCATACGGGTGGCACACGCTGGAGCAGTTTCGCGTAGTGCGACGAAGGAAGCATATCGCTCACTTCGATTTTCACCCCCTGAGAAAAAATTTGTGCGATCTCGGCCAGGCCGTGCTTGTCGACGTACTCACCAAAGACGGTGGCAATTGCCTCGGACAACACTGTGTCGAGCACCTGCTTCTCACTCATTTGATGCGTACCCATAAGATCAAGCTCAAGCTTGCCCAATGAAGAGGCGTAGATGTGACCCAGATCGCTGATCCGTGGCACGGTAGGCGACTCGCCAAGCATCGCTGCCCTCTGCTTAGCACTCGCAAGCATCGTGCGATAGTTGGCAATTGAAAGTCGGGCGCTCACACCGGATTCCTGATCCACATATTTTGATGTGCGCGCCGCACGGCTGATTTCCTCGACCAATTCCTTCATGAAGTAAGGAACAACAACGGACGGATTCGGATTGCGGAATTCGGATGGTGAAATAGTGGATGTCTCCGACGGATATTCTCCATTTCGCATTCCCCAATTCACATTCCCTTCTGCTTCCTGCTCGAGAATCTGCACACCGAGCTCGCGCTCCAGCGGATAATGCGTCTGGATCATTGAACCAATGCGGTCCTTGAGTTGGGGAATCACTTTGCCGCTGCGATTGTAGGTGGCAGGGTTTGCGCTGAAGAGAATTAACACGTCGATGTCAAACTTTATGGGATAGCCGCGAATCTGCACGTCGCGTTCTTCGAGAATATTGAACAACCCAACTTGTACCAGTTCGTCGAGTTCGGGGAGTTCATTCATTGCGAAGATTCCGCGATGCATGCGAGGGATGAGACCAAAATGCAACGCGTCTTCGGCGCTCATGCTCACTCCCGAAGCGAGCTTCGCTGGATCAATCTCGCCAATGATGTCGGCAAACTTGGTGCCGGGGGATAGCCGTTCGGCATAGCGATCTTCACGCGGCCACCAGGCAATGGGCACTTCCTCGGCGGCACGTTCAGCGACGATTTCACGGCCCCGTCTCGTGATAGGTCGGAAGGGGTCGTCGTGCAGGGGGATCTCTGGATCGGCAATAAAGGGAATCGCCTCATCCAAAAAATTAACCATCAGCCGCATCAGCCGACTTTTTGCCTGTCCTTTTTCGCCCAGGAACAAAATGTCGTGCTGAGCAAGAATGGCAATGTTCAGTTCAGGGATCACCGAATCATCGTACCCGATGATTCCCGGATAAAGTTCTTCGCCGCTTTGAAGCAGGCGGAGAAAATTATCATGAATCTCTTGCTTGACAGTTTTCGATTGCCACCCGCTCTCGCGGAGGTCAAACAAAGTGGTAGGAAGGTCGAGTAGAGTCGCAGTCATGGCCATATCCGTTCAGAAGATTTCAGAGTGTGTCCAGTGTTATGCAAGATTATAGACATTGGGCCAGGAAAGCCAAACTTTTCTCTTGGTACGGCAACTAATCGCGATTTAGAGTAGGCGACAGACTCAGAGGCGGCTCGGAGCCTGCGAGACCCTCAGGAATTGTTAGAATTGTCCGCGATCTCAGTTTTGCTGCCAAAGAAGCCTGACAAGAAACCAATCATGCTCTCATATGCCTGTTGCTCCTCACTGACTACAAATTGAACCTGAGCTTTATGAAAACTAGCGACATTCGACTGATACCGACAGCGAACAATCACTTGTGCCCGCTCATTAATGTGGCGGACTTGCTCTAGAATTCGTAGTGCCACTTGATCGTCAGGGACGCAGAGTACGATCAATTCAGCCACATGAGTATTAGCCGAACGGAGGATCTCGGGCTCGGCAGCATCCCCTGCGGCTGTATGGAAACCCAATTGCTCAAAGGGGTACAGATTGAGCGGACTGCGATCGATGAGCGAGACATCGATCCCCTGCGTCTCCAGATAACTGGCGATCTGCTTGCCAATGGGACCGATGCCGATGACGACCGCCCCTGCCAGCGATTCCTGTTTGAAACCGCTGCTTGCAGGCAGTACCTCTTGTTCTTGAATCGCTTCGACCCACCTGAGGCCGGCGCGCAATAGTAATGGTGTAAATATCAACGAACCGATGGCGACCGCATTGAGCAATTGATAGTGCTCAGAAGAAATGACGTCATTCTGCCAAGCAATGCGAGCCAGCACAAAAGCAAATTCACCGATGTGAGCAAGTCCGATGCCGATTCCTAGCGAATCTCGCCAAGAGAGTCCGGTAAGCCGCAATGCCAGGCAAGCTGCCAGGGACTTTAATACAATCACTGCCATGATCAATAGCAGCAATTGAAGCGGCCTGTTCAAGACAATCTGTACATCAAGCAGCAAACCCAAGCTGATAAAAAACACCGCAGCAAAGGTCTCTCGGAACGGCAGAATGAGTGCGTCGATTTGCACGCTCCACCGATTACTACCGAATGCCAATCCTGCGGCGAAGGCACCGACTGCCGCCGGAAGTCCCATTGCATATGCTGAGAGCGTAATGCCTCCCAGAGCTACCAATGTGAACAAGATGATAATATCCGGGCTGCGATAGTTTACCAGGCTGGGTATGAGCCATCCAGCGATTACTCGACGGCTCACGAGAATCAACCCGACAAACAACAGAGAAGCTCCAGCTAGTTGAGCAACGTCACTCAACGTAGGTGCGGCGTCACCGGTGAGCATGGGAATCATCAGTAGCAAGGGGACGAGTGCCATGTCTTGAAACAACAGGATGCCGATTGCCCGCTTCCCGTGGGGTGTCGATGATTCCCCGTATTCGACCAAGGCGTTGAAGACCAATACCGTCGAGCTGAACGACAGGGATGCTGCCAACACGATGCTCGTGGGGAGATCGTACCCCAATGCGCTAAAGATTAGCCCGGCCGGGACAGCCACCAACGCCATCTGCGTGCTTCCGCCGATCACCAATTGGCGACCCAAGCGCAGGAGATCGTCGAGAGAGAATTCCAAACCTATCGAAAATAGAAGCAGGAATACCCCCGCTTCGCTGAGAACTTCGAGGTCATGATTGTCTTGTCCGACCCAGTGCAGGGCTCCCTCGCCCAAGAGTCCCCCCATGACCAGGTAACCCACGATCGCCGAAATCCTTAAGCGACGACAGATGAGCGCAGCCACCAGACCTGCGGCTAGAATCGCAAGTAGGTCGACGATTGTGAGAGGAATCATGGCGTACAGTGCTAGCGGTTGCATCCTTGGTTGACGGTAATCCAATGACCGGGGTCGCGGCATTATATCTGACATTTGGCTTTGGAGTACCTCTGCTCAGCGGAATCAGCATGGAATCTCGCTGACCAGCGAGTGAGGCATGTTTCGCCATCTAGAAACTCGTACTCCGACGGATTACCATGAAGAGTGAAATAAATGCATGTCACTTCCGGCAGGTTGAGGTGGTTTTAACACGAAGTCTTTTCTGGGGAGAAGAAGAAAATGGTCCAGCGTATTTGCAGCCAGGCGACATTGTTGGTGCTTGGTATATCGGTCGGCATCCTGCTATCGGTTTGCTGGTTTGGAATCGGACAAGCAGTTCCGGTCCAGGCAACTGCCACCCATGGTGAACAAAACTTTGCCATAGCCACGGGGTTCGTCGACGAAGAACAAGAGGCGTTTTATTTTCTCGATTTTCTCACGGGCGACCTACGCGCCGCTGTGGTGAGTCGACGCACCGGGGAGTTCGTCGCTTTTTTTGAGAAGAATATCCAGGAAGACTTCACCGGCCTGAGCAAGAACCCCAAGTTTCTCATGGTTACTGGCTTGGCCAACATTCCTCGTGGTCAAGCCCCCTTCCAGATTGGCAATAGTTTGATCTATATTGCCGAAGCCGCCAGCGGGGACGTCAGTGCGTATGCTCTCCCTTGGAATCCGAGCCTAAGTGCCAAAGGCGCTCCTCAAAGAGGTTCCTTTGTTAAACTGGCAGGGGGATCGTTCCGTACTGCGTTTGTTCGAGATGAGTGATTTTGCCATGCAACTGAGCGTCAATGGCCGTAAACATGAATTGCCAGAGGGTTCAACGGTCGCGGAGCTGATCGCCGAGTTAGCTCTTGATCCTCGAACCCTGGCCGTAGAACGCAATTTGGAACTTGTGCCTCGTACACAACATGCTCAAACCTGCTTGGAAGAAGGGGATCGCATCGAAGTGGTTACCCTTGTTGGCGGCGGATAGCAATCATTCCTTATGGCCGCGACACAACGTGTCCCACGGCAACTATCAGAATAGAGATAAGAAATGGAAACTGACCTGCAAACCCAGCCGTCACTCACAATAGGGACCCACACACTACACAGTCGGCTAATTGTCGGTACAGGAAAATATGCCAATTATGAGTTGATGGGCGAAGCACTCCGGCGCTCGGGGACTGATTGCATCACCGTTGCCGTCAGACGTGAACGGCTGATCGATGCCGCGGGAAACAACCTGCTGGAATTCATCGATACGCAGCGGTACACACTGCTCCCTAATACGGCAGGATGTTTCTCGGCGGACGATGCGGTTCGGGTCGCACGACTGGGACGTGAGATCTTGGTCGGCATCGAGAATCCAGGTGCTGATTGGGTTAAGCTCGAGGTATTGAGCGACACGAAGACCTTGCTTCCCGACCCGATTGCCACGCTCGAGGCGACTAAGAGATTGGTAGCCGATGGTTTCCAAGTGCTCTGTTACTCGACCGATGATCCCGTGATCGCTCGCCGATTGAAGGAAGCGGGAGCAACTAGCGTGATGCCAGCCGGCAGCCCGATTGGGTCAGGGCAGGGGGTGCTCAATCCTAACAACATTCGCATTTGTCTGGAGTATCTGAAGGAGGGGGATCCCGACTACCCGGTAATCATCGACGCCGGCGTCGGTACCGCCAGCGATGTGACCCTCGCCATGGAGCTAGGAGTGGATGGCGTGCTCTTAAACACCGGCATCGCCCACGCTCTGGACCCGCTCCAGATGGCCGACGCGATGCGTCATGCCACCGAGGCTGGTCGGCTGGCGTACTTGTCGGGTCGTATTCCCAAGAAACTCTACGCAACAGCTAGTAGCCCTGACGAAGGGGTGATCACGAGCAAACCGCGCTAGTTTCTTGCCCCAAGAAATCCGACGCGGCAGAATGAAGGATCGTATGTCGACATCAACCCCACTTGAAGTTGCCGACATCTTGGGCCCTACCGGCGCGATTGCCCGGCGTCTCCCAAAGTACGAACAGCGTCCCCAACAACTGGCGATGGCGGACGTGGTGGAAAAGGCGATCAGGAAAAAAAGACACCTCGTAGTTGAAGCGGGGACTGGTGTAGGCAAGAGTTTCGCTTATCTTGTGCCCTCGATTCTGGCGGCCACGAATGATGAAGGGAGCGACGACACTAAGAAAAAGTCGCTACGGGTGGTAATATCCACCCATACAATCAGCCTGCAAGAGCAACTCATTCAGAAAGATATTCCCTTATTGAACAGCGTGATTCCGCGAGAGTTCTCGGCGGTGTTGGTCAAGGGCCGCAGCAACTATATTTCGCTGCGCCGTATGCATAAGGCCCTCTCTCGCGGACCAAGCTTGTTCGACACGCAAGGCTCACTCGACGAGCTTCGTGAAATTCGCCAGTGGAGTGAGACCACGAATGACGGCTCTCGAAGCACGCTCTCCTTCCAGCCCTCGCCACAGGTTTGGGAGGAAGTGGCCAGCGACCATGGCAACTGCATGGGCCGTAGTTGTCCCACCTTTAAGCAATGCTTTTACTACAAAGATCGCAAGCGGGCCCAACATGCGCAGCTTTTGATCGTCAATCATGCCCTGTTTTTCAGCGATCTAGCACTTCGCCGCGCGGGGGTCAGCATGTTGCCCGATTATGACGTGGTTGTGCTGGACGAAGCCCATACCGTCGAGGCGGTTGCTGCTGATCATCTGGGGATTCGTCTCACGAGCGGTCAATTCGATTACCAATTGAGCCGATTGTACAGCGACCGTACTCATAAGGGATTGCTTTCCCATCCGGATTTGCGCGATCTGCAAAAGAAAGTCGAGCGCTGTCGAGTGATGGCCGACGAACTGTTTGCTGATCTGTTGGATTGGCAGGAAGGGAAGGCCCCCGCCAATGGCCGAGTCACGAAGCCGCTGGACATTTCCAACCACCTAAGTGGTGAATTGCTGAACCTGGCTCGCGAGGTGAAACGAGTCGGTGATTCTCAAAAGGAAGAAACGGAACGACAGGATTACATCGCTGCCCACGATCGATTGATGGCTTTGGCAGGGGAATTGAATTGCTGGCATCGTCAACAACTTGCCGATGCCGTGTATTGGGTCGAGGCATACAAGACACGGAGAGGTGCCCCCCGATTGTCGATGTTGGCATCACCTATCGACGTGGGACCGGTGCTGCGTGACGAGTTGTTCAATCAAGTTCCCACGGCGATTCTTACTAGTGCCACTCTGGCCGTCGGTAAGCATGACAGTTTCGATTTCTTCCGCGAGCGGATCGGCCTTGTCAAGAGTGAGACATTGCATCTGGGAAGCCCGTTCGATTATCGAGAGCAGGCTGAATTGGTGACGTTGCGCGGCATGCCCGATCCTGCCAGGCAGGGGGAGGATTTTGACAAAGCATCTTTCGAGATGATCCGACGCTTCGTCCGAGAGAGTGACGGCCATGCCTTTGTTTTGTTCACCAGCTATGACATGCTCCGCCGCACGGCTGCCAATCTTGCTCCGTGGCTGCGCACCAACAATCTCAATTTGCTGAGCCAAGCCGATGGCACGCCGCGGACCCAAATGGTAGAACTATTCAAGCGCGATCCCCGTGCGGTGCTATTGGGGACCGACAGTTTTTGGCAGGGAGTCGACGTCCCCGGCGATGCTCTGCAACTGGTGATCATCGCGAAGCTCCCCTTTAGCGTGCCGGATCGCCCGTTATTAGAGGCCCGCTTCGAAGCCATTCGTTCTGCTGGCGGCGAGCCGTTCCGCCAATACCAACTCCCTGAGGCGGTCTTGAAACTCAAACAAGGCTTTGGCCGATTGATCCGTACCCGCACCGACCACGGTCGCGTAGTGATTCTCGACCCGCGTATACATACGAAGAATTATGGACGGACGTTCTTGGAGTCACTGCCGGATTGCCGTAAAATACAGTTCGATTATACGAAGCAAGGTACTTCTTGAGTCATGGGGAATTCTATGGTGTATCCATCTTCTGCGATTTCCTCAGCCGAAAGCCCTCCCTTAACTGCGCGCCTATTGGCTCTCGATGTCTTTCGCGGTTTTACGATTCTGGGCATGATCCTGGTCAACAACCCAGGTGGCTGGGGGCATCTCTATTGGCCCCTGGGGCATGCTGATTGGCATGGTTGGACTCCGACCGATCTTGTGTTTCCCTTCTTTCTCTTTATCGTTGGTACTGCGCTGGCGTATTCGATGCGAAAGTATCGTACGGGCACAGCAATATCGCCAGCCGTCTATTGGCGGATCGCGCGGCGGACGGCGGTCTTGATATTGCTTGGCCTCTTATTGAATCGATCGAGTGCCCTGTTCGATTTCCTCCTGGGGCATGCCGATGCGGTCGATTTCTCCAACTGGCGGTTCCCCGGTGTGTTGCAGCGAATCGGGTTGGTTTACTTCGCAGCGTCACTGATCGTTTTGCATTTGGGGATTCGCGCGCAGGCAGCACTCTCGGTAGTGCTGCTCTTGGGCTACTGGGGACTTTTGGCATGGTTCCCCAGTGGTGACTACGAGGCAAACCTATCTCCGGAAGGAAATCTGGTGCGAGTCGTTGATCGCGCAGTGCTGGGCGTGAGTCACATGTATACCCAAGCTACTACCGAGAAGACCGATCCCGAGGGATTGCTTAGTACCCTGCCGGCGATCGTGACGGCCCTCATGGGCTACTGGGCTGGGTTGTTCATTCAGCGCAGTGGGGCGACAGTGAAGACAGTCAGTTGGCTGACGACTGCCGGGGTGATCTGCATCGGGCTGGGCATATTTTGGGGTACCACGTTTCCCATCAATAAAAAGCTTTGGACCAGTAGTTTTGTGGTGCTTACCGCCGGTTGGGCACTGGTTTTTCTGGCGGGATCACTTTTGAAGTTCGACATCTGGGGCTGGCGACGAATCGGCCGCGCGTTTGAGGTGGTCGGCGTCAATGCGATTCTCGTTTTCGTGGCGTCGGGACTGTCGGCGGTGCTCCTAAACGTAACCCATGTCGGCGAGCAAACGACCAAGCAATGGCTCTACGAAACGCTCTTTACTTCTTGGATCAGCACTCCCGAGTTGTCCTCGTTGGCTTATGCCATTGCGACGGTCGCCTTCTGGTGGATAGCGATGTGGCTCTTGTCCTTGCGCGGCTGGACGGTGCGGGTCTAAGAATTCGGTTCTTCCGGAACTAGCGTCCGCCGGGCAGTCACGAGTTGCGTAATGCCAACCCTCTTTGCTCGAACTTGCGCACCGTGGCGGAAGTTTTGTCTCGCCCATTTTGTTGAAAACTAAAAAACCAAAACAAAAGTCGGCGATTTTCCCCTTGTTTTATAGTGTTTGTCCAATAGTTTTGTAAAACAAAACCTCGACTCCTCATGAAAACCCCCCCAGTGCTTCGCGCCCTCGAAGCCCTGGCGGCAACCGACGGATCCATAGCCGCGTTGCGGCTTCGGACAACTAAAAATGCGCAAAGTTGCGAGTTGCGGGTTTCGAGTCGCGAGTGAAGAAAAGTAGGACCCGCTTGCCGAGCGAGAACCTCCCCCCCGCGCCAAACGTCACTCCCGAGACGTCGGGAACCCAGCTCCCCCAAACTCTGACCAGCGCGCCTAGCACCTAGCGCCTTTCCACCGACTCGCGCCTCGAAACTCGTAACTCGAAACTATTCCCCCTTTTTTCCAAAAACTTGCTTGACAGCCTTTTCCCACAGGTGCAGATTGTGTCAAGTGGGCTGATTCAGCATTGGGCTGATTCAGCAGCGCTAGCCGCGATGCAACGCATCGCAGGAAGAAGTGCGATGCTTCAGTCCCTCTATTCTCTCGCCGCCGCCGGCTCCTTCTGCTGGTTCGTCATCAGCAGCCTCTGGGTCGGACCACACTGGATTTCGTATTTTAATGAGGCGATCGGCGGGCCGCTCAACGGTCCCGAGCATCTCTTGGGGAGCAATGTCGATTGGGGGCAGGATCTCCCCTATTTGGCAGAGTGGCAGTCCTTAGACGTTTCACGAAAATGCTGCATATTGCATCTAGTCGGCCTGAATCATCCTAGTGAATTGTTGGAATTGGATTTTCATGAAGAACGGAGTCACAATACATTATGGGAGGTTGCGAGCGTAAACGAACTGGCCTCCGACGCAATGTTAGTGAGGGAAGAGGCTAGCGCAGATGTGTCGTCAGACGCAGTGGTCGATGGTGTTAGATACACTGAGTCGCGTATCCCGATAACATACAGTCTTAGAGTTCAACGATTACTAGGTGTAAAGTAAATCAAGTCTTGCTTGTGACAGTCGAAGCGATGAGATCAGCATATTATGTTCGCACAAGATAGTACACTTGACGGCTTAGATATCCCTAGGACATGTTTCCGTAGCTTTGCGATTCGCGCCATTATTGGTGGCGCTGTGATTTTTACAGTCATTTTCTTGAGCGCGGTGTTTATTTTCGGCTCGATTTATCGGGCTCTCGCCGCATTGCGCGGGGATGAAGTCATTATTGAATCGGTGATTCTTCCGAGTGACGCATCTCAACCACTTTCGATTGTTGCCGTGAATCTTTCGAGTAACGAAGTGATTATAGTTGGCGCCGAGTCGGGTTGCGGGTGTATAGAGTTTGGCGGTCTCCCGGCTAAGGTTCCACCGCGTGGCAGTTGTGTGATTTATGCAAGGAATGAGCCTGAATTCAAGAGAACGGTTGCGAGCAAGGCGGTCATTTACACGACTTCTCGCACGAATCCTAGGATGGTGGCCATTGTACCCCCATGAAAAGCACGTCTTGAGGCGTCTGTTTAGTGTTTTTGTGTTTCTTTTTTTTGAGGAGGAAGAATGATGACACGTATGTTCGAACATGTTCCCTGGCTATGTGGGGCATTTGCTATCGCGTTTTTTGGACTAAGTTGTTGCTGCATAATTGCAACTCCTGCCCATGGAACTGAAGATTCACAGCTCTGCTCATGCCAGTCATGGCCCGCTTGCCACAAGAACGGCGGGTGTGACGTCGAAGCTGATGAAAGTTGTGGTTCTGGCACCCAGGCTCCATGTAAGTGTTGATATCACAACTACGATCACGTGCTGATAGTTGAATAGAGGGTTGTAGTCATCCTACTCAACTACCAGCGCGTTTTTCCTTCACACTAGCAGGAGTCATCGCCTTATGCATGTCATGTCATTGCACTTGTATTTTTGCGGTGCCTTTCTAGTCTCAATGGCTTACGGCCTGGAGGCAGCAACGTCGACGTTAGAAGCACAATTGTTCGAGGAGGCCCCTCGAGGCTGGAAGCGACTTGAGGCTAAGCAGCAGAAGACCCAATTTGATTGGAAAGAAACTGAGGTCAACAATTCTAGCGATGAGCCGAAAGTTCGCACGACCAGTGGATCGAACTGCTATCGTGGCGAGGATTTTGTGATTCGCCTCGACAAAGAAGGAAAAACAAAAGTGTGGGGAGGGAATGATCGCTACCTTTTCACGGTAACTCGAAAATCGGAAGATTACTCTTGGGCACTAGCTCAATTTGGACACCGTATGGACGACCCCGAACGAAACGGAGACTGGGAATACGGTCTACAGCCTCGCATTCCCTGGCGAATATACAACGTGTCACTAGGTGCCCTCTTGGAGGACCCGACCTTTAAGGTTCGGGGTCTAGAGAAGAATCCGGACGGTTCGGTAGAGCTACGATTCTCCGTCAGACCACGGGACGAACACGATTACTTCCCGCAACTCACATCGGGGCAAGCTTTGCTACTGCCGGGTCGAGATTGGGCGATTTCATCGTATGAGGCTAGTTTGACGCGTCCAACTCAACCGAACGATCCGCCAGTAGTTGTTTCGGCGTCGGTAGATTACGGCCTAGAAGAAGACAAGTTCTTAAATCTTGAACACACCATATATGAACTGAGATGGCAATCCAATGGGAAGCAGCGCTGGACTAATTGGGAGAGAGATTGGACATGTCAGCATTGTGATAAACCTGTCGAGTCATTTTCATTGGCTTCGTTTGGACTGTCAGAACCTGCATTGCTGGGTGGAGAGATCTCCAAAAATATACCGTGGTTGTGGCTGAATGTCGCTGCTGTTGGCGCTCTTCCTGAGGTCGCGTCTGACAGGTCGCGAGGAATAAGTATGCAAGGCAATCGACATTGGCAGTTTTCGTTTCTCGCTCTGGCTGCCGCTGGCCTGCTATTCCCGGTTCTCAGCGAGGCTCTGAATTTCTCAGTTGAAGATACGCCACTGGTGATCGATAACTCGCCCCTCGTTGCGGAAGGAGTACGTGGCTCGGACGTGGTCCTAGAAGTTTTGATCTTGAACCGAGGAAAACGCACGGTACAAGTCTTGGGCGCCTCCACAGCACAATCCTGCAAGCCGAGCGGATGTGCCCAGGAGGTACTAGATTTGCCGATGAAAATTAAAGTCCACGAATCTAGAATGGTGCGAGTGGTCTATAGAATTGGCTGGCAGGACCAGCCCCACTACACACTGACACTTTATACCGACTGCATTACCCAACCCCACCTCTATTTGATGATTCGGAACGGAACTGATTTGTAGAGTAGTACTGGATAGAAGCCATGTATGGCGCATGTCCAATCAACGGTTACTGTGCTCAACATATGACAGGACTTACACTAGGACCGTATTGGCTGCATATTGTGTTCGCAGATTAGTGGTGTGGCGATGCGCTATATAATAGCGATAATTCTGGTAGTAAGCTCCGGATTTAAGGGTTGGCAGCTATTCGTCAATCCTGATTCAGTTTTACCGGTCCGGTACGCATTGGCGCTGGTAATTGCCGCGGAGCTTTTGTTCGGCTTCACTGCCCTCACTGGCGCCTATTGGCAGAGAATGCGGATAGTCGTAGCAACTGGTTTCGCTTGCTTTGCGGTTTTCTCATTCTACCTGGCGCTCAGCGGTGCCGAATCCTGCGGCTGCTTTGGGCCGCTAAAGGTGAGTCCCTGGTGGACGTTTAGCTTGGATGTAGTCGTCGTGGCAGGTTTGATTGCGGAGTGGTGGCGGGAAATGCCAGATAATATGGGCCCCTCTCCTAGCCTCTCCCCTGAGTACCGGGGCGAGGGATTGTGGAACGTGGCGGGGATATGTGGAGCAAGTCTTGCCTTGTTTCTGGTTCTCGTTTGGCAGACTCGGCCGGTGGTGCATGCCGACGGATTGCTCCAAACCGCTAATGGGCTCACGATCCTGGAACCGACTGACTGGAGTGGACAGCCGTTTCCCTTGAAGGAATCCATTGATGTTGATCTCTCGCACAGCGAATGGCTGGTCGTGCTGTATCGGCATGATTGTCACGACTGCCAGGAAGCCGTGCCGCTGTATGAAAAGTTGGCTCGGGTAAAACGGGTGGCACTCGTGGAGGTGCCGCCGTTTGCGGTGGAGGCAGAAACGAAAGGTACGGCGTGTGCCGTAGGCCGGCTGGCGGCAGACCGAGAGTGGTTCGTGCAAACGCCGGTGGAGATTCGCTTGCGGAATGGGATTGTGGTGGCGGCTTCGACGGAGTTGCCGGCGATCAAGAGTGTGGCACGACACTCCGTGTCGTATGTTGATAATCGTTGGGTACGGAGTGGTGGGTTGCAGTGAAGAATTGCCACTCGGAGAGTGGTGCGAGTGCGCCTGTGAAGGCGTTTGATTTGGAGGGTGAAAGTCCCTCTCAGGCTAACGTTACCGGCCTGTAGTCGACAGTGGTAACTGCGTTTTCGTGAGGAAAGGTGGAGAGCAACCTGAGACGAATGACCAGTCCGTAA
>JBGSPU010000011.1:0-30468 GCA_041738415.1 Bythopirellula sp.
AACAGGGCCGAAATAGACCAAAGCGCCCACCGGGTCCCGTGACGAAAAGAACAAAGAAACTACCAACTAAACAGGGCTCTCAACCAAGTGGCCTCGTTTGAAGCGCCCATCAGTGGCCCTGTTTGAAGCGCCCAATGACAACAGAGTTGTTGCGGTCCAACCTGATAATGCTCTTGATGCAGGGAGGACCGAACAGCAGCTATTTTCAGCGCAGCCAACCGAGAATCTCCCTCGGAGTGCTTTCGAGAGACCTTCGCCAATCGCTCTCGACACCGAGCAGACTTTGGATGCCCCGGCGGTCGCTGACAACTCCCCCGCTGAAGAGATTGTTGAAACAGTCCCCACTAAATATGCCACGAGCGTGTACGGCTGGCTGGCATTGGGCCTGGCAGCCCTCTGGCTGATCGTCGCGTTGGCCTTGTCCGCGAGACTCGCCCGCGCCTGGCGACATTTGGCTACGCTTCGTCGTCGAGCTACCAAGGCAGAAGCGTCGACGATTCAAACTTGTCAGGAACTCGCCTCTACTCTGAAAGTAGTGACGCCCGAGGTCCTGCGGAGCCCTTGCTTGCCCAGCCCTTGTCTGGCGGGCCTTCGTCGTCCCGTGATTCTGCTCCCCGAGGACGACCAGTGCTTGTCGATCCGCGAAGTCCTGCTCCACGAGCTGGCGCACATGAAGCGGCGCGACTGCCACTGGAACCTACTCCGACAGGTGGCCACCGCCGTTTTCTATTTCCAGCCGTTATTGTGGAAGCTCTCTCGCTTGTTGGAAACCACCGCCGAGGAAGTGTGCGACGATTACGTCGTCGAATTCGGCGGCAATCGCCAAGAATACGCCCATCGCCTGGTAGACATCGCCGAGTTATCGTCGGCACCCATTGCCGCCGCCGGCGTAGGCATCGTGTCGTTACGTTCGATGCTGGCGAGGCGTGTCACCCGGATCATGGATACCTCGCGGACCCTGTCGACGCGCGTGGGCAATTTGCTGCTCGCGCTGGTCGTGGTCGGCGGATTGGTGGGTACCACGGTTACAGCATTTGTGGGCTTGGCACCACTCTCTTCGCAAGCCGAACCCAGGACACCAGTAGACATCACCAACAGCAATTTGTCTGAGTCGCCGACTAAAAAGGAGAATATTGACGTTGGTCCGAACTCCACCAAAAATGTATCAGATCCACTACCTCAAGAACTGTCAAAGATCGTTCGTGTTGTCAACTCGGATGGCAACCCCATTGTTGGGGCCACCGTAACGCCATGGGCGATGAGAACGGCGCAGGGGCATGGCAGTGGACTACCAAAGGATATGGAGCAAGCGAACCCCCCAGTTCGTTGACCGATGAGAACGGCACAGTCATCATTCGCTTCCCGCGTTATGCCATCGAAGCAGAGAAGCTTCGTCCGCAGGCACTTACTTGCCAGGTCAAGCATCCAGATTATGCCGACTCGTTGCAGAATAATGTGGAGGTCACCGATGGCCAAATCAATCGGCTTGCGTCGATCAAGCTATTTCCAGGTGCTCAAATCAAGATTATTGCTTTGGCAAATGGTCAGCCATTGCCGGCAGAACATCTCTATGCGACCTGGAACGATGCTGGGGAAAGGCTCTTGGTTGATAAGTCAGGAGAGTTAAAGACCCCTAGAATTTCGGCTGGTCCCAACTTATTCCGATTCGTTTACTTACCGGACAAAAGGGAACCACTGTTTAGCGAGGTTCAAGAACTTGAACTTGCCAACGGCGAGCAACTGGAGCTTGAATTGGAGATGAAGCCAGGGCTGACAGTGCATGGCCGCGTTGCTGAGACAATTCCACGACCAGTAACGGGTGGTCGATTGGTAGCCAAAGTAATCACTTCTTATTCGGGTTATGCCCCAGAGGATTTGGATGGGAACATTACTCTTGGTCACCCCCCGACACTTGAATGGCAGGTGTGGGTACCGATCAATGAAGACGGGACGTTCACCTTGAGAGGCGTTCCAAGCGGAGATTTGCAAGTCATTGCACTTTGCGACGGCTACATGGCGGCCTCGGGAGCGGCACCGAAATTTGCTTCCACACAGGAAGTTTCCCATTCAACTTCCATTAATCGTCCGCAAGTTTTTGCGATCGACGAAAGCAATATTCACTTCTTGCTGGAGATGGTTCCCACAGCGGAATGCGAAATCACAGTCCTAGGACCAGACCAGCAACCCGTCCCTAATGTGGAATGTGGTTTTTGGCCGAATGTTGGCTGGTGGAGAGGCGGCAGCCAATTATACTGCTACCCGCTGTTTTCAACGAAGGAATATGTGAAAGACCCAAGATTATTCAATGAGAAATTTGAGAAGGAATCCCCCTATTCAGGAAAAACGGATGCTACTGGAAAGGTGGTTATTCGAGGACTGCCTGCGGGTAAATCACAATTTGTAGTGAACCACGAAGAATTCGAACTACCCATTGGAGAATTAAAGAATCGATATGCCGATGTGGAACTGATAGCTGGTGGCATGGCGAAGGTCACAGTCGCTATGCAGCCGAAAGGAGTCCAGTTTCTCGGCGAGCTATCCGAAGATAACCCCCCCAGTTTAACTCTATTTGATAATGAAACGACTTCTATTCCCAAACCGTCGCTTCCCAGAACCATCGAGACAAAAACCGAGGAAACTGAATTGGCAGGAGTCGTAATTGACGAGTCAGGCCAGCCTCTCGCGGGTGTCAAAGTCGATGCGTGGACCTGGTATCCGGGCAATGAAACCGAAACGGACGATGAGGGTAGATTCCGTCTCCAGGGATTCGATCGTGAGGAATCGGTTGAAGTACTCTTAACCAAAGCAGATTATTCTCCTTCGTACTTCGTCGCCCAACTAGCGGGCACCGACGACTGGACGATTGTGCTTACCCAAGGCACTTGGCTCGAAGGGACCGTCCGGGACCCGTCGGGCGAACCGGTTCCAAACGCTATCGTGAAAGCGGCACGAGGCCCTTTTAGAAATCCGCAGGTTACCATAGGCGACGTCACAACTCAGGTCGATTGCTCTAAGGAGGGAACCTATCGCCTGCATTTGGAACCAGGCAAGTATGATGTCCAAGTACGTGTTCCTGGCGTAGGTACTGCACGGAATCCGGAATTTGAGATCGGTTAAAAGGAAAAGAAGCAACTCGACATTCAATTGGATGCAGGCGTGACCTTTCAAGCGATAGTGCGAGAAAGTATCACGAATGAACCGGTAGAAGGTCTCGAATTCTGGAATTGGCGACAACCTGAGATTGAAGGCGTTTCCAATGCAGATGGTCTGATCGAGATTCCTGGCATGATGGCGGGTGAGTTTGAATTCAATGTCACGGCAGTGGTTGAGAATCGTAAAGAGAGCAGTTTTGCCGGGGAATATGCCCGCTGGTGGAGCGAGCAAGCAACGAAAGACCATCAGCACGAGGAAAAGCAGCCTGTGCAATTCCAGCGGAACTTTGACAGCTTGAGCTTTGATCTTCAAGGGGAGGTCACTCGGGTTGAAGTGTTTGTCGAGCCGCTGGTCACGATTCGAGGACGCGTGATTGATCCCCATGGCAATCCAGTGGAGGGAGCAACGGTTGCCCCAGCAAAGACCGGCAGCGGCAACTCCATAACTGGCGACACCCGCTACAGCTACTTAACCGACGTAGAGGGAATGTTCACCATCAAACTCCCCGCAAGCAAAACCGCTAAATACAACCTTGTTGCCCACGACGGGAAATATGGCCAATGGCGTACTTGGGCCAATGGCGTGGGAGAGCCTTTTCAGACCACGCCAGGACAAGTGATCGAAGATGTCGTTTTGCAACTCACGGAACCAGCCACAGTTAGAGGACAAGTTATGAACGTATTGGGGACTCCGCGCAGCCATGTAAAGGTAAGGGCCGCCGCCGTCGATAAGCGCGACAATCGGTGCTACCATCCTCAGACAGAAACAGATGAGGAAGGGAAATACGAATTGAAGTATATACGACCCGGGAAACAATACATTCAGATTGAGCCGATCTGGCTAGACGCAGTAGAAGCCTCAGGCGAGACCACGCGCATCGTTGACCTTCAGCCTAATTCTATTGAAGAAAATGTCAACTTTCAAACTGACTGATCTCAAGATGCAAATCGATTTCCGCAGTGTCTACGCAACCGTTCTCGACCAATGGCTAGGCGTCGATGCGGAACGTGTGCTCGGCGGAAACTTTGAGAAGCTTTCGCTGATCGCGAGTTAGTGCAATGCAAGCCTAAAAAGTCACTCTCCGCTCAGCGTGGCGCCTGGGGCCGATGAAAGCCGATTTTTTCCAACGCATTGTACACCTCGTCGAGCGTCTTTTCGCCGAAGTTGGAGATGCCCAGCAGGTCGTCGCGGGTGCAGTGGAGCAAGTCGTCGACCGTGAAGACGCCTTTCTCTTCGAGGCAGTTGGTTGTGCGGACGGCCAAGCCGATTTCGGCCGTGCTCATCTCGAGGCGATCTTTCATGCCCTGGTTGGTCAGTTGAGCGTGATTCAGTGGAATGCGGGTCATCGCAGGTTCCCTCCATGGGGTTAGATGTCTAGTGGAATGGGCGGGGCCGTTAAGCCATGCCGCACCTCTCGTCGAATCGCTTAAAGATCCGACGAACAATTACTCCTACTCCTTCTGGCCGGAAGTATAGCAACAAATTGCCATAGAACGCCAGAAAAAAATCCGCTCTGCGAAAAAATTTCTCGACTTCTCTCCACAATGCTGTCATTGGCGCGCGCGAGCCGCGCGGCGTAGGATGGAGTGATCGCTTGCATTTCAATTGTAGCCATCGCCGGAAGGCCATGGTTACTCCATGTCATTGTTACCATCGCCTCCCGGTGACGGCTACTAATTCCAGGCCAGGTGAAAGGAATCTTGTGGACCCACTGCTAGAATCGCTGAACCCTGCCCAATGCGACGCCGTCAGGCATGTCGAAGGGCCGATGCTCGTGCTGGCGGGGCCCGGCAGTGGTAAGACCCGCGTCGTGACACACCGCATCGCCCACTTACTGCGAGAGGGGATTCCAGCGTCCCAGATGCTTGCCTTGACCTTCACCAACAAGGCTGCCGACGAGATGCGTCAGCGGGTCGAGCAACTCGCTCCCGGCGCTTCGGTCTGGGTCAGCACCTTCCACCGCTTCGGTGCCCGGCTCTTGCGGCAGTACTCAGAGCTAGTTGGTCTGACGCCCAATTTCACGATCTACGACACTGCTGACGCCAAACAAACGCTCGCCCGAGTGATCGACGCGGGCAAGATCAACACGCTCCACTACACCCCCGAGCGGATCGCCCATGCTATCAGCGATGCCAAGAATAAGCTCATAACGGCCGATCATTTTGAGCCGCGTCCGGGGAGCCCCTTGAGTCAGATCGTCGCCGAGGTATATCCGGCTTACCAAAAGCGGCTGATCGCCTCGTCAGCGGTCGATTTTGACGATCTACTGCTCCACGTCGCCCAACTCCTGTTCCAGAGTCCCGAGGTCCGTGCGGAGCTAGACGAGCGGTACCGCTATCTGCTGGTGGACGAATATCAAGACACGAATCAAGTGCAGTACGTCATGCTGCGGGCACTCTCGGTGGACTACCCCAATCTGGCAGTCACCGGCGACCCCGATCAATCGATCTACGGCTGGCGAGGTGCCGACATCTCAAACATTTTGAAGTTCGAAACCGATTTTCCACAAGTCAAGGTGGTCCGCTTGGAACAGAACTATCGCAGCACCCAGCGGATATTACGTGTGGCCGACGATCTGATTCGCCACAACCTGCGCCGTAAGCAGAAATCGCTATTCACCGACAACGGCGAAGGCCCCGCTGTGAGGCTAGTAGAATATGCGAGCCAGGACGCCGAAGCCACCGGTATCGCCAAACGAATTGCCGAGGCCATGGATGCGGGCAAACGCCGAGCCTGTGATTTCGCGATTCTCTACCGAGTGAATGCTCTTTCCCGGGCCTTGGAACGTGGCCTCCGCGAAGCGGGAGTGCCGTATCAGATCATCCGTGGCCAGGAGTTCTACGGCCGCAAGGAAATTAAAGACGTGCTGGCCTACTGCCAGCTCATTAACAATCCACGCGACGACCAGGCCGTTCTTCGCACGATCAACACTCCGACGCGTGGCATTGGCCGCAAGACGGTCGACCTGTTAAGCGACCATGCTTATCGCGAGGGGATACCGCTGTTGGACGCGGCTCATGAGGCATCCGCAATTGCTGGGATTGCCGCGCGTTCCGCCAAGAAGGTTTCCGAGTACGTGGCGCTGATGGATCACCTTTGTGAACTGGCCGACGGCGACGTAGAAGAAATCCTCGGCACTATTCTCGAAGAATCTGGCTACCGTGCCTCTTTGAGCGAAAGCGACAGCGAAGAAGACCTCAACCGTCTGGCCAATATCGAGGAACTGCTCACCGATGCCCGCCAGTTCGACGAACAGAACCCCGGAGGTGGCCAATTGGAGGCCTACCTCGAAAACGCCTGGCTGGTGAATGAGACCGACGATTGGGAGAGCGAAACAGATAAAGTCACCTTGATGACACTCCACGCCGCCAAAGGTTTGGAATTTCCGGTTGTGTTCATCATGGCAGTCGAACATGGCCTGCTGCCACACGAACGCAGCACCAACGACGAAACCCAGATAGAAGAGGAACGCCGGCTGGCTTTCGTGGGAATTACCCGAGCCAAGGAAGAACTTCAACTCAGCTTTGCTGTCGAGCGTGACTTCCGGGGCCAACGCCGCCATACGGTGCCCAGTTCGTTTTTGATGGAGATTCCCCGTGAGGCTCTGGAACTGGTCACCTCCGCATCGGACATGGAGGACTGGAACGATGAATCCTGGCTCGATGACGAGCAAGAATACGCGGACGCAGATCAAGCGGACGAGTTTGCCGATGTTTCGTTCGATTTCGGCGCGGCAGCCAAATCCGTCGAACAGGAGCCAGCGGGAAAATTCCCTGAATGGCCTATGATTGCGGGACAAATCACCACCGCCGCAGCGCTGGCCAGGGTGGAGCAAGCCTCCGAACCGCGCGTGGCGCCCGATACGTTTGCCCAGGGGATGACGGTGGTCCATCCAGAACACGGCGTGGGCAAGATCGTCGCTCTGTCAGGCTCAGGAAAAAACCGCCGCGCGACCGTCCGCTTTGTCACTGTGGGTGAGAAACGCTATATTCTCGCTCACAGTCCTCTCCGCCCGGCAGGGAAGTAACACGAGTTCGACAAGAATCCTCGCGACGCTATTTCTCAACCTTTGAATTGCCGCTTCCCTTTTTTCTCTCTTGTGCCGTCGTGTCGTCGTGGTTTATTTCTGTCGTTGTGGTTTATTGCTGGTTCATGGTTTTAGTTGACCACGACGGCACCACGACACGACGCAATATCAAAATCGCGCGCCTCGCAAACTCAGCGGCGAGAAGGGAAAGGGTAAAAGGGGCAGAACGGTTTTCGCGCTAATTCGTTCTGCCCCCTGGTATGTCCCTAGATCTCCCCAAGCAAGAGTGTCGTTGTCCGCCGTGTACACTCAACTGACCAAGGGTCCGTCAGGGAGTGCGCGCAGATTGCGAAGATGCGGCTCATCGAGAATCTGAAATGGACTCACTAGTTCCTGCCAGTTCTCGCCGCGTTGGGTAATGCGATCGTCGGCAATCGGTCCCAGACGGTCGGCGGCAAGTTGCAGGTAGCTTACGCGCTCGGGCCGCAGCCCCATGATCCGTGCTGCGGTGGCATCGACGGCGGGCAACGAGCTGCCGACTAACACCAAGCCCATCGGCTTCATGCTACCCATAATTGGTCCGTCGCCCTCCATGCAGTCGATGGCGTCGACGATGGCCAGGGTCTTAGGCAAGGTCGCGTTGATGTCGACCACAGTCTGCGGAATGCCGTTGTGATGCAACACATTCTTGGGCCACCCGTATTTGATACCGGGGAGTGTGCCGTAGAAGTTTTTCATCGAGCAGGTGATGCCGACCCAGTGGTGTGTTTTCATCTTGGGGAGCGACACCACATAGTCGGCTTCGCACACACTGCGGGGAAAGTAAATCCCCCTCAGCGGACTGACGCGGCCACGATTTGCGCGCCAGGCTACTTCCTCGTAGTTCAAGTCGGCAAAACTTAGACGTGCATCATGGAGCGCCTCGGCGACTCCGGACTCGACGAGCGCCATCTCGGTGTCGCGGACATGGCCGGGGGCTTCGCCGACAGTGACGGTCGCGCCCCACCCGCGGAAGACCTCGGCGGCGGCGATGATGACAGCGGGGTGGGTGGTCATGTGGGGGATGCGTCGCGTGGGCTCGACCATGTTGGGTTTGAGCAAAACCCGTTTGGCGGCGAATTGGTGAGGCGCTAAGCCACAAGCGGCGAGGCCGTCGTAAATTGTCTGCACTAACGATCCGTCGTAGCGCTGATTGCGGGCAACGAAAACGTCGGCCCTGGGCAGTAGTATTTGACCAAGTGCTTTAGCACCGACGAAACCGGCTAGCGCCACCCCTCCGGCGGCCAGTAAGGTCCGACGACTGGGCTGTGAGAACGGTTCAACAGAGCTGGGTTTCTCAGGATTCTTCATGCGATCACCTGTGGCAGAAAGCCGGGAAATAGTGCAGGATCTTCATTCACTGCCAAGGCGAGCAGGGCCAGTTTGTACTCACAGGTGCCTCTCGTCATTTCACGGTCAAACGCTTGCTGCAGAAAACTCGCGGCTTGCGGAGGACGGCGTCCGTGGAAAGTTAACCCCAGCAGTCCGAAACACATCGAACTGGTCGTCGTTTCCAGGCAGATGGAGTGTTCCAAGTAGTCCAGCGAAGCGGCCACGCGCAGGTCATTGTTTTCTTCTCCGGCGAGGGCCAGCATAGCGAGGCCCGTTGATTGCACTTGGGGTAGCGTAGCTTGCCCGAGAACCAAGGTGCTGCCGTAATTGCTTCCCCCGGTGGGAAGGAGCCGGTCGGTGATCAGTCGCACTCCGTCGCGGGTTCGTGAGTGGCTGCGAAGACCGGCTGCCTTAAGCGCCAACACAAACATACAAGTCGGTTCCATCCAAGCATGCGTATCGGCGGCCCAAGACCAACCAAGGATGCTTGGGTCGTGGCCTACTTGAGGATTGGGATCGGCAGGTTTGCCATGCGTGGCTAATGCCCAATGGACGGCCAACGCGATTTCCTCAGCGAAAGTGCTCTGCGTGTCATCTTGAGAGCAAGCCATCCAGGCCAGCATAGCGAGGCTGGTTGGCCAAGCGGGGGTAGTGTGCTCAGCAAGCGCACCGATTGATCCGTCGGGCTGTTGCGCCGCGGCAAGTTGATGAGCCAACCGAAGGGCGGGAGTGCGTTCGTGGTGAATCTCCAAGGCCAGGCATGCCAACGCGGTTGGCTCGGCGGCCCAAGGTCCTCCGGGGCTGTAGCTGCAGCAATCGGCGGCGCGGAGCTGGTCAAGAGTTTGCTGGATGATGTTCACTGACACGCGCTCGCATAACCTGGTTGCGATTGATGGCTAAGCTTAGCCGGACCACCACGCGGTCCGGGATACTCCCGGAAGCAAGTGTGCTACCGGTTAGGAAACAGATTTGATTCATTAACTTGCTGCGATTCCAAATCACCGCACAATGAAAGTCTAGGTTGCAAAATGGCATCAAAACGGGCTGAATTCAGGTTCACTGTGGATCGAAATGCGCGGTATTGCGGGAAGGGGAGAATGCAAACTCTCCTTATCGGAAATTTTTTCGCCCAACAGGCCAAATCACTTTGACTTCCCAGCGACCTGACATAAGTTTCAAGTGTGGTCGGAATGACAGGTTGTCAGCCGACTACAAAAGGTGAGCGCTGCGGGCGCCACCTGCAAGACTTCTCTTCTCCTGACCTTTCGGTTACTCACGGACGTCTAAGGTGAGAGTTGTTAAGCAGAGATCGAGCCTGCTGCGTTATTATCCTCGAGAAAGGCAAACCAGCCGCAAGGTTGGGACGCAAAGCCAAGGGACGCCGAGCGATTATCGTCGTTAGCCTGGCTGCCGAATGGATGCACGACATGCAACGCAGTGATGCTAGCCCACACGAGAATGAGACGCGCTAACTTGTAACAGTTCAGGTTCTGACATCGCAATTTGCAGGCTCTATGGCCAGGAGGGTCGACGGCGCGGTGGCAGTTCCTACTAACGGGAGCGATTTTGCTCCTGACAACCCTGAAGGGTGTCGACGAAGTCGGCACCGGGAATTGGAGGAATGCTATGAAGAATTTTGCTAAGAAGGTACAACGTTTCCTCGTTTCGGAAGACGGCCCCACCGCTGTCGAGTATGCGGTCATGCTCGCCTTGATCGTAATCGTCTGCTTGACGGCGATTCGGTCGGTCGGTACCAACGCCGCGGCTACCTTTACGGGTGTCGCTGGTCAGTTGACTGGTAGCTGATCGAGCCTGGGTCGCTCCCTTTCAGGGAGTCAGAACTACGGTTGAATTAACGACTCCTCTCGGGATTCCACTTGGGTCCCGGGAGGTTTTTTCACGTTACCGTCGCCTTTCGCTCCGCGAAAGTAGCGCTACTTTCGCGGAGCGAAAGGCGACTATCTCAAAAAAACATCGAAAAGCCGGATTGCGACGCAAATCGTGAGCTATGGTTCATCAGAAGCAAGAAAACCGTGGGCTAACGCCCTGCGGCTGATAAGAGAACTGGTACGTGTCGCTCGCCGATCGTGACCTGTGGAGAATGTCACCATGTATGGCTTGATACCAGAACAGTTGTTAACTCAGGTGTTTCAATTGGCGTGTTGTGCGTTGGCCATCTTGAGTTGCCTGGCAACCTTCTTTCTCGTGCCCCGTAGCTGAGTCACCAAGAATGGTCGACGACGCGTTGAAACTAACAACCTCGCTCAATGGACAAAGCTGATGAACGAATTCGTTACTTTTTTCGGTGATACCTGGCATGTCTGGTTCGTGACCTTTACGTTAATCGTAGCCGCTATTATCGACGGGCTTCAACTCAAGGTCCCCAACTGGATAACCTACCCCATGATTCTCAGCGGCTGGGTGTACAGCGCAGCGCTCTCCTCCTATGCGGGCTGGGAAGGCTTGGGATTTAGTCTACTGGGTACGGTCGTCGGGCTTGCGCTCTTGCTGCCACTGTATGCTATCGGTGGCATGGGTGCTGGCGACGTCAAGCTGTTGGCTGGCGTGGGGGCTTGGATGTGGCCTACGGTCACGTTCTTTGCCTTTGCTGTCTCGGCGATCGTGGGAGGTGTCATTGCTATCGGTATGGTGCTGTGGACCAA
Organism: Bythopirellula sp.; assembly: GCA_041738415.1. Classification (GTDB taxonomy): domain Bacteria; phylum Planctomycetota; class Planctomycetia; order Pirellulales; family Lacipirellulaceae; genus Bythopirellula. The sequence continues at coordinate 11,215 of JBGSPU010000011.1, forward strand.
GTCTTGGGACAAGCATCGCGACCAATTTTGGGGCATCTTCAATGAGATCGTCACCGTAAAAGACCCCGAGAAACTTGCTGAGATCGCTGCGGAGCGAAAACCTCGAATGTTCCTGCTTCCCTATGGGATTCCCATCGCCATCGGCTCGATCGCTTATTTTGCCTGGAACGGGATGCAATTGTAGAAAATAGGTGCATGACCGCGACAATCGGAGAATTTCAACAAATAAGTGGACGAGATCGCCAGGGAGAGCCGAAGAATCAGACAAGGTGTCAGAGTCCGCCCAAGCCGGCGGAGTTTGCGCTGGGACACACCGACTCCTTTATCGCGGAATCGGCCTGATTAGCAAACCTAACGGAATCAGGGCAATGAACAGAGTGCCCTGAATAATACTACCATTCACAACGACACGTTGTGGCAGACAACCGGAATCTGATAATTCCGACCTCATGCCAGGGGGGTATGATGCGTCCGAAATCATTACTACTGTTAGCGCTTGCGCTGGGCTGCGGCCTGGTTGCCTCGATTGGCATTAGCCAGGTGCTTGACAGCAACAACAAGAAGCAAGCCTCGATCGAGACGGTGCCCATTTACGTGGCCCTCCAGAATATCAATCTGGGGGACCCGGTGAATGATGGCATGGTGAGCCTGCAAGAATGGCCCCGGGACAAAGTCCCCGTTGGGGCCATCACCAAGTGGGAAGACATCGAAAGCCGCCGTCCCAAAACGACCATCTTTCAAGGTGAACCGCTCAACGACGGCAAATTCCTCGCCAAAGGCGAAACACACGATCCGATCTCCGGCATCCCCCCGGGAATGCGACTCAAGACCGTGTCGGTCGATGCCCGCAAGAGTGCGGCTGGCCTGTTGAGCCCCGGTGATCGCGTGGATGTGCAGCTCTATGTTCCGCAAAACGAACGGAACGGCATCCCGCACTCTTTCACCAAAATCATTCTGCAAAACATTCGTGTTTACGCGGTCGACCAAACCGTGCAACGGTCCGCCGAAGGGACCGAGGAACGGAGCGTCGCAAAAACCTTGTCTCTGGTCGTGACGCCCCAACAGGCGAGTCGCATGACCACGGCCGAGAACATGGGCGAGCTGAGTCTGATTCCGCGTCACCCTGATGATGATCTGATCGTCGATGACGCGGAGCAATCGCTGGAGGACATTTTTGCGCGCAGTGATTCGAGCAACCGCGAAAAAGAGCGGGCTGCCTTCGACAAAAGTGGTAAGGACGAAGGAGTAGAAGATTCACTCCGCAAAGTTGCCAGCCACGACCCGACTGTCGAAATGGAGCCCCCCTTCCGCATGAAATTGATCTTCCCGAATGAGGTCAGCCAGGTCGACTTTGACAACACGACGGGCGAACCTCTGGAAGCGGCAGAAGAGAGCTTCAATAGCTACAATCCAGCGAATACCGTTAGCACAGAATCTGGCAAGGCCGATTCGACCGGACCAGATTCAGGTCTTGACAATCCCGAAGGTGAATTCCCGATCGATTTTGAATAACCCAGGAATACCCACTGGCTAAGGTGACATGGATGTTGCTTGCCCCGGTGACTGATAAGCGGTTTCCGATGCTGTCGGTACCCACATTTCAGAAAACTCAAAGCGAAGGAAGTACAAGGATGTACCCCGAACTCAATCCCCGCCCGATTATTGCCGTTTTGGCAGCTCACAAGCTCACCCTGGCTCGCTTAGCGCTGGTCGCTGTGACGCTATTATCTTGCACCAGCTCGGCTGTGTTTGCGCAGTTGCAGCAGTCGCAGGTGATCCGAAATATCACCCAGTCCACCGAACGGCTAGAGATGACGGTCAATTCGAGCCGGATTCTCACGCTCGAAAAGCGGATCCCGCGGATGGTGGTCAACAATCCTGAATTGGTGACCGTCACGCCGATCAGTGCCAACCAGGTGCAACTGGCGGCTCGCAAGCCGGGCGTGACCCAAGTCAATCTATGGGACGAAGACGATCAGGTCTACACCGTGGATGTGATGATCTACGGCGATGTGCGCGAGTTGGAACTTGCCCTGGAGCGGCTGTTTCCCGAATCGTCGATTAAGGTGATGCGGCTGACCAACAGCCTCGTGCTGGAGGGCTTTGTCGAAAAACCTGAGTCGGTAAGCCCCATCATCCGCCTGGCCGAAGATTATGCCCCGAAGATCATCAACAACATCTCCGTGGGTGGCGTGCAGCAGGTCATGCTGAAAGTGAAAGTGATGGAGGTCTCGCGGACGAAACTTCGAAACCTCGGTTTTGATTTTGTGAACATCAGTGGCGACGATTTTGTCGCGTCGAGTGTCTCCGGCTTACTTTCAAGTTTCACAGCGGGGGGGGGCAGCGGCCCAAACGCCGGCGCTATCGGCGATACGTTCCGATTCGGGATAGTGGATGGCAACAATGCGTTCTTTGGTTTTCTGCAAGCACTACAACAGAACGACATGGCTAAGATCTTGGCTGATCCAACCATTACGGCAGTGAGTGGTCGCCCTGCTCACTTTAATGTTGGTGGTGAAACGCCGATCATTATTCCTTCGGGACTAGGCCAGACAACTGTTGAGTACAAACCATTCGGCACAGCAGTGGACTTTGTACCCATTGTGCTGGGCAACGGCAATATTCGCCTGGAAGTTCGCCCACGCGTGAGTGAGATCGACGAATCTCGCACGGTAGAAGTCAACGGTTTTTCAGTTCCATCCTTCAAGGTCCGCGAAGTCGACACGGGAGTGGAGATGAAGGCCGGCCAGACCTTGGCTTTGGCTGGTTTGGTGCAGACTCGAGTTGAGTCCCAATCGCGAGGCCTGCCTTATGTAAGCGATTTGCCCTATGTGGGTGCCGCGTTCCGATCAGTGCGAGAGGTCGTAAACGAAGTCGAGCTTTTGATATTAGTCACACCCGAACTGGTTGATGGCATGGATCCCCATGAGGTTCCCGTCTGTGGACCAGGTATGGAAACCGTCTCACCCAACAATTGCCAACTCTATTTTGGTGGCCATCTGGAGGTGCCCGCTTGTGGAGCATGTGCGCCGACCGGCTGTGGACAGAATTGCTACAACTACTACAACAATCCACAGCAGGGGGCCGCTTGCGTTGCCACAGATGGGTACCCGACTCCTGCCCAGCAATATGGTGACAGGCCAGTGAATGCGGAACCAGGGTATGGCGGCGACAATTACGACTCGCTCTCCGTCCCGGCTGAATCGCTGCAACCCTCAACGCCGGTAGAACCTGCCTGGCAGCCGTCCGCCCCGGGGGGCAACGCGGACCCAGCAAATAACTTGCCGGAGGACCCCTCGGCTATGCAGATGTCTGCTCCTTGGTTGCAAGCGAGACAACCCGCCTATAGCAACCTTCCCATTCCTCAATATCAGCAATATCAAAACGAGAATCAGCCTCATCCGGCGACCACATCAACACCAGGTTTGATGGGTCCGATTGGATACGACATGGAAAAATAAGCTACGTTAGCACAGGAAAGTGTGGTGCTTTTAGAAGCTTGCATCCCTGATTGTTCTCCATTGAAATGTCTGGTGGTCCCATCCATTGTGGGGCAACCGCTCAAGAAGCTGAAACGCGAATCATGGCTAATGTACTCCGGATAGCGGTTGTTGATCCCGACGACGCCTCGCGGGAAGCGCTCAAGAATGTTCTCTTGCAGCTTGAAAGTGTATGGCTTGAGGCTGAGAGTTCGCGCTACGATTTCTTTGCCGACGTCATTGAGCAAACCAAAGCCGACATTGGCTTGATTGCGATGGACTCGGATCCCGCCCGGGCGATCCAACTCATTGCTGAAGTCTCTGCGCAAACACCGCAGTGTACGCTGCTGGTGACGAGTAGCAGCACCGATGGTCGCCTCATCCTGGAATCCATGCGCGCTGGGGCCAAAGAATTTCTCACCGAGCCGCTCAAAGAAGAAGATCTGATCACCGCGCTGAACCGCGTCAAACGGCAACATTCTGGAGAAAACACAACCACTGCGGCGGGTTGCCGCGTGATCGCCGTGGCGGGCGCTACAGGCGGAGTAGGTTCAACCAGTGTGGCGGTGAACCTGGCCTGCGCTATGGCAGCGGATGAGACCAATTCCGTAGTGCTGGTGGATCTAGATGTCGCTTTGGGGGATGCGGATGTATTTCTCGATACGATCCCCGAATACACTTTAGCGGATGTCGCGCAAAACGTCTCGCGGCTCGATTTGACATTGCTGAAGAAATCGCTCACGAAACATTCCACGGGACTGCACTTGCTACCCCGCCCGGTGCAGCTCGAAGATGTGAAACAAATTACCCCCGACAGCCTCCAACGCGTGATCGGACTCTTGAAGACATCTTTCACACATGTAGTGATCGATCTCTCCAAGTATTTTGGTGATTTGGATATGCAAGCCATCTATTTGGCGGACGACATTTTGATGATCACTCAGTTAGATCTCCCTTGCCTCCGCAACGTGGTCCGGCTGATGATGACTTTCGATGGTGATGACTCGCTGCGAAACAAGGTGCGAATCGTGGTTAATCGGGTAGGACAGGATTCGGGCCAGATCAGTCTCAAGAAGGCTCAGGAATCGATCGGGCGCGACATCTACTGGCAGATTCCCAACGACTATCGGACGATGATTGAAGTCCGTAATAACGGCGTCCCGCTCATCCAGCACGCTCCCAAGGCGGGCATCACCAACTCCATCCTGCAACTCGCCGATGCGATCTGTGGCAAAGTGCGCGAAGCAGGTGAGTTGAGTGACAAGGACTCCAAAAGCCGCCGCTGGCTCCATCTCTGGCCGGCGAAGTAAGGGTGATCTGCCGATTGTCACAGGGTGGCTGGACGAGGTAGAATGGATTGGTATAGCCATTTTCCTTTCAGAGCCACTCACATGACTGTAGAAGGACATATAGAAAACGGTCAGATTGTCTTGGATGGCCAAATACCACTTATGGAAGGGATGAAGGTGCGCGTGGAACTATTGGAGTACCACTCGCCGAAAGAAACCACCCGGGATGAATCCACGGAGAAATTGCCGAGCCTCTACGAACGCATGAAGCCATTTGTGGGCTGCGTGAAGGATCTCCCTTCAGATTATGCTCTCAATCACGATCATTATCTTCACGGGCAACCGAAGCGGCAATGAAGACCCTATGCGCCGATACGTATTACTTCCTGGCCATTGGCAGCGAAAGCGATCAAGGGCATCAAGAGGCCGTGCAATACTCATCAACCTATTCGGGCCGGATCGTGACAACCGAATGGGTCCTCACCGAAGTTGGTGACGCCATGTCTTCTCCCATACAGCGGCCGCGTTTTCTCACCCTTTTGAGTTTAATCGCTTCTGACAGAAATTGGACCGTCACTGAATCATCTCATGAGCTATTTCAGCAAGGTGTATTACTGTTCTCCCAACGCCTTGATAAATCCTGGTCCCTCACCGACTGTATCTCGTTTATTGTGATGTGCGCGCAAGGCATCACAGAGGCTCTTACCGCGGATCGACATTTTGAACAGGCTGGCTTTGTATCCCTGCTGGCATAGCAGGTAGATTCTCTTAGCTTCGCCCCGACGGCCACCAGTTCGGCAAAAGAGGGCGGGCTCGTCTCAATCACTGTTCTGCATAATCGGCCCAATCCGCATTTCGCGCAAGCTCCCAGGGATTCGTCCCTTGAACCTCCAGCCTTTGGCTCAACCTTACCGGATATGAGCTATCTTTGCTTGAAGCAATTTCGATTCTCTGGGTGATCCGTGCGGACGGACTTTCCCCCAAGTTTTCGACCCCAGCGACCTACAAAGCGTGGAGCGACACACCATGACCAAGCTCAATACCACCTTGCCCCTCTCAGGTGGCGAAGACAAAAAACTGGAGTTTGAGAAGCTTAAACAAAGCATCCACTCCAAATTGGTGGACAAGCTCGACCTGTCGCACGTCGGCGAATTGCAAGGGGACGTGCTCCGTCGCGAGATTCGCCTGGTCGTCGAGCATCTGTGCGATACGGAAGATACTTTCCTTAATCGTAATGAACGCGATCGTCTGATCGAAGAGGTACTGGACGAAACCTTCGGCCTCGGACCGTTGGAACTACTCCTCAAAGAACCGAAGATCAGCGAAATCATGATCAACGGCCCCAAAAATGTATTCGTGGAATGTGGGGGCAAACTGCAGAAATCCGAAGTCACTTTCCGTGACGACAAACACTTAATGCAAATTATCGACCGGATTGTGTCGAAGGTTGGCCGACGGGTGGACGAAGTTTGTCCCATGTGTGATGCCCGCCTGCCAGACGGTTCGCGTGTGAATGCGATCATCCCTCCACTCGCTTTGGATGGACCCAGTTTGACGATTCGACGTTTCGGTTCGAACCCGCTCAAGCTCGAGGACCTCTTGAATTACAAGAGCATGACTCCCGAAATGGTCATGCTCCTGGAAGGGGCCATGAAGGCTCGGCTAAATATTATTATCTCGGGTGGCACGGGCTCCGGTAAAACAACTCTGCTCAATACCCTGTCGAGCTTCATTTCGAATGAAGATCGTATTGTCACGATTGAAGATGCGGCAGAACTGCAGTTGCAGCAAAGCCACGTTGTCCGGTTGGAAACGCGCCCGCCAAATATCGAAGGCAAAGGCAAGATCTCCGCGACGGACCTGGTGCGAAACTGCCTGCGTATGCGTCCCGATCGAATCATCATCGGCGAATGCCGGGGACCAGAAACGCTCGACATGCTGCAAGCCATGAACACAGGCCACGACGGCTCGCTCACGACTTGCCATGCCAATACCCCGCGGGATGCCATCGCCCGACTGGAAACGATGATCATGATGGCAGGTTTTGAAATGCCCATCCGTGCCATGCGAGCTCAAATTGCCAGCGCCGTAGACCTTATCGTCCAGGTGAACCGCCTTTCGGGTGGACCACGGAAAGTGACCGCAATAACTGAAATCATTGGCATGGAACAAGACACGATCGTGATGCAAGATGTGTTCACTTACAACCAGGAAGGTGTAGATAGCAACGGGCGTGCGACCGGATTTTTCCAGGCAACGGGAATCCGACCGACGTTCATCCCCCGGCTGGAATCCCATGGTGTGCGACTCCCCGCGAGCGCCTTCCGCGAACGCATGATGCTCCGCGACTAATGCGAGAAATACGCGCTTGCCGGGGGGCGAGAGGGGGGACCCCGGCGAGCTTTTACTACAGACGACCAGGCTTAACTCAAATAACCATCAGAGCATTGAGAGTCGATCATGCTTCCAAGTGTCTTAATTATCGGCGCAGTATTTTTCGGTGTTTTCGCCTTGATCGTGGGAATCGCCGTCTTTTTTCGCGATCAGTCCATATCGCAGATGGAAGATCGGCTCTCAACGATTACCGGTAAGGGAGACAAGCACGACTCCACTGGCCTGACCGAGCTTACGCAATTGCTCGCCAAAGAACGGGGGAAGTCTGCCTTTGAGGCTGCGTTTGGCAATCTGTTCAACTTGAATTTATTGTTTGAACAAGCTCAGGTCACGATGTCGACGGCGACTTTCCTGTTGATTTGCCTGGGCTTAGGCTTTGGTTCCGCTTCGATGGTGAGCATTGCGGGCCTGAACGTGATGTTGGCCCCCGTGGTCGGCATTACCTTTGCAGCATTGCCGTTCTTCTGGCTGGTCTTCCGCCGGAAAAGACGTTTTGCAAAATTTGCCTCTCAGCTTCCCGAAGCATTGGAATTGGTCGCCCGCGCGTTACGTGCTGGCCATAGCCTGGCCGCTGGTTTTCACCTGGTTGCGCAAGAAGGTTCCGACCCGATTGCGTCCGAATTTGGCCGAGTTTTTGAAGAACAGAATTTGGGTCTCCCTTTTGAGGAAGCACTTTCGAATCTTTGCGATCGTATCCCGAACTTGGATCTTAAGTTTTTTGTCACCGCAGTGATTCTGCAAAGGCAAACGGGTGGTGATCTGGCAGAGATTCTCGACAAAATCGGACGCCTAATTCGCGAACGCTATGCCATCTGGGGTCAAGTCCAGGCACTTACCGGCGAAGGCCGTCTGTCAGGCATCGTTCTGTTAGCTTTGCCCCCCTTGTTGTTTATTACCGTGTACCGCATGAATCCCGACTACCTGTCACTGCTATTTACCGACGAATTGGGCAAAAAAATGCTGATTGGCGGCATCGTGATGCAGTTGTTGGGAGCTTTGGCAATTCGCAAGATCGTTAACATTCGAGTCTGACATGAGTTTACTCGCAACCAGTTTATTTGATTCTCCCTTGGTCCTGCACCTCTCGATCATCGGCAGCACAGCCGCGGTGATTTGGTGGTTGCTCGAAGTATGCCTGGGAGGTAAACCTCGTGCCGAGGAACGTCTCAAAGAGTTTCGTGATCCCACGAGCCGCAAGTCCGACTTGCTGCGCGAAGGGAAAGGCAAGTCTGGTAAGATGTCGCAGGTGCTGTCGATGGCATCCCCCGCGTTCTCGAAGCCTCTCCAGCCAAAGTCGGACGAGGATATTAGCAAAACTCGCATGAAACTCAACCAGGCCGGTTTTCGTGGCCCCAAAGCCTCGGAAGGCTTTTGGGCCCTGAAAATGATCGGACTGGTGGTGGGATTCCTCGTTGGCGGTGGTGCGGTCGTCCTCACGCGAGGTTTCAATATTGATTCGCTCACCTACTCCGCAGCAATCGGATTGGTGATGTTCTTCTTGCCCGAAGTAATCGTCTGGTTCGTCACCAAGGGACGCCAAGACAACATTTTCTACGGTCTGCCAGATGCGCTCGACCTGATGGTCGTCTGCGTTGAGGCCGGTTTAGGGCTCGACCAGGCCATGCGGAAAGTGGCGGACGAAATGAAAAAAGCCTACCGGATCATCGCCGAGGAATTTGCCCTCTGCAATCTTCAGCTCCAAATGGGCCGGGCCCGCAACGAGGTCCTTCACGATCTGGGCACCCGCACCGGGGTCGACGACTTGAAGGCCTTGGCAGCGATCTTGATCCAGGCCGACAAATTCGGGTCCAGCGTGGCCCAGGCCCTGCGTGTGCAGAGCGATTCGATGCGGACTCGCCGTCGGCAGATGGCGGAGGAAAAGGCGGCCAAGACAGCGGTGAAACTCATTTTCCCGCTGGTGTTGTTCATTTTCCCCGCGATCTTTGTGGTGCTGGTAGGACCTGCTGCTATCACGATGATCAACGAGCTTTTCCCCTCGATGAACCCACAATAGGCCCATTTGCCAAGCACAATAGGCAAGCCTGGTAAAAAATTCCGGTTCCAACAGAAGTTCCGCAGCTTCTCGCCTGTCTGGGTCGATAGTGACGATGGGTGCCGCAAAGGCTGCGGTGCCGACTGCCCTGAGGTCCGCCGATCCACTCGGTAACCACCCAGGGCTAGCTGGCAACTCCACACCACTTGTTTCACCACGAGACTGGTGTTTACCCCTCGCACAACACGTTGGACCCTGACGATGAAATTGCTAGGTATATTCGCGATCGGACTCTCACTGGCCGTTTCCGTGACGAGCGTACAAGCCCAGTGCAGCAATTGCCAAGGCGCTACTGTCGGTCAGATGTATGGCTCGGGTTATCATGCCAACGTAAACTGGCCTCGGTTCTATGTTCCACCTGCTCGGGACGCCGTGAACAGTGCCTATTCGGTGATGATCGCCAATGGGTGGCGAAGACAAAATCTGCTCGGGGACTACCATTTCGAGGAAGGCACAAACGAACTGACTAAAGCTGGCAAGTTGAAGGCCAAGTGGGTGCTCACCCAAGCTCCGCAAGAGCAGCGAATCCTCTACGTGCAACGTGGAGAAGATGAGTCGACGACTGCGAGCCGAATTGCAGCAGTGCATAGCTGGGCTGCAAATCAAAGCTCAGTGACCGAACCGGTCACGGTCAACGATACCCATATTGTGTCGGAAGGTCATCCTGCCAGCGCGGTCGACAGCGTATTTGTAGGTTTTCAAACGAATCAGCCTGCCCCTATCCTGCCAGCGGTTAGTGGATCAGGTAGTTCGGCATCGACTCAGTGATTATTTGGCGCGGTACGTCGTAGCTTGAGGAACCGATTTCGAGAGAACTTGCATCAGCCGGCGAAATGGCTCGGCACCTAGTCAATAAAGCGACCCCAAACTTATTGCGAATTCTTATCGAATTGGGTCGAACACTTTCACCAGGGAGGGTGGAGTCATGCGATCGAGGAATTATGTTAGCTGGATGTTGATCAGTCTGCTGACTGGATGTTCAACTCCGGGATTTCCTGGAGCCAAACAATCACCGGCTGCAAACAGCAACGGCACGATGGCTGCCCCTGTGGCGCAGACGAGCTGGACGCAGAAAATCACTGCTCCGTTAACTTCGAAAAGTCTCAAAAAACCGGCCTCGACGCCTAACATCAAGAGCGATCCCATCGCCTTGCAATTCGCCAGTGGTCCACCTTCTGCAGCATTGTATGTGTCGATGGCTCAACTGAGCGACCAAGGGGGGCACCCGGATCAAGCCAGATCACTCTACCAAAAGGCACTAACACTGGAGCCGAAGAATACCGAGTGCCTGTTAGGGCTAGCACGATTGGAAGACCGTGAAGGAAACTTGCAAACAGCCCTGCAAATCTATCAGCAAGCGGTGAATGAGAATCCCGACGATGCCAAACCGCTCAATGACCTGGCCCTTTGTCACGCCCGCAGTGGCCAATTAGATACCAGCTTGCAGCTCTTGGATAAGGCCGTGCGGATGAGTCCTGACAAAGAACTTTATCGCAATAACATCGCCAAAGTTTGGATCGAGAAGAATCGGCTCGATCTGGCAGCAAAGCATCTGAAGGCGGTCTATGAACCTGCCGTTGCGAACTACAACATGGCTGTCCTGCTTCAACAGCGAGGTCGCTCGGCCGAGGCGGTTTCTTATCTAAACATCGCCTTGGTAGAGAACCCGCAGTTGAACGTTGCCAAGTCGCTGCTGGCGAGTTTGAACGGCGCTTCGGCTCAACAAACTGCCCAGCAAAACTCTGGCTCCAGTCACGGGATTCAAATCTCGATGCCAGCGCCAGCGGGCCAGGTGGCCGCATCGAACGACCATATTCTGCCGACTCCGATGTTTCCACCGACGCAATCGTCGACTGCCCACTATCCTTCGACAGGCGCGCAACCGATGATCCCGCAACCGCAGAATTTCCCCGCGGAGACGGCTTCGGTGCCGGTGGGGAATTCACCACTGATGTTTCCGCCTGTTCGATGATGCGCCGCGCATTCGACGCGCGACCCCATTTAGCCGCAACGCGCATTCACGTTTAGCCGCGACGCGAGAGCGGAGCGCGAACCAGGGGTGTAGGTGGTTTCGGTACAATTCACGCGCATGGAACGGAATTTCACGGTTGTGGCACTAGCCGCCGGTTCCTGACAGCGCGGTGCCAGATTAGCGCTCCTGCACCCGAATCCTCCCGATCGCTCAATTCATTCGCCGCGTCAAAGAAAGTGCTTGCAATGCGCTATTCTTGTGGTAAGGTACTTATGTACACTATTCGCAAGAGGCAGCTTCCATGTTACTCGACTTCCATGCTGAACAACTGCAAGCCGCAGTCGAAGACTGTGCCCGAGAACTTCTGGCTGAGGCGGGGATCGAAGGGTCACCGGTCGATGCGTTTCACCTGGCCCGGAGCTTGGGATTGACCATTGCCCAGGATGGCCAGTCGGAAGTGCGCGCGAGATTTATCCGGTTGTCCTCTCATCGAGGCGCAGGTCGAGGAACGATTCTTCTGGCCGAAGAACAACGAGCGGAGCGCAAACAGTGGGCCGTTGCGCATGAAGTTGGCGAGTTTGCCGCGCTGCGGGTTTTCACGATGCTTGGGGTGTCTCTCACGGAGATCCTGCCAGCGGCACGCGAGCAGATGGCGAACCAATTGGCAGGTGCCTTGTTGCTCCCGGCCGATTGGTTCGGAGCCGATGGAATAGCGCTCAATTGGGATTTGCTCGAATTGAAACAGCTTTACTCAACCGTGAGTCATGAGCTGATCTCACGCCGGATGCTGCAGATGCGGCCACCAGTGATCGTATCCCTTTTTGACGAAGGGAAACTCATCTGGCGCCGGAGCAATGTGCTGCGCAGGCCCCCGCCGGTGACCGCCGCGGAGAAGAGCACCTGGCAGTGGGCACACGTGCGGGGTCAAGCGAGTCGATGGGAACTGGCAGATTTGCCGGAAGGATTGACGGATATTCGCTGCTGGCCCGTCCATGAAGCAGAGTGGCGGCGTGAGATTATGCGGACGGGTCTGGAGGATTGGTGACTAGCGGAGAGCGGCTATGCGACTGACCAGCTCATCCACGACGTAGGGCTTTCCGAGCACGGCATGACATCCCGCTTCGCGGACAAGATCCAGATGTTCCCGGCGCGGAAAATCCAAAAGTGCAATGACAACTCCACCGCACTCGCGGATCGCTTGAGCAAACTTGGTGAGCCGCTCGACCTCAAGAGGTTCCAACTGGCCGCCGTCCCAAATTCCAGCAGCTACGTGCGAGGGAAGCTGACCGAGTTCCCCGCGTCGGGTCCAGTGGCAGTCTGCTCCAAAGTTTTTCAGCGCAGCGGAGAGTGCCTCCCATGTGGAGATCAGCTTGCAGTCGATGGCGATGATCCCAGAATGGGCCATTTGGCTTCCGTCCAAGGTGCGACCCGCCGCCGGGCCTTCGAAGGGTTGCGACCACGGTGGGCACGCACCCTGCTGAACCATGTTCATTGCCGACGCCCACCAGCCTGGCAGCTCATACCAATAGAGACGCAAGACCCCGGTCAGCGGCGTGCCGGTTCTCAATTCCCCTTCACACCAGGTTCCTGCCACCACGACCAGTCGTGCCAGCGGGGCAGCCTGTCGAAGCAGTTCGACATCACTTTGAGGGTGGGTACCAGGCAAGGGGTCTGCGAGCAGGATCAGTTCTGGAGCGAATTTGGTTTCGGCAAGTAGCGCTGCAACCTCCCCACAATTGCTGGCTCGCTGCCAACCGTGACTCACGGATAGCGAAGACAATAAATCGGCAAACTCACCAACATTCCACGGCCCTGCGAGCAATACGTCAACCGCAGTTTCGCATCTAGGAGTTTCTTGTGAGGACGATAAAATCATAAGGTCCTTGATAGGGTAGAGAGTCTTTTGGCCACGGAGGGGCAACGGATGAGACACGGAAAAAATGGAAGTCGGGTGCATATCCGTGTTCGAACTGGGTCAATCCGTGGCTATTCAATGGTTTTCCGTTTCAGCCATTATCTGCAGTGTGCGAATCAGGCATTGAGCGAGGCGTCTCGCGCAGCTATCAACTGGTGGGCGACTTTCGAATCCGCAGCATCTCGCAACTCGGTTAACCAACTGGCTTCGTTGATCATGCGACTCAGTCGGGCCAGAATTCGCAAGTGCTCGTGGTCATTGGTGGCACAGATGAGGAAAAACACATCGGTCAAACCACTGACTCCCCCAAAGGGAATACCCTGGCTGGTAATCCCGAGCGCCAGGACGGAACCACCAAGTATCGACGACTGGGGGCGGCGCGGATGCAGCAGTGCCACTCCGATATCCAGGGCGGTGGGGTGCATGTCCTCCCGTGCGGCGACGGCTTCGGCCATTTTCGTGGGATCCCAGAGAAGTCCCGTGTTGCAGGCCAGCTCGGCCATGGCCGAGATAACACTCGCTCGAGTGCGAGCCGCGAGCGGCAAAGCAATCGCTTCGACGGGCAACAAAGCGGCGATCGAGATCTCGCCATCCACTTGCTTGTCAGTGCGCTCCAGATTAGTTTCCATCTGAGCCAGTTCCGTATCGCCGGAGAGGCCAATGCGATCTTCCAACCAGAGATGCACCTCGTGAGCAGAGAATCGCCAATCGCCACCTACCCGCCGGGCAGGGATCTTTCCGCGTTCGGCAAGTCGAATGACTTGGGCCGGCAGCATGTGCAGGTAGGCTGCTAGAGTCGAGATATCAAAATTTTCTTCGGCCACTGTCGTACTTTTATATTTCTATTGATGGAACTGACACGTCATTCCCGCGCAGGCGGGAACCCAGCACTTTATCCCAAACCATCGCGCTTCCCGCCTGAGCGGGTAAGATAAAACAGCCTGCTAGCTGGAGAAACGTGATTTCTATTGTCGGTCTGCTAAGGGAGGGCTGTCTAGCGGGATTCTGCCAAGAAATTACGAGAAAATCACAGCCAGGACCCAACGATAGCAGCTTTGGCTCGTGAGTCTGGAAGTCGCCTTGACAGGACTTGGCAAATCGACACAATCCGCAGGGCCTTGGCAGGAGAACTCACCCAGGAGCGCTCGCCGGCGAGGAATCGCAGTTAGCCAAGGTACTCGCGAAGGAATGGATTTCTTCGCGGCGAGCTCGTCAGGGCAGACACCCCGCCCCCGCAATGGCAGTGGTGTCGGCTCCCAGGCAAGGAGGCCTGTTAGGATGCACGCGACAAGATTGAATACCATCAGCGAAAGCGGCAGCGTCGATTTGAACCGATTGCTGTCCGATGCGACCCGCACAGGGTCCGGCAATGTTCTCGCCACTTCCTGCACGAGTCATTGGCAGCAGGTTCAGCCGGGGGATGTCTTCATCGCGCTGCCTGAACTGGCTAGCGACGAAGAAAACGGCCATCTCTGTGTCCACGAAGCAGTTGCTCGTGGAGCAATCGCGGTGATCTGCGAAGAGCCGGTGCCGGTTTTCGACATCCCCACCTATCTTGTCAGTGACAGCCGCGTTGCTTACGGCAAGCTGTGCCAGGCACTCGCTAGCCTCCCCAGCCAATCGATTGCCGTCGTCGCCGTAACAGGGACCCATGGCAAGTCGACCGTCATCGCACTGTTGGATTCCATTTTTGCCATGGCCGGCAAGCACTGTGGAAAAATCAGCGGACTTGGTTGTTACGATGGTATGTCGCACTCTGTGGGAATCGAGGTCCCCGCGGCACCTGAGTTGGCTGTGCGCCTGGAACGCATGGTTGCCGTCGGCTGTACGCACGCCTTCGTCGAGGTAACCAGTGAAGCCTTGAGTCACGCTTCGTTTGCTGGCATCGAATTTGACAGCGTGTGTATCACAAATGTATCCGATGCCCATCTGGATTTGCACAATTCGGTGCAAAGCTATCGCAATCTAAAGAGAAGCATTTTCAAGTATCTGGCACCGACAGGCATGGTCACGCTCAATGCTGACGACCCCGTGAGCATCAAATGGCTTACCCAGCTTGAAGGCCCTGCATTGACCTTTGGCACCAAAGGCCAGGCGGAAGTCACAGGAGAGCTGATTGCTGAGTACAGCAACGAGCAGGAGTTTACGATCTCGGCTGGTAATCAGTCTGCCGCAATCCGAACCACGATGATCGGTGAGCACCACCTATCGAACTGCCTGGCAGCGGCGACGATCGCCCTTTCGTATGGAATCGATTTGCAAACGATTGCCGCCGGGATTGAAGCGGTCGAGAATTTGCCAGGCCGGATGGAACGCATAGACTGCGGACAAGGATTTCCTGTGTTTGTGGATGCGGCAGATACGGCGGAGTCGCTGCGGGCAAGCCTGCGTTCCGCACGACATTTGAGTACTGGCCGAGTGATTTGTGTTCTGGGTGACCCCCGAAATGCGACGTACTCTGAGCAACTTGCAGTTGCCCATATTGTGACTCGACTAGCGGATGTCGCAATCGTTGCACGGCCATTCCCTGTCGAAGAACTGACTGTGGGAGATAGTCACCAGCGAGCCCGAGTGGAAGTTGTCGACGATCGTCGCAGAGCTATTGCTTGTGCATTGTCAGTCGCTCAGCCTGGTGATGTCGTGGTGATTGCGGGAAGTCGCTGGGAACCCCAGCGAGCCTACGGTTCGTTTGCTAAGAGTTCCGAACAAGGTGATGCCGCCACAACCCGAAAACTGTTATACGCCCGTGCCGAGCACGCACCGCTTCGCTTGGTTGCCTGAAGAACTTAGTTGCCTGAAAAACAGTTGCCTGGAAAAAAGTTGCATGAAAACGAATTGAGCCGGATCGAATTCACTGCTTGATGTTATAGGAACTCCGAACCACATGGAATGGACCGACACTCTCATGTTAGAATCAGCACGCCCCAGCAAAGTCACCCACCTACGTATTCCGCGCGAGGCAATGGAAGTGCGAGTCGCACAGGGTGTTTCCCTGATTTGTGCCAGCAATTTCACCCACCTGGGGATGACCGAAGCTTTGGAACTACTGCGAGGATTCAGAGCAACCGGTCGACGTGTCGTAATGTGTGATACGTCACGACTTTCAGCAGGTCGCCAACTTGGACAGGCCATCGTTGCCGAGGGTTGTGGAACGATCGTCATCAGTTGTGGTTCTTCGGGTCGCGAAGTTGCGATCGGCGCACGAGACTCGGGCCTCGATTTGGCGAATGTAGTGGTATGTCAAGATAGCCGGGCAGCATGTGAGTTGCTCGCGAACCGATTGTTGCCTGGCGACATCGTGTTGCTGCTCGGGGCAGAGCAGCACGCTTGTGATCAGTTGGTTGATCTCCTGGACCGTCGTGCTTCCAGTGCCCTACCTATTGCCGCCTGAAAGGTCACTACTCGAAAATTATGCGATCATGTTGAAGCTTCATCGTTAGTTTGTTGGATTGCGGGGTTTGACAAACTGCCCTCCCTGGGGTCGGAGCATATTAACCTGTCTTGGGCAGCTTCTGGGTCAGTTGCCTGACAGGTGCTTCACGATGAAGCTTAGGTCTGAGCGCCGGGGTAACGCTTGCGTTGCCCCGGCTGCTCAGCGGATTTTTCTGTTGTTGTCCCTTGCTCATTTACCACCTCGCCTCAGGGTCTTGCGACTATGGCCGTTTCTCCCCATGTCCTATTTGCTGGTGGAGGTGCCCCGGGACAACTGTTTCCTGGCATTGCGGTGGCGGCTCAGGTAGCAGAGCTCATGCCTCAAGCAAAGATTACCTTTGCTGGACCTGGAAAGTGTCGCGAGCGGCATGCCGTCAAGTCGGCAGGCTACCAATACCTGACGATCCCTTCGAAGCCGTTGCCGCAGAACCCACTGCAAGCATTGCGATTTGTCACCGACAATCTGGCCGGGTACTGCACCGCCAAGTGGACCTTGCGGGAACAACGCGTTTCACTTGTGGTAGGCTTGGGAGGCCATACCAGCACCTCCGTTGTACGTGCTGCGGCTGAGAAGGGTATCCCTTTCATCCTGCTCGAGCAAAACGCCCTGCCGAGTCGCACCACCCGTTGGCTTTCGCGGGCCGCGTCGATGGTTTGTGCCGCCTTTGATGAGGTGCGCCCCCACCTACACATTCAGGCACCGGTCAAGGTAACTGGGAACCCTGCCCGACCGGCTTTCGACCACATGTATCAAAAGCTTTCTGCCGCTCATGCACAAAATCCAGAGACTCACACCGTTGCTTTCGGCCGACTTGGAAAGGCTGGCCAGAAACGGATGGTCATTCTAGGGGGAGCCGGGGGAGCACGATCGCTCAATGAGTCTATGCCGTTTGCGCTGGCGCAGCTCAAGGAGTGCCTGGTTGGCTGGCAGATCGTGCATCAAACGGGTGAAGGTCAACTTCAGGAAACGGAAGGCCGCTATCAAAAGGTCGGCATCGAGGCACTGGCCGTTACCTATATCGATGAAATTGCTTCCGTGTTATTCGCCAGCGATCTCGCGGTTTGCCGCTCGGGGGGGACCACCTTGGCTGAGTTAGCCCTGGCTGGTGTTCCCGCGGTGTTGGTGCCTTACGTCCACGCTCGAGATGATCAGCAACTGGCCAACGCCAAGGTCTACGTAGCGGCCAAAACCTGCCGCTTAGTCGACGAAAGCTCTCAGGCCGGATCGCTCGACAAGGCATTAGCGCGAGAAATCACGCCACTGTTGATCGATGAAAACTTACGCAAAACGATGGCGGCCAACATGCGCAGCATGGCTCGCCCCAACGCGTCGGCCGAGATCGCCGCCGCCATTCATGATGCCCTCTTCGGCACGCGCGGCGATCTGCTGGCGGCCTGAGTTGGTGGCCCAGGCAAAAAAGTCCGAAGCATTGCTAGACCAGCAGCACGTCGAAAAGCTGGAAGGTATTGCCGTAATTTTCTGACCCAATCGCTCCATCAAGCCCATTAATAATGCCGTCATCGTTGCCGTCGGCCCGCAAGTCGGTAGTCGAGCCGAAGGTCTGCTGGTAGATCAAGTAGTCTCTCCCATCGACATCCTCAAAAGCCAGGCCGTTTTCATCGTAATCGCCGAGCAGTTCGAACTGTTTGTCAATGACGCCTAATCGCCATTGCCGTCTTGTTGAGGTCTCCGGAGTTCCTGTGGAGATGCCGCGCACGATGAGCTTGTCGCTGATGTCGAGGTCGCCATAGCCGACATTCGTGTCGGTCGGATGGGTGCCCCGATCCCGGGTGAGCACAAAATTCCAGGCGGGTGCCCAGATTTCTTCCAGTGTGTCCTCGTCCAGATTGGCCAGATCAATCGCTTCGCGGAGCGAGAGGGTCCTGTTGTCGTCGGCGTGGTCGAACGTGTCGGCCATGCTGGTGACGACGTGGTCGGGGCCGTTCGTGTCGACGTGGTCGTTGGTCTGGTTGAGATTCGGCGCTCCTGCTGGCCCATAGCCTGCTTGATCAGAAAGATTGTTACCCCAACTGGTGATGCTCCCTGCCCCATCATGGAACAGGTGCCGCACATCTGCAGCAATCGTGTTGTCATTGTCAGCAAAGAGAGTACCCGAGATCACGGTCGTGGCCGGATTCGTGGAGATGCCGGTGGAGCGGATGGCCGAGCCCGTTTGAGCCTGATTGTTGACAAAGAGGCTGTTGATCACCTCAATGATCCAGCGGCACTCATACCACTCTACTACGCGGTAAGCAGCAGTGAAGCTAGTAACCGGTTCGTTCGTGAGCAATATCCACTCCAGACGTTCTTGACCCTCGGGCGGATCGATCTCCCAAACACGTACGACCCAAACCTTCAAGGGTTGACTCGCTTTGCTGCTAGTCCCTTTGGAGGGCCTGATCTGCACCGGCGCGCAGGAGTCGGCCACGTTCGCTTCACGCTTGTGACGTACAACGAGCTTTTTTCAGGTTCATCCGACTAAAGCGTACTTTGTCTGGTGAATGGCATAGATCTTGAGTCGTAGGAATTCTGGGTCGCGGAATCCGTAGGCTTGTCGTTTCATGGTCTTGATCTTGTCGTTGGTTCCTTCGAGAGGCCCGGTGGAAATGGGGTAGTCGTAGTAGGCGAGGATTCCCCGAGCGTGGAAGCGTAGGGTCTTCGCGAAGGATTTAAGCATCTTGATCCCGGAGGCTTCGGCCTGCAGGATCCAGTCCATCAA